>NZ_JBCMYF010000031.1:0-117846 GCF_050483325.1 Metabacillus idriensis
CACTTGACTAATCGTAAGAAGGAGGCTGGGACAAAAGGTTTCCAACCAAAGAAAAATCCGAACTATTATGTGAAATTCCAACTTGAATTTCGTTTTAGTTCGGATTTTTTTCTTTGACAAAATGGTAGAAACCTTAAGTGGATTGCAGCGGATAAACTTGACTCCTGCGGGAGAATAGAGCGAAATGGAAGACCCCGCAGGCTCGCCGAGGAGGCTTCCACGCTCCCCGCGGAAAGCAAGTTCCTGCAGCGGAAAGGAACGGACATTATTTATCATGAAAGACAACAATCTATGCGAAAATAGCCATTTTTTTAAATGGTTTTCGCACACTTCAATGTTCGGCTTTCATTCAGGAGATGATTGTTATGTCCGAGCCTCTCAACAAACACGTTCACTTCTCACAAGCAATTAAATCTTTATCACGGTCACTCTTTGTATTTGCATTATACAGATCTTTTGAAACAAACGGTTTGTATTTCGTTTTTCCGCCTTTATTTTTTACTTTAGAAGACTGTGCGACTCCGCCCTTATAATCTTTGTTCAATTCTGTGCAGTTTTTGTACGTTTTCGCTTTAGCCTTTGCATCAACGGTATCTGCTGCTGTAAAAGAAAAACCAAGGACTAGTGCTAAAGAAAGCAAAAATGTTAATATATTCTTCATTTATAGTTCATTCCTCTCATAATCAATATTTTCTTATCTTAATAGATAAATTTAAATATTACAATCCAATGTTAACTCCTTTCGACAAAAACCAACATATGTCGAATAATTTATCCTTCTTAAGTTGCAAATTCACAGGGAAAATATAGTAAACTACTAAAGTTATAATAATCTTATTTACCTATGTTTTTATACCTAAATGGCAGGGAGAAATTTTCATGAAGAAGTTTATTAGTTTGCTGATCATTGGCTTTCTTTTAGCAGGACCGCTTACCACTGGCTATGTCCACGCAGAAACACCCAAGAAACTTACAGCTGAATTAAACGCTGATGAAAAACCAAGAAAAGAAAAATCCGGCAAGAGTGCTTCCTATAATCCGGATGATTATCCTCTCGTGGAAAACAACGATTACATCGGTACTTTAGTAGACAGCTTCAGCGCTTTTCATTCATTTACATTTAATTCATTAACGAGTCTTTCAGATGAATTAAAGCTTTCACTGCTCTACCAGATAGATGCATACAGCGGTCAAGAACCTTATACTACGCTTGAGTTTTATAAAGAAGATAATGGTTCATTGACGTATTTGACCCAGGCTTATTTCTATCTATCCTTTAGCGGCACCCTTACTTTAAGTGTGACTCTGCCAAAATCTTTATACGCAGAAGAAGAGTATGTTTATGTCAGGGTAGGTACTTCCAATTCCTTAAGTGACACCTATTATTCAGATACTGCAAGATTCAAAGTGAAAAATCCGGATTTTACGGGCGACTCCGGTTCTGATGATTACGTCATTATCAGCAATGAATCAACTTATGCAGAAGGATCCCAAAGCACTGGTTCTTTCCAAATCAACAATGAGAAATATACCTTTGATAAAAAATTGGATCTTGGCGCCTATCAAATCGATGCAGATAAACCTTTTAACATCAAGAAAAACAAAGACAAAATGTTCTCCAAACAGCAGACTGAGAAAATGCCAGATTACCAGACAGGAGATCAAAAACCGTTTTGGGTAACAAATTTCAGTAACAATCAGGATTATCAAATTCATGCATCCTTGTTGCACAGTGGTTCAAAAACAAACATATGGGTGCATGATAATCAGATTTCTGCCGCTGATGCCAAAAAGCTGTCTGACGAATTTGACAGCAGCATCCACCCTGCAGTCGTCAGCCATTTTGCCCCTGAATCAGATGTAAATGGGGATGGAAAGATCAATATTTTAGTTTTTGATATCCAGGATGGCTTTACAGGCAGCGGCGGCTATATTGGCGGCTACTTCTATGGCGGCGATCTGTACAATATGACCCACTCGAATCAATCAGAGATTTTCTACATTGATACCTATCCGTTAATGGGAATGAGTTCTTATAAAGCTGTAGAAAATTCTTATGAAACACTGGCCCATGAATTTCAGCACATGGTCAATTACAATCAGAATGTGTTCATTGAAGGAAATACAAACATGGATACATGGCTGAATGAAGCTCTTTCAATGGCAGCAGAACAAATCTACACAGGACAGGCTTTAACCAGCCGAATTGATTACTATAATGCATCCAATTCTATTAAAAATGGACACTCTCTCTTATACTGGGATCGATATGGTGATACCTTGTCAAACTATTCCCTTTCCTATTTATTCGGGCAATACGTAAGAATTCAGGCTAATCAGGGAAATCGTATTTTCAAGGATATTCTAAAAGATCCAAACAGCGACTACCGTGCAGTTGAAAATGCGGTACAAAAATACATTGATCCAGCACTCAGCTTCGGTGAATTTATGACGAATTTCCGCGGAGCCTTATTATTAAAAAACAAAACAGGTGAATATGGCTTCAAAGGCGAACCGGCTTTTGACGCCTTAAGTGAAAGAGTTTACGGAGGATCCTCTACCTATCTAAGAGGTGGCGGAGCCCTTGTAAAAAAGACAAATACAGCGGATATTCCTGCAGATAAAGGAACCGACGTCACTTATACCTTCATCAGCGGTGAAGAGCAAGACACTGCTGCACCTGCAGCACCTGCCGTCAATCCAGTTTCAGACCACGATCATGCAGTCTCAGGAACAGCAGAACCTAACGCAATGATCTATGTAAAAAAAGGAACAGAAACACTTGGAAACGATTTTGCAAATGAAACCGGCGAATTCAGTGTTGGCATTCAAGTACAGCAGGCCGGTACTGAATTGAAAGTCTACGCAGCAGATGCAGCCGGCAACAATAGCCAAGAATTAACTGTCATCGTTCAAGATCGGACAGCACCGCCCGTACCACAGGTGAATCCAGTCGGCGACAATCAAACAGCTGTTACCGGAAAAGCAGAAGCCGGTTCTAAGGTATATGTAAAAAAAGGCAGCACAGCTCTCGGCCTTGCCGCTGCAAATTCATCTGGTATTTTTAGTGCAGCAATTGCCAAACAACCTGCCGGAACAACACTTATCCTCTACTCAGAAGATGCTGCCGGCAATAAGAGCAGCGAAATAACAATAAAAGTACAAGATAAAACCGCTCCTGCTATTCCTGCAGTTGATCCTATAGGTGACAATCAAACAATCGTAACTGGTAAAGCGGAAGCTAACTCTGCTGTTGCTGTTAAAAATGGAACTATAATTCTTGGCGAAACAAAAACAAATAATGCTGGAGAATTTGCAGCAGACATTAAAACAAAGCAAAAAGCCGGAACCACTCTTTCCATTTATGCAAAGGATGCGGCTGGCAATCAAAGTGCAGCGGTTTCTGTTCAGGTAGCAGATAAAACGGCTCCAGATAAACCCGCTGTTGATCCAGTAGCTGACAATCAAACGATTGTTACTGGTAAAGCGGAAGCTAACTCTGCTGTTACTGTTAAAAATGGAACTATAATTCTTGGCGAAACAAAAACAAATAATGCCGGAGAATTTTCAGCAGATATCAAAACAAAACAAAAAGCCGGGACCACTCTCTCCATCTATGCAAAAGACGCGGCTGGCAACCTAAGTGCAGCGGTTTCTGTTCAAGTAGCGGATAAAACGGCACCCGCTAAACCTACAGTTGATCCAGTTGCCGACAATCAAACGGTTGTTACTGGTAAAGCGGAAGCTAACTCTACTGTTACTGTTAAAAATGGAACTATCACTCTTAGCGAAACAAAAACAAATAATGCTGGGGTATTTTCAGCAGACATCAAAACAAAGCAAAAAGCCGGGACCACTCTCTCCATCTATGCAAAGGACGCGGCTGGCAACCTAAGTGCAGCGGCTTCTGTTCAGGTAGCAGATAAAACGGCACCTGCTAAACCTACAGTTGATCCAGTAGCTGACAATCAAACGATTGTTACTGGTAAAGCCGAAGCTAATTCTACCATCACTGTTAAAAACGGAACCACTGCTCTTGGGGAAGCAAAAACAAATAGTGCTGGGGTATTTTCAGCAGACATTAAAACAAAGCAAAAAGCTGGGGCCACTCTCTCCATCTATGCAAAAGACGCGGCTGGCAATCAAAGTGCAATTGTTTCAATTCAAGTAGTGGATAAAACAGCTCCAGATAAGCCTACTGTTGATCCAGTAGCTGACAATCAAACGGTTGTTACTGGTAAAGCGGAAGCTAACTCTGCTGTTACTGTTAAAAATGGAACTGCTGTTCTTGGAGAAGCAAAAGCAAATAGCACAGGAGACTTTTCAGCAGATATCAAAACGAAACTAACTTCCGGAACTCTTCTTACCATTTATACGAAGGATGCAGCCGGCAACCAAAGTCCTTCGACTACTGTAGAAGTTACTAAAAAAACAATGCCTGCAAAACCAACAGTAACCACAGTAGGCGATAATACCACTGTTATTACCGGAAAAGCAGATGCCGGCTCAACCGTCTATTTGAAAAATCGCGGTAAAACTATTGGTACCGCAGTAGCGGACAGCAGCGGCAGCTTCTCCATCACGCTTAAAGAGAAACAAAAAGCAAGATCCATTCTATTCCTCTATTCCGTAAAAGATAAAGGGAACAGAAGCCCGATACTCATCATGAAAGTCGCTGATCAAACAGCACCTAAGACGCCTGCCGTAAAGAAACTTTCTTCACGATCTACATTTGTGACAGGAAAAGCGGAAATTGGCTCAACGGTATATGTCTATAATGGGACTGCAAGCCTTGGAAAAACTACTGTACGTTCAAAATCAGGAGTATACAGAGTGAAGATTAAAGCACAGAAAAAAGGAACCACATTATCTGTGTATGCAGAAGATAAGGCTGGGAATAAAAGCAGCAAGAAGGATATGATCGTTCGATAATTAAAAAAGATGGCTGGAGATTTATTAATTCCAGCCATCTTTTTTATTTTTCATATCAGCACTGCAAACATCCTTATAGGTACTGTCCAGGAACCATCGCAGCTCCTACAACTCCAGCCTTCTGATCCAAAGATGCAAGCTCTACTTTCAAATGCGGTCTAAGACTGGGATATAAAAGAGGAAGCACTTTCCCCTTTAATGGATCCAGCATTAAGTCTTTAGATTTCATGACTCCGCCGCCAAGAACAATAACTTCTGGATTTAAAGTATGAACGATATTGGCTATCCCAATGGCCAAGTAGTTAAGGGCTTCATCAATGATTGCTGCTGCCTCCTGATTGCCTTCTTTAGCAAGCAGGAACACCTCTTTAGCACCATGGCCCGGCCCAAAGACAGACTCCGCTTTTCTCCCGATTGCCGTCCCGCTTGCAAGAGCCTCTAATGCTCCCTTATTAAGGTTTGGAGCACCGATTGCATGGGGATCTACTATCATATTTCCAATCTCTCCGCAGTTTCCCTGAGCACCTGAAATAACCTTGCCGTCATATACATATCCCCCTCCGACTCCTGTAGAAACGGTAATGTAAAAGACACTGTCTGCTTTTTTGCCAGCACCGATCAGTGCTTCTGCAAGTGCAGCCGCATTGGCATCGTTTTCAAGATACACCGGCAAATCAACGGCCGACGCAATTGTTTTTGTCAATTCGATATTTTGCCAGCCCGGAAGATTGGGCGGTTCTATAATAATCCCATTCTTCGCATCCAGCGGTCCAGGTGCCCCAATGCCAACAGCTTGAACAGCATGCCTTGCCTGCAGCCCCTGAATCATGACAATGATCTTCTCAATAGCCCTATGAGGTCCATTCCGCACTTCTGTAGAACAACCAAGCTCTTCTATAATACTTCCATTATCATCTATCACTGCCACCCGGATGTTTGTACCGCCTAAATCGACTCCAATGTTCATTTTCCCCCACCATCCCATTAAATCTTTTGTATAAGATTAATGATAGTGCCTAGTATACTCTTATACAACTCCAATCTTCAGATTGATTCACTTGCATGCAATAAACATCATTCCAAATGGAGAATGATAGCTCCTGATGGTTGGAGCAAATAAAAGAACGAGAACCTATTTATTCTCGTCCTTTCTTTTTTCAGTTTCTCAAGGAATCTTCGGACCTTACATACCCCAATGAGCCGTTACCATTTTTCTTTTCGTGTAAAATTCCACTCCATCTGAACCATTTGCATGGAGGTCTCCATAGAAAGAGTTTTTCCAGCCAGAGAACGGGAAGAAAGCCATCGGAGCCGGAACTCCAATGTTGACTCCAAGCATTCCAGCTTGAATTTTTTCTCTGAAATAGCGAACGCTGCTGCCGTCCTGGGTAAACAAACAGGCTCCATTTCCAAAGTCGGATTTGTTGGATAGCTCGATGGCTTCTTTTAAATCCTTAACCCGAACAATCGATAATACGGGTGCAAAAATTTCTTCTTTCCAGATCTTCATATCAGTTGTGACTTTATCAAAGATGGTAGGGCCGATAAAATAACCATTTGATTCGGCCGTATCCTTTCGGCCATCACGGATCAAGATTGCCCCTTCATCCTCACCGGCTTCGATATACCGCTCTGTCCGTTCTTTGTGTTCTTTACGGATAACGGGCCCTAAGAACACTTCTTCATCAAGCCCGTTTCCTATTTTTATTTTATTTGCATGCTGAACCAGCTTTCCAATGAGTTCATCCGCTACATCCCCAACAGCAACAACTACTGAGCAGGCCATGCATCTTTCGCCTGCAGAGCCGTAAGCAGCATTGACAATCTGTCTGACTGCTTCGTCAAGCTTCGCATCAGGCATGACGATACTGTGGTTTTTTGCTCCTGCTAATGCCTGCACCCGCTTTCCGTTTGCTGCTGCCGTTTTATAAACATGTTCGGCAACAGGCTGAGAGCCTACAAAGGAAATGGCCGGAATGCCAGGATGTTCGAGCATGCCATTCACGACATCATGTGCACCATGAACAAGATTGAAAACCCCATCAGGAAGTCCGGCTTCTTTAAATAACTCAGCTAATCGGTTTGCTAATAGCGGTGTTCTCTCAGACGGCTTCAGGACAAAGGTATTTCCGCATGCGATTGCCAGCGGAAACATCCAGCAAGGGACCATCATCGGAAAGTTAAAAGGAGTAATTCCTCCTACAACTCCAACAGGATAGCGGAACATGCCTGATTCGATATTTGAAGCAATATCAGGAAGCTGTTTCCCCATCATGAGAGTTGGAGCTCCAGCGGCAAATTCCACGCATTCAATTCCTCGCTGCACTTCTCCGTATGCTTCCTTATAGCTTTTCCCGTTTTCTTTTGTGATTAATAGAGCGAGCTCGTCCCAGTGATCAACAAGAAGCTGCTGATATTTAAATAGAATGCGCGCTCTTTTGGGCACAGGAGTCTGACTCCAGTTTTCAAATGCCGCTTCAGCTGTTTTAACAGCATAATCAAGATCTTCCTTGGCAGAAAGAGGAACGAATGCCATGACTTCATCTGTTGCGGGGTTAGGCACCGGCAGGGTCTGTGAGGATAATGATTCGATCCACTGGCCTCCTATGTAATTTTTAAGTGTTTGAATATGAGTACTTGTTGTCATTCTTTTCTCCCCTCTCTTAAACGGTTTCGCTCTGTCTATGCTTCTTAATAAACCGGTCGACCTGTTCTTCAGTCGGCATCGCATCGGAACAGCTGTGGCTTGAGATGACAATTGCAGCTGCTGCGCTTCCATATTCCATTGCTTTTGGAAGCTTCCAGCCCTTCATCAATCCATAAATCAGCCCTGCTGCATATGAATCGCCGGCACCGAAGGTTTTGATCACATTTGCAGGAAATGCAGAACCTTCAAAAGAGCCGCCATCTTTTGTATAAGCGATGGAGCCATCTTTTCCGTGCTTAATCACGACGATTTTTGCGTGATAATCGAACCATTTCTTTGCCGTCTGCCAGTCATTTGCCTCTGTTCTCTGTTCAAATTGTTCCATCATATCAAATTCTTCCCGGGTGCCGATGATCACATCACACTTTTCGGCAGCAAGATTGTAATAGATTGCCGTTTCATCTTGAGAAGTCCAAGTATATGGACGGTAATCGATATCAAAGAATACAATGACTCCATGCTTTCTCGCATACTCTAACACCAAGAAAACCGCTTCTCTTGATGGGCTTTTCGCTAAAGCAGTTCCTGAGATTAAGAGTGATTTAGCCTGTTTGATATAATCTTCTCTTATATCCTGAGGTTCTAGCTTTAAATCCGCGGCATTATCTCTGTATAATAGAATGCTGCAGTCTTCAGGACTTTTAATCTCAGTAAAAGCAAGGCCTGTCACACTTCCGCTTTTATCTGTGATGACATTTGAAGTGTCTATTTGATTCTCTTTTAAATACTGAACAATAAACCGCCCCATCTGGTCATCGGCAACCCGCCCAATGAAGCCGGTTTTTTTGCCGAGTCTTGACATGCCGATTGAAATATTGGCAGGAGAACCGCCAACATATTTCGTAAAGGTACGGGTTTCTTCCATATGACGATTGATTTCATTTGCATTCAAATCGATGCAAAGTCTGCCAACACCGATAAAATCAAGCGATCGATTCGGGTCAAAGGTTAGTAGAGTCATTGTTTCACCCCTTGTTCTTATTTTTTCGGCATGAGCCATTCATGCTCGGGATCATTATGGAACTTCCATGTGCGGATTGGTCCTGCCATGACATTTAAGTAATAGCCTTCATATCCGGGCGGCGTGCTCACAGGATGGTAGCCCTCTGGAACCATAACTGCATCGCCGCTGCTGACCGCCATGGTTTCATTTATGCTTCGGTCATCTGTATAGACTCTCTGGATAATAAAGCCGTTTTCCGGACTCACACGGTGGTAATACGTTTCTTCCAGATATGATTCTTCCGGCAAATTATTTTGATCATGTTTATGCGGTGGGTAGCTCGACCAATTCCCTTCTGGTGTAAACACTTCTACAACAAGCAAGCTGTCTGCCTCTTTTTGTTCAGGCAAAATATTATGGATCAGACGTTCCATATTGCCCGAACCTCTTATTTCCACTCCCACATCTTCAGGTCTGATGAGCCTGGCTTTGTATGTACCTTTTCCAGGCGCTTTGCATACGGCAAGCTCAAGGTCGGTCGCTGCTGCAACTGTCACTTCGTCTTCTGAAGGAACATAAACGGAGAAGGGCGGAATCTTTTCGAAGATACTCATTCGTTTGCCGACATTTTCCCACGACACTTCATGTGTACTGACATTTGCTTTTCCTCTCAGAAAAACGAGGCATGCTTCCTGGTCTTCAGTTGCCAGTTTTAATGTTTGTCCTGCCTTCAATTGATAGATTTCAAATCCAACATATTCCCAATCAGCACTTTGCGGTGTAATGCATAATACACGCCCATTTTGATCCGGCTGATGGCTTGGAACCATTAACTTCTTCATTTTGATTTCTCCCCCTTCACTGCTTTAATTCCTTCCAAATGCGATCGATATATTGTTTGGAAAGTCTTGCATAGGTATATGGATTTTTCTCATCAGGATCCTGCTCTGCTTCAATAATGACCCATCCGCTGTATTCTTGGTCCTTCAGCCATTCCAATATTGGCTTAAAATCCAGGATTCCGTCTCCCGGTACAGTAAAAACATTTGCAAGAACAGAAGTTTTAAAATCGATCCCTTCGCTTCTGACATGTTCCAGTACATTCTTTCTTACGTCCTTCAGATGAACATGCTTAATTCGATCTGCATATTCCGCAAGAATCTCCATGGGTTCAGCCCCCGCATAATAGGCATGGCCGCTGTCAAATAACAAGTGAACAAGCTCCGGATCGGATTCCTGCATCAGACGATCGATTTGTTCTTTGGATTCAACATTTGTTCCCATATGATAGTGATACACTAACTGCATGTCATGTTCTCGGCAAATTTGACCGGCCTTCTCAAGGCCATCAATCATTGCATTCCATTCCTGATCTGTCAGCGGTCGGACATCCGCCTCATTTTTTCCTCGTCTGGGGTCACCGATAGTGGAACCTCCGAGCTCACACGTGACAATCGTTTTGCAGCCCATTTCTTTTAAAAAGAGAACATGCTTCCGGTAGCTTTCGAGTTCCGCTTCATGTCTTGCAGCATCTGAAAAGAGGACGCCTTTCCACTGTGAGGCAAGGCTCATCCCTTTATGATCAAGCAGTGCTTTTAAAGACTGTACATGACTCGGGAACTTGCGGCTCATTTCTGTGCCTGCATACCCTAATGACGCCATCTCGCTCAGGATGGTTTCTCCTGAATAATGGTCTCCAAGTCTAAGCACATCTTCATTGGCCCAGTTTATTGCTGATATTCCCAGTTTAAACGGAAATGCTTCTCTCATTCTTCCACCTCTCAAACGATTTAATATTTCTTTGCAAGCTTCACGTTTTCTTTCATTTCTTTATGCGACTCAATCACCTTTTCACTGGCTGAAACCTCAGGAACATCAACCCGCCACCAGGACTCATAGCCATCCGTGTTCGTTCCCGGAATGACTTTCATATGAATTAAAGTAGAAACGGTTTCTTCTTTAGATTGCTTTATAGCAGCCTGTAATTCATCAACAGCAGAAACAGAGTATGCTTTTACGCCAAGAGCTTCTGCATACTTCGCAAAATCAATCGTCAGATAATCATCCGCTAATAGATTGGATTCACCTGAGCGGTATCTGAACTCATTTCCAAACCCATCGCTTCCGTGTCCGCGCTGCAAATTATGGATGCACTGAAAGCCGTTGTTATCAAATAATAGAATCGTAATTTTCTTGTGTTCCTGTATGCTTGTCAAAAGCTCGGAATGCAGCATGAGAAAACTGCCGTCTCCGCACATGGCGTATACTTCTTTATCAGGTTCAGCAAGCTTCACGCCAAATGCGCCTGAAACCTCGTACCCCATACATGAAAACCCGTATTCCAGATGGTAGTCCTTCGGCGTTTTGCTTCTCCAGACACGATGCAAGTCACCAGGCAAGCTGCCCGCCGCTCCGACAATGACAGATTGATCATCCAATAACTGAGTCAGTTCTCCTAAAACCCTCGTTTGTGACAAGCCTGCTTCATGATCCTGCTCAAATAGCCGATCCACTTCTCTGTCCCATTCAAATTTTAAAGAAGCCAGCCTCTCCAAGCTATGCCCCGACATGTAATGATGCTTTTCCAGCTCTTCGCTTATCGCCTGCAACGCTGTCTTTGCATCCGCAACGACAGATAAGCCATCCATTTTCATTGCATCCATTGAATTCACATTAATTCCGATTAGTACCGCCTCAGGATGCTGAAAAGCTTGCTTAGAAGAGGTAGGGAAATCCGCAAGCCTAGTGCCTACCGCGATAATGAGATCCGCCTCTCTGGCCAGCCGATTGGCAGATAAAGACCCCGTTACCCCAATTGCACCTGCATTTAGCGGATGATCCCAAGGAAGCGCGCTTTTCCCGGCCTGCGTTTCAGTGACTGGAATATGAAATTTCTCGGCAAATTCAGCCAGAGCGCCCGCTGCAAACGAATAATGAACACCGCCGCCAGCAATGATAATCGGGTTTTTCTTAACTGAGATTAACTCAGCGGCTCTTTTTAACGCGGCAGGTGAAAGGCTTAACCGGTCTACATAATGAATGCGCTTTCGAAAAAATTCAGAAGGATAATCATAGGCTTCAGTTTGCACATCCTGCGGAAGACAAAGGGTTACAGCACCTGTTTCAGCAGGATCAGTCAACACCCGCATCGCCTGCAGGGCAGCTGTCATAAGCTGCTCCGGCCGGGTAATCCGGTCCCAATACTTGCTTACAGGCTTAAAGGCATCGTTTGCCGAAATGGTATAATCGGATGAATCTTCGATTTGCTGAAGAACGGGATCAGGCTGACGGCAGGCAAACGTATCACCAGGCAGGAGCAAGACAGGTATTCGATTTACTGTCGCCGTCCCGGCAGCTGTAACCATGTTTAATGCCCCAGGTCCAATCGAAGTTGTGCAGGCAAATGCTTCTAACCGGTTTTTTTGTTTCGCATAGGCAGTTGCTGCGTGCACCATGCCTTGTTCATTTTTCCCTTGAATAAACGTTAAACCGTGCTCTTCTCTTTCGAGCGCTTCACCAATCCCGGTTACATTCCCGTGTCCGAAAATGCCCATAACACCTTTAAAGAATTTCGTTTCGTTCTCATCAATCATGATATATTGCTGATCCAGAAATCTTACAAGAGCCTGTGCCATCGTTAAACGTATGGTGTTCATTCTGTTCCTCCTATCTTCTATCTTTTTGCTTGAATACCAGATTCGAGCTTTACAGGTTTTCCGGTTTCATAGGATTCTTTCGCTGCTTTTGCGATCTGTTCTGCCTTCAAGCCATCCAGTCCGCTGCACGCAATAGGACTGTCCGACAGAATCGAATCTATAAAAGCATTAATCTCTTGAACATATGAGTCCTGATACCGTTCAAGGAAAAAGTGCTTTGGTTTATCGCGGTAAACACCTTCTGATGTACTGATTTCAATTGTTGTCGGCAAATCATTCTGCACAGCTGCTGAACCGAGGGATCCGAAAACTTCAACTCTTTGATCATACCCATAGACGGCTTTCCGGCTGTTATCAATCACTCCGATCGCTCCGTTTGAAAATTTCAGTGTCATGACGGCCGTATCTGTATCTCCATATTCAGAAAAAACAGGGTCAATGAGGCTTGCTCCTTGAACATACACTTCCTCTACTTCACTGCCGGTTACATACCGGGCCATATCAAAATCGTGAATGGACATATCCATGAACATGCCGCCGGATGTCTGGATGTATTGTTCTGACGGAGGTTCAGGATCACGGGATGTGATTTTCACAATATGCGGGGCACCAATCGTGCCAGATTTCACAGTTTCATAGATTTTTTTAAAGTTATGGTCAAACCTCCTGTTAAAGCCCACTTGCAGCTTCACGCCCGCTTCTTCAACAGCCTCTAATGCATTCAATGAATGGTCATAGTTTAAACTGATCGGCTTTTCACAAAAGATATGCTTCCCGGCATTCGCAGCTTCCTTGATAATATCCGTGTGAGTGCTTGTCGGGGAGCAAATAAAAACCGCATCAATCTCTGAATCAGTTAACAGCTCCCGATAGTCCGTTGTAACATGGGTGATTCCAGCAGAAGATGCCCATTCCTTCAGTGATTCAGCCCTCACATCTGAAATGCTTTTGACCGCTGCCAGAGGATGACGCAGCAGATTTTCCGCATGCAGTTTTCCAATCCTCCCAATTCCGATAATTCCAATCGTAAGCTTGCCCATATACGCACGCCCCTTCTTATTTTTCATAGGAATGAAGTTTCAATGAAAATCTGAATTTAGCATCTTCTTCGTACCACATTGGAAAATTCGTCCCCCATACATTGTTGTATAAATTAAAATGAAAGCCGTTCTCTAAGTTCGGAGTCTTATTATCCAGCTGCAATAATCGTTTCTCTCCCGGAGACACAAGAGGGGCATCCATCGTTTCAATAACAGCCCATCCATCTGCACCATGATAAGTAAGCCCCGACTGAACCCCGTGAAGATTGCGGTTTCCGTTTTTTACGACCTCATGCGGAGAAATCATGATGCCCATCTTATCCATTTTCCAGAGATTCGGATTATCCACCTGCAGGGAGAAGGAGAACCAAAGCGCTTCAGGAAGCCTGTTTGCATCTTTTTCAAACCAGTTCAATTCAACCTCAATTGCTTGATCACCTTTTAAAAATGTGTAGATCACTTCAATCTCTCTTGGTGCACCGTATACCTCTGCAGCTTTAGCAGGCAGACGGAGCTGAACAAAGACACTATCACACGCAGATGACTGCTGTTTTTTAAGTGAGATTAATTCAGGGCGATAGAGTGAGTGAACAGGAATCGGCTGAACCAGTTCCATGCCCGGCTTCCCTTGGTCTGCTTCAGACCAGCGGTACGTTTGATCAAGATTTTCTACATATTGCTTAAACCAAGTCTGGTAATTTTCAACCCCGAAGGATTCATAGGAAAAGACACCAAGACGCTGTTCTGGATTTGTCCATTCTTTACCTGATTGATCAATTAATCGTGAAATGGAGCCATCATCTGAGAAAGATACTTGGAACTCCCCAAGTGAATAAACAGCGCCTGTCCTCATTTCCCCGTATCCATTTACGTTCTTTTTAACGGGCTTTAAGGCTTCAAATGCCGCTTTCACTTCCTGTTGTTTGTCAGTAGAAAGTGCTCCCGCAGCCTTCTGAAGGAACCCCCTTTGCTCCTTCCAAGAGCTTTCAAATAAGCTGTAGCTTCTATTTTCCCATGTAGTTGAAAAGAGCTGTTTGGACATATTATCAAATTCATGCATCGCAAATGAACCAATATAGCCGTATTTATCAGGAACCGCATCTTTTGAAATGAAATCGCGCTCTCTTGCCGACTTAAAGTCTTGTTTTGAATAATGTTTATAATCATTTAAATACTTTTTTTCATCAAGGCCCCATGTATGTTCAGGAATTAATAACAACCAATCCGAGAACTCTTTACATTCTTCGCTGCCTTCTTCCAATCTGCCTTGTGTGATCCATGTATTCCGAAGCCTGACGAGCTCGCGATAATCCGCAACTTTTTTCGGATCCGTACCCGCTCCGTGAATCCATGTATCGCCAATTTCTTCATTTACAACTGGAAGTGTATGCTTGACTGCTGCAAGTTTTTCTGCAAAGGCATCCATAGTAGACGCTATAATCCTGGCATTCGGGAAGCGTTCGCTTAATTGATTAAACTCTTGTTTAATATCCTCTATCGACGGCGGTCCGCAATTGTCGCCGGTGTGGGCAAAGACCATCACTTCATTCAATCCATCTATCTTTAAGACATCCCCATAATTGTCTGCATAATTGACAATGACATCAGATCCATCATCCGATTTCCATACAAATAGATTAGGAACGGACGGGACCTTCGAGGCTGGATTTACGCCAAAGTGCAAATAGCGGATTCCGCTTTCAGCGAGCAGAGGAATCATTGCCTTTGTATGCCCCGGGACATCCGTCATTTTTCCCGCAATCGTCTGTTTCCCATATTTCTTATCAAGATTTTTCGAGATCGTTAATCCGTACTCAAACAGATTTTTGTCCATCAATTCTGTATGTGTTGTGAAAGGAAGGCCGTGCCAGGCGATATACCCTTTAGAGATTGCCTCTTCCATGACCTTTAGTTCATCGTCATTTGCCCGTTTTAAGTATTCATGAATGAGCCATGAGCCCGTAGTCCATACAAACCCTGCATTGCCTTTCTCCATCTCAAGCTCACGGCTTAAGTTAATAGCCTTCGGTATATAGGATTGAATATATTGGTTTGTGACGTTTTCAGCTAAATCTGTAAAGCCGATATCAAGATGTGTTTTAAATATGACATGTACAACTTCAATCTCTTTCAAATGAATGTCACCCCTCGTTTGTCTGCCATTTGGCTGTCAGTTTGATCAGATAGGCAAGGCTCTGCTCCAGGCTGTCGAATGGGCTCCCTTCACAAATATCCTGTTCAACCGCGTACCATTGTGCACCATTTTGTTCTCCCCACTTTAAAATCGGTTCAAAATCGATGCAGCCTGCACCTATTTCCGCAAAACTTTCTTTTCCGTCACTCGTCATATCCTTTAAATGCAGAATTGGCATTTGATGCGGAAACCGGCGAATATAACTTAATGGATCAAGTCCAGCTTTTTTCACCCAATACGTATCTATTTCAGGAAAAATGCCTGCTGGCGAAAGAAGATAATCCAGTGCATATTCTCCATCAATTAGAGTTTGGAACTCAAAATCGTGATGATGATAGCCGATTCGAAACCCCTGCGGCACTGCTTTTGCGGAGATGGCGAGCAGGTCTTTTCTGACGCTTATGTATCCCTCTTCGTTTTTCAAATGGTCGTCTAAATACGGCAAAATGATTTCTTCTGTTTGAAACAGTTCAGCTTCCTTTAATACATCATCCAGCTCATGCTTCAGCCTGTCTAAGCCAACATGCATACCAGCCGTTTTTAGACCTGTTTCGTTCAGAACCCCCGCTATCTCCTCAGGTGAATACCCATAAAGGCCATCTATTTGAACAGCTTCAAAGCCCATTTCTTTCAACACCCTTAACGTCCCTGGAAAATCATTCTGAATTTCATTTCGCAGCGTATATAATTGGGCAGCGAATTTATGTTTCATTCCTTGAACCGCTCCTCTCCTTAAACACTTGCTTTCCGTTCCACCAAATTCAGCCAGTTCATTTCTTCTGCCGTCAGTTTAATAGTAGAACCCGCTACAGATGAACTCAATTCTTCAGCATTTTCCGGTCCTATGATGGCTGCCGTTTGGAAAGGCTGGTTTAAAACATAAGCGAGTGCGATTTGAATAGCCGACACACCCTTGGCTTCAGCAAGCTCCTTAGCCCGTTCATACCTTTTCCAATTATCCTCGGAGTAATAGACACGGACCATTTCTTCATGGTCTTTTCTATCAGGAGAAAATCTTCCGCTGAAGAAGCCCCCCGCCTGAGATGACCATGAAAGCAGCGGCATCTGGGAGCCCTTGTGCCAATTCTCCATGTGCTCATCCACTGAAATACAGCCTGGCCACCTTGGTTCCCTGCATTTTGCAAGGCTCAAGTTCGGACTATTAAACGTAAACCCTATTAATCCATGTTCCGCCGCATACTCATTCGCTTCCTGAATACGCTTATGCGACCAGTTCGATGCCCCAATTGCATGAAGCTGACCTGAAGCCAGATGCTGATTTAACGCATCCATAATTACGCCAACCTCTATGCTTTCGTCATCACGATGAAGCGCATAAAAATCTATGTAGTCCGTCCCCAATCGCTCTAAGCTTTCTGAGATATCTTTAGATATAGCTGCTGCATTTACGCGGGGGCCTGGTTCACCATCATCAGGATGTGCCCCTTTTGTTAAAATATGAATCTCCCTGCGATCCTTCGTATGGAGCCATTCTCCAAAGATAACCTCGCTGTCTATATACTGATGCGCCATATCAAACATATTTCCGCCTATTTTAAAGTACTCATCGAGCATATCGAATGCCTTCTGCCTGCTGTCATATTGATAGAAGTGAGCCGTCCCCATTATTAACCTCGAGCAGGCTTTCTCAGTATATTTTTGATCAATAACTCCTCTTAAACTATGAAATTCCATCTATATGCCTCCTTATTAGTTCCTGGGTTCTCATGAAAAATAGATTGGATTGCTGATCACAATCGGAGTGTCCGTTTCCTCATCCCATAATTCAGCCCGTACATATAAACTGCTGCCTGCAATCTCAAAATCTTTTGAAAACGCTTCTGGACCTTTATGAACTTCAGATACAGTCCCTCGTTCCGTAATGATTTTTAAATGCCCTTCGGCACTTTCCGGAATAACAATTTTTATCATTTCCCTGTCATGCTTTCTTTTCAAAGCACCGCCCATTAGCGCCTCTTCGGCTTGCAGTTGAATCCAAGGGGCATGTGGACGGCCGGCAATGCACACTTGGCCAGCGGTTAAAGAGGCTAATAGCTTTCTTGGAGTATGCATATCCGAATAAATCCATGTTGTGGGGGTTCCATATTTAATCGTTTCATGAAGGCGATGAGTATCACTTCCGCCTATCGCAACAATTCTTTTCCCCTGCTGCAGCTGCAGATCCCACCATGTTAAAGCAGCTTGATTCTGGCTGCTCCAGGGTCCATTCCAGATCTCTGCTATTTTCACATCAAAATGCTCAAGGCCCCATTCCCAGGAGCAAAATGAACAGTGCGGATGGTTGATGGAAACAACGGCCCCATTTGCTGTTCCTTCATCCATCTTGTCTTGAACATCTTCCTTCGTTGCACAGCGAAAATCGGAAAAGGGCTTTTTCACGCCATAAAAGTTGCAATGTCCGCGGTTGGTCGTCAGTTCAACTCCCGGAATGACAGCCAGATCTTCAACAAGCGGATACTGATCGTTTTGACTAAACGTGTTATGATCCGTTAACGCAGCAAAATCTAAATCAGCATGCCTCGCATTTTCAATCACTTCTGCTACAGTAAAGGCACCATCACTATGATCAGAATGCAGGTGCAGATCCCCTTTGAACCATCTCATTTCACTTGTCAAAAGCGTAACTTGAACGTCGACCTCACACGATTCAGGGACACGGTAAGCATTCAAGATGACCCCCCACTCGCCTGAAGGAAGCTCACCTAACGTGTAGCCTGGCGTGGCACGGTCTTCACGGACAAAAATGTCCTTGCGTGCACCGCCGCTCCACCCCTTAAAACCATTGGAATCTTCCAGTCCCAAATCAATTATATTTTTATCAGGCTGACTGAAAGACAGCTCTACCTTTATTTCTTCAATATCATCTGGTACAGAGAACGGTAAAGTAATGTACTCGCCCTGCTGCCTGTGATGGATCACCTTAGACAAGGGAATTTGCTGAACACGGCTCACGATTCTTTTCCTCCCGAACCCAGTCCCCCTAAACCTTGCTCAAATAGAGGCTGAAGAATAAAGTACAAGATAATCATCGGCAAGGCCGCAGTTGTTGCACCTGTCATGATTAATGGCCAATCGATGTTATATTGGCCCTGGAATGCTTTTAGAGCAATCTGTATCGTATACATTTCCTGCGACCTCGCGATTGTCAATGGCCATAAATACTCGTTCCAGTGACTCAGGAAGCTGAAGATTGCCACTAATGCGATTGCCGGTTTGTTTAAAGGCATGATGACCTTCCAATAAATTTGAAATTTAGAGCAGCCGTCAATGGTTGCCTGCTCATCCAACTCTCTGGGGATAGCAAGGAAGTTTTGTCTCATCAGGAAGATCGCAAAGCCTGTGACTGCAAATGGAAGAATGAGTCCCACATAGGAATCAAGCCATCCATCCGGACCTGCAAACGGTACATTTTTCATCATGAAAAAGAGCGGAACAACCATTAATCCAGAAGGAATCATCATCGTCGCAAGGACTAAGAGGAAAAGCTTATCTCTTCCCGGAAACGTCAGTCTGGCAAAGGCAAACGCCGCCAATGACGCTAAAAATACGTTAATGATTGTAGAGATTGCTGATACGATAAAACTGTTTAAGAATGCTCTCGGCAAATTCGTTTCCTGCCAGATTCTCAAGAAGTTTTCCCAATGAAATTCTGTCGGCAAAATTTTAGGCGGCCAAACCATCACATCTCCCTGAGACTTGACGGCCGTCATCAGCATCCAAATATATGGACCTAAAAACACGAATAAGACAAACGACAGCAGAAAATACAGGATGAAGTTTTTCAGGATTTTTGACTTTTTCATCATTTTTAGTCCTTTCCGGAAGATAGCTTTAATTGAAGCCAGGTCACTGCAAGCAAGAATGGGAAAAGTACAAGAGATAATGCAGCCCCGTAGCCAACATAGTTAAATTCAAACGACTGCTGCCAGATATGTTTAATGACAACCATCGTGCTGTCCATCGGTCCGCCGTTTGTCAGGATGTCAACAACCGCAACAACCTGGAATGAGCCAATAACAGACATAACCATCGTGTAAACTAAGATATGGGTGATCGATGGCAGTGTAATATGTATAAACTGTTTCCAGGAATTTGCCCCGTCAATCCTTGCTGCTTCATATAAAGATTGCGGCACTGCCTGAAGGGCTGCCAAGAAAATCGGAATATTATAAGCTGTGCCTCTCCATGCCCCAATCAGAATCAGAATGATCATCGCTGTAGTCGGCTGCAAAAGCCAAGCCGGCGGTGCTTCAACCCCTGCGAGCTTCAGCAAATAGTTAAGGATGCCCAAGTTATTATCAAACACCCACAAAAAGATCATCGCTGTAATTACTTCAGATGTGATCGTCGGCAGAAAATAAAACACTTTAAAAAAACGCAAGCCTTTAAGCTTTCTGTTAAGAAGCACAGCAACAGCAATCGCGCCGCTAAGGCCTAAGAACATGGAGCCTGCTGTATAGACGATTGTATTGCCGAGACTTTTAATGAAGAGCTTATCTTGAAGCATCTGAGAAAAGTTCTTTAAGCCAGTAAACTCGGCGGGATTCGGCAGGCTATAATCATGAAAGCTCAGCCAGATTAAATAGAGTATAGGTGCTATGGAGAAGATAAATAAGAAACTAAGAGCAGGTAAAACAAAAAGATAAGACCCGATATAATCTTTCAATTTATGAAACTCTTTTTTCGTTTTTAATTGTGTATTCATTTGCGTGGCCATTTCTGTTTTCAATATGTTCACTCCCTTTAAAGGGAAAGGGCATGTCTGCACATACCCTTTCAAAATCAACTATTCTATTCCTCTGCCTATTTAGCTGAATTCACAGCTTTTTCAGCAATTGCCTGTGCTTCGTCCAGTGTTTTTTGCGGTTCAGCTCCGTCAAATACGGCACGCAAAGCTTTACCCCATGCATCATTCGCTTCTGGATACGCTTCCAATTTATAAGGTACAGCATCCTGCAGCGTCTCTACATATGGCTTCAGTAACGGATCACTGTACATTTCATCTTCATACAAGTGTGTTTTCACCGGATGGCGGCCTTGCTCTTTCGCTAACCGAATTCCGTACTTGTCTGAAACAAACCATTTCATCAGCTCAAAGGAAGCGACTTTGTCTTTTGATCCCTTTGGAACAAACAAGCTTCCTCCGCCTAATACAGAACCTTTTTCATCCCCAGGAAGCTTCGCCGTTGCTAAATCTTTATACGCATCAGGAAATTCATTTTTGATTCTGGCAATATCCCAAGGTCCCGAAATGAAGGACACCGCTCTTCCTGTACCAAACATCGCGACAGGATGATCTGTTTGGCGCTGCTGAGGCGGCGGAACAGGAGATGATTTATCCACTGTCGCTAAGCCTGTATATTTCGCCATCGTTTCAACAATCTTTGGATCATTAAGATTTGCTGTCACCTTGTCTCCATCAAACTTCAGCGTGTTCGTTCCTGCTGCAATGACATTTCCAAAGAAACTCCATCCGCTGGCACTCGTCACGATTCCATATCTGGATCCATCTTTTTCCGTTAATTTCTTTGATACATCTACTAACTCATCTAGCGTTTTTGGAGCTTCTGTAATGCCGTTTTCTTCAAAAACCTTCTTGTTATACAAGTAGATTGTTGTATTTACATCAATTGGCATCCCGTATTTAACACCTTCCCAGGTTGTATCTTCAATACCGCCCGGAACAAACTTATCCTCTTCGCCCCACTCTTCCCACAGATCATCTACCGGTTCAGCAAGACCCTGTGCACCCATTGCAAAGGCATGGGCATGGGCCATATCAGGAACCGCTCCGCTGGAAACGGCAAGTTTTACTTTATTGCTCATATCTCCCCATTCAATCCCAACCGTTTTGATCGAAATGTTTGGATATACTTCTTTAAATTCCTTTATCGCATCTTGAATCGGAGCTGTATTGGCATAGTCAGCTGCAAGCCAAATTTCCAAATCCGTTTTCCCTAATTCTCCAACCTTTTCATTAAACTCCGGCAAGCCTTCTGCCGTTAAATCACGATCCGGCGCCTTTACAGGTTCCGTCTTCTCGCCCGAGCTACCCGTGCTCGATTGACAGCCTGATAAAACAAGCAAAACAGCAAGTACTAAAAATAGCCATTTCTTCATCATAATCCCCCTGTTAATCGTGGTTAACCAAATGTAAGCACTTACAATTACGTATGTAGAATCTTGATAGATTCCAGGTCTCTCCCCCTTTCATGATTCATCCATTACACTTCTTGATGTTTCATATCTTGACAAGAATCGCGAATGACCAGACTGGCAGGGATCGTTCTGATTCTTGGTACAAGCTGATTGTTCAGCATATTGATCAGGACATCAGCCGCTTCTTCCCCCAATTTTTCAGGAAACAGCTCGACACTCGTTAAATTTGGAGTCGTCTCAAGAGCCAGAGTTTCATTATTGCTCAAGGCAATTAAGGAAACATCTCCAGGGATGTCCACTTCCATTTCCCTCGCGGCTCTCATTACACCAAGAGCAACACGGTCTGAGTCCGCAATGACCGCTGTATACTTCTTCTCTTTTATCTTTTCTAAAAAAGAGGCATATCCATATTCAGATGCGTTTGAAAAAGTCGTTTGATCATAATAAACAACATTCCCCTCATCAAACGCCATATTGTAATTATCATAGGCCCGCATCAGCCCGGCTTTTCTGTCCTCTGCTACCGTCATATGATAGGAGGCATTTAAAAACAAAATGCCGCGATGGCCATTGCCGATTAAATACTCCCCGACCTCTTTCGCCATTTCAATGTTGTTATTATCAACACACTTAATATCCATGTCTGTTCTGTCCGGCCGTCCGATCAGGACAAACGGCATGTTGGAATCCCTGTATTGCGCAATGCGCGAATCTTCTTCACGGGGGTTTAATAGGATTACTCCGTCAACGGGATCCCTTGAAAAGTTCGACTGTTCATCCCCTTCATAGATCCGGTCCAATAGAACCCGGTATCCGCTTTCCGAAGACTTTTTCACTACCCCGTTAATCACTTTCGTTTCAAAACTGCTTAACTCATAATCTTTGACAGTCGGCATTTTTAGACCGATAATCATCGTCTTTTTAATAGCCAGACTTCTCGCCATGTGATTTGGAACATAATTCAATTCCTTCGCAACCCGAATCACACGGTTTGTCACATCCTCACTAATCGGACGCTTTTTGCTGAATACATTCGAAACTGTACTTTTAGATACGCCAGCCTGCTTTGCTACATCGCCTATTGTGACCATTTGATCTCCTCTTCCACATTTCGTCGAACCGGTTTCATTGAGAGTAAAAAAATAATGAAATATAAAAGAAGTATTTCACGAATGATTGAAGATACTATTAAAATATATTTCTATATATGTAAAATATACCTCTAGTTGCATCGAACCGGTTTCATGAATCTGACTTCATTATAGTAAATAGTTTTAATTCAGTCAATATTCAGATTAATAAAAATTAGAGAAAGGATTCCGATGACGGAACCCTTGTTCTTTCTCATATATGCGAAACGATCAAATCGCATTGACCGCTAATCGAAAAATCTCCCGTCTCAGCAGGCAAAATAAAATGGGTCCCTTTTGGAACCGGATAGCTTTCACCTTCGTGAACAAGCGCACCTTCCCCCTCAATCACGCTGCAAATCAGAAAAGGCTGATCCTGCGTAAATGACGCTTGTCCATTCACTTCCCACTTATAGACAGTAAAATACTGTTCTTCCACAAAAGTCGTAATCGTTACATCTTTCATCTTTGCAACAGCCGGATGATTCTGGCCATCAACGTGAGGTACAGTACTCACATCAATCGCTTTCTCAAGATGCAGTTCCCGCTTGTTCCCCTTATCATCTGTACGGTCATAATCATATACTCGATACGTTGTATCGGAGCTCTGCTGTGTTTCAAGCACTAATGTACCCTCACATAAAGCGTGAATCGTTCCGCTTGGCACATAGAAGAAATCACCAGGCTTAATCTTCACCCGGCGCAGCAGTGAATTCCAATCCCCGCTGTTCACCATTTTAACCAGATCTTCTTTAGAAGCAGCATAATGACCGTAAATCATGTCTGCTCCCTCTTTGCAGTCGATGATGTACCAGCATTCTGTTTTGCCGAGTTCACCATTCTCATGCGCATTCGCGTATTCATCATTTGGATGAACTTGAACGGACAGGTCATTGTTGGCATCCAGAATCTTTGTAAGCAGCGGAAATGTGTTTCCTTCCACTCCGCCAAACAGTTCCCGTTTCTCACCCCATAACTGACCTAGCGTTTTTCCGGCATATTTTCCGGCAGAAACCACACTCTGGCCATTTGGATGGGCAGAAACCGCCCAGCATTCGCCTGCGGTTTCAGTTGGAATCTCGTAGCCGAATTGTTCTCTTAATGAAGTGCCTCCCCAGATGCGGTCTTGGAAGAGAGGGGTTACTATAATTGGTGCATGGCTCAAATGAATACACATCCTCATTTGTTATTTTCGAAAAAAATATGAGTCCAGCTTTACAAGAGAGGACTTAACGATTCAGCGATAACATTGAAATCGCACTCAGCACTTCGTCTACCTGCAGTTCCGCACAGGCCATAGAAGTGTCAGCCACTCCGTAATACATCTTAATTACATTCCCTTCAACGACTGCCCCGCAAGAGAAAACAACATTGCCGAAAAACCCTTCAATCTCATAGTCCGCTTCAGGTGCAAGGATCGGCTCTTCAGATCTCCCGATAACCTTTGCGGGATCTTCCAAGTCCAATAAGACTGCCCCCATACAGTAACGGTCTTCTTTTGATGCACCATGATAAAGGATCAGCCATCCTTCATCTGTTTTGATCGGTACGGCTCCTCCGCCGATTCTGCCGTTATCCCATTTTCCTTCTCTTAAACCAAAGAGATACTGATGATTTCCCCAATGAATCAGGTTTTCAGATTCAGCGATCCAAACCTCAGGGAAGCCTATGCTTTTTGGGACAGGGCGATGCAATGCGTAATACTTTCCATTGATTTTCTCTGGAAAAATCGCCACATCTTTATTTTCAGGTGCAAAAATCATGCCGTGATGTTCGGTTGAGACAAAATCTTTCGTAGAAACCATAGACTCGCCTGCACCATATGGCGAAACCGCTGTGAAATAGATGTAATATGTGCCATCAATCTCAGTAATGCGCGGGTCTTCGATGCCAAACGACTCGAGCTTATCCGAGGGATAAACAAACGGCTTATCATCAATCGTAAAATGGCGCCCATCTTTGCTTCTAGCAATTCTCAGATAGGACAGGGAAGTTAAATATTCAAACTGCGCCTGTCCCGCGCGGCGAATAACACGAGCGTCTGAAAAATCATACTTTGGATCGTCTAAGTGAAAGTCAAGAATTTCTAAATCACTTGTTTCAGGATGAATGACAGGTGCCTTCACGATGTTTCTGTCCGCACTTATCGGTCGTTCCGCAACTCTAAGCAGCATGATCGTTTCATCTTGAAATGTCGTCACTCCTGCATTAAACGCACCGATCACTTCAAAGCCATCATGAAAAGGCGTCACGTCATCAGGAGCGATCAGCGGATTTTGTTCATAGCGGTATACATTCATTTTTTTCTCTCCCCGTTCTTGAAATCAATTCACAAAGCTTCAAATGGCAAAAAAGGATCTGCAATCGTCACTTTTTGAGCTTCAGCATCGCTGATACCCGCGTATAGTTCTGCTTTTCCATCACCTTGTCTAACTAGCCCGCCGCTAAAAACAACGTCAACTAAATCAGAACGTTTCGCTTCTCCGGGCAGGAAATTCTCTCTCATGGCGATCAGCTGAATATCCGAATACTCCCCGTTCTCAGGGTTTATCACAAAGATCATCGGATAATAGTGGCGGTCTCCAGCATCGTCGAAGCTTGCGATATGACCAAGAACACCGATCAGCCCATTTGAAAGCAGGTGCGCTTCATTGGCGCCGCCCCATTCTTCATCCGTAAATTGCCCTTCAAGGAGCGGCACACTCTCTATAAAATCAATCGTTAATTCATCCAATTTTGCCACTTTAGCAAATCCGATTTTCCCTCTTCCGCCTTTATCTCCCTGAGGACGAGTGAACACTCCGACAGTGCCGTCCTTCAGTTCAACTAAACGAATGTCCTTCATTCCATCCGGTCCTACCGCAAACTCTTTAAGACCCGCAATATTTTCCCCTTTGTAAAATACTGTTCTCCAGCCTAAAGCATCTTTCATGACTGGATGAGGAAAAATCTGCACTCCGCCAAGCACAAGTTCTCCGCCAATCCTTGTAAAGAACGGGTCCTGCAATTGAAAAACCGGTGAATCCGGCTGAACAATCCACTTGCCATTCTGTTCAATAAAAAATTGAACCTGTGAATGCTCACTGTCCCTCGCCTCTACACGGCCGGCAATAACGAGCTGACCAACATCTTCAAAAGGAGCCGTTATATTGTAGACATCCTGATCTCCAACTCCTGAAAAATGAATCTTCTCTGGATTTTCAGCCTTTCTATTAAACTTGTATTCTTCTACAAGCTGTTTACATGTTTTCACATCGTTTTTCACTAAATGATTCATCTCGTTCCCTCTCTTCCGTTTTTTTGTAACGTTACAAGATAGTTAGTTAAGTTATTCCAAATATACAAGAATACATTCAACATTACAAGCGCTTTCATGATTTCTTATTTTAGGTTGACACTACTTAACAAACGTGAAATAATCATTACAAATATAATTTTGTAACGTTATATTTTAAATTTATCACTAAAATGATAGCGCTAACAACACAAAGGGGGATTTGAAATGAAACAAGGCTTTTTCAAAAAAATTGCTGCCATATCAGCAGCTGCCGCTTTATCAATCGGCCTGATCGGCTGTTCAAGTGAAGCCGGGTCAGAAAAAACAAAAGATGGCAAAGTAGAACTTAAAGTGGGCACCTGGGCTGGAGCAGCAGAGCTTCAGGAATTTCAGGAAGTTGTAGATAAGGTAAACAAAGAGTCCGAGAATTATAAATTAACCATCCAAAGCATCCCTGCAGATTACTATAAGAAAATACAAACAATGGCTTCAGCCAAACAAGCGCCTGACTTATTCTGGCTGTCACAAGAGTACATTCCGATGTATGCTGATCTGGGTGTAATCGCTCCTATAGATGAAGCGACAAAAGAAGTAGACCTTGCTGATTATTACGAAGGCGCCTTAAACATCGGCAAATTTGACGATAAACTATACGGCCTGCCTTGGATTAACCAGCCGGTAATGCTTTATTACAATAAAAAAATGTTTGAAGAAAACGGTGTTGCTCTTCCTGACGGCAGCTGGACATGGGATGACTTCGAAAAAGCCGCTTCAGCGTTAACAAAAGATACAAATAAGGATGGCAAGAACGATCAATTCGGAACAGTCATTGACGGCTGGCCAAACGTGGCGAACTGGATCTGGACATACGGCGGAGAAACCATTACACAAGATGGCGAAGTGAAAATTGACTCTCCTGAATCGATTGAAGGCATTAAAATGATGGATAAGCTGATCAATGAAAGCAAAGTAACACCAAACAAAACGCAGGCTCAAAACACCGGCGGTCCTGAAATGTTCAAAACAGGCAAAGTGGCGATGTTCTTTGGCGGTGCAGGAGACGATCTGGAAAAACAAGTCGGCGAGCAATTTGAAGTCGGCATGACTCAAATGCCTATGGGAACTGAAAATGTAACATCCAGCTGGATTGCACATACGGTTATGTCCAGTGCCGCAAAAGATAAAGAAGCAGCTGCAGAAGCATTAGTTGATCTAACAAGCGCAGTCCATGATTGGAAGATACTCCCCCCAGTAAAATCAAAGATTGATAATGTACCAAACATTCGTCCCGAGAAAGAGTATGCATTAGAAGAAATGAAAAAAGGCTCTGAAATTTCACGAGGATTCAATAACCAGCCAAAGCAAAATGAAATTGATAATGCGATTTGGCTCCAATTATACGAACCTATTCTATTAAATAAAAAAGATCCAGAGCAGGCAGCTAAAGATGCTGCTGCAGAATTAAGAAAAATTTTAGGACAATAAAAAGAACGGACCCTCAGACTGGATTCATCAGTTGGGGGTCCATTCTTAAAAGAGGTTGATATGATGAAAAACTTCCTTGGCAAATATGAAGGCTACTTGTTTATTTCTCCTTGGATATTAGGCTTTCTTATCTTCACAGCCTTTCCGATCGGATTCGCCTTCTACATTGGATTTACAGATTGGAATTCGTTTACGGCACCAAGCTTCATTGGCTTTGATAACTATATTGCCTTATTTCACGACCCAAATTTCATTAACTCATTAAAAGTAACGACTGTGTTTGCCGCCTTTGCCATCCCGCTTGGCATCGTCTCTTCTCTGACGATAGCAGCCGTTGTAAACATTAAAGTAAAAGGAGTCTATCTATTCAGGACAGCCCTTTATATGCCGGCCATTGTCTCCGGTGTCTCCATCGCCTTGCTTTGGCGCTGGATCCTGGATCCTGAGTATGGATTAATTAATCTTCTTCTCTCATACATCGGCATTTCCGGACCGAATTGGCTTGGGGATCCAAGCTGGGTGCTCCCTTCTTATATTATGATGGCCATTTGGGGTGCCGGCGGAGGAATGCTTACCTATCTAGCAGGGCTTCAGGATATCCCTGCGAGTCTTTATGAATCGGCTGATATCGATGGCGCAAACTGGATTCATAAATTCAGGCATATTACGATTCCAATGTTAAGTCCGGTTATCTTCTACAACTTGGTCATGGGCATCATCGGTTCCTTCAAAAAATTCAATGATGCTTACATTATTGGCGGTGCAGGCAACCAAGGACAATTCTTCATGGTGTATCTCTATGAAAATGCGTTCAACTACTACAAAATGGGCTATGCAACGGCTATGGCGTGGGTCCTGTTCGTGATTATCCTCGTATTGACCATTCTTGTATTCAAATCATCATCCGTCTGGGTCTTCTATCAGGGGGAAGTCCAAGAGGGCTCTAAAAAGAAAAAACGCAAATTTCGCTCAACGAAGAAACCAAACGTTGATGCTTAATGAAAGATGCAGGTGAGAACTAATGAACTTATCGATTCCTCAAAGAAAAAAAATACAGCATACATTTGTTTACACATTCCTGATCCTTACGTCAATTGCAACCATTCTCCCTCTCCTCTGGATGATTTCAACATCGTTAAAATCAGGTGATGTCGTCTTCCAGATTCCGCCTCAGTGGTTCCCGGAAACCCTGCAGTGGGAGAATTACAAACGTGCGGTAACAGATATCCCTTTCTTCTTATATTTAAAGAACACAGTCATTATCACCGGGTTCAGAATGTTTGCAGAAGTATTTGTATCCGCTTTTGTAGCATATGGCTTTGCCCGCTTTAACTTCCCGGGGAAAAACATATGGTTTTTCATCTTGCTTTCAACCATCATGCTGCCCGGGGAAATAACCATGATCCCTGTGTTTATCATGTTCAGTAAAATTGGCTGGATTGATACATTTTATCCGTTAATTGCACCCGCATTTCTAGGCGGCCAGGCAGTCTTCATTTTCTTGCTGCGTCAATTTTTCTCATCCATTCCAAAAGAATTGGAAGAATCAGCCGTAATCGACGGCGCCAGCCGCTTCCAGATTTTCTATAAAATCTTTCTGCCGTTATCAAAGCCGGCATTAATCACCATTGCGCTCTTCTCTTTCCAAGGCTCATGGAATGATCTGTTAGGCCCGCTCATGTATCTGAACAGCTCGGATAAGTTTACGCTGCAGCTTGGACTTGCCATGTTCAACGGCATGACAAAAGTCGAATGGGGACCATTAATGGCGGCTTCCGTATTAGTCTTAGTGCCAACAATCATCATCTTCTTCTCGCTGCAGAAGTACTTTGTTGAAGGCATATCTGTCACAGGAATCAAAGGTTAAGGGGTTTTATAAATGATTAAACAACTAAACCAAACCGGCTTCTTTTATAAATGGATGCAATATGGGTACTGGTTTCTAGTAAGCAATCTTTACTTTTCAATCGCTCTGCTACCGGCTCTGGTCATCCTGATGATAGAATGGGATACTAAGAACATATTATTATGGGTTCTTCTCTATGGAACACTGCTGCCAGTCGGCCCATTTGCAGCAGCGCTGTTCGGAACCATGGGCAAGCTGATGAGAGAGGGCTGCCTATCCGTAACAAGTGATTTTTTCCGTTTAGTAAAGGAGAACTTCAAATCATCCTTTATCCTATGGAGCTTCCAGCTGTTCATAAGTCTGGTTATTACAGCCGATCTCATCTTATTGAGCGGAGCAAGCGAACTCTTCATCTCAGCTTTATACGTTCTATTCATCATGAATATCATCATGATGTTTTATCTGTACCCATTGCTGTCACGCTTTTGCATCAGCAGACTGGAAGCCGTGAGAACGTCAATCGGCCTTACTTTTTTAAAACTGAAAAACACCCTTTTCATTATGAGCGCTCTGGCAATCTGGGGAGCAAGTATCTATTTCTTCCAAATATACGCCATTACATTACTAATCAGCCCATTCTTCTATGTCATCATGCGGATTCATAAAAAGATGTTTGAAGAGATAGAGGGAAAACTACTAGAAAAAGAGAAAAGATAATTAAAGAAATTGTCGATTTGTAGGTGTTAGAATGAAAAAAATTACTATGCAGGACATTGCGGATCAACTGAAGATCTCGAAAAACTCCGTCTCACAGGCACTGACCGGCAAGCCGGGAGTAAGTGAGGAAACAAGACTATTAGTTCAAAAAACCGCAGAAGAGCTTGGATACGCCTATCCAAGCGGAAGAAAAAACGGAAACAGCGGGCAGACAGGCACAATCGCCCTCCTCGCTTCCGTACGGGCATTTTCGTTCAAAAGCTTTTTCGGTGAAATCTATCTCAGCATTGAAAAAGAATTAAAATCAAGAGGCATGAACCTTCTCATTCTCTCCGTGGACAACGAAGAGAAAGAAACCTTGAAGCTGCCTGAGGTGATAGAAGATCGTGCGGTTGATGGAATCCTAATCCTTTCCCATCTCACCACAGACTATATTAACAAAGTTCTGGATACAGGCATTCCAACCGTAATGATCGATCACCACGATCCGCTCAACCATGCAGATGCCATCCTGACTAATAACCGTTTCGGCGGATACGAACTAGTCAAGCATCTCATTGACCTTGGCCACAGAGAAATTGGGTTCATCGGCAACATCGATTACTCCCCAAGCTACCAGGAACGCTGGGAAGGCTATCAACTGGCACTAAGAAGACACGGAATCGAACCAGACAAACAATGGATGTACCTTCAGGCTGACGAAGACGAAGTGAACATCCACACCTTCCTATCAAACCTTGACCAAAAACCAACCGCCTGGTTTTGCGTCAACGACGGCCTTGGCTTTCTCACCATGTCAACCTTGCAGCGCTTAGGATATACTGTGCCAGATCTAGTATCCGTAGGCTGTTTTGACAACGGGCAGTTATCCAGGATTGCCAATCCAAAGATCACAACTATGGACATTGATCTCAACCTGTTTGGGAAAAAAGCTGTGGAGCAGCTGTTTTGGCGGATGGATAATAAGGAAGAGCCGTTTCTGGAGACTTTGCTGCCTGCGCGGCTGGTGAAGAGGGAATCTGTGGCGGAAGTTTCTGATGATAGAAAGTAAGCACTGAAAGTTGAGAATACGCATTAATAAACATACGAACATAAGCAGCACAAGCCACCCCCATGGTTTGTGCTATTAATGTTTGTTCTATAAATGGATATCAACTTCCATTCCTATTTAAATGTTCTAGAAAGGGAAATTAAAGCCGATTGTCCTATTCAGCCATCCTACTATCTGCCTTATACTATAAAATATGGAAAATATAGTAATCAACTTCAACTCCCGTAATTGCTGAATCAGATTCATAGCCTATTGCTTTTTAAGTCCACTAATTCAATTGAACATATGAGACACGAGTGTACTTTTCAATGAAATAAGAATCAGGACAAAGCAACGTCCTCAAAAGGAGGCCTGCAAAATTCCCAAATGAGCACCAAGCTGGTATTCACGGAGCAGGTTCACCAGCCAACAAACTATTTAAAGGAGGTAAAAAGTAATGAACTATGAATTTATTAAGACAAATCAGGAAAACACTTTTTATCCAGTAACTGAAAACGAAATAGAAGCGGCTGAGAAGGAACTTAATTTAACGTTTCCTAAGGAGTTAATTAATTTTTATATTGAGGTCGGCTACGGATTTATTAAAGGATCAGAGTTTAATATTAATCGTATTATGGATCCTTATTCAGTAAGGGATTTTAGGTTAAGAGTTAATGATTTTGAGTTTTATCCCGACATAGATATATATGAAGAATTTGAAAACGACAAACTTATATTCTTTGAAGGCAGTGAATCAGCTTTAATGTCAATAGAATTAAATAAAAGTAATAGGAGTCCAGTTTACTATTACGATATCCAAATTGCGTCTTCTCTTGAAGAATTTTTAAGAAAAATAGAAGAAAATGATAAATATTATTTGGAATTACTACCTTAAGATCAACCATAATACTCAAACCTTGATTGGTTTTACACCTTTCGAGGTTTTTTAAATTCAATATATCTTATTTGGGAAGCATGGTGACGGTTCTCCCCGCTTCCTTCCAGCTCAAGCCTCAAATATTCTGAGAATTCTCAAATATATTTGCAGCCGGTCTTTGGATAATCCACAGATCGCTTAACCTTCCACTCTATACACACAAAAAGATGTCGTATTTCTCTTTTGGAGTAATATTCGACACCTTTTTGTGAATTGCCGGTTTTTTCTGAAGCGTAAGAACCGTTCCGCTGCTTAGATAAGCCTGCTAATCTCTTGAGCTAATTGTAAAGCTATCATGATAATCAGAAGCAGCGAGAATATGGATCCGCACTTCTTTGAACAGGGAGTTGTCGTTTGAATAGCTGGCTTTATCTAATTTTTTTATGGCTTGCTCAATTTCATCCAGATACCCAAAGTAAAACTGATAGACTTCTTCTTGGTCTTCCGGTATGGAAATAGCAGTACGGTAATACTCAATATCAGCCAGTAACCTGGATGACAGCTCTTGTACACTTTGTTGATAACCCAGTCTGTTCAATTTTTCTGATCCGTCATTAACGTTTCCCCATAATTCAATTAGCTCCAGAAATTCAGCTGTAATCTTTCTTTCATAGTTAAATCTGACTTCAAAATCATCATTAGTACTGGATGAGTCAGTCTCTGCTGTTGAAGCAGCTTCATCTGTCCTTACGCCCTCTGCAATTTCAAGCTCTTGTTTATATGAGTTGATTTTGTCTGTTAACGTTTCACTGTCAATTCCAATTTCCTCAATTTCACTCAATGAGTGATAAAAAGCTGCTTCCTTGCCGCTGTCTTTTTCAACCGCTTTAAAATCCTTTTGTAATTCTTTTACTAGCATGTTTGAAACCGCTTGATTTAATTTTTCTTTTTGTGCTTCCGACTTATCTTCACTGGCATCCTCATAGGTTTGTTTAGCTGTAAAATAATCGTTATTATTTATAGCTTCCTGCATTTTCTCCGCAGTGTCATTATCGCTGCAACCCGTTAATACCAGTACAAAACCCACTATCATAGCGATTACCACTGTATTTCTCATTAGAAAAAACACCCCCTGTCCTTTAACCCCCGTTCAAATTATTCCACTTCACCCCATCCGGATTGGACCTTATGTATCCGCCGCCTGATTCAGCTGTCAAATTGACGGAGGTATTGCCGTCACGATCTCTAAAGTAACCTTCCACGTAGGTTCCATCCTGTCTGAAGTAACCCTTTACCAGATGAGGCTCTACGGTATGGAAGTGAAAAGGATCATATGACATTTTAAAAGCCTGTTTTAGTGGATCTTCGTGCTGAAAGAAATCCTGAATGTTTACTAGATTTGAAACAGTGTATCCAACAAAAGCCGGTCCTTCACTCCCTACCAGCAGGGAAGTGTTTTGAGACTGTGAAAAATCAGCATCAAACAGTTCGGATAAAGGTGCCGGATCACCGGTTAGAAATTCGTTCATGGTATCCTCCTACGGTTTCTTTTGAGTTAGTCAGCATGCTAGAAAGATCATCGATTGCCTGAAGCTCTGCATCTGTATGTTCTTTACTTTGCGTGCTGTCGTTCAGTTTCTTTTCCATCATGTACGTCATGGCATAGATTTCTTTCTGAAAAGCAGCAAGGGACTGGGTCACGCATTGATCGATGGCTTCCACAACTTTTTCGGACAGGTATGTGTATAAGTCCTGTACAAGAGCAGAAAGGTAGGCATCCATCTGAAGCTTCAGTTCGGGTTTCAGCTGCTGAAGTTTATTTTCGTTAAGAGTCTTCTGTAAAAACGGCAGGCCGGCCATTCCGATCACGGGAATGAGAAAACCTCCTCCAAGGGCAAGAGCAAAGGCACTGGCTCCGCCAATCATCAGTCCCGCTTTTACATTTGAATTTCCGCCCTCAGGAACTGATAAGTCATTCATTTGGCGGTATGTAAAACGATCGGCCTGATAGGATTCAATTTTGACAGACTTTGAAAAGGATCGGCTCAATCCTGCTGCCACCTCAGCTTCAAGCTTATGAAGAAGGTGGTGAATGTATTCTCCGTATTCTTCAAGCCACCTGTTCACTTGTGATTTGATATGAAGCAAGAGCTGCGAATGGACGAATGTATGGAGGTCTCCCCCTTGAAAATAATGAATACGGTCTTCAGCATCTTCTTTTATGCGGTTCTCGAAATGGGCAAGCGATTTTCGGATGAGAAAGAGAATTTCTCCCTCCCGCTCGTGAATGTATGACGTCAGATGCGCATCCCTGTTCTCAGCCTGATTCAGCCACTGCTGTACAGCGAAAAGCTGTTCCTGAGCCTCATCCGCTGTTTTGGAAGCAATTTCCCGTTCCATATCCAGCCTGTTCTGAAGGATATTCAGTTCATATTCAAAACGGGCCTTGTATCTGAGATTCTTTTCCTCTTCCCTGCCAGGAGACGAAAGAATGGCATGTATAACCTCATCCACTTCTTTCATGCCCGAGGATTCATAGAGCTCCTCATCCTGGTGGAGCTTTGCATCAAGACCCTCAAGAGAAGAGATTGGAATAATCACTGGAGAGTTATCGCCGGTGACCGATGTCAGCCTTCTGGAAAGGTAGGTCATGGTTTCTTCCAGCTCTTCTTCCTCCAGGCGGTCAATAAAGTTAGTAAGATAGACCACTTTTCCACTGCCGTACTTCATCACATGCTCTTTAATAAAGATCTGCTCGGTCTGCTTTAACGGATCGGTTGCAGAAAACATAAAAAAGATAATATCTGCCTTAGGAATAAACTGGTGCGTGATTTCAGCCCGGTGCTCGTTCAGGTCATTCACACCTGGAGTATCAATCAGCACCACCCTGTTTTTAAGGATGTTTACCGGGATTTCTGCTTTAAGATAGCTAATCTCATCCTCCTGAGAATGAGATCCTGCAGAAAACTGCTGCAGGGCTGAAACGTCGAGAGTACCTGTTTCTGTCTGTCCGTTTCTTTTCACAACATGGAGCTTCCGGTTTTCTCCCCACATTAAAACATGCAGGGCCGCAGTTGTCGGAGTTACGTCAACCGGAAGCAGATGTTCACCGAGCAAAGCGTTAATAAACGTCGATTTCCCGTTTTTAAACTCTCCGACAACTACAATCGAATTGTATGCTTCCAGGATATCTTTTCTTAGCGTTTGAAGACCCGTCAAAGCATGCTTCCAGCGGTCTTCACCTGGATTGAAAGCATCAAGGATGTTCTGAATTTCCTGAAGGATCTTTTCCTTGGCCGTCATCTGAGAGCACCAGCCTTTTCTTTTAATGAGAAGCCCTCTCTATGATGCTGCAGATCAGTCATTATGGACTGCAGCCTTGTTTCCATTTCATTTATCTGCTGTAACCGCTCCAGAATGTCATCTTCCTTCATATCCGAATTTTTAATAACCGTTTCCAGATGAGCTTGTTTTTTTGCAATTTCAGAAGCGATGGACTGCTTATAGGTTTTGATGACGGCTGAAGCGGTATCTTTCCACTCCGCCTTGCATCTTGCCGTTTTTTCTGCCTGATTGATCGTAAACCGCTGATCAATCTGCCGTTTCAATTTTCCTTTTCGATCATCAAAGGCTCCAAACAGCCAGGCAACCCCTGCAGCCAGACCTGTAGCAATAAGACCTACTCCGGCAAGAATCGATCCTGCAAGGCTTTTACTGGTAAAAACAGCATCTCCCAATTCCTCTGCCGCCTCTGCCAAAAATCCTGAAAACGTCTGCTGCAGGACAAATCCTTCACTTTGTTCTTTCACCTGTATGAGGTCAGTGAATCCTTTGTTCACGTCCGTCCAATCCTTTTCAAGCTCAAGACTGATTAAAGCTGAAGCAGAAGCAATGGCTTCTTTCATTCTCTTTTGCCTTCCAAGGTGGATGGCTTTTTCCATTGGAGCAATGGCTGCTTCAATAAGGCCTGATAGCTGCGAAACAGATAAATGACTGTTCTCATCAAACGTTTGATGTGCAGCACGTGACAGATCTTTTAACTGGCCGCGGTACCAGTCCATCATCCCTGCTTCCTGTTTTTGCAGCTCAATCTCAAGCTTTGCCAATGCACCTTTTGTTTTTTTGCCGAGAGATTGGATTTGTTGCTCAAGCTGCTTCCCGCGTTCTTTCAGTTCATCAATATTCTGGTAAAAGCTTATCTTGTCCACCTTTAGTTTTGCAAGCTGCTCTTTAATGATGCGCTCTGCCCTTGCAACCGGCTTTGACAGCTTCACTGCACCCCGTTCATACTGAAGGAAGTCTGCCAAATGCGATTCGAATTCGGGCACCCCTGTCTCTTCAAGCGGCCAGACCCTTACCGGCCTTCTCCTTGCAGTCAGGACCTCCCCGCCAGCCTGTCTCCTTGCATTTAATGCCTGTTTGGCTGCAATCAGGTGTATTTTCGGATGACCAAGAACTTCTCTCAAATGCTCTTCTGCGTACTTTACTACTTTTTGACGGTCTTCCTCAGTCCGCAGTTCGTCTTTAAAATTAATGACGATAAAGACTTTTTGAATGTCACTTGCGAGCAGGCGGTCTTTCAAAAAACTCATCTCAGAAGAGGAGAGAATTTTCGTTGCAGAAAGGATAAAAACAGCCGCATCCGACTGCGGAATAATTCGGTTGGTTACTTCCTCTCTTGCCGCATCAAGATCATTTGTCCCCGGTGTATCAATAATTTCCACACCATCTTTGCAAAAAGGGACCGGATAGCCAATCTCCGCGTAGGCAATTGCCTGAATTTGCTCCGCCTGTTCTTTAAATTCCTTTTCTGACCTTTCATCCCCAAAGATAGGTTCCAATGGGGCCGTGAGCTCTTTAAACCGTTCTTCTGATATGGTTTCCGTTTTCTTTTTCCCATGGTAGTTCAGCTTAATCTCAGGTTCTTCACTGTAAGCGACCTTATTTAAAATGGCAGTTGTCGGTTTAACACTTGACGGAAGAATGATTTTCCCAAGAAGCGCATTGATAAAAGTCGACTTCCCTCTCGAGAATTCACCTACTACGACGATCTGGAACTTATCGTCCGCTGTCTGGCGTGCAAGTTCATCTAGTTTAAGAGATAAATCCTGCTGCCGGTCTTCCATGAGTACACTTTTCAACTCTATAAGAGTTAAAAGGACATCTTTTTTCATTTTGGTGTAGTGGCTGATTTCAAACATGATTTACATCTCTCCATCTTCTATCACTTTGTCCTGGATTACTTCAGATGAAAAAATGTCATTCAGAAGAATTTCCCCGTCCGGTGTCACTTTCATCAAATAGGATGATTCAAATTCAACGAAACGGACAATTCCGTCGATTTGTATGTAGTTCAGCTGTCTTGTTACATCTACTCTGTAAAAATCTTGGTCCACCGGAGTGACATTATGAGGAACATAGGTGACAAGCTCCATCGTTTCCACACTCTCTTTCAGCGTCTGCATCCTGCTTTCTGCTTCTATCACAGCTTTGCCTTCCCCATCGTACAGCGAACGGACATAAGAAAAGTCATTCAAGTTATATGCATCAATGTAGGATTTCTGAAATTTGGTTATTGCTGACTGCACATCCTCTGGTTTAACGAGCAGGTTATAAGCCGGCTCTTTCACGACAGCTTGAGTCGTGTTCGTTTGCGAGGCATGATAGATTAGCAATTCTCCAAGACTTCCTTCGGATAATCCCACTGTGTACTCCCGTTCATCTTTTACACTGATTTCTTCTTTATTCTGAGAATTAACAAGAATAAATTCTTCAGAAGTGTTTACTTTGTACTGATTTTCAGTTACCTTTTCGAAGCTCACTATGTCTGCTGTTACAAATGAAAGAATATACCCTTCAAGCCCATCTGCAAAAGAGTGGGGAGCAATGGAAGCATCCATGCTCAAGTATTTAGAAGTTGAATCAGCATTTGTGTTGTATTCCATTTCAGCATCTTCCAAATAGTAGCTGAAAAAAGACTCCAAATCAGATTGTGTTACCTTAATCAATGACTCTTCAGTTGTGTCCACAATCTCATATGAAAAAGAAACAATCGAGAGCTGTCCGTATTCATCCAGGTTCATGCTGTATGTGGCTTCTACTTCGTAAACCGTTTTTGTGAATGCATTGCTGAACGTTTGATTCTCCTGAATGACTGCCACAAGAGTGTCCGGGTCTGACCGGTCTACAGAAATCAGGTCGTAATCAAGGTTCTCGAGACTTTTTCCATCTCCTGCGCCTGAAACATACTCCCGATACGACTCTAGTTCGGTCTCCGAACCGAATCGTTCAGAATCCAATCCGGAGGGGCCGTTTGACAGAACCATTTCCTGGAGACTTCCGATAAGTTCCTCAATCTGTCCGTCTTCTATCTGCTGCCATCCTGTATTTTCTTCTATTGGCTCCTCAACAGCAAGCATCTCTTCTGCCTCTGCATTCTCTTCAAAATCATTTTCATTGTATTCCTCATAAACTCCCTGCACGTCCGGTTCCTGAGCATCCACGATGGCCCCTATGAGCGGAATGAGCAGCAAAGCTCCAACAAAAAGCTTTTCATTATGAGAACGGCGGTGCGCTTTATGTTCCTTTACAAGGTCAAAAGGAAGATTTTCTGGTTCAGCGGTTTTGCCGAAGAGAGGATTACCCAGAAATGCAAAGGTTGTCAGCCTTTTTTCTGCCAAAGCTATGTTTGAATCAGCATTTATTGTTTTCACATAAGCATAGGCTTGTTCAAAACGGCTAAAATCGATGGAAGTGCCGCTTGAAAGATAATCATCCCGTCTTAAAACAAACCAGCCGGCACCTTCTCCAATTTCATCCGCAATGTCCAAAACATCTTCCAGGAAATCAGTCAGAGCACAGAGTTGATACACATGTTCGTAACGTACGTCTTTTGTCGCAGCTTTCATTCCAAGATAGAGATGATTTCTTTTTTTCAGATACCGATTAATATTCTCAGCCTGATCATTCCTGAGATCCCGTACACGATGCTGGAGTGACTGCAGAAAAGACGAGTTCAACTTTTCCAAGTCCATTTTTCCCTTCTCCACCTTCAGCTTCATTTCCCGCAAATCCCCTAGCTGCCTTTCATACTCTTGTGTTTTCTCCTGCATGGCAGACATCTTTTTCCCTTTAAAGAATCTGGACTGCTTAACGTGGTTCCAATGATCTGTTAACTCTTCTTTCATGCTGGAAACATCAGCAAATTCCCCCGTATACTGCCCAGCAAGCTCCTTCTGAGAAATAATAGCTGACCTTAAAGAATTCCACTTTCCCATGACATTTTTGATAACGGAGTCCGTTCCTTTAATCTCTGTATAAACGGATGCAAAGTGCTCCATCTCTCTGTCCATCTGATCAAGGTTTACAATCTTTCCCTTCCCGTTAAAAAGGCTGTTTGCCACTGACAACTGTTCCATCCAGATTGTGAGATTGGCTTGTTCTTTATCAAGCTTCCTTAAATCCTTTGCGATTTTTACTATTTCAACTACAGACCGCTCAATTCCGGCAGACTGATACTTTTTTAGATTCGCCGTAAGAACTTTAGCAATTTCACCAAATGCTTCCGTAATCCGGCCAAGCAGTTTGGCTTTCTTTACGTCATCTCTCCCTTTCGTTTGACCTAAGACAGATTGTAATTCTCCCCAATTACTCAGCTCAAGGAGGTCTCTGTCTCCGGTCACCTGCCCTTCAAGCGCTTCCAAGGCAGAGAGACCAATGACTTTATCAAGTACTCCCTGAAGACGCCTTGTTTTAATGTACTCAAGATATTGATCAAGATTGTCTGTTTCATCGTCCAGCTGATCAATTCCGTTCACAATTCCAACAGGTTTAATGCCCTTAGAAATCAGCTGCTGGATCGACTCCATTTCACTCGACAGCCCAACATTCTTGTACCAAAATACCCAAAAAGCCTCATCCGCCATGTCCATAAACATCTCAGTAGCCGCTGTATGGTGATCATGTCCTGAGTTCAAACCCGGAGAATCGACGAGACTCATCGTTTTTAAAAGAGGATGGTTTACCTTTAACTCCAGATAGTAAAGCGATTCCCTTAGTTTCTGCTGCTCTTTTCTCTCAGAAGACAGTTGTTCAAGCTGGGAAGATTGCATCACCTTCTTTGAACCGTCTTTAAAATGGGCAACCAGTTCCCTCCGGCTTCCGTACTTCAACTTCGTTACAACCGCAGTTGCCGGTATAACGTCTGAAGTCAAAATCTTTTCCCCTAACAATGCATTTATAAATGTAGATTTACCTGCATTGAATTCCCCGAAAATCATGACAACCGGCGGCTCCTGCAAGTCATCTATAATTTTCTCTATTTTTCCCGAAGTCTTACGTAAATCCTCTTTATCTTTCAGTAATCTATGAATTTTTTCAAGTGACGCAAGAACAGGTTCTTTCAAATCTTCCAATGATGTTATCATTTCGCAAACCTTCCTGATATTGTAATAGTTCTATTTTAATAAAATTGTTAGGAATAAGGAACTATTATTAAGAAAAAATACTTTAATAAACAAATAGACCTAATGCGAAAAGTGGATTTGCTGGGTAATTTTGAAGGGACATTGAGGGGAGAAAAGGTAGTTATTAAAGATGTAACAACCCAAAAGATAGTTAATAACAAGAGAGCTCCTGCAGAAGTATATACAATTTTTAAAGAAAGCGAATGGATTGGATTTCAATGGCTTAGTTATTTATGGAGTTAATAAAAATCAAGTAGCAGAAGAGATTTATGAATTGATTGAAACAAATGAAATCTGGTATGAGAATGAATGGAAAAAACAGTAAGTCTTTTTTGGAGATTCAAGATTTTAATTTAATGCTGGAAGATGCGCTAAAATTAAGCTTAGAATAGAAGGTAGCAGTGTGAAGGTTCTCACGCTTCCTTCCTTAAACACCAGATTCGGAGAAATCCCCAATATCCTTGCAGCCTGCCTTAATCAGCCGTTTAATATAATCTTTCTTAACTCTTTACTTATTTGTCTCCATTCAAATTCTTTTTATAAAAATCGGGAGTTTGACTGCTCCACTTTGCTGTTATTTAATACCTCTCCTCCACATTCCTCGTCCTTTAAATTTAGAAACCCTGCATTTATTCGTTTAAGTTTTATCATGGACACTCATCGTGTAAGATTTTATGTTTTTCAAATGAACAGTTCATTACTTCTGTATATCACCAAAAGATTATATGAATAGCATATAAAAGACGCACCTGCCCAAAGCAGCTGCGCCTTGCCTAAAGATCTCTCAGTTCATTAGTTCTACTAATTGATCCAATATGGCAGCATCAATTCCTCCGCCAATTTGATGGACCTTTGCTGTTTGAACGCCTTCAATGGCACTGATTTGGGTATGATGCAGTCCAGTGTCTGATACCAGCAGAACTGGGACATTCCATTTTGCGGCTAAAGGGCCTGCTGCCAGGGCATCGACAAGCTTGTCGGTATTTGAATGTGCCGCCATAATCGTTGGCAAATCTGTTTGTTTGTAAAAAGCATTTATGACTTTTGCGTTAGTTTCTTGACGATTGGAGCCGCTTAAACGATTGTTCAGCACATCTTTGTCTGTGATTTCATTCACTTCTTTCATGATTTCCGCGCTGACGACACTTGTTCCTCCGATAAAGTATGCGTTTTGCAGGCGTTCTTCTTGCAGCCATTTATAGATATTTGCGGGTACTTCTGTTTTCTTTGTTAAAATGATGGGCTGCTTTGTTTGTCCTGCTTGAGCGGCGACGGAAAGGGCATCTGGTTCACCAAAACCGTATGCGAAATAAGCGGTGTGGACATCTGACAGTTTGTCCAGCTCCTGGGCGATGATAAGAGAAGTGTCATAGCGATTTTTGCCTCCGATACGGACAACATTCAGCCCTTTTGACACTAAATCTTTCTCTACATTAAGAGAAATAACCCCCGTTCCCCCAATGATCACAATCTTTTTTGCTTTCAGCCGTTTGATTTCCTCTATCGTTGATGCCGGTATGGAATCTTTCGCTGCCAGCAGTACGGGAGCCGAATGAACTGAAGCCAGCGGTGTCGCAGTTAATCCGTCTGCAATTGCCCATCCATTTACTAAAAAGACCGTGTTTGACGTTTCCCACCCGGCATTTGAAATTTTGACCGCTGTATCATAGCGGTTACTGCCTATCAGTTTTTCTGTCAGCGGCATTTGATCAGCTACCTGGATAGTGATGGCTGCACTCTTGTTGCCTGCTGCATCAGTGGCCGATAGTTCAATGGTGCTGCCGGCAGTCTGCTTATTGATTGCAATCTGAAATTGTCCGCTAGCATTGGCAACAGATCGTCCAATCTCTTTTCCTGCTGTTTTTGCAATGATTGTTGCACTTTTTTCAGCAGTTCCCGTTATCCGATTATCAAGATCCGTCAAGCTGTTCACTGCAGGCGCAGCAGGTGCTGTTGCATCCGTTACTGTTACTCTGACTGCCGGACTTTCATTGCCTTCATCATCTGTTGCTGTTACCAGAATCACAGTTCCTGCGGCCTGTTTTGGTATTTGTACCGAATACCGCCCCTGTGCGTCTGCTCCTGCTTTACCTAAGACGGCAGTGCCTTTCTTTACTGTAATGAGAGTACCTGCCTCAGCCGTTCCTGTCACAGATGCCGATTTATCCGTAATGGCATTTACTTTCGGGACATCAGGCGGAACTTGATCAGAATAACGATCCAGGTCTATCTTTCCGAGATAATCATCAAAACGATCCGCTTCATTTTCAATCTGAATTCCACTGAAGGATGTCTTGGCATACCCTTCTTTTTTAATCACGAGTTCATATTCACCAAGCGGGAATCCTGTATAATCGTATTCTCCTATTGAATTGGTAGAAAGTGTTCGATACAGCGAATTTCCTGTTGGGGTCACACGGTGAAATTCAACTGCAGCCCCGGACAGCGGTTTGTTTGTTTCTGCATCCGCTACAACCCCGTAAGCACGGTCCTCTATTAAATCAAAAAATCCTGTTTTGTGAGAAATGGAATAGGAATTGCCATATAAATCTTTGATACCTGTCACATCGACTGTAAACTCTTCCCCATCTTTTATGTAGTCAAGTTGCGGCCTGAAGATGAGTGTATTTAGTTTTCCCGCTCCATTACCGATTTTCAGGCGATCGCTGCTATAAGGAAATTCCCACTTTTTATTGTCCGATTTCCGCGTTAACGTTACCTTTAACTGCTCAAGATCCCCAAGTAGTGTGTGCAAATTTTGATCAATTCCGATGGACCAGGCATAATCAGCTTTAAAATACTCCTTTGGATAATCGCCGTTTGATGGATAGGCAAAATAGTCAAAAGGGGAATAGGAAGCTGCCGGAAGTCTGTAGCCAAACACATTCATGTCGGAATATCCCGCTTGCTGATTCTCATCAGCGGCTAATCCGAAACCCACTGCAGAAACGTACGGAGAAAGAATCCACATTCTGTGACCGGCTGACTCAACATTGAAATCTTCCATATACTTATCAACCGTATGAGAAAGCATATTTATCGCTGGATTCCAGCTCAGCATAGCAAGGTTACTTGTAGACGAAGAAAATGCAGCATTGCTATAAAAACTGCTGGGCATATCAGCCGGCTTCGGCGGACTGTGACTAATATAGCCATTCTTGGCAGACAAAACAGCCCCGTGCTGGGCAAGATTATTTAACACTTGATCATCTGCAAGATTCATAGGAAGACCTGACATATAACGGTAGAAATTAGCTGTTCTTATCCCTTGCTCTATGTACTGCCCGTTTAAAACGCCTGCTTTATACGGAGCAATGATTGAAGGTTTTTCTTCATAAGGAGTTGAATCAGAGTACCTGACTTTGTCTAACTCTTCCCATTTCTGAATTACCTCCGTTTTAGATGGAGTCTTGGGAGGAGATAGGGTTTCAGCTGCCTGAACTGTAATCACAGGTAAAACCATTGCACCCAGCAATATCGTTCCTAGCGCACGATACATTTTTTTACTATTAAACATTCAATCTTTCACACTCCAATTTCATTCATAGTTGGCTTAACTAAGAGTAATTATAGCATTAAATTTACAGTTAAATAGTTCTTTAGTTACATTATTTTAGAACTACTTGATTATGGCATCATAAACATGTAGGTCATGGCATGTAATTTGTGCAGACCACGAGGGGCCTTTGGCGGATGGATAATAAGGAAGAGCCGTTTCTGAAGACTTTGCTCCCCGCGCAGCTTGTGAAGAGGGAATCTGCAGCGGAAGTTTCTGATGATACAGTAAGCACTGAAAGTTGAGAATACACATTAATAAACATACGAACATCAGCAGCACAAGCCACCCCCATGGTTTGTGCTATTTTTGTGCTATTAATGTTTGTTCTATTAATTGATATCAACTTCCATTCCTATTTAAATGTTCTATAAAGGGAAATTAAAGCCGATTGTCCTATTCAGCCATCCTACTATCTACCTTATACTATAAAATATGGAAAATAGATTTAGGAGTAATCCACTTCAACTCCCGTAATTGCTGAATCAGATTCATATCCTATTGCTTTTTAAGTCCACTAATTCAATTGAACATATGAGACACGCGTGTACTTTTCAATGAAATAAGAATCAGGACAAAGCAACGTCCTCAAAAGGAGGCGGCAATCATCAAGGTTTACGAAGCCAAAACACTTGTGTCAGCAATGGAAAAGCGTGCCCGCCAATACGAAAATCTGAAGGGACAGGTGAATCACCTGAAAAACCAATTTTTAGACATCGCAAACTCAGGTGATGAATTTCAGGGAAAAGGGGCTGAAGTAATAAAAGGCTTCTATTCTGCCCAGGCAGACGTCGCAGAAGCATGGATCCGGCTGATCGATAAAAACATTGCTTTTTTCAAAGGGGTTGAGGGCGACACGGAAGACGCCAAGCTTTCCGGCAGCACGTTCGTCCAACTGCCTTTTCTTGAAGAAAACATTCCGAGAGCCCGGGACCGCGCAAGGGAAATGGTGGAAGGTCAGCAGAACGCCCTCAAGTCCATTCTGCACAGTATTGATGACTTAATCTCCCTGCCAGTTTTTTCAGCTGACGCCTTTGAGGACCATATGGCCAAAGCTGAAAAAGAGAGAAGGCAGACAGTCGACGCCGTCAATCAGCTCGATCAGACTCTGACAGCAGAATACGCCATCTCAGACAACGATCAGCACTACCTGACAGGACTATTTGGGCAGCTGCTCGAATCCTCCAGACAAGGAACCAGCATCACCCCCCTTCATTTTGACGCAAAAGCCTACAAAAACAGCGACATCTACAAGATGAAATCTGACATCGAGAATAGCTCAAAGGAATATCTGACATTCAAAGCAGAACAGGCAGAAGCACGAAAACAAATGAAAATTGTCCAAGAACTAGAAGCCCGCCCATGGTACGAAAAAGTCTGGGATACAACCAAAACATTCACCGGCGAAGTATCAGGCTACTATGACTATAAGCGTGCCATAGAAGGCGTCGACCCCGTTACCGGCGAAAAACTCACAGAAGCCCAGCGCATCACTGCCGGAGCCATGGCCACCGCCGGAGTCATCCCAGTCGTAGGCTGGGCCGGACGAGCCTTCAAAGGCGGCAGCGCCATCTACAAAAGCGTCAAAGCCTACAACGCTGCCGATCATGCCCTGGACGCGTATAAAACACCCAAATCTTTCAGCACACTGCAGAAAACCGAAATGGGCATATACGGCCTAGTCTCCTCGAACGGACTAGGCGAAGCTGTCCTTGGCAAAGACATGTTCGGCAACCAGCTTTCAGACCAGCAAAGACAGCAGAGCCTCATGCAGGCCCTCGGAATACTCGGAGTCGGAGGAGCAGCCTATGGATGGGACAAACTTGCTGCTAAAAACGGGAATATGCTGCCGTTCAGCAATCAGTATGTGAACCGGAAGATTGAGAGTGCACATGCGATTTTGAGGGATGTTGGGAAGAGAGTTGGGAGTGTTCGGGTTCCGATTCCGGTTCCAGCAAGACAGGCAGCAGGTATGGGGATGAATATGCTGCCTGGTTTGGAGTACAGGTCTTTAAGTGAGATTGTTGCTTGGGCGAGGAGTAGTTCGGCTGTAAGAGGCACGAGTTACACATTGGAAGATTATCTTGAGAAAATAGTTGTTAACGGGAATGTCGACACTGCTGTAATGACTAAGCTAAAAAATGCTATTCAAAATAATTCGTTTAGTGTAGATGAGCTGTCGGAGATTAGAAAAAAGATGTCTGAGTTAGGAATTACAAAAGAATACAATGAAGCATTAATAAAAATTGATTTTGGAAAATATCTCAAAAAATTAATTGGGCCTCCACCATTGGCCATGATTAATCCACATGCCCATCATATTTTATTTAAAAAAGGGCTTGGTGAAACCCAGCAAAAACTTGTCCAAGAAGGGCAAGATTTATTAAGAAGGTATGGAATAGACCCGATAATCGGTAAAGAAAATCTTGTATGGGCACCCAATGCAGTTACAGGGCAACATAGTTTGGATGCTTTGGAAAACGTGGTGAGTCAATTAAAAGCTGTAGAAGCTGAAGGTGGAGACTCTGAAGATATTATAGAAGTTCTTGAAGAATTGGGAATTTTAGCTAGTAGAAGATAATTATAATTATGGAGGGTATGTCATGGATAAAATAAGTGTAATTAAACCCATTAGAAAGGCAATTAAATCTGATGATATTGAGCAAGTACGAAAATTAATAGGGGATGATAAGGAAGTTCTTAACACAATGACTTCATTTGGTACTTGGTTACACGTAGCTGCTAAGCAAGGAAACGCTGAAATAGTTAGATTTCTTATTGATAAAGGCATTGATATAAATGCTAGAGGTGGTACTTTTGATGCTTCTGCATTAAATTTGGCATCAGGAGAAGGACATATGGAGATAGTGAAGCTTTTAATTGACAATGGTTCCAAATTAGATGTGAGTTTAGCAAAAAGGAACCCATTATTCGGAGCAATTTATGGGGGACATAAAAAAGTAGTTCAGTATCTAGTTGACTCAGGTATAGATATTTCTATTCGATATACTGGAGAGAGTATGAAAGATATGAACGCTTATCAATATGCGAGAGAATTTGGTCAAACTGAAATCGCAGCATATTTAAAGCAAAAGATGGAGGAGTTAGAATAGTTTAAACAGGATTCTATTAAGTTGATTATAGAAATACGTTAAAACACTTGTTTGCCATTTGAGCAATCAGGTGTTTTTTCTCTTTCTTGAACAGGCGAAGTATCCTTCTTCTATGACTTTAAGCGTGCCACAGAAGGCGTCGACCCGTTACCCGTTGCCGGCGGAAAAACTCAGAGAAGCCCAACGCATACCGCCGGAGCCATGGCCACCGCCGGCGTTGTCCCAGTCGTTTGGGGATTAATATGGGGTTGCCTGGTTTGGAGCATAGGTCTTTGAGTAAGGTTGTTGCTTGGGCGAGGAGCAGCGCGGCTGTTAGGGGCACGGGTAAAAGTGAAAATGATCATTATTTTATCGGGAATCTAAAAGGAGAAAAAGTTCATCTGAAAGATGTGAAATTAAAGGAAATCATTTATACAAAGAGACTCCCAGAAGAAACAGCTTTACTAAGAAATCAATTTAACAGTTCAGTCAGAAAAAACTTTCTTAAAGGATTTGCTAATGATCCTGTTAGAGTAGAATATTTAATAGAGGCAGGATTAAGTGAAAATGACATCGCCAGAATGAAAGATGGACTTAATCCAAAAGGCTGGCAAGTACATCACAACCGACCATTAGATGACGGCGGTACAAATGATTTCAGTAATTTAGTTTTAATAAAGAACGATCCTTTTCATAAAGCAGTTACAAATGAGCAAAACTCTTTAACTAGAGAGTTACTTCCCACAGAGAGCAAGAAGATAAAATGGCCAATGTTTAACCATGAGATTTACCCTCCGAAGCCATTTAATAGAAAGGACGAATGAATATGCCAAAGTGGAAAGAATTATTGATCGAGATTTCAAGAATTGAAGAAAAGTACGGAAGTTCCCTTAGAAATCCTGCATTAGATACAGAAATACAAAAACTAAAGGAAAATACACAGAAAGAACTTGGAAATATACATTTTTTCGAGTCATATATTAAATTCTTAAAAAAAGCGAATGGACTAGACTTTAATGGATTAGTGGTATACGGAGTAGATAAAATTCTCCTAGAAAAAGAAATTGATGATAATATCGATGGTTTTATTGAAACGAATTTGACTTGGCATGAAAATGATTGGCAAAAGCAATATGTATTTTTTGGTGATTCCGATACAGTATGGTATTGTTATGACCTGAATAAAGGAACATGGTTAGAACTTGATAAGCCCTCAGGAACTGTCATTCAGTCATTTGACAATTTCGATTCCATGTTTGATGATGCACTTGAAACATCCCTTTCATAATTTATCTATTTGATTTGTGTTTCTTGAAACTAAATACACGAATATAATGTATCCTTTTTTGAAAAGACACAGCTGCCCACTATAGGAAGCTGTGTCTTTTGTAAACGCCAGAATAAAAATGACAGTTTTTGCATGATAAAATTTTACACTTTACAAGATTGATGGTGAAAAATATTCAGACAGGCTTACTAACTACACAGGAGGTATAATAGATTGAAACTAAAAATATGGAGCAATTTACCCACAAATTGCGAATATATTAGTCAACATAATTCCCGAAGAATGGAAAAGTTTTGAGGGGCAAAGGGGTGAATCTAAATGCCCCTAGAAGGAGGTACTCCTATGGAACAGAAAGATATCAAATTTCTTGAACAGCTACTTTATAATACTGATAAATCCTTTGTTGTTAATCAGCTGTCTAGCATTGAAAAGCCATTACTACTTCATGGCTTTGCTTTTAATTATAATTGGAATAATGGTTTTGATATTCCAAAAATCATTTTGGCTAATCAAAATTGTGATTTAGGTACCGGATTATTAATGTTTCATTACGCAGACGGCTATCGGATGTTAGAGAATTCAGACGAAGTGTTAAACTCTTCTTCAGAGGAGTGGAAAGAATTTTTGATGGAGACATATAACAAAGTACTAAACCTTAATTTTAAGTCTCAGAATATTTCTTTTGAACCTGAGTTAACAAAAATTCAAAAGTATAAATTGAAGAAGAATAACCCAAATATTCCCGATGTTTTTATTAATAAGTCACCAGGAAAAATGGTTAATATCCCTGAAATTTAATATAAATTAAACCTTGATTGGCTTTAGCTCTCTCAAGAGTTATTTAACTTTGTTTGACTGCAACTTTAGTGGCTCCAAAACCATATTACAAAGCATTTAAAACCTATAATAGTACTGATGACCAAAAGAGTCTTAAGTTGTTAATCAATTTAAGTACCTGTCTATTTCATTTTGCAAATGAAACAATTACAATTCCTTTTGAAATTGATAGCTTTGGATAGGATATCAATCTTTTTGGAATCTGGCAGCTGATCGAAACGATTTGCATGTTTTAAAAAATTCTGCAAAAACTTTCTTCTTTCATCAGTCAACCTATTACTGTCTTTATAGTGAAGTCCAGCTTTAACGTAAAGGAAATCTTTGATAGAAGCATTATATTTGAGACCCGCAATCCAATTTAATGTTTTTTCGATAATCTTTCAATTCACTTCTAGAAAATCCCGTCATTTTATTAATCTTTGAAAAATTTTGGTGCTCAAGCCTATTCAATAGTAATTTTTTGTTTTTCTTATTTGAATCACCTTTATTATGAAGCCTTCGTAAGATCTTAAAGTATTGTGTTTCTTTCTCTGTAAATTCTTCAATAATACAAAGTACTTCTTTCGTTTTATGAAAAGTAGATATATATTCGTAGCAATCATAACGACCAACTAGAATGTATTCTTCTCTGTCTGGGTGCTTTTCAACCGGGAGAATAAGGTCATAATCAGAAAGCTGAGCATGAGTGGAGGTCATTCTTTTCATAAATACTTTTGTAACGTGAGGAAAATAGAGAGTACTTATTTTATAAAAGTCTACCATTTCAATCATACACATTCCCCCTCACGAATGTATATGAGGCAGGTAATTTGTACCATTACCCTTACAAGTTATAACTATTGCAGTAAAAAGCGAACAGAGAACCCGCTAAGGTTCTCTGTACAGATAAGATTATTAGTTTCCACACTTTTGACTAAAATGTTGGACTGTCCCTGCTTCTGCTAACACATTACTGCTCAGCAGATCGTGGAACATCATCACACATGCGACACAATTAACTTGCAATCCCCTTCAACCACAAACGCCTCCATCCCCGCCGGCAGGACGAAATGAGTTCCCTTTGGCAGCGGATAGGATTCTTCGCCGTGGTGCAGGATTCCTTCTCCATCAATGACACTGCAGATTTGGAACGGATGCTTTTGAGTAAAGCTTGCTTTCCCTAGAATATCCCACTTATACACCGTAAAATACTGCTCTTTGACAAAAGTGGTTATGGTCACGCCATCAAGTTCCTCTATCTTCTGCTCAGCAAGACTGTCCACATGCGGAACCGTACTTACCTCAATCGCCTTCTCCAAATGCAGCTCCCGCTTCTCACCCCTGTCGTCTGTACGGTCATAATCATAGACACGGTACGTTGTATCTGAGCTTTGCTGCGTCTCAAGCACAAGCGTGCCTTCACACAGCGCGTGAATCGTTCCGCTTGGCACGTAGAAGAAGTCGCCCGGCTTTATCTTCACACGGCGAAGAAGAGAATCCCACTCTTCATTCTCCACCATTCTCACTAGCTCTTCCTTTGAAGAAGCCGTGTGACCGTAAATCATATCGGTTCCCTCTTTGCAGTCGATGATGTACCAGCATTCGGTTTTGCCGAGTTCTCCGTTTTCGTTTGCGTGAGCGTAGTCATCATTCGGATGAACTTGGACGGAGAGGTCGTTGTTTGCGTCGAGGATCTTTGTTAGCAGAGGAAATTTCGTTCCTTCTGCTCCCCCGAAAATCTCGCGGTTCTCATCCCAAAGCTGTCCGAGTGTCTTGCCCGCATGTTCGCCTGATGCGATTGTGCTCTGTCCGTTAGGATGAGCAGAAATTGCCCAGCACTCACCTGTCAAATCAGATGGAATTTCATAATTAAATTTGTCTCGCAGTGAAGTCCCTCCCCAGATGCGTTCCTGGAAAACAGGGGTTAAAAATAATGGTGACTGTGTCACGTTTGTTCCTTCTTTCTATCAATCATTTTCACGAATACGAACTGCTATACTGAAGCGGAAACTAAGCTGTTCACTCTATCCATCACAGCTTCTTGGATCATATGAAGAGCCTTCTTGCTTTCTTCAAGTGAACTACCCTTCACGCCAAAATAAAACTTTGCCTTAGGTTCAGTGCCAGACGGACGAAGAGTAAACCATGATTCGTCTTCCAAATAATACTTCAGGACGTTGGACTTTGGCAGATTGATAGTCTCATTACCGCCGCCAATATGAACTTTTTTGCTTGACTCATAATCCTCAACAACTTTCACCTTCAATCCTGCAATTTCAGAAGGTGGATTTTCCCGGAAAGAGGTCATGATAGATTGGATCTGCTCAGCGCCATCTTTTCCTTTCAGCGTCAGCGACTGAAGTGACTCCTGGTAGAACCCGTACTCTTTAAAAATCTCAAGCAAGCCTTCGAACAAAGTCATTCCTTTTGATTTATAATAAGCAGCAACCTCAGCTGCAAACAGCGCAGACTGAACAGCATCTTTATCCCGTACGAAATCCCCAATTAAATAGCCATAGCTCTCTTCATAGCCAAATTGATAGGTATACTCGCCAGATTTCTCAAATTCATTGATTTTTTCTCCAATGAACTTAAAGCCTGTCAAAGTATCGATTGTCGGAAGGCCAAAGCTTTCAGCAATAGCACGTCCGATTTCAGACGTCACGATGGTTTTAACCACCACTCCATTTGCTGGAAGCAGTCCTTTGGCTTTTTTCTGAGACAGCAAGTAATGAAGCATCAAGGCTCCCATTTGATTCCCCGTCAGTACTACATACTCACCATCACTGTTTTTAACCGCAACTCCCAGACGATCGGCATCAGGATCTGTCCCAATAAGGATGTCGGCATCAATCTCTTTGCCATACTGAATCGCCAGCTCAAACGCCTCATGCTCTTCTGGATTCGGAGAAGTAACCGTTGAAAAGTCTGGATCAGGAAGCTCCTGTTCTTTTACAATTGTTACATGTTCGAAACCGAAGGCCTCCAATCCTCTTCTCACAAGCTTGTTAGCCGTTCCGTGCAAAGGAGAAAACACTATCTTTAAGTCGCTTCCTGCTGTTTCATTCAGCTGAATCGTTTTCAGCTGCTCTAGGTAGGCAGTATCAACCTTTTCACCGATATAAACCAGTAATCCCTTATCAAGCAAGGTTTGCTCATCTGAAACAGGGATCAGCAGCTCATTTTCAATGGCATCAATGTATGCACTGATCTGATCAACTGCTCCGGGAGGAATCTGACCGCCGTCCTCTCCATACACTTTAAACCCGTTATATTCAGGTGGATTATGGCTAGCAGTGATGACAATCCCAGCAAAAGCATTCAAATAGCGAACGGCGAAAGAAAGCTCAGGTGTAGGACGCAGCTCATCAAAGACATAAGTTGTAATGCCGTGATGGCCCAGAGTTTTCGCTACTTCCAAAGCAAACTCAGGAGATTTGTGCCGTGAGTCATACGCAACGACAACTCCTCTTGTTTTTGCAAGCTCACCCTGATCCTCAATATACTTGGCGAGCCCTTCTGTTGCTTTGCGGATGGTATACGTGTTTAATCGATTCGTACCAGGACCAAGCTCTCCCCGGATGCCGCCGGTTCCGAATTCTGCATTCTTATAAAAGGAATCTTCTGCTCGTTTAGGGTCATGCTGGATTTGAAGAAGAGACGTTTTCAAGTCTTCCTCTAATTGATCAAAAGCCAGCCATTTTTCTAGTTGTTCGTTCCATTTCATTGGTTCATTGCCTCACATTTATCAATTTTGGACACAAGTAAATAAGGCTGCATCGGTAGGATGCAGCCTTAAAAGATTTAGCCCTTTACCGGCACTCTTGTTATATGCCAGTTCCAGGCGGTTGAAATGATTTTTTCCAGAGAGTAGTCTGTTTTCCATCCAAGCTCTTCGTATATCTTGTCCGAAGATGCAACAAGCCTCGCCGGATCACCAGCTCTTCGGTCAGCCATTACAACATTTGCCTTTTTACCAGTTACGTTCTCACACATTTCAACTACTTCTTTAACCGAATAGCCAAGACCATTGCCAAGGTTATAAGTAGCCGTCTCTTTCTTTCCTTCAAGCAGCGCTTCCAGTGCTAGGATATGAGCATTGGCCAGGTCTGTTACGTGAATATAATCGCGAATGCACGTGCCATCCTCTGTCTCATAATCTGAACCGAAAATAGAGATGCTTTCTCTTTGTCCAAGCAGGTGCTGCAGGATTATTGGAATAAGGTGCGTTTCCGGATCGTGCTCTTCACCAATCTCTCCTGACTCATAGGCACCCGCTGCATTAAAGTAACGCAGTACAACATATTTCAGATCATTCGATTTAGCAAGATCAGAAAGAATATGTTCCACCATCAATTTCGACTGGCCGTATGGGTTAATAGGATTTGTCACAGTCTCTTCCGTAATCATGTCTACATTCGGAATACCATACGTAGCTGCTGTTGATGAAAAGATAAATTTGTTGATTCCAAACTCCAGCATTGTTTGAAGCAACGTGAGTGTGGAAGAAACATTATTCATATAATACTTCATTGGATTGGTTACCGACTCACCCACTAAGCTGCTTGCAGCAAAATGCATAACAGCCTCGATTTGATACTGAGAGAAAAGAGCATTCAAGTCTTCTTTATTGCCGAGATCACCTTCTACGAAAACAGCTCTTTCGTCCACTGCCCATCGATGTCCGGTCGAAAGATTATCAAGAATAACCACCTCTTTTGTTTTCAGCAGTTCTATTACTACATGACTCCCGATATAGCCTGCTCCCCCGATGACTAAGATCATGCTACAGCCCCTCCTTTTCAGCGTTCGCTTCTGTCTCAAGAATATCTATTACACCCTCAGCCAGCAGACCGACTTCATTCAGGTGTTCAAGTCTCTCTTTTTTAATGTGTTCCTCTATGTTTAAATCATACAAATCTTCCCAAGTAATCAACGAGCAAAAACGGTGATCCTTCAAAAATGCAATGGTATTTTGGTCTTCCTCCATACCCGGACGGTTAATGATAGTCAGTGAAGTACCGTTTCCAGCCGCTTCGCTGATTGTTCCCCATCCCGCTTTTGAAATGACTAAATCAGCCGCTGCCACATAGTTTTGAACCTCTGTATAGGATGAAGGGATTTTATGTACATTCGGATGGTCAATCGTCATATTGCTCGATACTACGAAAACACAATTCTCTCGCTCCCAAAGGGGAAGGTTCGTGATATCACCCAAATTAATTTTCATCCCAATTGGCAGAAATACAAGATGCTTACCGCCTCTAGGATCGAGAGAATCACGTATCTTTGTAACTTCTGCTTTATTTACTCTCCTGCTAAAAAAGCCAAATGACTGATTGTCTTTAACGCCCCACTGAGGCTCAGCACTTCCTGCTAATGAGAAAAAATAATCCATCTTATCATAACTGTCAGCAAAAGCCGCCAACAGCTCTTGATTGATGACATTCTTATAAGCCGTATGCCAGGTGAAATTTGATATCCCCAGTGACGGTACCTGCAAGCGTTCAGCCACTTCAAAAGCAAGCGGGGAAATATCAGAGATAATAAGGTCAACGTCATAGTCTCGTAAAAACGCAGCTTCTGCAGAAACAACGCCTGGAAGAGTTTTTAAATAGTATCTGCACGCTTCACTAAGAGCAGCTGTATCGATATCTAAAGACTGTTCCTTCAGGATATAACCAACATCCGTCGAAACACGATGATAAACAATCCTTTCACCACACTCGTGCACAGAATCCTTTATAAAATCCATGGCGAAGGAGTTGCAGATCACAACTCTTACTTCACTCTGGTTCATCAGCTCCCGAATAAGGGCTATGGAACGGGTGGCATGTCCATAGCCATATTCAGAAATATAATAAACAATGGTCTTCATCGTTTAGACAATAACCTGTGCCTGTGAGCTGTAGTAGTGAAGAAGAATTTCTTCCCAGTCAGCATACAACCGGATAAAGTCAGTATCGACCACTTCTTTTCCTGTCTGCACTTCAATGAACTCGAGCTCTTTAATGGCACGAATTGCATGCTTTTTCCCAACAGGAATATGAATGATGTCTCCTGCTTTTACGCGGCGGATGCTGTCGTTTAGAACAAGTTCTCCTTCACCGCGGACAATCGTCCATACTTCGTTCCTCAGATTATGATAATGGTAAGTCGAATTTTTTCCAGCATTAATGCAAATGCGTTTCGTCACCATTTCTTCGTTTTCATATTTTGCATAATCCAGAACCTTCGACCAGCCCCAGATTCGCTCTTCGTACATAGGAGGGTTATTAAAAACTCCAATCAAATCCTTAATTTTCGGACTTGATGCTTTATCTGCAACCAGAATTCCGTCGGGGCTGGCAGCAACCACCACATCTGATAATCCAACGACTGTAACAGGAATTTCTAATTCATTTACTAGATGTGTGTTCTCTGAATCATTCGAAATAATCCCTTTTCCGATTTGGGCAGTAGCCATTTCTTCAGTAAGGGTATTCCAGGTACCAAGATCCTTCCAGTATCCTTCATACGGAACAGCAACAATGTGCTTGGCCTTCTCTACAACTTCATAATCGAAGCTGATTTTTGGCAGATCACTGTAGTGAGCAGAAAGAACATCGTACGTAATCGGCAGCTGCTTCGCCTCAAGAATGTCAATCAGATAGCGCAGTTTAAATGCAAATACACCGCAGTTCCAGAGAGCGTGCTGCTCGATCAACGTTACAGCCTTTTCCTCACTCGGCTTTTCCGTGAAACGCTCAACATGATAAAAACCATCCTCTTCACTTTCGGGCACAATATAGCCGTATTTAGAAGAAGGATACGTAGGTTTTACTCCCATCAATGCCAAGTCAGCACCGGAGCTTTGCAATACATTGTCCAATACCTTTACTCGTTCAAAGAAGTTGTCATGTACATACGGATCAACCGGCAGCACAATCACCGTCTCATCCAAGTCCGTATGCTTCTCAGAAAATAAAAAAGAACCGGCAAGAGCAATCGCAGGGAAAGTGTCTCTTCGTTCCGGTTCAATAATTAACGGTACATCCGTACCCAATTGAGTATAAATCATTTCAGTTTGAGTCTTTGATGTTGCAATCACAGCAGAATCAGATAATCCAACGGTCTCCAACTGATTCCATACACGCTGCACCATAGATTGGCGTGTACCTTCCTGGTCCTCCAGCACTTTTAAAAACTGTTTGGAGCGTGTGTCATTTGACAGGGGCCAAAGGCGTTTGCCTGAGCCGCCTGAGAGTAGTACTAGTTTCATAAAAATTCCTCCATAAAAAAATCAGGCATTTGCAAAGCCTGACCTCTATAATGTTACACTATATTATGTTTTAATGTATTAACAGCATCCTTGACTAATGTCCAATCAGGATTCAGATACCTCTTTTAAGACTTTGCGATATTTATTGATTGATATTTCTCTCTTTAGGTGTTGATCTAAATAGTCTCTGCCATTTAGACCAATTTCCTTCAGATCATTACGGTTCATCTCATAGAGATTTTGTATAGCCTGAATAATTTCTTCATATTCTTTCGGCTCAACTACCACACCACAATTACTTTTAGTAATAAGCATATACGCCTCACTACCTTGCTCTAAGACACCTAAAATTGGTTTCCCTGATGCCATTACACCATAAATCTTACTAGGAACTGAAACTCCTTTGATTCCTTTTTGATTTACCACTAAATGGACATCTGCTGCATTCAAGGAGTACTTTATAAAATCCTTTGGCTGGTAAGGTAAGAAGTGAACATTCGAGATTTCTTTTTGCTGAACAAACGACTGCATATCACCCTTAACGGCCCCTTCCCCAATAAATACAAAGGCGATTTCATTATTTTCTTTAAAGTGTTCAGTAACCTTAATAATATTCTCTAAATCGTAATACAACCCTATATTGCCAGAGTACATTACAATAAACTTGCCTAACAATCCGTTTTTCTGTATGAACTGTTGAATCTCAGGTTCATTGTTTTCCAATGGAATGATATCTTCTTCGTTGGTCCAGTTATTGATAACTACATGATCAGGTACTCTTTTACCGGAAAACCGGTGGTTAAGTGTTTCACTCATATCATTACCGACCAAGATAACTTTGTCCGAATAACTACAATTTAACATATCAATTTTCTTAGCTATTTTAAATATGGACTCTTTGTTGGTATAGCTAATGGCAGCTGCTTGCTCGGGATTAAAATCTTGGATATTATAAATATGCTTCGAACGCTTTAGAAATTTCCCAATGGTGCCAATCAGACCTCCCAAAACAGGAGGTTGGGAAATTGTGTAAATTACATCTACGCTTTTTTCTTTAAGTAAAGCTATGTTAGCTAAAGCAAAATATGAGAATATATATTTCATCCGGCTTAACTTGGACTTTTTATCAACTTTTGGTAAGCGAATACGAATGATTTTTATGTTCTCAAAATAGTCCTCTTCAAATAATTTTAAACTGATTTTTTTTTCACCAGCATATCCAGGTTGTGCTGCGATAACTGTAATATAAAAATCATTTTGTAAGTCTTGACAAAGTTCAGTCATTATTTGGCCTGTAGAAGCTAAGTCAGGATAAAAGTAATTAATAACAAATGTAATTTTTTTCAATATAACTTCTCCATATACATATTTAATTTAAAATGGTAGGAATAAAAGGGATAACTTTTTTTTCCACTTTCATGATTGCACTTATTACTTGTCTAACATTAAAATCATAATCATTTTTATCATAGGCAAGAAATTTACAAGTTGAATAATCTCCAAGTAGTTCTAATGCATACGGCGTTGCAAATGTGATGATATTACAATGAAAACTTTTTGCTTCAACTATTGGTAATCCTAAGGATTCCATTTCGCTAAGGAAGATGAGTGTTGTTTCATTATATAGTTGTAATACTTTTGCATTATCAATACGTCCAATAAAATTAAAATAATCACCAACTTTTTTATCACTACAATATTTAAAAACCCAAGAATCTTCACTTAAAGTGAATATTACTTTAAAATTAGGTATGATTCCCTTCCCTAGAATAATTGATACGGCATCAATAAGCATCTTGTGATTCTTGTAACTATAATCATCAGATGGATAAAAATAAATTACTTGTTTATCTTTATTTTTGAACTCACTTTTGATTAAATCAATATCTTGATCATTATGATTTATAAGTAATATTGCATTTTTAGGAAAATCGTTTTTTAAAACATTCCGCATGTGCTCTGTTTGGACAAAAATTTCAGTATTGTTCTTTATCGACATTTTTTGGAACTTTTTATAAATACTCCTTAAAAACCAAAATCTACGTTCCTCTTTATTAAATAAAGACCATCTTTTATCTTGAAATGGTATTATATTATGTAAGAGGACTCCTTTTTTTACATTTTTTAAATAAAAACCTGTGTTTTGTAGAGATATTGCATAAATTACTTTATTATTTAAAGATTTTACCCTCTTATTTAATTCATAAATGTCCCATTTCAACCTTGAAACAAAAGAATCATTTTTTATAGGAATTAATTGTATGTTTGAATATTCACTCCATTTCCAGAAATCAAAATTATGATTTACAAAAAAAATGAAGTTATAGTTAGCCTGTTTTTTTGCAAAATTTAAAAAGTGCTTTAATACCACCTCTTGTCCACCATATCGAGCAGTAACAGCATTTATAACAATTATCTCTTCCATTTCCTTACCGCTTCCCTAGCAAAATAATATAGTTTGAATTTCTTTAACATGTAAGAAAAATAATTAATTAATGTTGGTTTTGTATAATTTGCAAATCTCTTTTTTATTTTTTCATCTTCTACATAATCAACACTTATGGGAGTAAATTCAGGGCGATAGTTTTCATTATAATCTGACCTCATACTTCCATGAGTGGCATTGCTAGAAAAACCATTATTCTTCACAATTGAGTACTTAGGTGATAACGATACTTTATTCTGGAAAAACTGGTTAAGTGTCCAACGTAAAGCCCATGAATTGATAAACCCATTTAAATAATTATAAATCATCATTTTAGAGTCCTTTATCTCTCTAAAAAGTTTTGGAATCTTATTTTTATTATTATTTAACAAGCTATTTATATCCCAATCAATAGTGCTCCATCTATCTTCCCAGGTTGCCCACCCCCATGATGAAGATCTAGTTACAGAATACCAATCCTGCTTTATATCAGATACATCGATAGGAAATGAATATCCACTTATAGACCAAATTTTAGGGTCGTTTTTATAACAATCTAACATTCTATTCATAATAACAAGAAATTCATTATTTAGAATAAGATCGTCCTCTAAAACGATAATCTTCTTATACTGCTTTAAAATAGTAGATACACCGTCGATAATAGATGCAGCTAAACCCTTGTTTATCTTACTAATTACTACCTTTTTAGATTTAAATCCCTCAATTTCGTAAGCAACACGTATTGATTTATTAACCAACTCATTATCTATGGATTTTCTAGGACCATCTATGTATATATACACATCTGTATTCTCAATACCCTTGCATTTGCTAAGAGCATCTAACAAATTATATAAATCATTTGGTCTATTGTATCCGAACACTACAACCGGGGCACTAGTACTCATTTGTGAAGCTCCTTATAATTTTATATAATCTAACACTACATATTTTTATTTATTTTAGCAGCTGGAACGCCACCTACTATGCCATAATCATCAACATCTTTTACAACAGCTGAATTAGACAGAACTGTAGCGTTCTTTCCTACACGAATTCCGCCAATAATGCTACAATTTGTTCCAATGAACACATTATCAGATATAGTAGGAGCTTCTTCAGTTCTATAATTTATCCCTAGAGTTGTATTTTGATGAATAGTAACACCATTGCCGATTAAAACTTTTTTATTTAAAACTACAGAGTTCCCATGAGGAATATATAAATTCCGCCCAATATTTGCCTCTGGATGTAACTCTAAACCTGTTCTATTTTTAAATGGAATATATAATATTAAAAATAAAATATTGTATATAATTTTCAAAAAAAATTTTTCTTTTGATTGCAAAAATAAATAGTTTAAGAAGCGATATAAAATTAAACCTAAAAGTCCTTGGTAATAAAAAATTACAATGATTTTACCTATCCCTTTTTGATTTTGCGAATAATGATTTATATCATCTCTTATTATCCTATATACGCTTCTCATATCTTCTCCTTTAACGCAAAACCAAGCATAGCCCAAAATAAAAAATAAGATGATAGCGGTCCAAATGGGGCAAATGGCTCTCCAAATGAATTAACCAACCCTACTATTAATAAGCTACTCGTGACTATGTTAATTTTCGACTCTTTTTTTACTTTTTTCACCAAAATAAAAACAATTATAAAAAATGGAATAAATAACAATATACCGCCATAAGACAAGAACCTCACCCATATGGAATGTATACCTACTGAAGAATTGGGGTCATTATTTATATAATACTGATTAAAAAAGGTGCCAAAAAGCGGAGATTCTTGAAAATATTTAAGATTATTATTAAATGATGTAATCCTTCCTGATGTTATTTTATCGAGAAGACTATTACCTTGAACATACATTAAATAATTTTGACGTAAGACTACTTCAGAAAATATCTCTGAGGTAAAGAATAAGTATAATAAAATTGAGATTAAAAAAAACGAAGATATTACCCATACTAAATTTTTTTGTGTCATATTCTTTGTAGATAAGTACACTAATAATAAGACCACTACAATAATAAGAGTGATTAAGTTTAAGCGCGACTGAAGAATTGCTAAACTAAAAAGTGATAGAATCAAGAAAATTATTGTAAAAAATTTTGATCTCGTGGTAAAAGTACCAATTATCCAGATAGTCGAGATTAGCAAAATTGGAGCAAATGCATTCTTTTCCGCATAAAAATAAGCGCCAATCATTGATGAGTTATAATTCATTAGTATTAGTATTATTCCAGTAAAAAGAGTGATTAAACTTATTTTATCCCAAACCTTTTTAGAAACATCTATAGTACTAAAAAGCAAAATAATTAGTACGCTTATAATTAGATACCTTATTTCTACAAATGAAACACTTGTAATAAGGTACCGATACAGTAAAAGCATACACAAAATGAACGACATTATTATTATAATAATTCCATCTGCTTTATTCACTTTGTAACACATGAGTTTTTTTATATTTATTAAAATCAATAAAAGTAAGCCAAATTCTAAAATGATTGGTACATTAAGATCAATCATTATAAAATCAATCATTAACAAAATATGAATTAATACCAATACAAAATTATTCAAAACATATATTAAATTTTTATTTATAGAAGTAGAAGTAATTTCATTCATGCAAAATTCTTCCTTTATTGAATTTCTCCCTTTTAGGGAAGATATATAGAATATTTATATTGTTAAGGTATTTGATTATATTACCAGTAGCACCCTTTTTCGACATTTTTGAATCCTTCTGGTCTTTCCGATTCATAAGGCCTACACCAATACTGGTTGTAAAATCCACTGATAATTGGATGGTTGTCCCAACGAGAACCCTTAATTCCAAATAATATTTGAGTAGATCCCCCTAAATGGATAGCTACTTTATTCAATTCTTTTATATAAGCACCTAGTGGTAAACCATATGCTCCAGCACCTATGATAGCCACATCGAAATTAATATCCTTTATTTGATCTTTCATATATTTTAAAGCGGAGAACCAATCCTCAAATCCAGTTTTGTTATTGGATATTGTCTGAACAGATTTTAAAGTAATCAGGTTAAATTCCGGGAGTATATTCTTATTATCAAAAATATATTGACGATTTTTATATTGATCCCTAATCGTTTCTGCAAATGGATGGATAATTAAAACATTTTTCCCCTTTAAAGCTGCTGACCATGGATTAGAAGAATAATAAGGTTCTAAATTTTTTAATTCAGTTATTACTCCTCTAGAATTATATTGATTAAACAATTCGCTTTCGCCTTCGTTATACCAAACACCTAATAAGTCTATACAAGGTATCTCATTGATATAAAGGTTACAAAACTTCATTAAGTTTTTATTATCTGTTGGGAAAAATCCGGCATTATTACTCATCTGTTGTTTAATGGAATTCGGCCATTCCTTTTTTTTATAATATATATTAAGTGCTGATAACTCCACTGAACCCAATCTCGAAGCGAAAAATGGGGTTTTGTTTTGTATTGCTCCTCTAATATCATTATTAGTTTCATTCATATCTAAAAATTGGGCATTATAACGGTTAGGATTTGTCAAATATATTTTTTTTATACGATTTCTTATCTTATCAATCATAATTTATGATTCTCCTTGTTAGTTTGCATAGTTATACGTTAACTTTTTTGATTCAAAGAAATATACCAATTAAAAGTGGAACAAGTAAGCTTACTAACAGAATTATATGTCTTCTTACAGAAAACAGATGTAAGTTATGTTTATTTATTGCCCACAAGCTTATAGATGCAGCTACAATGTAAGAAATTAATGATGCACTCATTAAACCATTAACACCATAATTATTTACTAGGATATAGTTAAAAAATATATTTACCAAAACTGAACAAAGACTAATCATGAGTACTATTTTACTTTTGTTAATTGCATATAGAGAGTAGCTATATAAATCCTTTAAAATATAAAAACCTGTTCCTAAAATCAAGATCGAAAATGCCTCTGAAACATTTAACACATCTTTATTACTAAATTCTCCGTTTCCAAACAACCTAGATACAATTTCCTCACTGAAGATGGACAATATTAATGTGATAGGTATAATAACAGCCATGATAATATAAACAAATTTATCTATATTCTGAAGTACATTATTTTTTTCATTAATTTCTCTAGCATCAATTTCATTAATTTTTTTAGAAATAATAGGAAATAATAAATTTGAGATTAATAACCCTATTAGACCTATTAGAAACCCATTTAACTTGTGCACATAATTTACAGTTGACAAAGCTCCTATATATATTGTGGAAGCAAGAGCCCTATCTATAAAATAATTTACTTGAGATAGCGAAGATCCTGAAAAGATGTACATTGTTTCATAAAACTGAATTTTTATCATACTAAAGTTAATCCGATATTTATCAATGTTCAATAAATTCTTACTAATTAGAGCTAACTGCACAAGAAATTGAATAACGTAAACTACAGTTATGCCCCAAAAGACAATATTCATTGTTTGAGAATGTAATATATATAAAGTTAGAGTTACCATCAAAGTAAATAACATATTGAATAAAGAGGGAATAAAATACTTCCCCCTAGCATTTAATAAACCATTAAATAAGCCATTAAAACCTATAAAGAATACCTGTATTGAGACTATCCTTACTGCTTGAACATATTGGCTAATGATATCTTTATCTATACCTGGTGCAATAGTTTTTAGTATAAAGGTTGGAAATAAAAACATTACCATACTAACTATAATACTTATCAAGAAGATTAAAACAGTACTTGAAAATAAAAAACTATCTTTTTCATCATCTTTAGACTTGTGATAGTTAGGAAGAAAAGCATTGGAATAGGCTATTGCAAAACTAGTATATAAAACTAGTGGAATAGATGAAACAATATAAAACATATCCGCTGAAAGAGTTGTCCCGTAATAATAACTAATCTGTAGTTCTCTAAAAAATCCAAATAACCGACTTAATAGTGCAAATAACATTATTAAGCCTGCATAGCTGTATAATTTTTTTATCATATTAACAATCGCTTTCTAAACTTCTTTTAACAAAGTGATTAATTGAACATTACCTTAACTTTGTTCTCACTCTCAACCTTCTTCATATCAGCCTCGACCATAATTTTTACTAACTTGTTAAAAGAAGTCTTATTAGGATTCCATCCTAATAATGTTTTTGCTTTTGTTGGATCCCCCAATAACTGGTCAACTTCAGCAGGACGGAAAAATGCTGGATCAATTTCTACAATAACCTCACCGGTAGTTTTGTTAATTCCTTTCTCTTCCACACCTTCACCTTTCCATTCAATCTCAATGCCCGTGTGCTCGAATGCTAGCTCTACAAATTCACGCACAGTATGCATTTCCCCTGTAGCGATAACAAAATCTTCTGGTTTATCGTGCTGTAAGATTAACCACATGCACTCAACGTAATCTTTTGCATAACCCCAGTCACGTAGAGATTCTAAATTTCCAAGCAGCAATTTGTTTTGCTTGCCTTGGGCAATACGAGAGGCTGCTAAAGTGATTTTTCTTGTAACGAACGTTTCTCCGCGGCGTTCTGACTCGTGGTTAAACAGAATACCGTTTACTGCGAACATATTGTAAGATTCACGGTAATTCTTCGTAATCCAGAAGCCGTAAATTTTAGCAACCCCGTATGGAGAACGCGGGTAGAAAGGTGTTGTTTCTTTTTGTGGTACTTCCTGTACTTTTCCGTATAATTCAGAAGTAGACGCTTGATAGACGCGTGTTTTATCTGTTAGACCTAAAATACGTACAGCTTCAAGGATGTTGAGTGTACCTTTAGCATCAACATCTAGTGTGTATCCAGGCATGTCAAAGGAAACACGTACGTGAGATTGTGCTGCAAGATTATAAATTTCGTTTGGTTTGATTTCACCGATAATACGGGTTACGTTTAATGCATCAGTAACATCACCGTAGTGAAGGTTAAAATTTGAATGGTTTAAGAACGCGTTTGCTCCCTCTTCTGTTAAGAGATCCTCTAAACGCTCTTGGTTGTATGAAGAGCTGCGGCGAATTAATCCGTGTACTTCATAGCCTTTTTCAAGCAGAAATTCTGCCAAGTATGATCCGTCTTGTCCTGTTACGCCTGTGATTAGTGCCTTTTTCATGATTGCCTCCAAGTGTGTGTTCTTTATTGTTTAATCAGTTCGTTTTGTAAAAACCATGTGTACGCTTTTTGTAATCCCACATCGAGGGATGTAGTTGCTTTCCACCCTAAGCTGTTAATACGGGATACATCTACTAGCTTTCGTGGCGTACCGTCAGGTTTAGATGTATCGAACCGAATTTCGCCTTCAAACCCAACTACGGTTTTCACTTTTGCTGCAAGTTCACCAATCGGAAGATCTTCTCCAACTCCAATGTTTACAATGTCATCGCCTTCATAGTTGTTCATTAAGAAAAGACAAGCATCTGCAAGGTCATCTGAATATAAGAATTCTCTTTTTGGTGATCCTGTTCCCCAAACTTCAACAAAATCCGCCTTGTTTTCTTTCGCTTCATGGAACTTTCTAATAAGAGCCGGAAGAACATGTGATGTATGTAAATCAAAGTTATCATTTTCACCATAAAGATTAGTAGGCATTGCAGAGATATATTTAGTGCCATACTGACGGTTGTACGATTGGCACATTTTAATACCAGCAATTTTAGCAATTGCATATGGTTCATTTGTGGGCTCCAGCTCACCTGTTAATAGATAATGTTCTTTAAGCGGCTGTGGTGCTAATTTTGGATAGATACATGTGCTTCCTAAGAAAAGAAGCTTTTCAACATTGTTTTTATTAGCAGCATCAATCACGTTTGTCTGAATCATTAAGTTATCTCTAATAAAATCTGCAGGATATTCATTGTTTGCTACAATGCCCCCAACTTTCGCTGCTGCGAGGAAAACATAATCGATATTTTCCTTTTCAAAGAAAGCGTAAACTTGCTTTGGATCACGCAGGTCTAATTCACTGCTGGTTTTGTAGACTAAGTTTGTATATCCTTCAGATTGAAGTTTTCTTAAAATGGCTGATCCTACTAAGCCTCTGTGACCAGCCACGTAAATTTTAGCGTGTTTTTCCATATAAGTTTCACCCTGCCTTAAAATGCATTTTTCGATCCAAATAGGACAATGACTGTTTTGCATAGAATTTTTACATCCGTCATGACCGACTGATGTTTAATGTAATAAAGATCCATCTCAACCATTTCATGAAAACCTACACTGTTTCTGGCGCTTACTTGCCATACTCCTGTGCAACCCGGTGTAACCAATAACCGCTGTTTATCATAATCAGAATACTCAGCGACCTCTCTCGGAAGAGGAGGACGGGGTCCGACCAGACTCATGTCACCCTTTAGAACATTAAACAGCTGCGGCAATTCATCGATGCTTGTTTTCCTGATGAACTTTCCAACCTTAGTAATTCTCGGATCGTTTTTCATCTTGAACATCGCACCGGTTACTTCATTTAAAGAAAGCAAATCTTTCAGTCTCTCTTCCGCATCGCTTACCATTGACCTGAATTTAAACATATTAAACTCTACTCCATTTTTCCCTACTCGTTTCTGAGTAAAAAAAACAGGGCCTTTTGGATCTTCCAGCTTAATCGCTATCGCTACAACAATAAATAAAAGACTTAAAAGTATAATTCCCAGAAGTGCTCCTGTAACGTCCATAGAGCGCTTTACAAGTTTGTAGGTAGAAGTTGTTGTACCGAAATCAACTACTGCCTGATGATGCGGGGGCTGTGCCGTTCTTTCCTTTGCCCACTCTGACATTCCGCGCCACTTCCTTAATTCGATAATTTTAGGCTTTCCTGTTCAACTAGCTTTTTCATGAGTTCAATCAGTTCTGTTTTAAGATCATCATGTTGCAGGGCAAATTCTATGGTCGTCTGGATGAAGCCGAATTTTTCACCCACATCATAACGCTTTCCGGCAAAATCATAAGCATAGACATGCTGCTGTTCGTTTAATTTCTGAATAGCGTCTGTCAACTGAATTTCTCCGCCGGCACCTGTTTCCTGATTTTCTAAGAGTGCAAATATCTCCGGAGTTAAGACATAGCGTCCCATAATTGCCAGGTTTGAAGGAGCAGTACCCTGCTTTGGCTTTTCTACAAACCGGTTTACTTGATAAAGCTTGCCTTCTTTAGTTAAAGGATCAATAATCCCATAACGGTGCGTTTGATCATTTCCAACCGTCTGAACACCGATTACAGACGAACCAGTATTGTCATATTCGTTAATTAATTGCTTTAGGCATGGGGTTTCAGCTTGTACAATATCGTCCCCTAGTAATACTGCAAACGGTTCGCTCCCGATAAATTTACGCGCGCACCATACGGCATGCCCAAGACCTTTTGGTTCTTTTTGACGAATGTAATGAAGGTTAATTCCTGATGAATGTTTGACTTTTTCAAGCAAGTCATACTTTTCTTTTTCTATAAGATTTTGTTCAAGTTCAAAGTTGTGATCAAAATGATCTTCGATTGCCCTTTTTCCTTTGCCTGTTACAATAATAAGGTCTTCAATTCCAGATTCAATGGCTTCTTCAATGATATATTGAATTGTCGGCTTATCGACAATCGGAAGCATTTCTTTTGGCATCGCCTTTGTAGCAGGTAAAAAACGAGTTCCTAAGCCCGCAGCTGGAATAATAGCCTTTCTTACTTTTTTCAATTAAAACGCCCCTTTTATTTAATTAACAGCAGTTAGTTTCACCGTATTTATTGTTTTTCTTCCCATTGAGTGATACTCAAGGTTGTGGTTCTTAACAACCTCAAGGTCATAGCAATTACGGCCATCAAAGATAATAGGTGATTTCATTTGCTCTTGGAATACGTTCAAATCCAAGTCTTTAAATTCATTCCACTCTGTAAGAATCATTGCAGCATCTGCATCCATTAAGGCTTCAGTTACATTTGAAGAATAATTCACTTTGGGATCCAGGATTTCTTTTGCATTTACTGTTGCAACAGGATCATATGCGAAAACGTTAGCGCCTTTTTCAATTAAATGTTTAGTGATGACGATTGAAGCAGCTTCTCTCATGTCATCTGTATTTGGCTTGAATGCTAAGCCAAGAATCGCAACTTTCTTTTCTGTTAGAACTTCAAATCTTTCTTCAAGTTTACTTAACAGAATTTCTTGTTGTTTTTGATTAACACGCACAACGCCTTTTAATAGATCAAAGTCATACTCCACATTACCTGCGATTTGTATTAGAGCCTTCGTATCCTTTGGGAAACATGAACCGCCATATCCAATGCCTGCATTTAGGAACTGAGAACCAATTCTGCTGTCTTGACCCATGCCATTGGCTACGTCTTCAACGTTAGCATTCAATTTTTCACAGATGTTTGAAATCTCATTAATAAAGCTGATTTTTGTTGCAAGGAAAGCATTTGCTGCATATTTAATCATTTCAGCGCTTCGAATGTCCGTTATGAAGATGGGAAGTCCGAATGGTTTGTTGATTTCTTCTAATACAGTTGCAGCCTTTTCTGAACTTGAACCGATGACAATACGATCGCCATTAAAGGAGTCATAAATAGCAGAACCTTCCCGCAAGAATTCGGGATTCGAGACAATCTCAACTTTTACATCATGAACCAAATTATTTTCAATCACTTCTTTAATCCAATCATTTGTACCAACAGGTACGGTGCTTTTAGTAACTACTACAACATCTTGTTTTACGTTTGAAGCAATATCTTTTGCTACATACTCAACATATTTTAGGTTTGCTGAACCATCCTCTTTTTCAGGTGTCCCTACAGCTATGTAAATGACATCAGCTCCGTTAAACCCTTCTTCGTGATTTGTTGTAAAATCCAGTCTCTTTTCGTTAATGTTTTTCAGCATCAATTCATCAAGACCCGGTTCATAAATAGGAGAGAATCCCGCTTTCATCTTGTCTACTTTTCTTTGGTCGATATCAATACAAGTAACCGTATGACCAATCTCAGAAAGGCAAGTTCCAGTCACAAGACCTACATAACCCGTTCCTACAACTGCAATTTTCATTACATTCACCTTTTTCTTATCATTTGTAATTAAAATAGTTAACGGAAAAGCATTCTCACCGTAACAATCTTTCGTTAACTATCTTTATTTTTAATAAAGTTAGGCATCGAACCCACCCTCACACCACACCTTTGACGACAGGCGTCTAAGGTCTCTCACCCACAATGCAGCCGAGTGCCTCCCTTGATAATGGTGGAGGAGGCATCACCAAGTTTCCTCTTAAAATATTCCCAAAAATTTCTTTTTCTTAATTCTCGTTGGATCCATTCTGTACGCCGCTAAGTTTTGCACCAATAGTTCAGCATTTTCTTTAAACATGTATTCAGCTTGTGTTCCAAATTCTTTATTAAGAACAACGTATCCATCAGCCAATCTAAACGGACGGTTTTTTAAGCTGTGAACATCCGATGCGAGGAAATGGGTAAGCTGTGCTTCTACTAGCTGCAGAGTGAACTTTTTGATGTTTTTCCCGAAATGACCTGTAAGGCTTGATGATGTAATTTGAGTTAATGCCCCTTTACTGACAAGCTTGTATAAAAGATCAGGATTTTCAATAATTTCTGAATTTCGTTCAGGATGGACGATGACTGGCGTGAGACCCTTGAGCTGGATATCAAATAACATTTGCTCGGTGTATCTGGGTACTTGTCCAGATGGGAGCTCAATAAAGACGTAGTTGGTATTGTTGAGCGGCAGAATGACGTCGGTTTCTAATTCATTCATCAGATCTCCATGAATTCTTGTTTCCTGCCCAGGCAAAATGGTTAGTGGAATGTGTTCATTTCGAAGTAGAGTGTTTAGTGCTTCAACGTTTTCAAGAATGCTAAGCTTAGAGTTTATGTATTTTCCGTTTTGATGATGGGGTGTGGCAATGATTGTGGTGATGCCTTCTTTAACTGCAGCTTTCGCAATTTGAATCGCTTCTTCATTAGTTGCAGCCCCATCGTCTACACCAGGTAAAATATGTGAATGGATATCAATCATAGAAACCACCGCCCAGTTAGAGGTGCATAGGCATTAAGACTCTTAATACCTATGCTTTTTAATAAACACTTTGAGATAGTACCATAAATGGAACTAGTTCAAAAGAGGTGTATTTTGTCGAATTATCTTTTATTTTGCAGCGTAATAATAGTACTGTTGATCCTGCTGTTTTTTGTTGTTAAGGACCGTTCCAAGAATTTTAGCTTGAGCTTGATCTAAGGCATCTTTTGCCTTTTTAGCTGATTCAAGTTCCGTTTTTCCGCTGCTGACTACAAGAACAACACCATCTACAGCATTTGACAGGATTTGTGCATCTGTCACAACTAAAACTGGCGGAGTATCAAATAGGATAAGATCATATTCTCTTTTTGCATCCTCAATCAGCTGCCTCATTCCTTTTGAAGCCAGCAGCTCAGCTGGATTTGGCGGAATCGGGCCGCTTGTAAGAAGATAGAGGTTTTCTTGATCTGAATATTTAGCAGCTTGAGCTAAGCTGGTCTGTTTTGTTAAGACATTGGTTAAACCTACATGATTATCTACCTTAAAGGTATAGTGAGCTGTAGGTTTTCTTAAGTCTCCATCAATAAAAAGAACTTTTTTCCCTTGCTGGGCGAATACAACGGCTAAGTTTGCCGCGGTTGTGGATTTCCCCTCACCTGGTCCTGCAGAAGTTACAATCATAGATGTGATTTCTTCATCTACTGTTGAAAACTGAATGTTTGTCCGAATCGTCCGGTACTGTTCTGCTATAGGTGACCTCGGTGTAAGCATAGATACCAAGCTTCTGCTTTGAAGCTGAAAGATTTGTTTGCGGTCTTTACGAGCCAATGGTCTCACCTCTTGTTCTATTAACGTTGCTATTCGCAGCTTTTTGGTCTTTTAATTCCTGTTCCATATCGATTCTATTAATAGCACCTAACACAGGCAAACCAAGGTATTTTTCGATGTCTTGCTCTGTTTTAATGGTGTTATCCATGTATTCAAAAAGAAAGGCTAAACCTACACCCGCCATTAGTCCTACTACTAGTGCTATAGCAATATTCATGATTGGTTTTGGCTTAATTGGAGAAGGATCCGTTCCGAGTTCTGCTTTAGATAGGACACTTACGTTATCTACGTTCATGATAGATGCAATATCCTTTTGAAAGACTGTTGCAATTGTGTTAGCAATCTCAGCAGCCTGTTTTGGATCTTCATCTTGCACAGAAATATTTACGACTTGTGAGTCTTGCTCACTGCCAACAGTTACATTGCTGTTAAGTTGACCACTGCTCATGTTTAAATCTAATTGTTTAATAACCTTATCTAAAATCGCAGGGCTTTTAATAATCACGTTGTAAGTATTAATCAACTGGAGATTAGTTTGCACTTCCCCAGGGTTGAATGCCTGCTGATCACTTTTTGCTTGGTTCACGAGAATTTGGGTAGAAGATTGATAGATGGGAGTTAGAATAAAGTAACTAATGATTCCGCTGGTGGCTGCGGCGATTGCCGTGATAATAATAATGAGAGAAAGACGTTTCTTTAAGGTTTGAAACAGTTCTTTCAAACTGATTGTTTCTTCCATGTTGACCTCCGTTTAAGTTATGTAATAAAAAAACACAAAGCTTATTATAATAAAAGAGCAAGTCTATAGCTACAAATTTTTACAGTAAAAGTGATAAATTTCTTATTTTTTGTCATTTATTAGCTTTTTCGAAACAATAATGACAATTATAACAAGGATTTGTAAATTGTGTGTAAATATTTTTCAAACGCAAAAAAGAGACCCGCAAAAAAGCGAATCTCATAACGTATTATAGTCCGTTAATTAAAACGGTTACAAGTGCTGTGCATAAAATTGTCAAAAGTGGAATGGAGACTGTCAGCACGCGCTTTTTCAGCTCTCTTTTTCTTTCCATTTCTTCTGGTGTAATCCAATGACTCATTTGAATAAATCCCCCTCGAACACTGTCGATATTTGTCTAAATGTTTATGTTAATAATATCGGAGGGAGTTATTAATAGTTTAATAGAACTTTAGTCATATGGTGACGAAAAAAGTCCGCATATTTTATGTTGCGGACTTCTTTCGGTGTTAATCTATTAAGATGCGTATACTTTTCTAAATTGAAGAATCAGCTCATCCAGCAGTTCTTTGGTGGTAATTTCATTTGAATGCTCGCCTTTTTGGTAGGCGTTCATTAAAATTTGCAGAAGTTCTTCTTGTTTAAGGCTGTTTTCTTTCATTCTACAAATTTTCCTTTCTTGTTATTTTACAATTTTATACAACAAGCAGATTATACTGCGTTTTCTGTCGACTGGCAACTATTTATATGGTTCGTGTCGAACTATCTTTTATGTCCCCGAATTTTCTCGAGCCTAAACCTCACTGCCGAAATTTCCCTTTCCGTTTTATCCTTTGTTCATTATCAGTTATAATGAAAGAATTGACTATGAAAAGCAAAAGCGCCCGTTCAGCTCCGATTCACAGATGATGGAACAGGACTAGATGCGCAACAATACTATACTTTCTAATCACTTTATAAAGGAGCGGTGTGCCATGCTTCAGCATGATCTGGATAAAGAGTTGATTCTGCATGCGGGTGAAGAGCTGCAGGATCAGCTTTCGCCTGAGTTGGAAGACGATCGCAATCTTGTGAAAAAAGGGCTGATGCTATATCGGCAGGGCAGCGTGTACAACATTAAGATAGATGGACACACAGTGAGTGCCAATGTGCAGGATGTGACGCCTGTTCGGGTTGTGCTTGAGCTTGATTTTTTTACGATGAGCTCATGTTCTTGTCCTGCAGCCTTTCCCTGCCGTCATGTTGTGGCTTCCTTTCTTTATTTATATGCAAGCGTCGAACGAGTTGGTACATATTTGGACGCTTGGAATGCCAAGACGCAGCAGGCGATTCTTGCCCAGCTGAAGCCTGCAAGTCAGATGATTCCGCCTGTGAGCTGGAAAGATGATTCGCTTTCAAGCTGGCTGTCGTTTTTTGAGTTTGAATACAAGCGGTGGGCTCAGAATCGGCCGCGGAACATTCAGCAAATTCAGAGCTTGTACAACCATTATTATCCCGTGCTGAAGAAGAAGGCTCCGAAAGATGCGGACCTCAGACGGTTTTATCTCATCCATGCAAACCTGGCGACATTGTTCTACATGCTTCGTCTACTTAATGAGACGAAACCAAATGATCATTTGTTACACCATGTTTATCATTCTTATTTTGAAGAGTGTATTGAATCGATTACATACGAACTGCGGGAGATGCGGAAGTTCGCTTTGCCTTTCTCTCTGGATTCTCTTTTGGAGGAAAGCATCGAGGTTTTTCATCAGCTGCTTGATGTCAGCAGTTATTTACAGTTTGAACGGATCAGCATTTACCGCGCGCTTTGGATCGGCCTGCTTAATCGAAAGAAGTGGATCGAGAATGAAGTTGACTGGCTGAATGAGCAATTAAGTGAACGGGATGTGCCTGAATATCGTCTTGCTTTGATTCATATGGATTTTCTGCAGGGGGATGACGATGCTTTATTTGAGAAGATGAAGGTGTTTAATGATGGAGCGTTTCCGATTTTGTACGATTGGGTCGGCGATCTTGTTTCCCGGAAAAATTGGAAGCGTGCTTCGAAGTGGTTTACGTATTTGCTTGGGAAATCGGATGCTTTTTTAAACAGTGACATTCCATATGAAGAAAAACGCCGTTCGGTTCGTTTTTTCCTTGATATGCTTTCTGATTATTCTAATCAGACCAAGGACGAGCGGCTGTATGAAAATGCCTGCCGAAATCTGCTTCCTTTCAGCTATGCGGAGTATCATCATTTTCTCGTGAACAAAAAGCAATTCAGAACGTGGGCAGAGTTGCATTTGCTGCTTGGGTTTGAACTGTATGAGATTGACCGCGATTTGTTAAAGATGATAGAAAAGGAAAGTCCAGAGTCACTGCTGACAATATATCACCATGCGATACGCCAGGAGATCGCTTTGCGGACAAGAACCAACTATAAGCTTGCAGTAAGGTATTTGAAGAAGGCCCGCACTTTATATAAGAAGATAAAGAATGAGACACAATTTGACATCTATCTTGAAAAGCTTTCACATGAGCACCGGCGCCTGCGTGCTTTTCAAGAGGAGCTGAAGAGAGGAAAGTTGATTCATGCTGAATGATTTGAAGATCTCCGTCCATACGGAACAAATCGAGAATTTTCACTTTTACGTATGGTGCACGACGAAGGATGAGAAAACGCTCGGAACGAATCATATGCGGCGCTACTTGTTCACATGGCATGAATCCTCTTTCTTTGGATCGCTGCTTGAAGATGTGAGCTACATCGGCGTCCCTTCTGTTCTGCTGTCTCCGTGGATGATGGTTGAGCTGATTGGAAAAGATACGACAAATTCGCTTGCTGATATTGAGTATAGCGGCGATGCTGTCCCCCTGATTGATGCAGCGGAGGCGATCTATGATTGTATCGTGAACGGCGAGTTTATGCCTGATTTCGAACGTTGGAAGAATGGTGCGTTTGGGTGGCGCGATACTGACGGTGAGCTTGAAGGATTTACGGCGGATTGGCTGTCTGCGGCTGTGAACGATTTGATTGAGAGGAATTCAGACCTGAAGCGTGCTTGGAGTGACATTGTGGAAGCTTATGCCGCTACTGAGAAGTTTGAGGGGCATTTTCTAGATGAGCGCGACTGGCTTGAGAAGATCGGCTTCTTAATTGACGATGCTCCGTTTACGATTGGGCTGCGATTAAATGAGCCGGATTATGATGGCGATGATTGGAAGCTTGAGCTGTTTTTGCGGGACCGGAAAAACCCGGATTCATTTCATCTTTTTCAGGGACTGAAGGATCTGCCGACTCCATGGCGCGGATATATGAACCGGATTGAACGCGAGCAGCAGCGCTTTGAGGAAATTGTTCCTTGGCTGTCTTTTCAGAATGGCAACACACATATTACCGAGGATGAGGCGTGGCTTTTTTTAACAAGTGCGAGTGAAACGTTTGTCAACACCGGCGTTGAGATTCTCCTGCCTTCCTGGTGGCAGGTTGTCCGCGATTCAAAAGTGATGCTGAAGGCGAAGATGTCGTCGGCCCCGCGCGGACAATCCTTTGTCGGCATGAACTCGCTGATCGATTTCAACTGGCGTTTTGCGACGAATGGTGTTGAGATGAGCGAGGAAGAATTCATGGGGATGGTGAATGATAACCGCCGCCTTGTGAATTTTAAAGGGCAGTGGATTAAGCTGGATCCTGCATTTATTAAGCATGTGCAGTCGATTTTGAAAAAAGCCGAAAAAGAAGGGCTGCACTTTTCCGATATTCTGCAGCAGGAGCTTGCTGATGCACGTGATAGTGAGGATGAGGTTCTTGATTCGCGTGCGTTTGCGAATATTCATATTGAGCTTAGCCGCCAGATGAAGTCGATGCTCCGTCAATTGACAGAGATAACCGATATACCTAAGCATGATGTTCCTTCGACCTTTCACGGTGATCTCCGTCCGTATCAGCAGCAAGGTGTTGACTGGCTGCTGTTTCTGCGGAAGTTCCATTTTGGCGCTTGCTTAGCGGACGATATGGGGCTCGGGAAAACGATACAGATGATTGCTTATTTTGCCTATGTTGTGGAGCACGAAAAACGTGAGGCGCCGTTCCTTATTATTGCGCCAACTTCGGTGCTGGGCAACTGGCAGAAGGAGATTGAGAAGTTTGCACCTGACTTGAACGTTCATCTTCATTACGGTCCAAATCGGGCTAAAGGCGAAGATTTTCATGTATCGCTGGCCGATACGGACATTGTTTTGACGTCATACGGCCTGTCCCATGCGGATCATGAAGAGATTGCTTCCGTTACATGGAGTGCGATTTGTCTGGATGAAGCTCAGAACATCAAAAATGCGCACACGAAACAGTCGAGAGCGATAAGGAAGCTGAAGGGCCATCATCATATCGCTCTGACAGGAACGCCGATGGAAAATCGCTTAACGGAACTGTGGTCGATTTTTGATTTTATCAATACAGGATTTCTTGGCAGCCTGCATAGTTTCCATAAGCGATTTGTGCTTCCGATTGAGAAAGATCGGGATCCAGCCATTATAGGAAACCTGCAGCAGCTGATTAAACCGTTCCTGCTGCGCCGGACGAAGCGCGATGAACAGGTCGCGCTGAATCTGCCTGAGAAGCAGGAGCAGAAAGAGTATATCCCGCTTACAGTTGAGCAGGCTTCGTTGTATGAACAGCTGGTGAAGGATACCTTTGATCAGGTATCACAGCTTGCGGGTATGCAGCGGAAGGCACTGATTCTAAAGATGCTCGGGAAGCTTAAGCAGATCTGTAATCACCCTGCGCTTTATTTGAAAGAGGAACGTGCAGCGTCCGTGACGACACGCTCTCATAAAATTGAGAAACTGCTTGAGCTTGTATCGGCGATACGTGAACAAGATGAAAGCTGTTTGATCTTCACGCAGTATATCGGCATGGGTGAGATGATTCAATCCTTGCTGGAACGTGAATTTGGAGAGAAAGTTTTGTTCTTAAACGGCAGTGTAGCAAAAGCGGCGCGCGACAAGATGGTGGAGCAGTTCCAGAATAAAGAGTATTCGATCTTGATCTTGTCTTTGAAGGCTGGCGGAACTGGATTGAACTTAACCGCTGCAAACCATGTCGTTCACTATGACCGCTGGTGGAACCCGGCCGTTGAGAATCAGGCAACAGACCGCGCATATCGCATTGGCCAAAACCGATTTGTCCATGTGCATAAGCTGATTACAACCGGTACGATCGAAGAAAAGATTGATGGCATGCTGGATAAAAAGCAATCCTTGAATGATGAAATCATCCAAAGCGAGAGCTGGATCACAGAGCTGTCCACAGACGAACTGGAAGAGCTCTTCACCCTCTCCATGAGCTAGGAGGCGCACGACATGAGCAAGAAAAAAGAAGACGGCGTGAAAAAGGAAACAATGAGTGCAGAGTGGAAGAAGCTGTATGAGTTGATTAGTAAAAAGGTCGGGAAATAGGTTTTTGTTAGGGCCAGTCCAGGGTTGGGCTGGTTTTTTTATGTGCAGTTGGGTATTTAGAGGGTTTGGGTGGTGCTGTTGGTATGGAAATTCTGTTCGGAAGTTGGTTTACTTTCCAAAATGGGGGCTTTACTTTCCAGAATGGCTCTTTTACTAGCGGGAATGGGAGAAATACTTGCCAGTTTAGAGGAAATACTTTCTTTTTTCCATTCACCTCCTAATTGGACACAAAAAAATCAACCCACTTTTAAGGCTGATTCATCTCATGTAATTTAAAAATTTCAATTTCGTGCTCTGCTGATTTTTGCTTCAAGTATTTGAGTTCCATGCGCTGATAGGACATTTCTTTGAGAAGCGCCACGTCTCTAGTTTCGCTTTTTGCTTCGTTATCATCGATCTTGCCTTCTAAAATGGCCATCTCTTTAAGTAATTCAGATCGCATCTCTGACATATCTGTTTTTAGACTTGTAACGTTTGTTTTCAAATTTGTAACATCTGTTTTTAGAGTCGACACATCCGCTTTCACTTCTATCATGTCTGTTTTCAGGGTTGAGACGTCGGATTTTAGACTTGAGACGTCCGCTTTCAAATTCGAAACATCCGCTTTTACTTGTGTCACGTCTGTTTTCAGGGTTGAGACATCTTGCTTTAGTACGGCTATGTCTGTTTTCATCTCAGACACATCTACTCTTATCCCGTCGATACCAGTGAGAATTCGGGTTACCATCTCTTCATTCATCAGTTGATACCTCCCTTTCTTTGTTTTATTATATCCTACTTATCCCGTCTTAAGAAAGAACCAGCCGGAAAAATCCGGCTAGTTAAGTGAGGAAACGGGGAGTTCCTTGATTCTGTTTCTGTGAGGGGTTTAGAGGGGTTTGTTATTTTTCCGTTACTGCGAGTTCACGGGTTTTTCCGCCCATGAAGCGAACGGAGTCTGCGACGACTTCTGTGACGTAGACGCGCCTGCCTTCTGAGTTTTCGTAGTTGCGGGTCTGGATGCGTCCGGATACGCCTACGATTGAGCCCTTTCGGCAATAGTTGGCGGTGTTTTCTGCTGTTTTTCGCCACAAGGTGCAGTTGACGAAGTCTGTGTCCATGTCACCCGCTGCGTTTTTAAATGCTCGGCTCACTGCCAGTGTGATGCTTGCGACAGGCGCTCCTTCGGCTGTGTAGCGCATTTCAGGATCCTTTGTTAACCTTCCGACCAGCGTGACTGAGTTTATCACCTAATTCCTCCTCTCATTAGCTTACAAGGCTATTGTAGCGGGTATTTGGAATTAGGAAAAATCTTGAAAATGATGTTTTCATGCTGGAAAAAGTGATTTTCCTAACAGGATTTTGGTTTTTTCTAAGAGAATTTAGCAGGATTCACTCTGTATGCTGCTATTTTCTATGTAACTGAAATAAATAGGATTGCTGTTCAAGGCCAGAAAAAGTGATGCTTTGAAGAATAGCTTGAAATGATTGTGATGCGATGAGTTCATTTTGAATGGGTGTTTCTTCATAACGTTTGGTTTCGTCCGTCCATAGGAATGATTGAATGGACATTTCATTTTTCAGCAAATCAAAAAGAATTCGTACGATTTGATGCTTGTCTTTTGTTTCATATAATATTTCTACTGATGCTTCCCTGTTCACTTGGAAGTGGTAATACTTCGTTTTTCCTGCAGTAATCTCCCCTACTCTTAATAATAATGGCTTGTCTTCTAAACTTTCTCTTACCATTTCACCAGTTGTCTGCAGATCTTTAACCGAAATTGTTTTTAACTTAATCGTCTCCATAGATCAGCCTCATTTCTTAAAGTTTGCTATTTTACCATAGCAAATTATATGGTTTGTGGAAAACTTCAAATATAGGCATTTTTACTTATTCATTGTAATATTTTGTATTATTCCTGCTGTTTCCTCTTTTTCCCTCTTATTTTCAATTAGGGAATTGATCCATTCTGCTCATCCCTCGATTTGGTCTCCCGCTATGCCTGTATGGTATAATGTAACAATAACCGCACAGGAACAATAAACTGGACCAAGGAGGGTATTTATGAAAACGTTTAGACTCGTAGGGCTGACGATTGAAGTACAGGGAGAAAATGGTGCTCGTTTTGAAGAGATTCCCTTATCAGACGGACTGATCATCAACAAAGAAGACGGGGAAAATCACTGGATGATTGAGGCTCTTTTAAAAGAGGAACACCGCTCATACTTTGAATCGCTCTCTCAGGAGAAACAAGAACTGCCTCTTTATGTGACGATTTCCAAGAAAACCAACAAACCCGCCGAGATCAAGGCGAAGATTAAATCCATCATGGTCCTTGAAGAACATATATCTGTCTTATTTGAAGGGCGCATGCTTGCACGAAAATCAAAGCACGAGCCTGAAAAGCTGCTTGAAGACCTGCTGACAAAAGGTCTGGAGGGTGATGACCTCAAGCAGGCTTTCACACAAAAACTAAATGAACAAAGAGAATTACACGTGAAAAAGTCCGCTCAAATGTAAGCGGACTTTTTTCTTTACTTGTTATCTTCTTCCAACTCATTTTCGTCTTTTTGCATGTCGTCTTCCATTTTGTGCTCATCTTCCTGCATGTCTTCTTCCATGTCCTGCTCCATATCCTTCTCTGTTTCATCCTCAGCAGGAGGTGTCTCATCATTCGGCACTTCTTCTTCCATATTGTTATCTTCTGGCGGTGCAGGATCCTGATCATCCGCACAGCCCGCTATCAGCATAGCTGCAAGTAATGTACCTGAAATTTTAAGTAACCATTTAGTGTTCATGAATATGCCCCTTTCTGGATTGGACCTCGCTTATTCGGTCGTGGTTAGGGTGCCCAGAGTTTTTGGGATTATACTTGTGTAGTGTTGGTATTAATTTAAGGACGGGAGATGGTATTTGCGGTTTTTGAAAGTGCCAGTGTATGGGAGGTCAAGTGCTGAAAGTAATTTTGATGCGGAGCTTAATGAGGATATTTTTAAAAATTGCCTCATCTCTTTATTTGTAATAGTCGGACCAAGCAGCAGTGCGTAATCATTTAAAGATTCTAGATACGCTTCTTTTGCAGTGAACATGCATTTCCTGCAAACCCAGCTGCCGCTAATTTTCATCATTGGGACCGCAGAGCATTGGGTACAATGAACACCCATTATTAACTCTGACCTGTTTAGCTGAAATTGGTTAAGAAGATCTGGATCATATGGTGTGTGGTGTTTGATGAGGAGCCTTGATAGCTTATTTAAGTCCTTAACCGTTATCAGATCATCTTTATAACGAAAAGCAAGTGATTCAATCTTTTCTTGAAGAGAGGCTGCATGTATCACTTTTTTCAAAACGGTTTCTGAGTAGGCTGGAATTGTTTTAAGTATCGCGGTGGGATTGCTGATGACAATAAAAGAATGGATTGGCAGTTCGGGGAAATTGTAGTCAGACAGCCATTTTCGGAGACTCTTCTGCTGGCGCCTAACTTGAATAATCGGATCAGGAAACGCTTCTTCCCGCCCATTTATTGTTCGAATAAGCTGCTTGAATGTCTGATCGAAGCAAAGTGTTCCACTCATATTTTTCACTTCAAGTATTAAAACATAGCGTTTCGTGAGGATAATAATATCCATCTGAAAATACTGCTCGCTCAACAGTCTTATATCGTGCAGAACAAGAAACTCTTTATTAAATAACGGGCGCAAATGATAATCCATCGACAGCTCACCACGATACCCTGCCATACTTTTTGCGTACTCCTCTTCAATTTTGGTTCTCATCAAATGATGCAGAGGCAGCCGCCTAAGTAAGGCTTGCAGTTTTTGAATTTTAATTGATACTTTCAGTTCTTTTTTTATCAAATGATCACTCCTTCGTGTTTTTTCTCTGATTATTTCTCTAATTGTTTTTAAACTCCTTTCCAGATAGGCAAAATAGATTTTTACACCTGAATAATTGTTTTTTCTAAGTGCACTTGGCAATTTAGGTTTTTTCTATTACTTGAGATGGAACTAGATTTGTGGTTTCTGGTCGGATTCTGCGGTGATATTGATTTACTTTCCAAAACGGGGTTTTTACTTGCCGGAATGTTTGTTTTACTAGCGGGAACCAGGGAAATACTTGCCGGGTTGGAGGGAATACTTTCTTTTTTCCAGATACCTCCTAGATGGAGTGCTCTTTGCTATTTCAAATGCGGATTCTGCGACGATTCAGTTTTACTTTCCAAAACGGAGATTTTACTTGCCGGAATGTTTCTTTTACTAGCGGGAATCGGGGAAATACTTGCCGGGTTGGAGGGAATTCTTTCTTTTTTCCAGATACCTCCTAGATGGAGTGCTCTTTGCTATTTCAAATGCGGATTCTGCGACGATTCAGTTTTACTTTCCAAAACAGGGTTTTTACTTGCCGGAATGCCTCTTTTACTAGCGGGAATCGGAGAAATACTTGCCGGGTTGGAGGGAATACTTTCTTTTTACCAGATACCTCCTAGATGGAATGCTCTGATTTGCTATTCCAATGCGGATCCTGCGATGAATCTGTTTTACTTTCCAAAACAGGGTTTTTACTTACCGGAATGCCTCTTTTACTAGCCGGAACTGGGAAAATACTTGCCGGTTTGCAGGCAATACTTTCTTTTTACCAGATACCTCCTAAAAACCAGCAACAAAAAAACGACCCCAAAAGGATCGTCTAGAAATATCTATTCTTTCTTCTCACCCAAAGCAAACATCAATTCGGTTTCACATACAACTTCACCGTTTACTGTGGCAATGCCTTTGCCTTTGCCGAGTGAGCCGCGCAGGCGGATGATTTCGACTTCGAGGCGGAGCTGGTCGCCTGGTGTTACTTGTTTTTTGAAGCGGCAGTTGTCGATGCCTGCGAAGAAGGCAAGGCGGCCGCGGTTTTCTTCTTTGATCAGCATGGCAACAGCGCCGACTTGAGCGAGTGCTTCAACGATTAAGACGCCTGGCATGACTGGGTACTCCGGGAAATGGCCGTTGAAGAACTCTTCGTTTGCCGTTACGTTTTTTAGTCCGATTGCGCGCTTGCCTTCGTCCACTTCAAGGATTTTATCGATGAGCAGGAATGGATAGCGGTGCGGAATGATTTCTTTGATTTGATTGATGTCTAACATTTTAGTACCTCCTCCTAGTACAACCTATTAGTTCTATTATACACAAAAAGGAGGGCTTAGCCCTCCTTATTTTTCGGATTCTTTTTCCACCAGGTCAAAGACGTGCTGCCATGTTTGTTTATCGAAGACATCTGCCGGCTTTCCGTCACCGAGTACACCGTAGCCAATCATTGCACCGCACACTGCCGCAATGGCCATGAATAGAAGCAATAAAACAAGACGCAGCCAGATCGGAATAAGCCTGATTCTGATTTTTTGCCTGGCGGTTTCATCTGTTTTGTTTGTTTTTTTCACTTCTTCACGAGACTGTTCGTTTGTACTCACTGTAAAAAACCCCTTCGTTTATCTCACACTATTGATTAGCCCGAGCATTTGATCGCCCATGGTGATTGATTTTGAGTTGAGTTGATATGACCGCTGAGCTGTCATTAGCTCGGTCATTTCTTTTGAAAGATCCACATTTGACATTTCGAGTGCACCTTGCTGGATGCCCATTTGATCACGGTTCAAAAATTCAATCGTTCCGTTTGGCGCGTTCTCATTTAAAGCGTACCGATTTCCGCCCTGTTTTTCAAGCATAGATTGCTGATTTACTCCAACAATTCCTAATTGGAAAGACTGATTGCCCGGAATTGCGGATATTCTGCCATCTGCGGTTACCTTCAAATTTTCAAACGCATCATCAAAGAAAATCGGGTTTTGATTTTCATCAAGAACAGCGTGACCTTCAGCTGTGACAAGCTGCAGCCGGCCATTCTCGGCAGGATTTAAGTAAAGAGCGCCATCTCGTGTATACTGCACCTCACCGCCTGCTTCTATTTGCAGAAATTGGCCCGGCTTTGTCAGGGCAATGTCCAGCTCCCGGTCTGTTACCTTGATGCTGCCTTGGGTATATACAGTTTGTCCTGTAAGCACCGCTCCAACTCCTGGCCGAACGCCAAGAGCCGTGGACCGTCCAGCAGGATCATCATTAAGCCCTGCATTATTGACTTGCTGATTAAGAAGCTCCGAGAATCCTGTTTGAGTACGTTTGTAGCCTTGTGTATCGATGTTTGCCATGTTATTACCAATCAGATCAAGCTGTTTTTGCAGCTGACCTAATGTATTAGTAGCCGTGATCATTGAACGCAGCATGCCTAATCCCCCTCTTATCTTACTCTGCCGATTTCATTCACGGCTTTGTCCATGCTTCTATCGTATGCCTGCAGCACTTTCTGGTTTGCTTCAAAAGCGCGGTAGGCTGTCATCATTTCAGTATATGTTTTTGAAACGTCCACATTTGAACCTTCCACATAGCCTTGTTTCAACTGGTACGAAATATCAGGATTTCCTACTGCAGTCTGCAATTGTTCATCCGTTCGGAAAAGGCCATTTCCTTCTTTGATCAGCGTTCTTGTATCACCTGCAAAGACAATTTCAATTTGAGCCTGCTCTGCCCCGTCCACTCTAACCGTTCCGTCAGGTGTGATTTCAAATTGATCAGAAGCAAGTGTAATCGGCTGGCCATTCGTTCCAAGGACAGCATTCCCTGCAAGGGTGAGCTCACCGTTTTCATTTCTGGTAAACTGTCCATTACGTGTGTAGCGCACTTCATTCGCCGGGGTCTGCACAGCAAAGAGCAACGCACCTTTCTCATTCGTCTCCGCGTTGTATGGAACCAGCTCTTCTACTAGGGCTACATCGCTTGAGAGACCTGTTTCACGGAGGTCGCCTTGAGTAAATTGAGGAATCATTTCCTGCAGATACACGCCAGTATTTAGCTTTCCTACTTCTTGTGTAGCAGGAGAAAGCGCATTATTCCTTTCAACTCTTTTCAAGAGCATTTCCGGAAACGCCTTAAGTGAGGCCTGATCCGATTTATATCCCGGTGTATTCGCATTGGCTATATTATTGGACAGCATTTCTGTTCTGCGCTGCTGGGCAAGCATCCCCGCAGTCGCTGTATAAAAACCTCGCAGCATTCTTTCACCTCATAAGAGAGCACTCTCTCTTTTTTTCGACAATATTTTCTATTTTCATTATATCTGACTATTGGGAACAGAACCGTTTAATTTTGTAAATTTCATAAAAAAATCGAAGGTACACTCTTAAAATCGGCTGGATTGGCGAAAGGTTTAGAGAAAGAAAAAAAACACCAGTCCAAAAACTGATGTTTTCCCATAAATTATCCGAATTTGCGTCTATTAAGGCGATCGACGTTATCAAGCATGATGCCTGTGCCGATTGCTACACAGTCCATCGGGTTTTCTGCGATTAAGACAGGAACTTTTAATTCTTCTGCCATTAACTGATCAAGGCCGTTCAGGAGGGCTCCGCCGCCTGTTAAGATAATGCCTCGGTCAATGATGTCCGCAGAAAGTTCAGGCGGAGTGCGCTCGAGCACGCTTTTGGCAGTTTGAACGATAAGGGCTACTGATTCACGCAGTGCGCCTTCTACTTCTTCAGAATTAACGGTAATGGTACGAGGCAGGCCTGATACCATGTCTCTGCCGCGAATGGCAATTTCTTCATTGCGTGCGCCTGGGAACACTGTCGCTACTTGCACTTTAATATCCTCAGCCGTACGTTCACCAATTAAGAGCTTGTACTCTTTTTTGATGTAATTTAAGATTTCCATATCGAACTTGTCCCCAGCCATCTTAATAGAAGAGGCTGTGACAATATCGCCCATTGAAAGAACTGCGACATCTGTCGTTCCACCGCCAATATCCACAACCATATTTCCGCTCGGCTGAAAAATGTCCATGCCGGCGCCAATGGCAGCGACCTTTGGTTCTTCTTCAAGATAAACGTGTTTTCCGCCGCTTTTTTCAGCAGCTTCTTTAATGGCTTTTTGCTCAACAGAGGTGATATTCGTCGGACAGCAGATGAGCATCCGCGGTTTCGTCAATAATCCCTTAACATTCAGTTTATTGATGAAATGCTTCAGCATTGCTTCTGTTACTTCAAAATCAGCGATGACTCCGTCTTTCAAAGGACGAATCGCAACAATATTCCCAGGAGTACGTCCTACCATTTTTCTTGCTTCTTCTCCAACAGCAAGAACCTTGCCCGTGTTCTTATTTAGTGCAACTACAGACGGCTCGTTTAAAACGATGCCTTTACCTTTTACGTGAATTAGTACATTTGCAGTACCAAGGTCAATTCCTATATCCCTTGCAAACATTCTTTCCATATCCTCCTTGCAATCTGATCCCAGCAATTCCTACTTTGTGCCCTAATTTCATATTGTATCATAAATTACTAAAAATAGTATGAAATTGTAAAAGTTCATGTTGGGATTTGTCGAAATATAGAAAAGCGGAATCGCCCGTTTAGCGCAGGCATGACAGATAAGGATCAGCCAGTGAAGGCGCTTTTTGCCTTTGCTGGATGAGCCGTTCTGGCCGAGGAGTTGGGCGATGGAGCTAGACACCTAGAAAAGCGGAGCCGACTGTTCAGGCCCGACAGACGGATTTGTTCTGGCCGAGGGGCTAGGAGGTGGAGCTGGACACTAAGAAAAGCGGAATCGACTGTTCTGACCGAGGAGCCAATACCGAACTGATGAGGTTTTCAATTTAATTGGAGTTTTTCGTTCTCGCCGAGGGAGATGGAGCTGGACACCAAGAAATGCGCAACCAACATGTTAAGCCCCGACAGAAAGATAAGAATCCGCCAGTAAAGGCGCTTTTTGCCCATACTTGCGGATCCTTATCTGGCCGTTGAGCCTGAGCGCTGGCGCTAGACACCCATGCAGAAAAAGCCATGGGATTTCTTTATTTTACGGGTTCTTCTTGAAGGATATCCTCCTTCCGATACTTAAGCTTCGTCGCTTCCCCGCCTCTTAAATGGCGTATCGATTTATGATAATCAAGGATTTCTTTTACTTCATTCGCAAGCTCTGGATTGATTTCAGGCAGTCTTTCAGTCAAATCTTTATGGACAGTACTTTTAGAAACGCCAAATTCCTTCGCAATCACGCGAACAGTTTTCCTCGTCTCCACGATATACTTTCCAATCTTGATAGTACGTTCTTTGATGTAATCGTGCACACCACTCGACCTCCCTAAAATGGATGTGAGAAGTGTGAAATGAGACTCGCATACATAGTTACAGCAGCCATTGAACGCTTAGCTGAATGTATAATAGCATCATTGCTGCGTTTACGAAAAATATTCACGATCCCTCACCTCATACACTCTCTTTGTTAGGTTTGTAACATTTTATTAGCTTGGGTGAAGATATATGCTAAAAAGTCAAGAGGGACAAGGGATTTGTGCGAATTTTTTTATTAATTGCCGTTTTAAAGGCGAAAAACGGGACCATACATTCAAAAAATTGTCAGAGAATTCAACTTCGGATAAAATTTTATCCACTATCATGTTTCGCTGCTTTAACTATTTCCCGAGAAATTTGTCGACTTTCTGCATTTTTTAACAAAAAAAAAATAGTCTATCCCTATTGGATAGACAATCTATATGGTGTTGCTTATTAAGCGTTTTTTGTGCTGTCTGAAGCTTGAGATTGGTTTTCTTCAGAATTGCCTTTCTCTTTGCCTTCTTTACCAGCATCTTCTTTTTCTTTGTCTTCTTCAGCACCCTTTTCATCTTCAGTGCCTTTTTCAGCGTCTTCTTTTTCTTCTTCAGTGCCTTTTTCTTCTTCAGCACCTTTTTCATCTTCTTTAGCTGGCTCTTCTTCTTTAGCCGGCTCTTCTTCTTTAACAGGCGCTTCTTTTTCAACATTCACGTCGTTTAATGAAGTAAGAGGTTTGTCCATGAAATCTAATGGATTCACTGCAGTGCCGTCTTTGCGGATTTCAAAGTGAACATGTACACCATCTTCTTCTTGGATCAGGCTTTGTCCAGCTTGTCCTATGATTTCATTTTGTTCAACATCGTCACCAGCTGCAACAAGCATTGTTGCTAAAGATTGGTAAACAGTTGTTACGCCATCTGCGTGCTCGATTTCAATGACATTTCCAAGTAATGGATCTTTTTCAGCTTTCGTAACAGTTCCGCTTAGTGAAGCTGCAACTTCGAATTCCTGACCATCTTCTTTTGCCAAGTCAATTCCTTTGCTAGGCTCGTACGTATTATTATAGGAAACGAGTGCTGCTTCTTGCTCTGCTGCTGATGCATCTTTTTCATAGAACTTGCGGATAACGGATACTGCGTCTGAATCAGCTGCCGGCATTGCGAAGTTTTCTACAGCCGAGTTCACTTCTTGCGTTGGCTCATCTTGATAAGATGTTCCTTGGTCAATCGGATCATTTGCTGAATCTCCATTGCCTAAAGCCTGATACCATAACACGGCTGTCAAAATCAATGCTGCACTTACTAAGTAGATTGCTGGGAATACCCAACGCTTTCTGAAGAATTGTTGCATTTTCGAGTTTTGAGAAGTACGTTTAGTTTCTTCCTCTCTCATTCTATCATCACCTCAGCAATCATTCTGAACAAAATTCTGAAAATATATACACCTCTATCAAAAAAAGTTAAAAACTTATTTTCTGCTTCCCATTATAAAATTATGTATGGATTCTAAAAATTTCATTTCACTCATGGTATACTATGTTCCATCAGCAACCTGAAGGAGCACGGGTCATGAAGAAATCTTTTTCTAAATGGATGCTGACACTGGCACCCATTCTTTATATGATTCTCATATGGATTCTATCAAGCATGCCGGCAGATGCGATTATCAAAACTCCTTTTTCATTTGACCGCTTAATGAAGGAATCGCTTCACTTGATTGAATTCGGCATTCTCTATTGGCTGATTGCCCTGGCCTTTGCCGCTCATCAAAGCTGGACCGGGAAAGCAAGTATTTTTGCAGCCGCGGTATCTATTTTATACGGGGCCACAGATGAAATTCATCAATACTTTGTTCCGTACCGGTCTGCTACAGTAATTGATTTAGTGAAGGATACGATAGGAGTACTTGTGTCTTTCTATCTTATGAAGGTGACGTATTTTGCAAAGCGCCCTTCATTTATTACCTCTATTTTTCAAAAGTTAAATGATGCGGAGTGATCAAAGATGAGTTTACCTATTCGAAAAGCCGTAATTGGCGACTTGCCTGCTATCGTTGAAATTTACAACTCGACAATTGAAAGCAGAGCGGTTACTGCAGACTTAACTCCTGTTTCCGTCGCAGACCGTGAAGGGTGGTTTCTGCAGCACACCGATCAGCGTCCGCTTTGGGTTATGGAAGACGGCGATCAGATTGTCGCCTGGCTGAGCTTTGAATCGTTCTACGGCAGAGCTGCCTATCAATATACTGCAGAAGTCAGCATTTATATTGATCAAAACGTGCGCGGCAAAGGAATCGGTACCACATTCATGCAGGCGGCGATTGATGCATGCCCGCAGCTTAAGATTAAAACACTGCTTGGCTTTGTTTTCGGGCACAACGAAGCAAGTCTGCGTCTGTTCAAGCGCTTTGGCTTTGAACAGTGGGCTAACATGCCTCGTGTTGCAGAACTTGACGGGATAGAGCGTGATTTGGTGATTGTGGGGAAGAGAGTAGCGGAATAACGAAAAAACGAGCCTGGAAAGTTCTGGCTCGTTTTTTCTCTGATTCAGTTTTAGATTCTAAGCACCGGTCTATTTTTTATCAAATTATCTGGTAAGTTCAAGATCAAAATGATATTTCTCTCCATGATATTTGGTAATCGTATATTCTAATGGCCGGTCATCAAAACCAAAGCTTACCCTTTTAATTTTCAGCAAAGCTTCTCCCCCGCGGATTCCGAGTAAATCCGCTTCGTGTATAGTTGCATTAATTGCAGCGATTTGATCTTTTGCGTATTTTAGCGTGATATTGTCTGCTTCCAGTATTTCATAAAATTTTGCGGTATCTAAATCATGCTTCATCAATATTTCCCCTATGTATGCGGGCCAGCACGAACGTTCAATTGCAATAGGTACTTTATCTGCAAATCGAATCCGTTCAATCATTAATATCTCCTCTTCTTCCAATAATTCCAGCATCGATTTTTCATGATATAAATCACTTCTGAATTCTGCTCGAATTAACTTTGATTTAGGGGTTAACCCTTTTTCGGCAGCTTCTTCTGCGAAGCCTTTTAATCTTCCCCCGCCAGCAAGCTCCTGGGCTTTAACCATTGTGCCTTTTCCTTGTTTTTTTTCAAGCAATCCATCTTGGACAAGGATTGAAATTGCCTGCCGCAAAGTAGTTCGGCTGACGTTAAATTCTTTCATTAATTCTTGTTCAGTGGGTATTAATGTGTGAGCAGGCCACACTTTTTCCTGAATCCGTTTTATTAAAATGTTTTTAACTTGTAAGTATAATGAAAGATCTTTATGAGGATCTACGTTATGTTCCATTCATTAAAGCTCCCTTCAAGGTTCGCTAACACTATTCTTATCTTACTTCGGAACGGAAAACAATGTAAAGCCTGCTTACATCTTCAGGTTTTCAGGGATTGGTATTATGTCTTATCTATAAATCTAAAAAAGACTGTTGAAATACTTTTCAACAGTCTATCATTTCTCAATATTGGTTTAGATTGACGAGATCTGAGTAAATAATTCTTTCCAAGTTGAACTCTTACGGTAAAAGACTGGAGGATAGCCGATTGGTGCTGGGATTGTCACTGTCCCGCCTTTATATTCTTCTCCGCTCCAAAGATGAATCCACTCATCATCCGGCAAGTAGACCTCCCAATCCGTTTGGTTTTCCTGGTGCACAGGAGCAACCAGCAAGTCCTTGCCGTATAAATATTGATATTGAATATCATACGCTTTTTCATCCTGTTCATAATGCATGAATAAAGGACGCTGTACAGGAATGCCATGTTCGGCATTTTCTTTAACAAGCGATTTTGTATATGGACTAAGTGCAGTATACACATTCGACATTCTGGAAAGATGTTCTAATGATTCATTATCATCATCATACTGGAAGCAATCAGCAGGACGATTTCCTTCATGAGTTCTCATCATTGGAGTAAACGCACCCATGTCGGCCCATCTCATCAGCAATTCCTTTGATCGTTTATTTCCGTGCAGGCTTGTGTAGCCCCCAATATCGCTATGATGCAGTCCGCAGCCAATCATTCCGGATGAGAGCGCTGCAGGAATGACAGATGCGAGTCCATCATCAAGCGAAAAGTCTACGCTCTGATCTCCGCCCCAAAGCATCGTGCAATATTTTTGAATACCAGTATATCCGGCACGCATGAAATACAGAATTTCTCCTAATTTTCCAGTCTCCACAAGGGCTTCATAATTTACCTTAGCCCATAACGTTGGCCAGGCGTTATGCATTTTTTTCGGATCAGCCCCATTGCTTAACACAACATCAATAGGCAAATACTCTCCGAAATCAGCCATCCAACCGTCTAAACCAAATTGGATCAAATTCTCCTTTATCACTTCTTTATACCAAATAAATGCATCTTCATTTGTAAAATCAACGACTCCGCAGTAAAATTCTCCAAAATCAACTAGATAAGTACTCCCTTGATCATTAAGTGCCAAGTACCCTTTTTCTTCCGCTTCTTCAAATAGATCCCCTTCTACTGCAACATAAGGGTTAATATAACCTAGGAATCTAATTTCTTTTTTCTTCCATTCAGGTATCTTCTTATCTAACTCCGGGTATTCTTTTTCATTCCATTTCCAATTCCACATTAACCTTTTGCCAAAGGATGTAATGCGCTTTCCTTGCCAATCCTGACACCATACACCGGAAATAGCCATCCCTTTTTCGATCGCTTTATTAATCTTACTTTCTGTGATCTCTGTTCCTCCCTGGATGCCAAGAATCACACCATTATAGATCCAATCTGGCAATTCCGGCTGACGGCCAAGCAGATTTGATATTTTCCCTACTAGCTCTATAAAAGAGTCAGCAGTTTCAAATAATGTTTTTTTCGGTATTTCCCAAAATTGCAACTCGTGAAAATGCGGATTGCGGAAATCAAAATCTGCATAGGCTGTTGTATCTGTATGACAGTAATATTTTTTACTGGAAACAAAGGTAGGCTGCGGAAAATTCGTATGGTAGTAATCTCCGCCCGCTTTATCTAATACGTCTGCCTGCCAGGTTACATACGTTTTTTTATTTCTGCCAACACCTGGTTCAGATGTCCACAAAGGGAAATTTTTACCGCGCAAGTTAAAGTGTGAAAGCTGCTCTCCGCAGCCATACACTTTTTCATCTGAATCTGCAGGTGTACGCAGCCACATACGATTTATACTTTCATCAGCTGTTTGGTATTCAACCGTCAGCCGGCCATCTTCTTCTTTTATCAGCAATGTCATAACAGGGTCGATACTCGCGAATTTTGAAAAAGCTACCGTATACTCATTATCGCGCTGAGAAATGTCTGCATAAAGCAGTGGCGATCTTTCAATTAAGTAATCTTTTATTTCAAAATTACCCCTGTACATGTCCATACTGTCTTGGCCCCGTCCTATAAATAACATTGGACTTTCCAATGTATGACGCAGCAGGACCTTTTCGTTGAATATCACTTCAAATCCGTTATCTATCGATTCAATCATTAATTTTGATGCCTTTAAAACTGATTGCATTAGCGATTCCCCCTACTTATTTTCAGCCTGATGCGGTTTTTCCCTTTTCAGAAATGTTTGTTGAAAGATCCTCATGAGGCACTAATTGCTTCTCAATGTAGCGGCTGTATTTTTTGTTGTATTTTTTTACTGAAATATACGCCACAATTCCTGTAATAACTGCTAACCCAATAAATGCCGGGAAGAAATAAGGTGAAACAATGCCGTCTGCATATGCTAATCCTATAGGTGAGAAAACGATATAAAACTCAAACATTAACCCTATTAAAATCACAGCCACCGGCAATGCAAATTTCCATGGCTTCATTTCGATTTTCGGCTTTGGTGTAAATCTCCATTCTTTAGCCGGTGCTATTTTGCCAATAATCAGCATCATTGCAATCTCCGTGAAGAAGAGAATGGCATAGATATGAATGAAGTTAATTTCGACTTTGAAGCCAAATAATTGATCCGTGCCCCAAATTAACATGTAGTAAGTGATGACATGGAAGAAAACAACGATTTTCGCAGCAATGGCTGGTACTTTTCGTGCAAAGATGCCTATTAAAACGATGGCTATGATTGGGATATTAAAGAAGCCTGTAAATCTTCTAATCAGCTCCCATAAGCCGTCTGGTGCATACATCAAGAGCGGAGAGACACAAAAACTAATAATAGATAATACAATCGCAAACCATTTGCTTAAGCCAAGCAGTTTTTTATCTGTGATGTTTGGCATAAGCGGCTGAACTACGTCTAAAGCAAACATAGTTGCAGCGGAATTGATTAAGGCGTTGAATGTGCTAAAAACAGCACCTAATAAAACGACCAGGAATAATCCCTGCAAATACCATGGCAAAACATTCGCAACTAATGTCGGGAAAGCTAAATCGATGGATTCAAGGTTTCCACCGTATAGATGAAACGCAACAATACCTGGAAGCATCATTAAGATCGGAACTAATAATTTGAAAAACCCAGTGTATAAAACACCTTTTTGCCCTTCAGCTAAATTAGCCGCACCAAGTGTTCTCTGAATTGCGTATTGGTTAGTCCCCCAATAAAACAGGTTAGCCCAAATCATTCCGGTAAAGATCGTCAGAAAAGGAACAGCATCTGTACTTGATCCAACGGCATTTAACTTTTCAGGATTCGTAGTTGTAATGGTTTTCAATCCTTCCATGATGCTTCCGTCCCCTAATTGGAACAGCCCTATCACAGGAATCAGTGTACCCACTACTAATAAACCAACTCCGATAAACGTATCGGAAACTGCAATCGCTTTCATACCTCCGAAAGTAGCAAACAGTGCACCTATAATTCCGATCACCCATACCATGAGCCATACGGACTCTGTGTAAGAAAGACTGAATAAAGAAGGAATATCAAACAGTTTCAGCACTGCTAAGGCACCTGAGTATAAAGTAGATGGAATGGTAACTAGAACATACCCTAACATGAAGAGGATGACAGCTAATCTTCTTACCCCTTCATCAAATCGATCTCTTAAAAACTGAGGCAATGTTGTAAAGGCGCCCCCTAAATAACGAGGCAACAAAATTAATGTCATAATGACGATGGCCAAGATAGCTGTAACTTCCCATGCCATATTCGTCATATTTGCTCCATACGCCTGACCATTTAATCCAATCATTTGCTCTGCTGATAAATTTGTCAGTATAAGTGCACCGGCAATAAACCCTCCAGATAAACCGCGTCCTGCCAGGAAATATCCTTCTGTTGTTGAATTAGCCCCTTTTGTTTTCTTGTAAGTCCAAACCCCTAATATGGCCATAATCACAATACTTGACAGTAAAGTGAATAACATGTTCTGATCTCCCATAGTTTCCCTCCTAATCTCCTAATAGTAAACCCTTACATTTTCACCGATTATTCCAGGATAAGCCCCTTTTTGAATAAGGGCTTCACGATCCGGATGGGCAATGAGCCACTTATTCTTCATAAATAATAATTCGTCTTCACTTGATGTTTTTTTGGTTTCAAATTCCAGCTTTTCATTCGTACCTGCCGGAAGGATGACAATCGCTTTAAAGCCTTCATCTTCAACTTTACAAGGAGCAAAATGAAGAGTTGTCCCATATAATTCAATCGCTGTTCCTTTTGGAACAAAAAATGCGGCAACTCGTCCAGATTCGTAGGTATTATTGCTTATATCCTGAACCTTTCCCAATAATAGCACGAAGTCTGTAACTGCAACATTAATTTCGCTTCCTTTATGATATTCCAAACCATTTAATGTTGAGTTGCTCCCGTTACAGTATCCTATCTGTACGGGCATTTTTCCATAGAAATTATTAGTAAGTACATCACATATAGATGTTTTTTCCAATTGCGGGACTGAGGCGACATATTGATTGCCATCAACAGGAATTGCTGTTGTTTCCATGTATTCCTCAAGCTCCCTGAAAGAATAATTATCTATGACCCTGCCGTAGGTTCGAAAGGACTCATCGTTTACTTCATAAAATGAAAGATGCTTATTTTTTTCTTTCAGCTTTTCAAAATTAGACATCACTTATCTCTCCTTGATGATTAAGCATTATTTTGAAACAGCTTCTTCTATTTTCGTTTGATCCCAGGCATTTCTGAAAACATTCAGGCCATAATCTGTAAATGCATGATCAAAGCTGCTTCTATATACATCAAATCCGCATGTGACAATATCCGCACCAGCTTTTGCAGCATCAACAATCTGTTTGCCATTGCGTAAAGCCGCTACAATAATTTCCGTCTCAAACTTGTACGTTTTATAGATATTCGAAATATCCTGGATGTATTGAGCAGTATCTTCACCGCTATTTTCTTTCCATCCTACAAATGGTGAAACAAAAGTGGCACCAATTCTAGCAGTTTGTATCGCCTGAGAAGGAGAAAAAACGAGTGTAACATTGGTTGATATGCCTTCTTTTTTTAATTCTTTCGCGGCGATTAATCCAGGTTCCGTGCAAGGGATTTTCACAACAAAGTTAGAGGAACGGGCTGCAATTTTTTTCCCTTCAGAGACCATTTCCCGAGCGTTATCTAAGTGTGGGTTAATCTCAACTGAAATAGGAAAATGTTTAATTTCACCAAATTCGCAAGCAAGTTCATCCACGATAGTTAAGAATGATTTTCCGCTGTTCATGATGTGTTTTGGATTTGTTGTAACCCCATCAATTGCCCAATTTTCGTATGCGTAATGAATTTCCTTTGTAATAGCACTGTCTAAAAAATACTTCATTTTATCCTCTCCTTTTGTTGTAACGTTTAGGTATTTATCATAACGTAGTAATCTTTAATTATATGTAGCTACCTTTAGTTATATAATATGAAAACGTCCTCAATTAATCAAGTCTTTTTTTACATTTATTGAATAGTTGCAAAATTAATGATTGTGATGACTAACGGTGCAAAAAAAAGCACGATTAGGCAGTAAATAAGATTGTATCTCAAAGTTACTTGAACAGGTGAAATTCGGATGACCTCAGCAACTGCTACTCCAAACGGCACCAAGGGTGAGATGCTCATCGAAACATACCAGCCAGTAAGCAGTGTAATAGCGAAACCTATACTTGATAAACCAATGTCCGCTGGAACAATCGTCATTGCAAATAACGGAATCGTGATTATCATATGGATGCCGCAAAGACTTAGCAGAGAAGTGATAAGAAGAATGAAAAAAATAATGAAATATACAGGGATATCATGAAAATAAATGGCTGCCTTCCCCATCTCTTCTTTTAACGGTGTATTAGAGGCACAATTTGCAAAAAAACTTGAAGAAAGAAGAAATGGAATCAGCGTTTTATATTGAAGCAGACTTTTATTATAGGATTTCAGTTCTCCAATCATTTTTCTTGCAGCACCTATTAAAAAACACCAGACAAATGAATATAAAATGACAATGACAGCAACCACATAAATTTGATTGGATAGAGGCAGAATTTCTGCGCAAAAGACCGCCAGTATAATCATGAAAGAAATATGAATCAGCAGGTGAGAAATATTTCTCATTTCGTTTGATCCTTCACGCCCACGATCCGGCAATAAGTTTGCAAGATTATCTTTCAGCTTCTTGTCCAGTCTTAAAATGATGGCTGTTACCGTAAATATGAAAATTACCATGATTAGTGCACTGAAAAAATAATCCGTATAACTAATTGCAGTCCAGATAAGCACCATGTTAACTACAGGATCAAAGGGTGAAAAAACCATATATGAGGAATATCCTGCAGTATATATGCGCACTAAAAAGTCTTTAGGAAAATTGATTTTTTCAATTAGTTTTTGCTGTGCAGGTATTGATCCAATATTTAAAGGAATGGTCAAAGTCAGATGAAGGATGGAAAGAAACAAAAAGATAGAAATAGGTTTAGCTTTTTTTGATTTTATGTATCCTTCGATCGACCGAAAATAATTTCCATATTTTAGCGGTAATGTAATCATCGGAATGGCCAGGAACAAGACAGGTATGGATAAACCAGATGCAAGATTTCCATACCAGGTTTTGAACCCAAATCCGTAATAATAAAGGATTGCATGCCCAAAAATTAATGAAATAACTGATACATAAAATTGAAATCCTTTAATCATAAAAATGGATGAAATCAGCATGCTCATTAAAGTGACTGAAGAAAGAAAAACAAAAACATCCTCCGGTAATTGAATCCATTCATTTATGAAGATAAGGACAAAAAGAAAATAAATGGAGAGACAGTATATATTTCGCAACACATCGACCTCCTGTATCACCATCATAAAGTTGGTCTATTCCTGCCTGAAAAATAGATATATACACAGGAGCTAATTACCTCTCTTCATTCGTTTGATTCCTATTCCTCCAAGCACTTAGTGCACAAACTGCAATGATACAGGGAACCATCCAGCCAATTAGAATAGGAAAATAATTCGAAGATGCCAATTCCCTTCCATTAGAAGAATTCGCTAAAAAGACAACAAGCGTAATGAACGCTGGAAACAAAAGCATCCACCTGGCGTTCCGTTTTAATGTATTGAACATCATTCATCACCCTTCTTGTTTATAATATGAGAAAGAAAACAATTGGCAGGGTTGCCAAACTTAATAGAGTACTCATGAAAGTTACACTTGATACAAAATCGGGCTCTGTATTAAATTGAAGAGCGTACATTGTCGTATTAGCAGCAGTTGGCATAGCTGCCATAATAACCATAATTTGTTTGACCATCTCATCGACAGGCAATAAATAGGCAATTCCAAACGCAATGATTGGTGAAATCGCTAATTTGACAATTAACCCCAGAGACATTCTCTCTATTTCTAATTTTTTTATCGAAAGCGTAGCCAATTGCATTCCCAAAGCAATCATGATAGTTGGTATAGCAGCATCTGCTACTAAGTCTACAGCCGTTACTATTGATTTTGATAAAGTGATATTCAAGACCTGACATATAAACCCTACAATTGCAGCATATAGAATCGGGACACGCAGGACCGCGTTAATGGCTGATTTTATTCCATTCGATTCAGGATTTCCTTTTGCTGCAAAGTAAACGCCGACTGTGCACATAACAAGCTGTTGAATCACCATAAGAATAATTCCATAATTAAGTCCGATTGTTCCAAAAATCAGCAAGACAACAGGTGTGCCATAATTTCCATTATTCATAAATGAGGAAGAAAGTATAAATCCGCATCTTTCTGTATTCGAATATTTCCACATAAAAGAAAGGATATATCCAACAAGAATTAAACAAAAACAAAGGCCAAATGTATATAAAACAAAAGACAAGTATTCTAGATTAAAAGTTGTGGTATAAAATGTCCGAAAGACAAGAAAAGGAGACATTAAGTACAAGGCCATTGTTGAGATTCCTCTAGTATCAAAATGAAATTTCTTTTGACCAATAAACCCTAAGACAAAAACTCCAAAGACAGGAAGCAGCACACTTAAAAATCCCAAAATTTCCACCTTCAATTTTTAATGATATAAAAGCCCTGGAAAATAATTAACCAGGGCATTATATGACTCTTATAAATTCATGACAATAATTTTTTCTTCTGTCATTTCTTCAATTGCGTATTTAGGTCCTTCTTTTCCAGTACCGCTGTTTTTCACTCCGCCATAAGGCATGTGATCTACTCTATAGGCTGATGCATCATTAACAATTAGGCCGCCTACTTCAATTTCGCGCGCAGCTTTCATTGCAAACTTGAGATCATTTGTAAACAAACCTGCCTGTAATCCATAATCAGAATCATTCACTCTGGCAATTACTTCATTGACATCGTTATATACGGCCACTGATACGACTGGACCAAATACTTCACTTCGGCAAACTTTCATATCATCATTTACATTCGTAAGAATTGTAGGATAATAGGAAGCTCCCTCTCTTTTGCCGCCAGTTTCAACTTTTGCACCCTGCTGGACAGCTTCTTTGACCCAGGAGTCTACACGTTCTGCTTCACGAAGACGGATTAATGGTCCGATATCTGTATTCTCATCAAGAGGATTGCCCACGGTTAGTTTTTCTGTTTTTTCTTTTAATTTTAATAAAAACTGTTCGTAAACTTCTTCATGAACATACACACGCTGTACAGATATGCAGACCTGTCCCGCATTGTTAAAGCTTTTTTGTGTAATTAATGAGGCTGCTTGTTCAAGATCTGCATCCTTATGAACAATTGTTGCAGAGTTATTGCCAAGCTCCAATGCAACTTTACGTAAACCTGCTTTTGAACGAATATACTCACCAACACCAGGACTGCCTGTAAAAGTAAACATTGAGACATCTTTGTTCTCCAGAAGCCAGTTTCCGATTTCAGCACCTTCTCCAGTCAAAACTTGAAGCCGGCCTGAAGGAAGACCTGCTTCTTCGAAGACAGAAGCTAACATTAATGCTGTAATTGGTGTAACTTCAGCAGGCTTTAAGACGACACTGTTGCCGGCAGCGAGCGCAGGACCAATCTTATGGCATACCAAATTGAGTGGAGCATTGAATGGGGTAATAGCTGCGATTACACCTACAGGAACACGCAAAGTAAATGCCATTCTATTTTCGGACCCTGGTGCAGATTCTACTGGAATTCCTTCACCATGTATTCTTTTGGCTTCTTCTGCAGAAATTTGCAGTGTTAGCGCTGCGCGTTCCACTTCGCCGCGGGATTCGCCGATCGGCTTTCCAACCTCTACCGTTAAAATACGGGCAAATTCTTCCGTTCGCTCGATTAATAATTGAGCAGCTTTCATTAATACATGATAGCGTTCCGTCGGATGAAAAGATTTTTCAAGTGCAAGCTTTGAACTTTTAACTGCATCGTCCACATGAGTTTTATCAGCTTTTGAAATTTTGGATGCTATTTCTTGTGTATATTTATTTAATACATCCATCGTTTCTTCTGTACTCTTCCATTCACCATTTATATACAATCCATATTGTTTTTCCAGAGCTATCGTTGTCAAGTTGTCCACTCCCTCATATTTTTTTAACCATTATCTTTTAAGATCAATATTATAATGGTATTGATCACTGTGGTACTTGGTTGAAGTAAATTCAATCGGCTTGTCATCAAAGCCAAAACTTAGTCTTGTCATCTTCAATAGGGCTTCTCCGCCCCGAACGCCTAATAAATCTGCTTCATTAAGCGTGGCATTAATTGCAGTGATTTGTTCATTTGCTCTTTTTAAATAAATTTCATTTTCTTCTAAGATTTCATAGAACTTTGCCGTATTTAAATCATGTTTCAGAATCATTTTACCGATATCCGACGGCCAATAAGAACATTCAATCGCAATTGGCCGATCATCTGCAAAACGAATTCTTTCTATTAGTAACACTTCTTCGTCTTCCTGTAATTGCAGCATAGATTTTTCAAAATAAACATGCTGCTTGAATTCAGCACGGATTAACTTTGACCTGGGAGTTAGCCCTTTTTCTATTGCTTCTTCTGCAAAACCTTTTAATGCCCCTAAATGACTGACCAGCAATTGAGGTTTTACAATCGTCCCTCTGCCTTGTTTTTTCTCCAATAAGCCATCTTGGACAAGAATTGATATCGCTTGGCGTAAAGTGGTCCTGCTTACATTAAATTCTTCTATTAACTCCTGTTCAGTCGGGATTAACGTGTTTGCAGGCCAGACTTTTTCTTGGATTCTTTTGAGCAGTATTTGTTTTACTTGTAAATAAAGAGAAAGATCTTTATCAAAATCGATGGTACTATTCATATCTTATTACCGCCTTTAAACACGCCGTTCTTTGATTCTATGTGAGCAAGATTTTCTTCTTAAGATAAGATAGATTTCTTATCAAACAGCAACAGGTGATCCTTAAACATATACGTTTGTTTCTATACCAAGCATTCGGCCAAGTTCAATCAATTGATTAGTGACATCTCCATACACTAATGCAAAATGAGGTTCATAACCTGCATGCATCAGTTCATATAGAGTGCTAGTCACATCAGTTGATAATTGAACCTCTACTGATGTTCCGCTGAATGGCTGTTCAACATCCAGCGCATCTCCTTTCATGACTAAAAGGCGATAGCCTTCTGGTGTGCTGCTTACACGAAAGATTGTTAATTCCCCTGCTTTTAATCCAAAATCCATTGCAAATCCTATTTTTCGATTTGGATGAACTCCTGCTGTTGCACCGGTAGAAGGACTGGCCAGTGAGTATGCCCCAGCTCCGCAATGCCAAAATACAACGGAGTTCTTCTCCTCATCTACATGTACCAAATCTCCTAAGTATGGAGCACTGCCACTAGTCAGTTCAGACAGGATATACATAGAAATCGATCCATGTATATCCGATTCACAGGATGTGACCATTCCTTCTTCTGTAAGATGAGAAAGTGTAGAACAAGGTGCTGCTCCTAAATCAGTGAAAAAGTCTGGCCAGCATCGCATTGCCAATGACTGAAGGTTTTCTTGCCTAACTTGTTTTTGAATATAGGCTGAAAACTGAGCGAATTTTTTTACGGTTTCATCTTCGCGATTCAACCCAATTACTTGTTGTTCAGCACGTTCAATTTGCCCAATCCACTCTTCTTCTTTAAGTTCAGTACATTTTTTAAAAGCATCATGCAGATCCATTTTCAACAGCTTCACACCAAGTGCTTGCTGAAGTTTTTCTTCATCTGCATCAGAGAAAAAGAATCCAGGCGGATAATCACCTACTACACCAATTTTCATTTCTCCAAGCAAAGTCATAACACGCATTACATCCAATTGCTCAGTCAACCTTTTCTCCAAGCGTTCTTCCCCTGGATTTCCAAATACAAATGCAAAAGGATGATTTTGATTTCGCAGTACATTGCTGGTGCTGTTTCCACCTGTAAGTGAATTTAATCGAAGTCTTCCGCCAACACTTGGTTCACGGACAGACCAAACAATCATCGGCTGTTTAAAATACTCTAATACTTTAATCACAAATTCTCCATCTGCGAATGTCACACTTTGATATAAGACCGTATCAAATTTGTTTTCCTTTATTGAAAGTAAGAAGGCATCGAGTTCTTCAACTGACGTGATGATTCCTTCTGGCGCAACGACAGTTTGACAGTTATCATTTAACCAGCTCATACTCTTCAAACGAACATTTTCTCCTGCTTCAAGATCGAACGTTTTTCTGCCAATCGGTACATATAAAACTTTGGTTTTTGACATTTTGTATCCCCTTTACCCACTAATCATCACTATCTTTACTTTGGAAAAATCAACTCATATTATTTATCGAAAAGTTTTAATCTATCTTGCATTAAGCTTTTGCAGCAGATACTTCCGTTTTTGTGTTGTCCCAGGCATTTCTGAAAACATTCAGGCCATAATCAGTAAATGCATGATCAAAACTGCTTCTGTACACATCAAATCCGCATGTGACAATATCCGCACCCGCTTTCGCAGCATCAACAATCTGCTTGCCATTGCGCAAAGCCGCTACAATAATTTCCGTCTCAAACTCGTACGTTTTATAGATATTCGAAATATCCTGGATATATTGAGCAGTATCTTCACCGCTATTTTCTTTCCATCCTACAAATGGTGAAACAAAAGTGGCGCCAATTCTAGCAGTTTGTATCGCCTGAGAAGGAGAAAAAACGAGTGTAACATTCGTTGAGATGCCTTCTTTTTTTAATTCTTTCGCGGCGATTAATCCAGGTTCTGTGCAAGGGATTTTTACAACAAAGTTAGAGGAACGGGCTGCAATTTTTTTCCCTTCAGAGACCATTTCCTGCGCGTTATCTAAGTGTGGGTTAATCTCAACTGAAATAGGGAAATTTTTAATATCACCAAATTCACCTGCAAGTTCATCTAAAATTGTTAAGAATGATTTTCCGCTGTTCATAATGTGTTTTGGATTTGTTGTAACTCCATCAATTGCCCAATTTTCATATGCATACTTGATTTCCTTTGTAATAGCGCTGTCTAAAAAATACTTCATTTTATTCTCTCCTTTTATTGTGATGTTTTTATATTTATCATAACGTAGTGATCTTTAAATATATATAATTACCTTTAACTCTATAATATGAAAACGAATTCAATTAATCAAGCCTTTTCTTAAAAACCGGCGAAAATCCTTAATCGGTTGCAAGCAAAAAACATATGTACAAGAGAAAGCGCAGGAAATAGCTTTCCTGCGCTCCCCTTTTAATTCCGTGCCGTAAACTGTGTAACAAACGGTTCGACATTCGCCACTTGTGCTCCCTGGTAATAGTAGCTGACGATGTCTTTGTATTTTTTTCCGTCCTGGGCCATGAAGTTGGCTCCGTATTGGCTCATGCCGACGCCGTGGCCGAAGCCTTTTGTGGTGATGAGAATTTGATCGCCTTTGAGCTTCCAGGTGAAGTCGCTTGAGCGGAGGCCCAGCTTTTCACGGATTTCGCGGCCGTTCAGTTTTTTGCCGTTGATGTCGACTTGGGCTACTCGTTTGCCTGAGGTACGTTCAATGACTTTTCCTACTTCCCCGTCTGAATCAAGTTTAACTCCAAGTTTTTTCTCGAAATCGCTCACTTTGATGGCGATTTGGTCATAGTATTTGGGAGATTCTTCATCCCATGGGCTTTCTACGCTCTTTAAATAAGGCAGGGATGCTGTCCAGTATTCATCTGAGTTTTCCGTGTAACCGTTGCTGGTTGAGAAGAAGGAGGCTTCAATTGGTTTGTTTTCATATGTTAAGATTTGACCTTGTGTGGTGGCAACTGCATTGTACACCTTTTTGATTTTCCAATCATAGTCCTTGCCCCACTGCTTTTTCAGCTCGGCATCACTTTTAAACACCTGATGGGATGTCGTATCACTGACGACTGCACCAGCCGGGACACTTATCGTTTGTTCACTCATTAACTGTTTTACGATATACGTCCGGGCCGCCAGCGCCTGCGCCTTCAGCGCTTCCTCTTCAAAATCTGCCGGCATTTCAGAGGCAACGACACCGATAACGTATTCTTCTAATGGAATGTTTTCAATTTTTTCCGAACCGCTGCGGTACACAGGTACATCGATAATTGATTTTGCGAGCATGACTTGTTCATCCTTTTTGGCTTGAAGGTCTTCTGATAGCTCCCCCTTGGTCTGATTCATAAAAGGGGCGACTAACAGGGTTGGGATCATTAATATGATGAGAAATAATCCGGCAAGAACTAAAAGTATTGGTTTCCAAGATTTCATCTAAGAGCCTCCATATCCGATATGTCGTTTACCGTCTCTACTCAATACTATGGAGGTGGACAACCATTTATGACTGAAAAACTCTTTAATCTGAAGAATTCCCTTTTGCTTCCACTGTCTATTTCTACATTTTCTGCCGATTTCCTTCGACAATTTGCCCGTGTTTTGAATAAGCTGAAATGAGTTTCAGCAGAATCATTCCTGCTAACGTTCCTGTCAGGTCATAGATCATATCCACAATCCTGCCGCTGCGCATTGTATACAGCTGGAGGATTTCTGATGAGACAGCGAGGAACACCGCCCATAAGATGGCTGTGCGCATCCTGTACATGTATGTCATGATCATCGTAAAAAATAGAAAGAATAAGGCGTGCCCAATTTTAGTAACAACATAGAACTTACTGTGCAGGGCTATATCATGATAGATCAATAAGTCTGAAAAATCAGGATCACGGCGAATGGTGAGTCCGATATAATCTCCCGTCAGCAATGACAATAAATCACTCGTAAACGAGAACAATGAAAATGCGATGATTAAGAATAATGCCGTCAAGAATTTCATAAAAACCCTCCCTCGCATTCATCGTCGTCAATTGCTGTTTATTTTATGCAAAAAACAGAATATCCAATGTATAAATCATAGTGGAAACAGCCACACTAATAAAGTATTTTTCTTTTACAAGAAAAGCGGAATCGGCTGTACAGCTTTGACATCTCTCGCCGGTGAGCAAAATCACCAAATAAAAAAAAGCTGGAATCCGAGGACTCCAACTTCTTAGAATGTACGTATTTTATGCGTTCATGTCGCTTACAGCCTGCTCGGATTTAACAGTGCTCTCTTCAGTGATGCGTTCGATGTCAGCACCAATTCCAGCAAGTTTGCCGTGGAAGTCAACGTATCCGCGGTCAACGTGCTTAAGCTCTGTTACACGAGTGTAGCCGTCTGCAACTAAACCTGCAAGAACAAGTGCTGCTCCAGCGCGCAAGTCTGTTGCTGCCACTTCTGCACCTTGCATATTAACTGGACCATTGATGATAACTGAACGGCCCTCAATTTTAATATCCCCATTCATGCGGCGGAATTCTTCCACGTGCATGAAGCGGTTTTCGAAAACAGTTTCCGTAATCATGGAAGTGCCTTCAGCTCTCAACAGCAATGCCATCATTTGAGATTGCATGTCTGTCGGGAAGCCTGGATGAGGCATTGTTTTAATGTCGATGGATTTCAGTTTTTCTGGTCCGATGACGCGAAGTCCGTCTTCTTCTTCAGAAATCTGAACGCCCATTTCTTCCATTTTTGCGATCAAAGAAGTTAAGTGTTCCGGCACAGCGCCGCGAACCAATACATTTCCGCCTGTAATAGCTGCTGCAACCATGAACGTTCCAGCTTCAATGCGGTCAGGAATGATATGATGTTTAACGCCTTTAAGTGTTTCTACACCTTCAATGCGAATTGTGCCTGTTCCGGCTCCGCGTACTTTGCCGCCCATTGCATTAATGTAATTGGCAAGGTCAACGATTTCCGGTTCTTTTGCTACGTTCTCTAAGATCGTCGTGCCTTCTGCAAGAGCCGCAGCCATGATGATATTTTCAGTTGCTCCAACGCTTGGGAAATCTAAATAGATTTTTGCCCCGCGAAGTCTTCCAGATACTTCAGCGTCGATAAATCCGTTCCCAACCTTAATGGTAGCTCCCATTGCTTCGAAGCCTTTTAAATGTTGATCAATTGGACGTGATCCAATCGCACAGCCGCCTGGCAATGCCACACGTGCACGGCCATTTCTGGCAAGTAATGGACCCATAACTAAAACAGAAGCACGCATTTTGCGTACATATTCGAAAGGAGCTTCCATATTTAGCTCTTTAGATGCATCTACAAACACTTGGTTATTTTCAAAGTGTACTTCTGCACCTAAATGGCGCAGCACTTCATTGATTGTATACACATCGGAGAGCGTAGGCACATCACAAATTATGCTTTTTTGTTCACTGGCTAATAAAGATGCAGCGATTACTGGTAAAACGGCATTTTTAGCACCTTCTACTTTAACAGTACCGTTTAACTTACGACCGCCGCGGACGATGATTTTTTCCAAGGTCTTCCCCTCCGCGTCCCAATTTCTATATATTAATATTCAGACGTTATGATTGGTGTTCCTACTGTAACGCTAGTATTACCGCCCAATCCTGCGCCTCTGAGCGCAATTTGAATATTCATGCTGCCTTCATCTGTTGGAATCAGCTGATCCCAATCTGACGTACGTGCGGATACTGAGATGAACGATTCTTCTTTAAGCTGTTCAACTGGCACCGCGTTAAATTGTTTAAGCAAACCATTAACTTTCAATTGCAAAACACTACTCATCTTATCATCAAGCTGTCCATTTACACAAGTGAAAATTGTAGGATTTTCATGAAAAATGTCGAAACTATGAGCTTGCGCATACTCAAATAGCTGCGTCCAATTTTTCCCTGAACCTTCCCCGCTGAGCTCATACAAGATATACGATTGTTTTTGTCCGTTTGTGTCGGTTGACTGAATTTGAATCTTTTCTGTAAATCCCGTCTTTTCATTAAATAAGATTCCAGATACTTTATGCAGCTTGCCATCCGCACGGTCATTCGACCACTTATAATGACGAAATTGAGTTTGTAAAAGTTTCGTTAATTCTTCAAAAGATTGATCCTCAGCGGAAATCATTTTTTTTGAATACATCGACCACTTTTTAACATCAATTCCCTGTGCTTCCATGCCTTCTACAATCGTTCCAATTTCAGCTTCTTTCTTGTCCGACCCAATAGCTTGGGCAACAACCGCACCTGTAAGAAATAATAAAAAGATAATAATTGCCAGACTGACTTTCTTCACCGTACCCCACATCCTCTCCTTAGTAACATTGTTACCGTTTGAGAAGGGCGTATACGTGGAAAAAGTCGTCATTGTTAGACAAGTTCATGCTGTCCTGTGGTAATCTGTAGGTCATATTCCCCTGTTCTTTATTAGTTAAACGTTCAAATAAGAAAAGCTTAAGCGCCAAGGCCCGCTCCGACAGACAGATAAGGTCCGGCAGAAAAGTCCGGTTTTGACTTTTATGGCGGAGCCGTTCTGGCCGAGGAGCTAGGCGCTGAAGCTGGACACAGATGCGCAAAACAATTTATTCCTCCATAAATAACAAAAGCGGTGCCTTTTGCTGACTGAAAAGTTCGTTAAAATAAAAAAGGCAGCTGGCGGGACCATATTAAATAATCAAGAAAAAAGTTGCTAACAGCGCCTGAGATGGCGATCGTCAGCAGGATCAGCAGCGCACGCGCTTGCATGACTTTTCCTTTTTTCATCGCTTTTTCAATATGCAGCGCCTGCAGTGCCCACCAAGTAACCGGAATGAATACAAGATGAGACAAAAGGCCAAGCAATGCTTGCTGATTAAAATCAAGCATAGGTTTAACAACTCCTATATGTAGCTATTCTTAAAGCAAGCATAGCACTTTTTACGAAAACAAAAAAAGAAGAGGCTTTTACACCTCTTCCATTATATAAAATTCTGCTCTCACTTTGATGGATTTTTTGTAAAGATTAGTGGCAAATTTATGAAATATTCAAGTTCAGAAAATCAAAGGCCGCACCCGGGAAGATTCCAAGCAGAACGGTTGCAATCATGCAGATGACCGTCACGATCAAAAGCGGCGCACTCCATTTAAACGGCTCCTCGGTTTCTTTTTTTCTGAAAAAGACCTGGGTGAGGATGCCGAAGTAATAAAAGTACGAGATGACGGTTGTCGCAATCATGATTGAAGCAAGAACGATCTGCGGCGTGCTGTTTGTGAATGCATTCATGAAAATCGTGATTTTCCCGATAAAGCCTGCCGTTCCTGGAAGACCGGCAAGAGATAAGATAAAGATAGAGATGGCGATTGCCGCGAGCGGAGAACGGTGATACAAACCGGCAAAGGCTGTGACATCCAGAGAGCCTGTTTTTCTGCCTACTGCCTGCACTATCGCAAAAGCGCCAAGATTCATGATGACGTACGATAATAAATAGAACCAGATGGCGTCAAAGTAAAAGTAGCCGCCGAATGATACAAAACCGACAAGCACATAGCCGGCATGTGCAATGGATGAATAAGCAAGCAGACGTTTGATGTTCTTCTGCCTTAAGGCGACCGTATTCCCTGCAATCATCGTGATTGCAGCCAAAATGGCGATAAAACCTTGATAGACAACTAGAATCGACTGCATGCCATCTTCATCTGGAATGTTGCCGAAGACAGACAAGCATAATCTAAGGATAATAATAAACCCGGCTGTTTTAGAAACAGCGCTCAGAAAAGCGGTAACAGGTGTAGGTGCTCCCTCGTACACATCCGGTGCCCACATGTGGAAAGGGACCGTTGCAATCTTAAAGGATAATCCGACAAAAACGAGCAGGAATGATAGTCCGGCAATATAGAGATAGCCTGACTCTGTTAAGGCATTCAGCTGCGGAATCATCTCTGTCAGACTTGTGGTTCCCGTCAGACCGTAAATATAGCTCATCCCAAAAAGCGTAATGGCTGTTGAGATCCCGCCATTAATCACATATTTCAGCGCTGATTCGTTTGATTTCAGATTTTTTTTGCGCAAGCCTGCGAGTATATAGGAAGAAATGGACAGCAGTTCAAGGCCGACAAATAAAGTGATTAAATCCCGGCTTGATGCCATCATCATGGCTCCAAGAAGCGCTGCGAGCAGCAGGTAATAGAATTCTCCCCGCTCCTTCAGGCCTTCGCGCGGTTCATAATCGATGGCCAGCAGGAAAATAAACGCTGCTCCCAGCAATAAAATAAATTTGAACGCTTTTGCAAAGGAATCCAGGACAAAAGTATCATAAAGGATCATTGTATCTTTAGCGCCAATCATAAAAACAAGACTTACTAATGCACCTGCAATGCCTGCAAAACCAATCCAGCCGAGCCACTTTCGGCTTTTTCCTTCTTTCATGAAAAGATCCATTACCGACAGCAGCAGCGCTGTTCCGAGAATGATGAACTCCGGTGTCATCACACTCCATTTATAGCTGAGCAAGGTTTCCATATCCATTGTTCATCACCCCCCTATCCCATTCATGATGGTTTCGATTGTCAGTTTAAGCGGAACGGAAAGTCCATTCGGATAGACGCCAATCAAAATAATGAAGAACATCAAAATTGTTACAGGTAAAATCTCGTACCACTTCATATCATAGTGAGTGTGCTCTGATTTTTTTTCGGCTCCAAAGGTAATTGAGAGGGCAGCCCTAAGCAGATAGGCAGCAGTCAAAATGATGCCGATTGTTCCAATTGCCCCAAGCTCCGGATGCTGATCGAAAACCCCCATGAATGCCGTCAATTCACTGATGAAGCCTGACATTCCCGGTAAACCAAGGGATGCCATTGCTCCTGCGAGCAGAAATCCCGCAGCGAGCGGCATGGCTTTCGCTAAGCCTGAAAGCTGATCCAGCTGTGTTGTTTGCGTTCGTTCCAGCAGCACTCCCACTAAGAAAAACAAGAGTGCAGATATCAGTCCGTGTGAAACTACCTGGAAAATCGCCCCCTGTATTCCCGCTTCGTTTAAAGCGCCAAGTCCGATGAGCACGATTCCCATATGCGAAATACTTGAGTAAGCAAGCACCATTCTCAACTCATTCTGAATGAGCGCCAAGAAGGCTCCGTACAGAAGATTCACAAGCCCAAGCACAATCAGGATCGTACTTAGCTTTGAAAACTCGTTCGGGAATAAGCCAAGTCCGAATTTAATTAAACCGAATGCTCCAATTTTTAAAAGAATGCCTGAATGCAGCATCACAATTGGCGGCGGCGCCTGAACATGCACGCGCAGCATCCACGTATGCAGCGGGAAAATCGGAAGCTTCACGCCAAATGCCACGATGAGGGCAATCAGCAATCCAAGCTTAAAATCGTTTGAGATCGGCCCGATCAGCTGAACGTCCGGTGTATTCAGCAATTGGCCAAGCAAATCGATATTTGTTGTCCCTGTTTTTGAAAAGAGCAGGATAATGACAATCAGCAGGATGGCTGACCCAAATCCGTTATAAAGCAAAAATTGATAGGCTGCTTTTTCGCGGGCCATAAATCCCCATTTTCCGATGAGGAAATACATCGGAATCAGCGTGATTTCAAAGAAGATGAAGAAAAGAATCAGATTCTGTGCCATGAAGACGCCGAGCATGCCGACTTCCAGAAGAAGCAGCAGCATAAAATAGCTTTTCCAGTTCTTCTTAATAGAAACAGAGGCCGCAGCCGCGAGAGCCGCAAGAATCGATGTGAGCAGCACCATAATCAGCGAAAAACCATCCAGTGCAAGCTCGTAATCTACTGTAAACACACCAGGCTGCATGTCGCTGTATTGGCCAAACGCCATCCATTTCTGTTTTTCGGCAAAGCGCGCAAGGTCGCTGCCGAGCTGATATTGCGCAAACATAATGCCTGATAAAAGGACAGCAGGCAGAGTCGCCAAGAAACCGACCAGTTTTAACGAGGTTTCCTGATCTTTTTTCATAAAAGCAAGAACGATGATGCCAAGGACAGGCGAGAAAACCAGGGCTGTAAGCAGAATGGATGTCATAAAAAGTTCCCCCCTGTCACCGCATATAGAACGAGTAAAATCGCAAGTCCGACAAAGGCCACGGTCCCATACATCTGCACCTGGCCGTTCTGCATTTTCGAACCGAAGGCGCCGGCTGAGCGGACAATGCCCGCCACACCTTTTACAGCTCCCTCAACCAGGAATTTTTCAAGGTATTTGCAAAAAACGCTGATTGTGTTCGTAAGCCAGATGACTGTCATTCCATAAAGGTCATCGATGTAATATTTATTTTTAAGCACCAAATGAATCATTGGCACCCGCGATCTTATTTTTTCAGCTGAAATGGATTGTTTGCTGTACATCATGTAAGCAAGCAAGATGCCAAGCAGTGAGACGGCGGTTGCTGCGAACATAATCCACTGCGGTCCTTCAATATGACCGTGGCCAAGCTGAGGCGCTCCTTCTGTCAGCCAATCACCAAGAAACGTGCCGAACCAAGGCGTGTTGCTGTAGCCTGAGAAAATGGCGAGAACGGCAAGGATACTCATTGGAATCAGCATATTGGACGGTGATTCTTTAACACTTGAAAGCTCTGTTTTCGGCCTCCCCGTGAAGACAAGGAAGAAGAGCCTGAACATATAAAAAGCAGTGAAAAAGGCGGCGATGAGCGCGAGCAGGAAAAGGGCAGGATTTCCATGTGTCCAGGCTGCGATCAGAATTTCATCTTTACTGAAAAAGCCCGAGAAGAGCGGGACTCCGCTTATGGCAAGCGTTCCAATCAGAAACAGCGGACCAGTGAATTTCAGTTTTTCCCACAATCCGCCCATCTCATCGATGTTTTGTGTATGAACAGCGTGAATCACACTGCCCGCCGCAAGAAACAGCAGAGCTTTAAAAAAAGCATGTGTCATTAAATGAAAAACACCCGCGGCATAGCCTGCGGAACCAAGTGCCAGCATCATGTAGCCAAGCTGACTGACAGTCGAATACGCAAGCACGCGTTTGATGTCTTTTTGCACAAGTCCGATGCTTGCAGCGAAAATAGCGGTGAACGCTCCGATTGTTGCTACCGCCAGGAGGGCCGTTTCACTGGCGGCAAATAGCGGATACATGAGAGCAACTAAATAAACACCGGCCGCAACCATTGTCGCCGCATGGATAAGGGCGGAGACAGGAGTCGGGCCTTCCATCGCATCCGGCAGCCAGGAATGAAGCGGAAATTGACCTGACTTTCCAATTGCCCCGATGAAGATCAAGAGGCTGATCAAGGTAATCATATCAAGAGGTACTTTGCCATCTGCCACACTCGCAAAGATCTGATCATATTCGAAGCTTCCGACCTGCCAAAAGAGGAGGAGCATCCCGATGAACAGACCGACATCCCCGATCCGGGTCATGATAAAGGCTTTTTTAGCAGCTGCCTTTGCTTCTTCTTTATAAAAATAGAAACCGATCAATAAGAAAGAACCGACTCCGACGAGTTCCCAGAAGATATAGAGCTGAAGCAGGTTTGTCGTCATGACAAGCCCGAGCATGCTGAAGGTAAATAAACCGAGATACGCATAAAAAACAGGAAAACGTACGTCTCCATGCATATACCCTTTTGAATAAATATGTACTGCTAAGCTTACAAGCGAAACGATCACCAGCATCAAGGCATTTAATTGATTGATTTCAAAGCCCGCTGTCAGTTCAAAATCGCCAATTGTGAGCCACGCGGTTTCCGCTTTATAGGTTGGCTGTGTAAACCGTTCGAATAATACAGCGAGCGAGCCCGCAAATGCGAGAAGCATTAGCACGCTTCCGACATACGCGCTTCCCTCCCTCAGGCGTTTGCCGAACAGAAGCAGCACGAGAAATGAGACAAGCGGGAACAGCGGGATCATCCAGGCATATGGCATCATTGTATTCCATCCCCTTCTTGTTTAGAGGTTTTAGTGCTTCATAGAATTGTAGTCATCAATATTGACGGATCTCCGGTTGCGGTACAGGGCAAACAGGATGGCAAGTCCAACGGCTGCCTCTGCTGCTGCGATCGTGATCGTAAAGAGTGAAAAAACCTGTCCGGTAATATCAGGAACAACCCCGTATTTACTGAAGGCAACCAAATTAATGTTGGCAGCATTCAGCATCAGCTCAATTGAAATAAGCACGATGACCGTATTTCGTTTCGTCAGCGCCCCGTATAAGCCGATGCAAAAAAGAATCAGTGCGAGAACAAGGAAAGCGGATAATGGAATCGAGCTCATTTTTTGTCCTCCTCATTCTCATCTTTTTTCGCCAGAATGATTGCTCCAACGAGTGCCACAAGCAAAAGAACCGATGTGAGCTCAAATGGAATGACATAATGCGAATAAAGGGAAATTCCGATTTGCTCTGTATTTTTCACATGCAGATTGGCAGTCGGCTCACCGAGCTGCAAATCATAGATTCCAAGATACATAACGAGCGCAAACGCAGCTATTCCAAGAAACGTTATGAGCTTTCTTCCGGTCCCCGCTGCGGGCTGCTCCTCGTCCTCATGACGTGTAAGCATAATGCCGAACAGCATGATGATCGTGATCGCGCCCGAGTAGATTAAGATTTGGACAGCTGCAACAAATTCGGCGGAAAGAAGAATATATAATCCGGCAATACTCACGAACGTAAACACCAGTGATACGACCATGTGAACCACTTTTGTCACATTCAGCATGAGAATGCCGCCCCCGATTGCCACCATGGCGAGCCCGATAAAGGCTACATACTCTCCGGTTATACTCACACCTTATTCTCCTCCCTGATGTTCTCATCATTTTCATCCAGCCACTCGAGATTCTTAAAAAGCTGATCGCGGCTGTACTCCGCAAGCTCAAAGTTATTCGTCATCACGATGGCTTCTGTCGGGCAAACCTCTGTGCAAAGATCGCATAAGATGCAAATTTCAAAGTTAATATCGTACGTATCAATGATTTTCCCTTTTTTCGCCGGATCCGGATGCTTCTTCCCTGTCAGCTCGATGCAATCCGTCGGACAGATATTCGCGCACTGATTGCAGACAATGCACTTTTCCGGATAAAACTTCTGAATGCCGCGGAACCTGTCAGGCAGCGCCAGAGCATCATTCGGGTAATCATATGTCACTTTTTTCTTCGTCAAGCTGTTCAGGGTATACGTTAAACCTTTTGCTAAGCCTCGCATGCTCTCACCCCTTTAATTTGTGAAGAATGTGCCGGTGTGCCGGCTTTTGGCCGGGCTGCGGCGGGTATTTTTCGCGTTTACTTGCCGATATTGGCCGAATACTTGCCGGAATGCCTCTTTTACTAGCGGGAATTCCGGTTTTACTTGCCGGATTGGCGGTTTTACTTTCTTTTTTCCAGCTGTCTCCTAAATCCACATGCAATCTAGGCACTTTTCTCGAAGACGGTTTTGGGTATTTAATCTTTGAACTTGGCCGACGCTGAAAATTTTGAAGTTTACTTTCCAATTCAGGTTAAATACTGTCCAGAATGCCTCTTTTACTAGCCAAAATCTTTCATTTACTTGCCGGATCGGCGGATTTACTTTCTTTTTTCCAGCTGCCTCCTATTTAAAGAAAATCTCCTTCACAATTGCCGTGATAAAAATGTTAGCGAGCGCCACCGGAAGCAGCACTTTCCAGCCGAATTCCATCAGCTGATCAGCGCGGATCCGCGGGAACGTGACCCGGAACCAGATGAGGATGAAGATGACCACACAGAATTTGAGGCCGAACCAGATTGCTCCCGGAATGAAATCGAGAAAGGCAACCGGATGCCATCCCCCTAAAAAGAGAACCGTTGTTAAGGATGCCATTGCGAAAAAGTACACGTATTCCGAAAGCATGAAGAATGCCCAGCGGAAGCCGGAGTACTCGACATGGTAACCGGCAACGAGCTCAGACTCTGCTTCTGGCAAGTCAAACGGTGTTCGGTTCAGCTCTGCCACCGAGGCAATCAGGAAAATGAGAAACCCGATCGGCTGGAGGAAGATAAACCAGACGTCCTCTTGAGCGTCTACAATCGTATTTAAGTTCAGGCTGCCTGATAACAGGACAACTCCGATAACTGACATAACCAGCGGGATTTCATAGGAAATCATTTGAGCTGCTGCCCGCATGCCGCCGAGCAGCGAGTATTTGTTATTTGAAGCCCAGCCTCCTGTAACAATGCCGATCGTTGTTAAGCCCGATATGGCAATGTAGAACAGCAGGCCGACACCGAGATCAGCAAACTGAAAGGCATCTGTAAATGGAATCGTCGATAAGACGATGAATGCCGGAGCAAACGCAATGACAGGAGCGAGAATAAACAGCGGTCTGTCAGCTAGCTTCGGAATCGTGTCTTCTTTTATCAGAAGCTTTAAAACGTCTGCCACTGTCTGCAGAAGACCCCATCTGCCCCCAACCTGGTTGGGGCCGATGCGCCCCTGCATGAATCCCATGACTTTGCGCTCTGCCAGGATGCCGTAGGTGACGAAGCCGAGGACAACGAACAGGAAGGCTGTTGCAAGCCCAAAGAAGATTGCAAAGTTGCCTATCCCCGGCGATGATTGAAGCAGGCCCTCCACCATCAGCCGTCCACCTCCCCAAGTACGATGTCGATGGCCCCGAGAATGGTAATGAGATTTGACATGTTCTCTCCTTCCAGAAGCTTTGGCAGGATCTGCAGATTGTAAAAGGATGGGCGTCTGAATTTCAGACGGTACGGCTCTTTTTTCCCTTCACTTGCAATATAGCAGCCGATTTCACCGCGCGGAGATTCAATTCGGACATACGCCTCTCCTTTAGGTGCTTTAATGATTTTCGGCACTTTTGCGATGATCGGTCCATCAGCCGGGAATTGTTCTACTGCCTGCTCTAAGATTTTCAAAGATTCCTCGATTTCTTCCATCCGGCATTCGTAGCGGGCAAAGGCATCACCCTTTGTCCTGACAGGAACGTCAAAATCAAACCGGTCGTAAATCGAATACGGTTCATCCTTCCGCAGGTCCCATTTCACGCCTGTGCAGCGCAGGTTTGCCCCGCTTAAGGAGTAAGCAAGCGCCTCTTCTTTCGTGTAAATGCCGACTCCTTTTACACGGTTTAAAAAGATTTCATTTCCTGATACGAGATCGTGATAGCCTTTCAGCTGCTCTCGCATATAAGGAATGAATTCTGCCACTTTATCAATCCAGCCCTCCGGCGCATCCCACTTCACGCCGCCGACCCGCATGTAATTGAAGGTCAGCCTCGCTCCTGAAAGCTCCGTCAGCAGATTAATAATCATTTCCCGCTCGCGGAAAGCATATAAAAATGGACTGACTGCCCCGATATCAAGCAAATAGGTGCCCCACCAGACAAGGTGGCTTGCGACTCGTCCAAGCTCCATCGCAATGACCCGCAAATACTCTCCCCGCTCCGGCACCTGAATGCCTGTCATCGTTTCCACAGCATGACAGATGACATAATTGTTCGTCATCGCAGACAGATAATCCATGCGGTCAGTATAAGGAATGATTTGTGTGTATTGCAGGTTTTCCGCAAGCTTTTCAGTGCCTCTATGTAAATAGCCGATAACCGGTGCAGCTTCTTTAATGATTTCTCCGTCAATCTTGATCACAAGCCGGAACACGCCATGTGTACTCGGGTGCTGCGGTCCGACATTCAGGAGCATTTCTTCTGTCCGTATCAAAAGCTACACCTCCACATCATAGGGTTCATAATCTTTGCGAAGAGGATGGCCGACCCAGTCATCCGGCATCATAATTCTCGTTAAATTCGGGTGTCCGGCAAAATGAATGCCAAGCAGATCAAATGCTTCTCGCTCAGGCCAGTCCGCGCCTTTCCAAAGCGGTTCGAGGGAATCAATTTCAGGCTTGTCGCGGTCAAGCTTTACTTTCAGGACGACTGTATGGCGATGAACATAGGAAAAAAGATAAACGTACATTTCCATATGCGTTTGAAAATCGGTGCCATGCAGTTCAGAAACGTAATCAAATGCCAATTCTTCATGGTCTTTAAGAAGCTTGGCAATGGTAAAATAGGTTTCTCTTTTTGCAACAAGTGTCGGGGCATCTTTAGACAGCCTATTAATATAGGATTCTTCCAATACATCTTTACCGAGCTGCTCCCCGATCACGTTTACATACTTATTTAAAATGGGCTCATTAGGTGAAGGTTCTTCTTGTTGAGGCTGCTCGTCTGGAGTAAGTTTTTTTGCTTTTGCTGCGGCAGCGGCTTTTGCCTTTGCAGCTGCGATGGCCTTTGCTTTCTCTTTAGCCAATTCATCATCGGAAAGATTTTCACGGGAAGCCTTTGCTTTAGCTGCTGCGGCTGCTTTTGCTTTTGCCGCCGCGACTGCTTTTTGTTTCGCTAGCGCGGGGTCCTCTGCTGATTCGCTTCCGGCTCCTTCTGCTTGCTTGACTTTCTGTTTCGCGAGTGCAGCGGCTTTTGCTTTTGCTGCCGCGACTGCTTTTTGTTTCGCTAGCGCGAGGTCCTCTGCTGATTCGCTTCCGGCTCCTTCTGCTTGCTTGGCTTTCTGTTTTGCGAGTGCAGCTGCTTTTGCTTTTGCCGCCGCGACTGCTTTTTGTTTCGCTAGCGCGAGGTCATCTGCTGATTCGCTTCCGGCTCCTTCTGCTTGCTTGGCTTTCTGTTTTGCGAGTGCAGCGGCTTTTGCTTTTGCGGCTGCGACTGCTTTTTGTTTCGCAAGCGCGAGGTCCTCTGCTGATTCGCTTCCGGCTCCCTCTGCTTGCTTGGCTTTCTGTTTTGCGAGTGCAGCGGCTTTTGCTTTTGCGGCAGCTGCTGCTTTTTGCTTTGCAAGACTTGCATCATCTATTGTTTCATTCGCTTTAGCTTCCTGTGCTTTTTGTTTCGCCAATGCCGCTGCCTTTGCCTTTGCTGCAGCTGCCGCCTTTTGTTTCGCAAGATCGCTGCTGTCTGCTGGTGTTTCTTTGTTTGCCTGCTTTTCAGCGAGTTTTTTCAGAGCAGCTTCCTTCGCTTTTTGAGCGGCTTCCCGCTTTAGCTGCTGGAGGTCTTTCTCATCGCTCATGGATTATTTCACTCCCTGTTTTCGCCTCATAACGGATTTTTTCTTTCAGTTTATTAATTCCGTAGATAAGAGCGGCAGGATTAGGAGGACAGCCCGGAATGTATACATCAACCGGCACGATCTGGTCGACTCCTTTTACAACGGCGTAAGATTTAATATAGGGACCTCCGGCCGTTGCGCAAGAACCCATGGCAATCACCCATTTAGGTTCAGGCATTTGATCATAGAGACGCTTTAGGACCGGAGCCATTTTTTTCGTCACCGTTCCAGAGACAATCATGACATCGGACTGGCGCGGTGATGTCCGGAAAAAGGAGCCGAAGCGGTCGAGATCATAGTGGGACGAGCCAACACCCATCATTTCGATTGCACAGCAGGCAAGCCCGAACGTAAGCGGCCAGAGAGAGTTGCTTCTCGCCCACCCCTTCAGCTCTTCAAGCGTTGTTAAAAAGACGCTGCGCTTCAGTTCTTCCATTTCATCGTGTGGAATATTCGTTATATTTAAATCCATTTCAGCACCTTCTTCTTCCATGCGTAGACTAGCCCGATCACGAGCATGATGACAAAAATGAGCATCTCAATGAGGGCAAACACGCCTAACTTCTCATATGCGACTGCCCATGGATATAAAAACACCGTTTCTACGTCAAAAATAACAAACATGAGGCCAAACATATAATAGCGGACATTAAACTGCACGCGTGAATCATGATATGGATCAATTCCGCTTTCGTATGTGGTTGCTTTCGCCTCGCTCGGTGCGCTGGGCCTCAAGATCCGGCCGATTCCAAGCGCAACAACAGGAAGCAAAATGCCAAGGAGCAGGAAAACGACAACGATTAAGTAATTATTCAAATATACGTTTAGTGATTCCATCCATTTCCCCCGTTACGTTTAAAAATAGTAGAACTTTCAAAATATTATAAATGTAACCGTTAACATTATACCATCGTTCCATAAATAGTGTCGATAATCAGAAATGCTGAACCGACTGTT
>NZ_JBCMYF010000032.1:0-277055 GCF_050483325.1 Metabacillus idriensis
ACATTTGGGGTGCACTTCATATCTGGCCGCTTTGATCTTAAGATAATTTTTCTTCCATATCAGGAATTTTATAATCTCCGTGTTTCTTTTCTGTTTCAGCTACTATGACTGCACAAGCTGCATCACCTGTGATGTTAACTGCTGTACGGGCCATATCAAGCAAGCGGTCGATACCGATGATTAAGGCAATACCCGCTACAGGAAGACCTACAGAGTTTAAGACCATCGCAAGCATGATCAGTCCAACACCCGGTACACCAGCAGTACCAACTGATGCAAGAACAGCTGTCAATACTACAGTAATTAATTGAGTGAAAGAAAGGTCAATATTATAAACTTGAGCAATAAAGATTGTTGCTACACCCTGCATAATAGCCGTGCCATCCATATTAATCGTTGCGCCCAAAGGCTGAACGAAGCTTGAAATCGGCTCTGGCACTTTAAGACGTTTCTGCGCCGTTTCCATAGAAACAGGAAGGGTTGCATTACTGCTTGAAGTACTGAAAGCTACTGCCATCGCAGGAGCGAAATTCTTAAAGAACCAAATTGGGCTTTGCTTTGCAATGAAAAGAATGGATGATCCATAAGTGACGATTGCATGAATCACTAGAGCAAGGAGTACAACACCCATGTAGAGTCCCATTGCTTTAAGAGCGTCTAACCCCTGACTGCCGACAGCAGTTGCGATAAGACCAAACGTACCGAATGGAGCAAATTTCATTACGACGTTTACAAGGTACATCATTAAATCGTTTCCTTGTTCAACGACTTTATACAGCGTACTCGCTTTTTTGCCAAGGAACGTAATTCCAAGTCCGACAAAGATTGAGAAAATAATGATTTGAAGCATATTTCCGTCAGCGAGTGCTTTAATAGGATTCGTAGGAATCATATTTAAGAATGTCTCAGCAACAGACGGAGCTTCTTTTGCTTCATATTCAGCTGATGCGGTATCAAACTCGCCTACATTTCCCGGCTGAATTGTCATAGACAGAAGTAAACCGATAACAATCGCAATCGCTGTTGTAACAAGAAAAAATGAGACTGTTTTAACACCTATTCTCCCCAGTTTCTTTGGATCCCCGAGGCCTGCAACTCCCAGAGTAATAGAGAAGAAAACAATTGGCACTACAAGCATATTAATTAAGTTTAAAAAGATTTTTCCAAGCGGGGTAAATAGGAACGTGTCTAACTGTTTAAATAAATCCGGAGCCGTGATATTAAGGATAAGACCGACAATGGCACCCAGAATTAGACCAATGATGATTTTCGTTGCTAGTTTCATATAAAACCTCCGTAAAATAAAAATAATAGAAAGATAATGCTTTATTCCCAAAAAGGCGGGATGAAGAAACATAAATGTGAGAGTTTTTTGAAAAATACAAAAAACCGCGAGAGAATTCTCGCGGTTAGTATTCGTCAATTTGAATAATTATGACTTTTCCACAGATGAGTCTCTCCAGTGCATACGAGGTTAGCTGTCGGATTCGGACGAAGAGTTGTCCTACCTAGTACTTTAAGGATTCACCCCAGTGCAGATGCACAGTTCGGTTCCCCCGTTCCCGTTAAGGATTAAGCGTATATTTATTAAGTTATACTACTATTCTAAATAAAAGATCCTGTTTTGGCAAACATCAAAATTTGCCTTTAGTTGGATTTACACATAAAATTTAGCAAAAAAACGTTATATATTAAGGAGTTTTAAGCCATGAAAAGATGGATGAAAAATTTTTCCCTGATAGCTTTAGCAGTGTTAATTCTATCTTTTGCAGGATTTTATATATGGTCACAGCAGACATATAAACCAACAGGAAACCTTTACAATTCGACAAATATCCAAAAGAAAAACAACGTGAATGGGTATTTGCTTTTTGAACCGGTAAATCAGAAGACCGAAACAGGCATTATTTTTTACCCGGGGGCGAAAGTCGAGCCTGAAGCCTATGCCTATCTTGCAGAGCAGCTTGCCATGAGGGGGTATACAGCAGCTATATTAAAAATGCCTTTTAACCTTGCCATTGCAGGAATTAACAAAGCTGACAAAGTCATTAATGAACACCCTGATATTAAGAAGTGGTATATTGGGGGCCATTCACTTGGCGGTGCATCCGCTTCTATCTATGCCTATAACCACCAGGATACAATCAAAGGACTCTTCCTGCTCGCGGCCTATCCTGCTGACTCCAGCGACTTTTCCGGAACGGACTTTCCGATTCTGACGATTTATGCTGAAAAAGACGGCCTGTCAACTCTTGCAGATATACAGGAGAAAAAGCATTTGCTTTCAGAGGATACATTCTTTTACCGGATTAAAGACGGAAACCATGCACAGTTCGGAATCTACGGGGAACAAAAAGGCGATAAAAAAGCGGACATTAATGTCTTTATCCAGCAGGATCTTGTAGTTAATGAGATTGACCGGTGGATTATGATGAATCAGTAAAAAAATGAATGTGCGAAGCGGATAAAACGGTGAGGCTGCTCGTCTATTTGGGTCGGTTCAGAGGGCCAGATGATTGATTAGGATTTGAGCTAGGGTTGCTGGAATGTGTTTAACATGGATTATTACAGTCTGTTAATATATTGTTAGTAAGACCTCGAAACTAAATTGCAGTAGAATAAGACTGCGGCCGCATTTGCAAGGGCTTATATTAAGTGTTCAAAGAAGGTGTAAAGATGAAAAAAGGTAAAACGAACGCAATGAGGATATTAGACAAAGAAAAAATTGAATACAAAATAACAACCTACAGGGCAGATGACGGTAAAATTGATGGATTATCTGTGGCTAAAAAGATTGGAAAAGAAGAAGGATCCGTGTATAAAACCCTTATTTCCCAAAATTCAAGCAAGGGATATTATGTTTTTGTTATTCCGGTTGAATCCGAGCTGGATTTAAAAAAGGCTGCTAAGGTTGTTGGAGAGAAGAAAGTAGAAATGATTCCAGTCAAGGATATAACGAAAGTGTCTGGTTATGTGCGGGGCGGCTGTTCACCAATAGGAATGAAAAGTTTATTTCCTACTTTTATTGATGAAAAAGCTCTAACAACTGGAACAATTATTGTCAGCGGGGGAACTATCGGTGTACAGATTGAAATGAATGCAGAGGATTTAGCAAAGGCAATAAAAGCTCAATTCACTGATTTATCTAAATAACTTTACTCCATACAAAATAAAAAGCGGCATCATCAGCCCAGTTGCTGAAGATGCCGCTTTTTCCTAATGCTATTATTTAGTCGCCTCAAGAAACTCCTCTGCATCTTCCACAGTCAGAGCGACTGCTTTATGCCAGAAATCTTCTTTTGTCAGATCCACTCCCAAATGTTTCATAGCGAGGTCTTCCACCTGCATAGAACCTGTATCTTTAATGAGGGCAATGTATTTTTCCTCAAACGCTGTTCCTTCTTCAAGGGCTTTTGCATAGATTCCAAGCGAGAACAAATAACCGAACGTATAAGGGAAGTTATAGAAAGGCACTCCTGTAATGTGGAAATGAAGCTTGGATGCCCAGAAATGCGGGTGATATTCCCCTAATTCATCGCAATATGCTTCTTTTTGCGCCGCCTCCATCAGCTCGCTGATGCGCTCAGCGCTTACCATTCCTTTTTTACGTTCCTCATAAAACGCAGTTTCGAAAATGAAACGCCCGTGAATATTCATCAGAAGGGCAACACTGCGCTGCACTTTGTCTTCAAGCAGAGCAAGGCGTTCTTCTTCCGTTTTTGCTTTTTTCACAGAAGCATCTGCTACGATCATCTCTGCAAACGTTGACGCCGTTTCCGCCACGTTCATGGCATAGCTGCGGTTCAGCGGATGAACGCCTGCCATTGCATGCTGGTGAAACGCATGGCCAAGCTCATGGGCAAGTGTTGCAATGTTAGAAGGCGTTCCTGAGAATGTCATAAAAATACGGGACTGATCGCTTTCAGGGAAGCTTGTGCAAAATCCGCCCGGCGCCTTTCCTTTTCGGTCCTCAGCTTCAATCCAGCTGTCTTCAAACGCTTTTTTCGTGAAGGTTGTGAGATCCTCGCCAAAGTTGCTGAACTGTTCAAGGATGAATTCTGCCCCCTCCTGATAGCTGACCTTTGACTCCTTGCCGCCGATCGGCGCATCAAGATCATACCAGCTGAGTTTCTCTACTCCAAGCAGCTCTGCTTTTCTTTTTAAATACTTAACTAGAGACTGCTTGTTTTCAGAAATCACCTTCCACATGATGTCAAGCGTTTCGCGCTTCATTCTGTTGATCTCAAGCGGCTCGCTCAGAACGTCGTCCCATCCGCGCTTCTCATACACGTTCAATCTGAACCCTGCAAGATGGTTCAGCGTCTGGGCGAATAAATCAGCCTTGCTACCCCATGCTTTCTCCCACTCTTCAAACACAGCTTTTCGGACTTCACGGTCAGCACTGGAAAATTTATTGGCTGCCTGGCCGACAGAAAGTTCTTTCACTTCACCGTCTTCTTCAAAAGGAATTTTAACGGTCGAAACAAGAGTGTCATATAACTGACCCCAAGCATGATAGCCGTCTACTGACAGAGCATTGATAAGCGTCTCCTGCTCCATCGGCAATTTATTTTTTGCTTTATTTCTGCGTTCAGTCAGCACATAAGCAAGTTCAGAAAGACTTTCTGTCCCGATAAGTTCCTCCCATACTTGATCCTCCACTTTCACAAGTTTCTGATCAAGACTTGCAAGAGCATTTTGAAACTGAGAGCTGAGCTGCGTTACTTTTCCTCTCTGCACACCAGCGTGTTTATCCGCTGTATCCTGAGCTTGCAGACAGCTTACAAAAGCACCGGCCTGTCTCACTCTTTTCGCAATCCCCTGGAACACATCAAGAATTTCATCAAGGTAAATATGATCTTCTTTTGAGCTTGGCACCTTTAACTGATCAGCCTGCACTTTAAACAAAGGAACATCTTTTTCAAGCTCTTCTAAATGACGCTTAAAGCTTTCAGACTGGCTGCCCCCTTTGAAAAAAACATCCAAATCCCAAGTCTCTGCATATGTAGCGGCTTTCATAGCCATACCCCCCACTATTTATTTCGCTTCCCTAAATAAACTGTCAGGTCTATTATATATCATTTCACTAAATATTTGTATAATTCTAACACTTTTAACAAAAAAACTTACCGCCGCAAAAAAAACAGCCCCGGCATTCCCGCCAAGGCTGTTTGATTCTTTATTTCACTGATTTATCTGACTTGCTTTCTTCGTCATCCATCAGACCTTTTGTTGCGTTTTTAAACTCTCTTAGTGTTTTGCCTGCAGCTTTTCCGAGCTCCGGGAGCTTTTTCGGCCCGAAAAGCAGGAGTGCTACGAAGACAATTAACATGATTTCGCCGAATCCCAAGTTCATCATGTGCCCTTCTTCCATGTTATATTTTCATAAAAATAGAAAGAAAACGTTATCTTTGTAAATTATAGTAGATTTTTGAGCTTTATGCAAAGTGAAGTTTTGGTGACAGATATTTTAAAATAGATTTGAAACGTATGGTAAAAAGTATATCTTGTTGACATCCTCTGATCAACCTGCTAAATTTACTCTATTAAAATAATGAATAAAAATCCTCACAGCATCTCAGTGAGGTAGAGGTTGCGCCAATTAAGAGTAAGTTGCAAGAGGCTAGTGGAGCTGTTGACTGCAAGTGAAAGGATTTGGCGCCGAAGTTTGAAACAGCCACCTTGTTTCAAGCTGGGACAGTATCGAACAGGTACTGGACTGCCGCAGAGTCAATTTGCGGAGTGCTATCTGGAGATGATCGTGAGTTTTTGTGTTTTTAGCGCATGGACTTATTCTATGCGCTATTTTGTTTGCAAAAAAATGATCACATTCATTAAAAACTACACACAATATCGGTAGAGTATTGATATGTATGGGAGGTTTCAGTTTTGAAACAAAAGAAATGGGGATTTTGGCTTTTAACAGCCTTCGTAGTAGGAAATATGGTCGGCTCAGGCATATTCATGCTGCCAAGCACGCTTGCCCAGACAGCAAGTCCGCTTGGAGTAACCAGCGCCTGGCTCGTAACCGGATTTGGAGTATTAATGATTGCGCTAGTCTTCGGTAATCTATCGATTCGCAGACCAGATCTTACAGCCGGCCCGCAAAGCTATGCAAAATCGTTATTTGATTCACCGAAAAAGGGAAACGTTGCAGGATTCAGCATGGTTTGGGGATATTGGGTGGCCAACTGGATCAGCAACGTGGCAATTATCACTAGCTTTGCCGGCTATCTTTCTTCATTTTTTCCAATAATGTCTGATGAATCTGTTCTGTTCTCAATAGGTTCACAGGAGATTCAGTTAGGAAGAGCGGTCACATTTATTGTTTGTACCATTTTGCTTTGGGGCACTCATACCATTTTATTGACAAACATGAATGGTGCCGGGAAATTAAATTTTGTTGCAACTGCATCAAAAGTAATCGGTTTTATGCTTTTCATCATCGCAGGTTTATTTGCATTGGAATCAGCATCATTTGGAGAATTTTATTTCCCCGTTGAACCAGAGCCCGGTGTAACTTACGGCCTTGGCAATCAAGTTCAATTCGCTGCCATTTCAACTTTATGGGCATTTGTAGGCATTGAATCTGCCGTTATCCTGTCAGGCCGCGCTTCATCTCAGCGTGATGTAAAAAGAGCGACCATCACAGGCTTACTCATTGCTGTGTTCATCTATATGATTATCACGCTTATCACAATGGGTGTTCTGCCGCACGATCAGCTCCAAGCATCAGACAAACCGTTTGTAGATGTACTCTCTGTCATTATTGGCGATGCAGGTGCAAATGCAATGGCACTATTAGCAGTCGTGTCTTTATTCGGTTCAACCATCGGATGGATTCTGCTATCAGCTGAAGTACCGTATCAGGCTGCAAAAACAGGAATTTTCCCTGCTTTCTTTGCAAAAACAACTAAAAAAGGCAGTCCAAAAAATGCGCTGCTGATTACGAATTTGATGTCGCAGATCTTTATTTTCTCTACCATTTCAGGAACAATTAGCGAAGCATTTACATTCTTAACAACATCCGCTACACTTGCTTATCTATTCCCATATCTTGTTTCATCTATTTTCTTCTTGAAGCTGATCGCTAAAGGAGAAACGTATGATCTCGTAAAGGGTTCACGTATAAAGGACGGAATCATTGCGTCTATAGCCTGTATCTATTCTGTCTGGGTTATCGTCACCGGAACAGCGGATCTTAAAACATTTGCTTTAGGCGTAGGCCTTTTCTTCGCGGGCTTTGTCATCTATCCATTCCTAAAAAAGTACATGAATAAAGAAGAATCCGATTCTGTTTAACCAAAAGGGCTGCATCCATTATGCAGCCCTTTTAATTTACTGACGGAGCAAACATCTGGCTTGCACAATACTCAATGATCTCTCTCCTTCTTATGATTCCGATAAAAATGCCCTTATCATCTGTCACTGGCACAAAATTCTGTTCCATGGCCCTTGTAATAATATGTTCCATCTCAGCCTGAATGCTAATAGCCTCATTTTTGCGGTGAAAAGGAATTTCCGTCAACCGGATATTTTCCGTGTTGTGAAAATTCAGGTTCGGGGTATTTTTCAGCTTCCACAGAAGATCTCCTTCTGTCAGCGTCGTAACATATTTCCCTTCATGATCAAGCAGCGGAACAGCTGAATAACGGTGGTATTCCATCTTTTCAAGCGCCTGTCTCATCGTCGACTGGATCGGCAAATAAACAACTTCTTTTTTGGGAATCAGGAAAAAAGCAATATTCATTTCTTAAAAGTCCTCTCTATATTTTTCCATCTGAAACGATATGAATATCAATGTTTTCTGTTTTTCTCATGATTGTATTTACGATAGACCCTTTTCGGATTTCCTCCCATCTTGTTCTTGCCGACTGCCCAAGCAGAATCTGCGTCACATGGTGTTTCGTTGCTGCTTCTATGATGATGTCTGCAGGTTTCCGGTTTCTCTCATGCTCCAGCAAAAAGACGGCATTGAATTGAGCGGACAGCAGCTTCCACCTTTCGATTTTTTCTCTCATCTCCTGGGTAAATGATTCTTCCGGTAATTTTGATGCATGGAGGATAAAAAGCTGTGCACGGAGCCGGTTCCCCATCCTCCAGCCTCTTCTGATGAGTTTTTCGGCAGTGGGACCGTAGCCTACGCAGACAAGTATTTTTTCATGCACGCTTATCGGACCATATGAAAGGTTTCCGCTGATCTGATCCATTTTTTCATCTACATCGTCCGCCACTTCTCTCAGGGCAAGCTCCCTTAAAGCGGAAAGATTGGGAACGGTAAAGAAATGGGAGAGACTTTGCTCAATCTTGTCAGAGCCGTAAATTTTGCCTTCTGACATTCTTTTTCTCAGCGTTTCAGGCGTCACATCAATCAGCTGGATTTCGCTTGCTTGCTGAACAAATAAATCCGGTACTCTTTCCCGCACAGCTACTCTCGTTATCTGCTGGACAATATCGCGGACACTTTCCAGATGCTGAATATTGACGGCAGACATGACATTGATTCCTGCTTCCAGGATTTCCTCAATATCCATATATCGTTTAAGATTTTTAGACCCTGGAATATTTGTGTGGGCAAGCTCATCAATAATGACAACAGCCGGTTTCCTTTCAATGATGGCCTCCACATGGAGCTCTCTGAATATACTTCCTTTATACGTCATCTCTTTTAATGGTATAACTTCAAGGTCTTTTATCAGATCCTCCGTTTCTCTTCTTCCATGACATTCAATCAGACCGATGACGGCATCAATGCCTTCAAGCTTTAAATCATGGGCATCCTGAAGCATTTTATACGATTTTCCAACCCCCGGGGCAGCTCCCACATAAAGCTTCAATTTGCCCCGGTTCATTTCTGCAATTTCATCAAGCAGCTCCTGCGGAGTTTTCCGTCTGAAATAAGGATGGTTTTCATTCATAGTTTCACCTGCTCTATAATAGAAAAGCGTAATCTGCCGCCTGCAAGCATCCAGTCTCAGCTTACCCTGCAGCTGAGGCGGATCTTTATTATGGCTGTTTTAGAATAGATTGTTGTTTACTGCGGTACCCGTTCCCTTGCGCTCCAGTCACAAGATTACCGCGGGGAGGGCCTGAAGCTTCCTCGCTGCGCTTGCGGGATCTTCAGTGCCCTCTTCATCCCGCAGGAGTCAAGTGCCTTCCGCTTCAGTCCACTAATTTTAAAAATCTAATATAAGGAAACACAGCTATTTTTATTGTTTCTTCATGTTTTTCAAGTCCAGATTCAATTTAAGAACATTCACTCTTTCTTCGCCAAACAGTCCAAGTTCCCTTCCCTGCACATGTTTTTCAATCAGTTTTTCAAGTTCAGCTTTTTTAATTCCTGTTGCTTCTGAAACGCGATCGAGCTGCACGTAGGCTGCTTTTGGACTAATGTGCGGATCAAGACCTGAGCCTGAATTTGTCAGCAGGTCATTCGGTACATCGCTGATTTTCGTTTCAGGATTGTTTTTTTTCCACTCTTTTATAGAATCCTTCGTGCGATTCAGCATATCCTCATTGGATGGTGCATAGTTATTGGAGCCTGATCCTGCACCGTTGTATTCAATGCTCGAGATTCTTCCGTGGAAATAGCCTGCTTCTGTAAAAGTCTGTCCGATCAGCTCAGAACCTATCACCTTATCATTCTCATTATAAATTAAACTTCCATCTGCCTTATGAGGAGCAGCCGCCTGGGCAATTCCTGTTACCGCAACCGGATATATCAGGCCGCAGAAGGCCATTAACACAAGGGTCATTCTGATAATCGGCCCTATCATTGATTGTTTTTCTTCCATTGTATAAACCTCTTTTCTTCTTATATAAATAGAGCAAGGCAGAGATCGATCATTTTAATGCCGATAAAAGGAACCAGCACTCCTCCGAAACCGTATACCAGCAGATTTTTTCTGAGCAGGGCATTTGAACTCATCGGTTTATAGCTGACACCTTTCATTGCGAGAGGAATCAGAATCGGGATAATAACTGCGTTAAAAATCAAGGCCGACAGAATCGCAGAGATTGGCGAATCAAGTCTCATGACATTCAGCACTTTCATTTCAGGGATGGCAAGCATAAACATGGCTGGGATGATGGCGAAATACTTGGCAATATCGTTTGCGATACTGAAGGTTGTCAGTGCCCCGCGTGTCATCAGCAGCTGCTTCCCAATTGAGACGACCTCAATGATTTTCGTTGGATTGGAATCTAAATCCACCATATTCGCTGCTTCTTTTGCAGCGGCCGTTCCGCTGTTCATGGCAAGGCCTACATCTGCCTGTGCAAGTGCAGGGGCATCATTTGTGCCGTCGCCCGTCATGGCAACAAGTTTGCCCTGTGATTGTTCATATTTAATGACTTCAATTTTGTCCTCAGGCTTGCACTCTGCGATAAACTCATCAACACCCGCTTCTTTTGCGATTGTGGCAGCTGTGAGAGGATTATCTCCCGTACACATAACGGTTTTGATCCCCATGCTGCGAAGCATGTCAAACCGCTCTTTCATTCCGGGCTTCACCGTATCTTTCAAATAAATTAATCCGAAGATCTGATCATTCATGGCTACAGCAAGCGGCGTACCGCCGGCCTTGGAAATGTCATCCGTTTTTTTATCAAGATCAGCAGGGATGACTCCTCCATGTGACAGAACCCATTTCTTCACGGCATCCACCGCGCCTTTTCTTACAACCGTCCCATCAGGCAAATCCATGCCGCTCATTCTGGTTTCGGCTTTAAATTCTATGAACGCTCCTCCATCTGCAGGGTCTGTTTTATATGAAAGCTGTTTTTTCTTTAATAGATCAAGGATCGACCTTCCTTCAGGTGTTTCATCTTCAAGTGAGCTGATGGCTGTCCATTGGGCAAGGTCCTGCATTGGGGCCTTGCCGACAGGAATGAATTCACTTGCCATGCGGTTCCCGAATGTAATCGTACCTGTTTTGTCCAGGATGATCGTGTTTATATCGCCTGCAGCTTCCACGGCTTTACCTGACATGGCAATGACGTTGAACTGGGTTACCCGGTCCATCCCGGCAATTCCGATAGCGGAGAGCAATCCCCCAATTGTAGTAGGAATGAGACAGACAAGCAATGCAATCAGAACAGGTATTTCCAGCTGAAAGCCGAGATAATTCGTATAAAAAGGAAGAGTTACAACGACGATCATGAAAATGAGTGTCAAGCTTGTTAAAACGGTATTCAGCGCAATTTCATTCGGTGTCTTCTGACGCTGTGCCCCCTCAACTAGAGCAATCATTTTATCTAGGAAGGATTCACCCGGATCACTTGTGATTCTCACTTTGATCTGGTCGCTTACCACCTTTGTTCCTCCTGTTACAGAGTTGAAATCTCCTCCCGCTTCCTTAATAACAGGAGCAGATTCTCCTGTTATGGCGGATTCATCTACAGATGCAAGACCGGTGATTACCTCTCCGTCTCCCGGAATAAACTCTCCCTGGGATACAACAACCACATCTCCCTTGCGAAGGGAAGCGGAGTCGATTTTTTCAATTTGTCCATTAGGTTTCACACGATTGGCTGTCATTTCTTTCTTGGAATTTTTCAGTGCATCCGCCTGAGCCATCCCTCGCCCTTCTGCCAGAGCTTCAGCAAAGTTTGCAAATAAAACGGTGAACAGAAGAATCAGTGAGACTGTTAAATTAAACGTCACGTTTACTTTTGCAGATCCAAAAGCAGCAGGTGCAAATGTGAGCAGCAATGTAAGGAAGAAACCAATTTCTACAATAAACATGATTGGATTTTTCACCATAATTCGCGGATCAAGCTTAATAAAAGATGCCTTTATTGCGTTTCCAATCAGCCCTTTATCTACTTTCGTTCTGTCTTCCGGCTTCTGATCTTCCGGCTCTGTCTGTCTTGCCTCTTCCATCTGATCATACCTTTTTGCAGCCTTCACTGCGGTTGCTAATGATGTCTTACTCATTTCGGATCCTCCAATTAGGTTTATAAAGTTAAAAACTCTGCGACTGGTCCTAAAACCAGTACCGGGAAGAATGTCAATGCGCCTACAATAAATACCGCTCCGACAAAAATGGTGCCAAACAAACTTGTATCTGTACGGAATGTGCCGATGGTTTCCGGCACAAGCTTTTTAGCAGCTAATGATGCTCCAACAGCAAGCATGGCAATGATGCCAAAGTATCTGCCGATAAACATGACGATTCCAGTTGAGATGTTCCAGAACGGAGTGGCATCTCCAAGACCTTCAAAGCCTGAACCGTTATTGGCTGCAGAAGATGTGTATTCATAGAGGACTTGAGAAAGCCCGTGGAATCCAGGATTTGAAATACCGTCAGATCCAAGCGGCGTATAGAGCGCAACCGCCGTTGAAGCAAGGATCAGAAACGGGTGAATCAGCAATGTTACAGCGATCAGCTTCATTTCTTTTCCTTCTATTTTCTTGCCAAGGAATTCAGGTGTGCGCCCTACCATCAGACCGGATAAGAAAACGGCGATGATAGCGTACATGATGATATTCATAAAGCCTGCTCCAATGCCGCCGAAAACCGTATTTAAAAGCATATTCGACAAGGCAAGCATCCCTGTAATAGGAGAAAGCGTATCATGCATGGTATTAACCGCTCCGGTTTCAGAAGCTGTTGTCACGATTGCGTAAAGAGTAGATTGTGCGGCACCAAAGCGGACCTCTTTCCCTTCCATGCTTCCGGATGCCTGTTCAAGACCAGCTTCTGCCAATTTTGGGTTGCCCTGATATTCTGATAAAAGAGCCGTTCCAAGAAAGACAACGAAAATCATTGCCATTGCAGCGAATAGGATTCTGCCCTGCTTCGCGTTGCCGACCATCTTTCCATACGTATAAGGAAGGGCTGTCGGAATCAGCAGCATTAAGAGTATCTGGAGCAAGTTACTGATCCCGTTTGGATTTTCAAAAGGATGGGCTGAATTGACTCCAAAGAATCCGCCTCCGTTGTTGCCTACTTCCTTTATGGATAAAAGAGAAGCAACAGGGCCCATTGCGATCGTCTGATCCGCGCCTTCTACTGTTTTTACCGTTACACTTGAATCCAGCGTCTGAGGAACACCAAGAAAAACAAATGCCAGACCTGTTACAAAGGCTATCGGCAAAAGAACACGAGTAATGGAACGAATTATATCCACAAAGAAATTTCCAAGAGGGTTGCCTGAAAGTCCTCTTATTAATGCAATGGCTGCAGCAAATGCTGTAGCAGGAGCGACAAACATCATAAACGTAATGCCGATCATCTGAGAAAAATAAGATAATCCGCTCTCTCCGCTGTAATGCTGAAGATTTGTATTGGTCATAAAGCTGATGGCCGTATTAAAGGCAAGTGTCGGATCCATTCCGGCAATGCCGCTCGGATTCAGCGGAAGCGAACCCTGGAAACGAAACACAAGGTAAACGATAAAAATCATAAAAATATTTGAAAGTAATAGAGCAGAAGCATATTGCCTGAAACTTTGATTCGTTTGTTTGATTCCGCTTAGTTTATAAACCGCATGTTCAAAAGGTCCAAAAAAAGCATCAAGTTTCGTTGTTTCATAAGAAAACGCACGCGCAATGTAGTGTCCTGTCGGCTTTGCCAGCAGGATGACAAGCGCCAATGTCAGGATTATGGAAAGTATGGATAGTACACTCAATGTCTTTTCCTCCGCAAGTTAAAATTTTTCAGGGTTTACCAATGCATAAAGCAAATAAAGCGTGATGGCGGCGATTCCGCCGAGCAAAACAATCGTCACTTTTCTTCCCTTCCTTCAGTCACAATCTTTTCAGACCATTTTACAAGTCCTGCCATAAGCAGCGTTAAAGCTGCAAATGAGAGAATCATGATACTGTCAAGCATTTAAATCCCCCGTTCTTATTGAATCAGAAATTTTACGTTATCTAATCTTGAGTACATGACATGCTGAGCGCCGAGCAATTCATAAAGCTTTGCCGGATAATTTGCTTTTTTGGTAATCACCGTAATCGGCGCCCTGACACTTGCTTTGAGTATTTCCATCAGCCGGCAGGTCTCAGCTATTTTATCTTCGAGCAAAAGCACTCGTGAAATGGGCTCGTTTATTAGCAGATACTGTGCATGTTGCCTGATAAAATAAATGGTTTTAAACCCTTTGGTTCTCAAATGACTTTCTACACTGTAATCTCCCGTAATAAATGACAGAGACGAATTCTCCGGGAGAATCTCATCCAGGCAGCCAAGCCTCGTATAGCTCGGAATGCAAATCAGCATCGTTTCCATGACGTTCCCTTCCTTTTCAAATCAATAAAAACCGCGGAAGAGGGTCTCTTCCGCGGTTTTTAGGCATCGCTTAAAAAGCATGCCGCACCTGCGATTTTGATTTCCCTCACTGCGCTTTCGGGGTTAGCTGTCGGATTCGGGCTATGAGAGCTGCCCTGCCACCTTTTCAGATGGATTCACCCCAAGCGGCTGTTTGCCGCACAAGATTGGTTCCCCCGATTTCATTGTGAAATTAAGCGTTCAGGTATTCAGTTCTGATTTGACATCTCTTTTAGAGATCCACCTCCTTAAATCATTCTCGTATTTTAGCCTTGCTTCATTTCGCCAAGCCAGTACGAGCACGTTCCAGGCTTGCTGAAAATCACGTATCTTGCTCCCAGTTTTTTATATAAGTCATAGTGTCTGCCGTCATCTGTCATCACAATGATCCGCATCGTGCCCAGATCTGAGAAAAAGGCTGTTAATTCAAATCCTTCATTGATTGAATCCGATATAACATAAACAGAACGATAATTTGAAAACTTCTTTTCCAATTCGAGCAGGTTATCCATTCGTGTGTTTCCATCTTTAGAGTTCGACAGTTCACACGCATACTGCTCATAGTTCATGACATCTGCAAATCTTCTATTCACGCTTATACTTTCTACGACAGAACCGAATAAATCTCCCTTGCCTATAACCAGTGTGTGATTCATCGTCATCCCCCGCATATCCATGTATAACGGTATTTTTTCCTCGTGCCGGCTCTACCCCTATTGGATGAAGCAGCCAAAGTGTAAAAAAAAGAGACCAATGCTTACCCTTCCCCCAAACAGATCCATATCCAATCAAATCAGCAGAATGTCCATAAGACAGCTGATTGATCTACATATGGCTGTTTTGGAGAAAAAGTACTCATTGGTCTACTTAACGCCCAGCAAGCCGAGGCCCTCTTTGCGTTCCGTCTTCCGTTTTTTCCTTTTTCAAATGAATTGCGTGAACAAAAGACCTTTTACAGTCCCCAGGCCTCTTCTCTGCCTTAAAAAAGGGCAGTAAAAAAAAGACTCCTGTTAAGGCGGTCTTTTGACCTCCTTCGCTTTAGCCGACGAAGTTAGCTGACGGGTAGGATGGCGAAAGATCTCATCCTTCCTGCAAATGCAGAATTAACCCCAAAAAATTGGTTCCTCCGCTCCCGAATCTCGGGACTAGGCCGTTATGCAATTCGTTATTACGTGATTATCTTACTCCCGCTTGTAAGCCGTGTAAATACGGAAATACACCCGAAACAAGGAAATTTATTAGCTTTATATCTTATTTCCTCTTAATTACTCATTATTCCTCACGTTTTCATTTTTTTACAGGCTTTTTTCACATAGATCGTTATCTGGGGGTTACAACTCTTTTCCAGCCGGATTTTCCGGTCCCGACGGGAGAGTCGAGCACCTTCAGCCGCAGTCCAACTGGAAATAAGCCGTCAAGAACAGCCGGGTATATTAAGCTTTTAATTTGCATCCCTGCCTTATTTTACTGGAATTTTCACAATGGTATTGACAGGTACACACCCTGTAAGTAAGATAAACTCGTCTATACCTGAAAGCGCAAGGACCATCTTTGCGCTACAAATTACACTTTTCTATTATTTACAAAAGTTCTCATGCTGGGGGTTCATTCAAATGGCTGTGTCGCCTAAGAAAAAATTAGAAATGGAATTAAGTGAAGCCTTTATCAAGCTTCAAAGAGACTTGATTGGACGCGGTCCTCAGGAGACCAGAACATACATTGTCCACGATATGGTGATCGCAAGGTTCAAAGGTGTTCTCACAGTTGAAGAAAAACACCTGGTTGAAAACGAGAATGGCAGAAAGCTTGTGAAACAAATGAGACAAGTCCTGCGCGAAATGTACAGTAAAGAATTTGAAGAAATTGTAGAAAGATGCACCGGCTGCAGAGTGCTGTCCAGCCACAGCGACATCAGCACCAAAATGGGCGAACGGATTGAGGTATTTGTGGTAGATAAGGATTTGGATCGCTCTCTCGAATCAAAAGGCTAAAAACCCCATTTCAAAAGGAGTATGCATAGACTGCATACTCCTTTTTTCTATCTACTCAACTATTTATCCTACCCCATTTCAAACCCATTCTCAGGAAAAATAAATAATGATCTAAAGATAATATACAATAATTTAAAAAAGAGAGAATGGAAGAGAAAACGAGAGAAAAACAGATAAGAAGCAGATATTTTACTAAAATATCCCTCTTTTTCTTCCCTTTACAAGTAAAATTACCCGGGCGTATGATAGGTTCAATTTATTTCCTAATTCGCAGAATCCGCTAAAGGAACGGGGGACCCAATCAATCGGGGTGAAGCCGCTTAATCAAGTGGCCGGGCGACTCTTACCGTCCGAATCCGTCAGCTAACTCCGTATGCGTTGTTTGAGAGAGGAAGGTGTGAATATTCAGAGCCGGCTAAAACCCGCTTGCTGAAACAAAAATATAATCCTTCGATTTTTCAAAAACCGTTCGTAATATCAGACAAAAATTTAAAAATCGGGGTGTTTTTTATGTTGACCATTTTAGATACGTTAAGTGAAATTAAGGCAGAAATAGCAGAAAAGCATGTAGAATTGCTGCACCTTCAGTTTGTTGATCTTGAAGGGAATTTAAAGCATGTCACCATTACAGCTGATCAGATTGATGAGGCCGTTGAAGGTAAAATGATGTTTGACGGGTCGTCAATCATGGGATTCTGTCCGATTCATCAGTCCGACCTATATTTAAAGCCTGATTTAAACACATTTGCCATCATTCCCTGGTCAGTTGAGGAAAAGTATGCGGAGGCAAGGTTTCTTTGCAGCATACACAATCCGGATATGACTCCTTATGAAGGAGATCCGAGATTTGTGCTGCAGCAGGCAATGAAAAGAGCAAAATCACTCGGTTATTCCATCAGCATCGGACCCGAATTGGAATTCTTTCTCTTTAAGACCGATGAGAACGGAAACCCAACAACAAATCCGCATGATCTGGGAGGCTATTTCGAGCCCGCTCATGATTTAGGTGAAAAAGTGAGGCTTGAGATCTACCGGACTTTAAAAGCAATGGGCTTCAAAATTGAAGCCTCACACCATGAAGTAGCAAACGGCCAGCATGAAATCAACTTCCGTTTTAACGATGCCCTGACTTCTGCCGATAATGCAACGACTTATAAATGGGTTGTTAAAAATGTCGCAAAGCAATTTAATCTGCATGCTTCTTTTATGCCTAAACCGGTTCAAGGAATAAACGGCTCAGGCATGCACGTTAACATCTCGCTGCTCAAGGATGGGGAAAATACGTTTTATGACGAAAATGATGAAATGCAGCTTTCAATTGAAGCCTACTACTTTATCAATGGCATACTGACCTATATTGGAGAAGTGACCGCCATCACGAACCCGATTGTTAATTCGTACAAGCGGCTTGTTCCTGGCTTTGAAGCTCCCTGCTATATTGCCTGGTCAACCTCAAACCGTTCAACCTTAATTCGCATACCGGCAAAAAGAGGGGCTGCAACACGCATTGAAGTGAGGCATCCAGATCCAAGCGCCAATCCATATCTTGCTTATGCCGCTATTGCCGAAGCCGGAATGGCAGGCATTGCCTTATCAGAATTCCCAAAAGCAGCTGTTCATGATGACATATTCAGCATGACAGAATCAGAGCGGCTTGAAAAAGGCATCAAGCATCTGCCAGATAACCTAGAAACAGCACTGGATTTGCTGGAAAACGGCCCTCTTGCAAAAATGGTTCTCGGACCGCACGTTTTCCGTCAATTTCTTCTTCATAAAAGGGCTGAATGGCACGAATACAGAAATACCGTACATTTATGGGAAATTGAACGTTATCAGATGAAATTTTAATTAAGAAGCAAAAAGCCCGGTTCACTGTTGAATCGGTTTTTTTTGTCCCTTAATTCGTGAAGGGATTCATAATTTCCGGCCAGTTGGTTAACGTAAGAAAATAAGCTTATCCGCAAAGTGAGCGGACTGATTATTTTTTCAATATACTTTTTTGAGAGTGTTATTCTCAACTGCTGGAGGATCCTGTATGAATTCCCTTTTCAGAAAAAAATCAATTACCGACCTGCTCGCCCAAAGTCAGCAAAGGTCGCTTGACCGCACGATGGGTGCGACTGATTTAACCTTGCTCGGAATAGGAGCCATTGTAGGTACAGGCATTTTTGTTCTGACAGGAGTGGTTGCTGCAGAAGCTGCGGGCCCTGCACTCATTCTGTCTTTTGTCCTGTCCGGTATTGCATGTGCACTTGCTGCCTTTTGTTATGCCGAGTTCGCTTCCTCCGTGCCGATTTCAGGGAGCGTGTATACCTATACATATGCAACACTTGGAGAGCTTTTTGCTTTTTTAATCGGGTGGGACCTGATGCTTGAATATCTGCTTGCCACTTCTGCTGTTGCAACCGGCTGGTCTGCTTACTTTCAATCACTGCTCGCAGGTTTCGGACTGGACCTGCCCAAGGCAATTACCTCCGCTCCCGGCGCCGGAAAAGGCGGATTGATTGATTTGCCTGCCGTGTTAATTATTTTCTTCATTACTGCCCTATTATCAAAAGGCATTAAGGAAAGTACACGTGTCAACAATATCATGGTATTTGTCAAGCTTGCTGTCATAGTAGCCTTCATCATTGCCGGCATCTGGTATGTAAAGCCTGCTAACTGGACGCCGTTTGTTCCATTTGGCTTTGATGGGATTGTAACTGGTGCTGCAACAGTTTTCTTTGCTTACATAGGTTTTGATGCAGTGGCTACCGCCGCAGAAGAGGTAAAAAGACCCCAGCGTGACGTTCCGATCGGCATTATTTCTTCCCTTACTGTTTGTACGATTCTCTACATAGCTGTATCCCTTATTTTAACCGGCATGGTTCCATATACTGAGCTCAATGTGGCTGATCCCGTATCGTTTGCCCTGCATTATGTCGGACAAAATACTCTTGCAGGTTTTGTATCTGTTGGCGCAATAGCAGGGATTACTACTGTTCTGCTCGTAATGATGTATGCTCAGGTCCGCATTTCGTTTGCCATGAGCAGGGACGGTTTGCTCCCAAGTGTTTTATCAAGTGTTCACTCCGCATTTAAAACGCCTTTTAAAAATACGTGGATTACTGGTTTAGTTGCAGCGGCGATTGCAGGATTTGTAGATTTAACAACCCTTGCCCACCTCGTAAATTTAGGGACATTGGCAGCGTTCACACTGATCTCTATCGCTGTAATCGTCTTAAGAAAAACCCATCCAAACCTTGAGCGGGCATTCAAGGTGCCATTTGTACCCGTTTTCCCTGCAATCAGCGCATTATTTTGCATTTACTTAATGACCAGCCTCCCTGGCATTACATGGACAGCATTCTTTATCTGGATTTCAATAGGGGCTATCATTTACTTTGTTTATGCACGGAAAAACAGCAAGCTTTCAAGATAAGAGAAGCAGAAGCACCTTGGTAAGTTCTTAAATTGAATCAAGACAGCATTATGTTTGTTTTGACATAAAAAAATCCTTCCTTAAATGACTGGAGCAAGGATTTTTTTATGATCTTCTTACTTGCCTGAAGAAATACCCGACAAGAAGAAAAGCAACAGCAAATGAAGCAATGACAATAAATTTCAGGTGATCATGCAGCATGCTTTGGCCAAGCGATGGCTCTACAGCTGGAACTGCTTGTTTCACCACGTTTTTGGCAACTGCTGCTTCAGGTTTTAATTTATGAGTGGCAAGCTCTCTGCCATCCTCTCCTTCAACAGCAAGCAGTCCATCTAAATCGACATCTGCTGAAATGCTTTCATTATTTTTTTTTGCATAAAAAAGAGGTTCGCTCAGTGTAAACTTTTGCCCGCTCTGATCTTTAAAGGCTGTACCTTCTGAAATAAATTCAGATGTAAAATGATTAAAGCCAAAATCCATTAATTTCACGGTATCTTTATATGACATTCGGTCTGTTTTAGCATTCAGCACAATCGCAATCAGACTGATATTCTCTCTTTCAGCAAGAGTGGATAAAGTAAAGCCTGATTGGCTGACATAGCCGTTCTTTCCGCCAACCATACCCTCATACGGTGTTACTTTAAGAAGCTTGTGATGATTATGAAGCGTTGTATCCCATGTTTCTCCGTCCCATTTCAATTCTTCTGTTGAAAATATCTCTCTGAATATATCATTTTGTGAAGCGTACTGAGTCAATTTCGCAAGATCTTCAGCAGTCGTTACATGTTCAGGATCAAAAAGGCCGTGCGGGTTGGTGAAATTGGTGTGCCGAAGTCCTGCTTTTGACTTTAGAAATGCTGTCATTTCCGCAGAAAAGGTCTCCGTATCACCGCTGATATGTTCAGCAATCGCCACGCCTGCATCATTTCCTGAATTGATCATCAGGCCCTGGATGAGCTTTTTCATGGGAACCTGCTCGCCTTCTTCAAGGTAAACTCTTGTTCCATCAACACTTCTGGCATTTTTGCTTACTGTCACAATATCGTCCATATTCCCATTTTCAATCGCATAGATAGCTGTAGCCATCTTCGTTACACTTGCAGGGTACATGACGGAGTCACTGTTTTTTGAGTAGAGGATCTGACCTGATGCAGCATCAATCAATACGGCTGATTCACTCTGAATGTCCGGCTCTTCTAAAGGGAGTTCTTCAGCAAGCACTTTATATGAAAATAATGCTGATAAAAACATACATCCTGTAAGGATCAAAGAGGCTTTAATCATATTATAAAATCTCCTGTATAGTTGTTAGATTATAATTCTATATTCAATCCGTATACAAGCATAACAGGAAGGAATAAAGTGTGACAATGTCAAGATATAGAAATCGGTGTATATTCTTGCATTTGACTTTCATTTTCTCCCGAATTATAATGAACTGACGAACGTCAGGAAGGAGAAAATAAATGACATCAGATCAAATAAAAGAAGCCGCTGTACGCAATTTTGCAGCGCATGGATATGAGGGGGCATCATTAGCTGCAATCGCAAATGAAGTCGGCATCAAAAAACAATCCATCTATACTCATTTCAAAAGCAAGGATGAACTTTTTCTTACTGTCATGACTGAGGTCCTTGAAAACGAACTTGAGTATATAAAAAACTACTTTGTCTTCTCAACTTCCGATTCCTTAAAAGAATCGCTTTATCATTATCTGTCAGAATATATCAGCCGCTATGAAAATGACGATCAAACAAAGTTCATGCTCAGGATCAGTTTTTTGCCGCCAGTTCATCTCTATGATGAAGTGATGAAGAAAGTGTACACCTACTTGGATACTTTTGAAGAGCTGCTTACACCCATCTTCAATGATCAAAAAGTTATATCAATAAATCAATCAGATGCAGTGATAGCCTATATGGGACTTGTTGATGCCGTACTGGTTGAAATCCTATACGGCGGTGCAGAACGATTTAAAAAGAGATTAGATGGGTGTTTTAGCGTTTATTGGAACGGAATTACCTCTCAGAAAGGAAGAACATCATGAATCGTGACTGGATAAACGTTTTTTTAGCCGGATTCATTGAAGTGATCTGGGTGGCGGGATTAAAATACTCAGATATCTGGTATGAATGGCTTATAACCATTATTACGATATGTGTCAGTTTTTATTTGCTTATCGGCGCAACTAAAAGACTGCCGGTGAGCACAGTTTACGCAGTCTTTACAGGACTTGGCGCTGCTGGAACCGTTATTTCAGAAATTCTCTTTTTTAACGAGCCATTTCAGCTGATCAAAATTTTGTTAATCATCGTCTTAGTTGGCGGTGTCATTGGATTAAAAACATTGTCTGATGATAAAAAAGAGGAGGCTGCAAACTGATGGACTGGATTTTACTGATAACAGCAGGCTTATTTGAAGTTGTCGGAGTCATCGGAATCAACAAAATGAAAGATTCTAAAGGAATCGTTCCCTTGCTGATCATGATTGCAGGCTTTTCATTCAGCTTTCTTCTATTAAATCAATCTCTGCAAACCATTTCACTTGGAACGGCATATTCTGTCTGGACAGGAATTGGATCTGCAGGAAGCGCACTTGTAGGTATTTTATTTTACGGAGATTCAAGCAGCTGGAAAAGAATCCTTTTTATCAGCATGATCATTTCAGCTACAGTTGGATTGAAACTTGTTTCCTAAGGAGTTTTCATTGTGAGCCATTTATTTAAATATTCATTTCTTGTTCTGGTCGGAGCATGCAGCTACGGTGTTATTTCTACCATAATAAAAATTGCCTATATGCACGGATTTACAGTGAACGAAGTGATTGGAAGCCAATATTTGTTCGGTTTTTTCATGTTTTTGATCTGTGTGACCCTTTTTTCACGAAAAAAAGTTTCCTTTAAGCAGGCGGCTGTTCTAATGATTACAGGAACCACTACCAGTTTGACCGGTATTTTTTACGGGAAATCTCTTGAGACGGTTCCCGCATCTATTGCCATTATCCTTTTGTTTCAATTTACTTGGATTGGAATTGTCATTGAGACAATCGCTGTGAAAAAGCTGCCGGGTCCTGATAAGGTGCTTGCTGCAGGCATTCTTTTAATAGGCACATTACTTTCGGGAAACCTTTTTGGACATGGTGCACTAAACCTGAGTGATCCTGGAATCATATGGGGACTCTTGTCTGCCGTTTCCTTTTCCCTGTTCATTTTTGCAAGCGGAAGAGTGGCTGCCGAACTGCCCTCTTTAAACCGGAGTTTGTTTATGTCATTAGGTGCAGCACTCTTTTTATTAATCGTCTTCACACCTGATTTTCTGACTAATGGCTCCATGCAGTCAGGATTATGGATATACGCATTGCTTCTGGGCTTTTTTGGCGTATTCATACCCGTTGTATTGTTTTCAATTGGAACTCCTAAGATTGGTTCAGGCATTGCAACGATTTTAGGCGCGGCTGAACTGCCGACGGCCATTCTCTGCTCTGTCCTTATCTTAAAAGAGCATGTTACGCTTATGCAGACAGCCGGCATCGGCATGATCCTTGTTGGAATTATAACTCCTCAGCTTTATCATTTTCTAAAACAAAAGCAGCTTGGGAAGGGAAGCATTTCTTCGTAAAAGAAAAAGAGGGGGATCGTTAAAAAACGTTCCCACTCTTTTTTAGTTATGCTTTAAGATGTGAAATAAGCTTTTCAGCAGTTTCATTTAATTGTTCCTGAGTCAGAAAACGAACGCCATGCGTGATAAAAGCCGGGAGAAAACGCATCCCTGTCAGGTTAGCCATTGCCTGAAAAGGCTTTGTCAGTTCACTCATGCTGTACTCGTTGTAGCCTCCTGCTTGATAGGCCGCTTCCGGTCCTCCGGTTGACATTGCTAAAACAAACTCTTTGCCATGAAGTTTTGTTCCTTCAGAGCCATATGCCCATCCATATGAAAGCACAACATCCTGCCACTCTTTTAGTAAAGACGGGCTGCTGTACCAATAAAACGGAAATTGAAAAACGATTTTATCATGCTCCAATAGCATTTTCTGTTCTCGTTCAACATCTATCTTAAAATCCGGGTATTCATGATAAAGATCATGAACCGTTACATCACTTTCACTGCGGAGTCTTTCCATCCACGTTTTGTTTACTGCTGAATTTTCAAGGTTTGGGTGAGCTGTTATAACCAATATTTTCATAGGAAAATCTCCTTTTATATTAATTGTATATACAAATGTATAGTCGAAATTTTTTCTTAAAGAATATGTCAGCTGAAGCATAAGTACTTTCCTCAGCAGTCTTTTGATTGTAAATATACCTGCACAACCATCTATTGCCTGTAAATCTTGATGAGGATTGTAAGCTAAACGGCCGTTTCTATCTCTTTACCTCCGTTATTCATTTGTATATGCAAATGAATAAGTAAAAATTTTTTATCTTTCTTTTTCTAACTTATTGCTCGCTTCATGAAGCATCTTGCTTAAATTCAGGCTGAAATCGCGTCCAAGTACATCAGAATAGTCTTCAAAAAGATCCTTTAACGAAGCCCGGAACTGGGTGTACACTTTTTCTCCCTCTTCTGTCAGTGAGATAAAGGATTGCTTGCCGTTCATTTTTCGGTTCACAAGCTGCTGCTTCTCAAGCTTATCAATAAATCTCGTACTGGTTGACGGAGCAATTGACAGCTTTTTGCACAGTTCTTTTTGTGTAATTTCCGGATAAAACTTCACAGTCATGATTAAATACAAATAAGAAGGAGCAAGATCTCCAACGTCAAAAACTTGTTCAGCAAGTTTCGTCATATTTCGGGCAAAACGGTTTGCCGTAAAATAAAGGCAATGAATTAATACTTGTTCTTCTTCATTCACGTTCATCAGTCCTTTTTTCATTTGCATATACAAATTAACACGAAAAAAAGCTGAAGTCAACTGTATGTGACTTCAGCTTATTCAATTAAAAAAGTCCGCATAGCTTCCGCAGCTTGTTCTTCTGTAACATAAGGTGTATGGAAGTACACTCTTACCCATGTTTTTTCTTTTGTCTGAACAAAATAGTGATAAGTTTGCGTGGCAGTCATTGTTTTAACATGTTCGAGTATTCTTTCAGCAGGATACTTTAAGTCATTTATTTCTTTTTTTTCAAAGATTCCAGGTCCGCTTTCAAGGCTTTGTTTTTCTTCAGGTGCAGCTGGAGCTGCGCCACCTACAATCCTTTCACCTTGTTTAAAAATCAGTGTATTTCCGCTTCTTTCTGCACCGATTCCTTCAGGAAGCTGTATGCTGTAGTCCGTTCCCCCATTTCGTGCATCCTCTCCTAATTCACCACTTGCAAAAAAGTGAGAAAAGATGCCGACTCCGATTAAAAGGACCAATGTGACTGTCAGCTGAAACATCCTGTGCATCACGGCTAGGGAAACTCCTGGCCGTTTCTCGGAGAGAGCCTTGCTGATTCTCTCACGCTGTTTTGGCGACAATGTTTTTTTGGGAAACCGCAGATTTTCAGGACTCAAGTTCAGCCCCTCCTTCTTTATTAGCCTCTTGCCCGCTCTGATTTAGTTTCTTCAATGCCCGGTAATAGGTTCTGCTGACTTTTTCCCTTGACCAGCCGAGAACTTCTGCCGTTTCTTGCACAGAAAGCTCAGAGATGACTCTCAGCATGACAACATCTCTGTATTCTGCTTTCAGTTCATTAATTGCGTTGTAGGCTTCCATTAGGGTTTCATGTTCCATCAGGATATCATCCGGGCTTTTTGGCTGCTCGGGGTTTGGCAGCCAAGAACGAAACCGTTTCTTCCGGAGCTGATCGATGACAAGTCTTCTGGCAATCCCTATTAGCCATGTTTTCGGATGAGAATCCCCGCGAAAATTGCTTTTTAAAGCTTTGAAGAACACTTCCTGGACATCATCTTCTACATCATGAGATCCTTTGTAGTAAACAAGAAAGTGGTAAAGATCATCTCCGAACTGCTTAAACATCCGCTCGATTTCCCTGTGATGTCCGTTCATTTATCCACCCCTTTAAACCCTTTACGAAATTAGACGTTTATTTATCTTCATTCTCTCACTTAAATAAAAAAAATTCAGTCCTTTTTCAGACTGAATTTTTTAAGATCATTCACTAAACTTGTCCAACCCAATCAGACTGGGCCGCTTTTTGGAAGAGAGACCTTATTTCTTTGTACTCTTTTTCAGTAAGGTTTCCCTTGCCTGCGAGTTTGGCGTTCTGGGTCCATCTGTCAGGCTTTGCTGTCCCGACGATGGCCGTATGGACACCTGGAACGGTCAGAGTGAACCGAAGCGCTTTTTCAACAGCTTCTGTCAGGTCCCCCTCCAGAAAGCTATATTCCAGCTTATGAAACCTTTCCCAATATTCCTGATAGTAGCCGTTCTCAGGCTTATCTTGGTAGTTCCAGGCGACATTGGCAATCGGCCGTTTTGCAATGATTCCCATATCCCGTTTCAAAGCCTCTGGAATGGTGAGGTCAATCGCTTCCTGATCCGCAATACTTACTGAGGTTTCAAATGTATCAAACGCCCCGGTTTTTATGGCGTAAAGGGCATCTGTATGATCTCCGCTGTAGCCAATGTAACGGGTTTTGCCTTTTTCCTTTGCCCGCCTTAATACGTCAATAACATCCCCTTTGCGCAGGACTTCCTCAGAACAGCTATGGAGATGAATGGTATCCACATAGTCCGTTTTCAGCCTTTTCAAGCTTCGGTCAATCGATTGTTCAAGCATGGCCGGATCCCAGTCATCACCGTCTAATCCCGATGTATGTCCGCATTTTGTAAACAAATAATAATCGTCTCTTCTATGAGACATGGTGCTGCCGATTAATTCTTCGCTGATGTTGTAGCATTCTGCCGTATCTATGACATTCAAACCTGCATCAAGAGCGGTGCCAAGCAGACGGTCGACTGTTTCAGGCGTTGCTTCTGAAAAGCCTATTTCTGCTGCTCCAAAACCGAGAACACTTACTTTCATATCTGTTTTACCAAAAGCGCGACGTTCCATATCATCATTCCTTTCTGCATGCCTGCGCCTTAATTTTATAATAATTCTGATAATTATACGAAAGATTCACCTTGAATCTAGAAATCTCTTACGTTCGCTTTTCGATGAAAGCATTTATAATAAAGGAAAGAATAGATACGGAGGAGAAATGGATGTCCAAAAAGACCGTGCTTATCACCGGAGCTTCAAGCGGGTTTGGCATGCTTGCTGCGCATAGACTTGCAAAGGCCGGATATGACGTAATTGCAACAATGAGGAACATGGGAAAGAAGAACTTGCTGATGAAATCGATCGAGGATGATGGCTTGAGCGATCGCGTGACTCTGCTTAAGCTTGATGTCACGTCCGCCGACTCCATTCAGACACTTACCCCTTTTTTGAATGAAAGAGGCAAAATAGATATTCTTATTAATAACGCTGGCTATGCATTTGGAGGCTTCGGCGAGGAAATAACTGTGGATGAGTACCGAGAGCAATTTGAGACAAATTTTTTTGGAGTGATTGCCGTTACACAGGCTGTCCTGCCTTTTATGCGGTCACAGCGCAGCGGCAAGATTATTAATATGAGCAGCATCAGCGGATTGATCGGCTTTCCGGGATTATCTCCTTATGTTTCGTCAAAGCATGCACTCGAAGGCTTCAGTGAAAGTCTTCGCCTTGAAGTAAAACCGTATGGAATTGATGTCATTTTGGTTGAGCCAGGCTCTTTTTCGACAAATATTTGGACAACTGGCAAAAAAGTGTCGCCTGTTTCAATGGAAGCAAGTTCTCCTTATTATGACTATATGATTGGAATAGAAAATGAACTTGAACGGGGAAAAGAAAAGCTTGGAAATCCAGCCGAAGTTGTTGAACTCATCGTAAAACTTTGTGAAAAAAAGACGGTTGGTAAATTGAGATATCCAGTTGGGAAAGGGGTTCGTCTGTCTCTTTTCTTAAAAAGAGTTCTGCCGTGGCGCGTTTGGGAAGCGATTGTAATTGGAAAACTTCTGTCCAATAAGAAATAGAACCCATCGTTTTGATGGATTCTATTTTTTATTACATATAAGCCTTAAGTTCATTCTCCGATTTTGCTTAAAGGCACAAATGTAGGAATCGTGCTTCCGTCATATTCTTTTTCAATAAATTTTGCAGTATCCTCTTCCTGATATAGTTCAACAATTCTCTTCAATTCTTTGCGATCTTTATCTTCTGTACGTGCTGCAATAATGTTGATATATGGAGTAGCCGTGTCATCTTCATGGAAAATAGAGTCCTTCACTGGGTTAAAGCCTGCATCCACAGCAATACCGTTATTAATGATTGATCCTGCTACGTCAGGTAGCACACGCGGTGTCTGGCCTGCAACAACTGGGACAATTTCTAAGTTTTTCGGATTTGAGACAATTTTGTCCAATGAACCATTTCCATCAAAGTCCTCAGGCACTTCAATTAAGCCTGCATCCTGCAGCAGAAGGAATGCTCTGCCCATATTTGTTGCTTCGTTAGGTACGGCAATTTTTCCGCCTTCTGGAATATCTTTAACTGATTTATATTTTTCAGAGTAAAGACCAAGCGGTGCGATAACAGTAGTACCAATCGGTGTAAGGTCAAGATCGTGTTCTTTTTTAAATGCGTTGAAATAAGAAATTGTCTGGAATGCATTCGCATCAAGCTCGCCTTCAGAGAGTGCCAGATTTGGCTGTAAGTAATCTGAGAATGTGACGATCTCAATATTGATGCCCTCTTTTTCAGCTTTCTTTGCAACAAAATCCCAAATGCGGTTATCGGATCCGCTGACGCCAATTTTTACATTTACTTCCTCTTCCCCGTTTGCTGTTTTGTTTCCGCAGCCCGCAGCAAGGGCACCAAATACTAGAATCAGTCCTAAGATCATAAATTTTTTCATCTTGCTTCTCTCCCTATCGTCTTCTGATTTTTTTAGATAATAAGTTACCTGATGACTGAAGTCCCTGAACGAGTACTACAAGGATTGTCACGGTAATAATCATGACCACTGTATCAAACCGCTGATAGCCGTATGTAATGGCGAGATCCCCGAGTCCTCCTCCGCCGACAGCACCTGCCATCGCTGATGCTCCGACAAGACCGACTGTAGCGATTGTAAGGCTTAAGACAAGTGAGCTTAATGCTTCCGGAACGATGAATTTAAAGATGATTTGCGCTGGTGTTGCCCCCATGGCCTCTGCTGCCTCTATAACTCCTGGATCCACTTCTAATAATGAGTTCTCAATCAATCTTGCAATATATGGTCCTGCATAAAAGACTAGCGGCACTACAGCTGCTGCTGTCCCAATTGAGGTTCCGACAATTAATCGTGTAAGAGGAACGATGGCAACCATTAAAATAATAAAGGGTACAGAACGGAAGATATTGACGACGCCGTTCAAGATATTAAAAATAATAGCATTCTCCCATAGATGCCCTTTTCTTGTGATAACCAGCAGCACACCAAGCGGCAGTCCGATTAAAGTTGAGAAAAGCAATGAAAAACCGGTCATCGCAAGTGTTTCTATCAGTGCATCAATAATTTGCTGTGAATCAACTAGCATGTGCTTCCACCTCTTTCACTGTGACATTTTCCTGATTCATCACTAATAAAGCCCGTTTAATTTCACTTTCCGTTCCCTGAAGTTCAACAATCAAATGACCGAACGGGACACCCTGAAGCTCTGTGATGTTTCCAAATAATACATTGATATCAAGATCAAACCGTTTTGCAATCTGAGACAGCAGCGGCTGTCCTGAAGATTTGCCGACAAAGTTAATTTTGAAAATCTGGCCCTGAGTATTCTCCTCCTGCACTAATTTCAGCACAGATTCCGGGATGGAATCGTTCAAAACCGAGCTGACAAAGTTCGAAGCTGTTTTTGTCTGCGGATTTGAGAAGACATCGAAGACTGAGCCTGATTCGATAATTTTTCCGCCCTCAATCACGGCCACCCTGTCGCAAACTTCCCTGATGACGGACATCTCATGAGTGATCATTAAAATCGTTATGCTGTATTCCTGATTAATCTTTTTCAAAAGCTTCAGAATGGAGCCTGTTGTTTGCGGATCAAGGGCGGACGTTGCTTCATCACACAATAGAATCGAAGGCTGTGTTGCAAGTGCTCTTGCTATTCCGACACGCTGCTTTTGACCGCCTGATAATTGGTCAGGATATTGATTAGCTTTGTCTTCTAATCCTACAAACGATAGTAATTCCGTTACTCTTTCTTTAATTTCTTTTTGAGAAGCTTTTGCAAGAAGAAGCGGCATCGCAACATTGGCGAAGACCGTTTTGGAATTAAGCAGATTGAAATGCTGAAAGACCATCCCGATTTTGCGCTTAACCTGTCTTACTTCCTTTTGGGAAAGAGCTGTCAAATCAAGATGATCGACAATGATTTTCCCTGAGCTTGGGCGCTCTAGCAAGTTCACTGTGCGGATCAGTGTGCTTTTACCGGCTCCGCTGAATCCGATCACACCGCAAATCTCCCCTTGTTTAACATGAAGATCAATGCCGTCAAGTGCTCTCACTTCATTTCCGCCGCTGTTATAAACCTTTGTGACGCCTTCAAATTGAATCATATGTATGCCCCCCGTATTTTTAAAAATAAAAAAACCCTCTTCTATCCGACAAGAAGAGGGCATGAATTCATAAAGAATCACTTGATCTCTTCTTATCTCCCAGGCTTTCGCCTGCTGGAATTGGCACAGTACTTTTTAAAAAGTCCGCTGCCGAAGCATCATCAGGCCAGTCCCTCCGCTTCTCTGGATAAGAAATCTATTCATTTTTTTAAAAACAAAAAACCTCCTCCTGAAAGCCAAGAAGAGGGTAAGATCGTAGGTAAAAGACCGTTCACTCTTCTTATCTCTCAAGCGAAATCACGCTTGTTGGAGTTGGCACAGTTCTCATGAGAGTCTGCTGCCGAGGTTTCAAAGGGCCAAATCCCTCCACCTCTCGTGATAAGAAGTTTCATATTTTCGATGTGAGTCCTACTTTACGCTGGTATTTTCAGAAAGTCAACAATTTTTTCAGAAAAATTATGACTGCTTAGAAAGCCTGCGGTATCGATATTGCTGCCACTGAAAACGAATAAAGCAGCCAACACAAAAGCCCAGAATGGCAACAAATGCAGCAAGCGCGACCATCACGGTAAAGATATATGCCAGAGTCATCCAGCTCATCATATAGCCAAGAAAACCAAGGCTGAGACAGATCACTGCAATAAGCTGATTAAACTGCTGCTGATCAAAATCCTCTGGTAGATATTCTGAAGGTTTTTTTCTCAAAAAGAGCTTTGCCGTCTTCATAATAGGGTTAAATTTAAAAAGAAGCCCCATTAATCCTGCTGTTAGAGGTAATAGAAGAAACCAGCCGGACCCTGTCATCCAAGCGGCTGCAACAGATAAAACAATAAACCATTGATTCGTTAAAACAAGAGGTTTAGGAATGGTGTTCACTTAAATCCCACCTGTCTGATTGGAATATAAGTATTTTACTCCAGTTTTTGTCTTTTGTGAAGACAAATGCTTCAGGAATCTATTGACAGTTAAAAGCGCATCATGATACGATCATTAAAACCAACTAAACCAATAAGAATTAAATAAATTATCAAGAGTGAATGAGAGATCTGGCTCCGCGACTTCACAGCAACCGCCAAAAGGAATGGTGCTTCCACCAGCAAAGCTCTGCGCTTTGGATGATAAAGAAAAGCCCGCTCTTTATTACCAGGAAGAGCGGGCTTTTCTTATATGATTGTTGAATTGGAGGATGGGAAAATGACGAAAACAATGGACTCCGTATTGCCAGGTGCTGAGAGCTTTTTTTATAAAGGAAATGAGATTGGCATTCTGCTTTGCCACGGATTTGTCGGAACACCGCAAAGTGTGGGAGAACTCGGAAAGCTGCTGGCAGACAAAGGCTTTACTGTCCTTGCTCCGCGTCTTAAAGGTCACGGAACGAATATTCTCGAGCTTGAATCCTGCTGTTATACAGATTGGATCAAAGACGTTGAACAGGCTTATTTAAAGCTGAAAAAAATCTGCCGCAACGTATTTATTGCAGGGCAATCAATGGGCGGAATCCTTGCTGTGCATTTGGCTTGCAAATATAAAGAAATAAGCGGTGTGATTACAATCAACGCTGCTTTAAGCGTGCCTGGATATGAGTCTTTTGAAAACCAGTCAGAACCAAGGTACATCCCTGAAGGAAAACCGGATATAAAAGCAGAAGGAATTAAAGAAATCACTTACTCGGCTGTCCCGATTACAGCCGTCCACAATCTCCTTAACCTTATAAAACTTGTAAAGCCAAAGCTTTCAAATGTCTCATGTCCGGCGCTCATTTTTAAATCCGAAGAAGATCACGTCGTCCCTCCGGACAGCTCCGATGCCCTTTATGAAAAAGTCTCATCACCAATGAAACAAATCATCAGTCTAACTAACTCCTATCATGTCGCTTCCATGGACGGCGATAAAGAGATCATTGCCGATAAAACAGCGGATTACATTCGTTTATGCTGTCACCCAATTTATAAAATGTCCGTTTAAATTATGACTTTAATCGGACATTCCTGCTAAACTGAGAACAGGTGATAAACATGTTCTTAAAATCAATCAAGTTAAAAAAAGAAGAAGTTCCTTCGTTTAAAACATATCCTTTTTCCATTCCGGCCATTTCAAACCTGGATGAACTGAAGATTAAAAGCCCCGTTACTTTTTTTGTCGGAGAAAATGGATCCGGCAAATCCACATTGATGGAGGCAATTGCCTATCAGTGCGGGTTTAATACAGCCGGCGGCAGCCATCATCTTTACGAAACGAGGAGCTCTCAATCTGATTTAGGGATGTATATCAGGCTTGCCTGGATGCCAAAAATCAAAAATGGTTTTTTCCTTAGAGCCGAGTCCTTTTATCAGTTTGCATCGTATCTTGAGGAACTGAATGAAGACCCGTTATCAGGTGATGTATTTGGATCATATGGCGGAAAATCGCTCCATCATCAGTCACATGGCGAATCCTTTTTATCTCTTTTTCTCAATCGTTTCGGCAATAAAGCCGTCTATTTACTTGATGAGCCTGAGGCCGCTCTATCCCCGTCAAGACAGCTGACCCTGCTGCGCATCATTCATGATTTAACAAAAGACGGTGACACACAATTCATTATTGCCACACATTCTCCTATTTTGCTTGGATTTCCCGGGGCAAATATAGTCAGCTTTGATTCGGAGCGCATTGCCGAAATCGATTATAAGGATACAGATCATTATCAGATTACAAAGTATTTTCTGGAGAATCGGGACCGGTTTTTGGAGGAGCTTTTTAAGGAAGAATAAGTTGAGCAGCTAACAGCTTCTTGCTCTCATCATCCTTGACCGGTGCTTTGGATGTTTTCGGGCGGGTAATTGAGATGCAAAAACGCATGACATTTTTTCCGCGTCATGCGTTTTTTGATAAGCCGGGATGTATTATTTCCGCCAAAAATTCGGATATTCTGCTTTATCCTGAATATTAAAATCAATTATTTTCTCAAGCAATTCGTAATTTACCGGCTCATTCCACTTAATTCGAAACAAGCCTTTAGTAGCGCTGTAGCCAGCTTTTGCAATGTCATCGGCAAAATGTGTCATGGCTGCTTCTTCGGGTGAAACGCTCAAATGATGCTTCGCTGTGGAATAGCCGATAATAAATGTGCCGTGATCGGTAAACATTGGCGTATTCCACTTGATTTGCGCTTCTAAATTCGGATATTTATTAGCCACCCAAGCCGAAATTTCCTCTGTTCGCTCGCGGTGTCCGGGGTTATCGATACCTGCTAAATATTCTGCAAAAACTTCCATATCTTCCTCCTTCGACGGGCTATTGCCTCAACAATTTGAATTCTCAGCCCATATTCTTGATATTAAATGAAATGATCATCTCCAGCAATTCCATCAAAAAGCAAAGCAGCGTGCTTGGAGATTAAATAACCGGCTTCCATTTAATAAATTCAGCTGCCGCCGGTCCTTAAAGTAACGCTCATAACCATAGAGGAATTTCGCTCGATTGATACCTTTAAAATCTTTTGGAGGAGGCCAATCGTCCATTAAGCTTCAATGAGATCTGTATCAGGCGGAATATACCCGAGCTGTCTTCCTATCTTTACGATTTGTCCTTTATGATGAAACTCATGCGTAATAGTATGTGTAAAAAGCCATAATGAAGTGATCTTTATGCTATCACCGCCCGCAAAGGAGACTTGAACAGTTTGATCCCATTTTCCCTTAAATTCAGTCAGAAATTCATGTACCAATCCATCCGTTTCCTTAAAAATCTCTCTCATTTCCTGTACGCTGTTAATAGACTCCGGCTTAATTTTTGGAAGCGATTTTCCCAGTGCACGATCCCCCAGCCATACGCGATAACAATCGGCTGCATGAGCATGGAGACTGCGAATAGAATCTCCGCCGAAAGTTTCAAGCTCTTTACCATAATCCGATAGCGACAAAGTTTCACAATAAGCAAATAGTGATTCTCTTGTGCGCTGGATCCAGTCATATTGGACTGCGAATACATCCATTTTATCCTCTCCCTCTTAAACGGTATGGTCATTTTTATTTCTCTTTCATCCTCATATATTTCAATAAAAAGAGCACTTCTCCTTCTTGAAGAAATGCGCACGTTTACTGAAGATTGTTAATAAGGAAAATCACCGTTAGAGTTTAAGGGAACTAATTTAAAATTATCGGATACGTTTGGTTCCACTTTTCTCTGTAAAAACAAAAATTGTGGAATCATAGCGGGTGTTTGATTCCTCTTTTCTCTGTAAAAACCAAAATAGGGGAATCATAGCCGTGTTTGATTCCTCTTTTCTCTGTTAAAACCAAAACAGTGGAATCATAGCCCTGTTTGATTCCTCTTTTCTCTGTTAAAACCAAAATAGGGGAATCATAGCCGTGTTTGATTCCTCTTTCCTCTGTTAAAACCAAAATAGTGGAATCATAGCGGGTGTTTGATTCCACCTTTCTTCGCAAATACCAAAATAGTGGAATCATAGCCGTGTTTGATTCCTCTTTTCTCTGTTAAAACCAAAATAGTGGAATCCTAGCGGGTGTTTGATTCCACCTTTCTTCGCAAATACCAAAAAAGAGGAATCATACCGCATGTATGATTCCACCTTCCTCCGCAATAACCAATTTATTAGACATATATAACCCCGCCCTAAAAATAGGACAGGGTTAACATGATGTTGTTTAATTTTTGCTAAACGATAACATCACTTCTGCACTAACTGAATAAGGTTCCCGCATGTATCGTCGAAGACAGCTATTGTGACTTCGCCCGTTTTTGTCGGTTTCATCGTAAACTTCACGCCTTTTCCCATTAATCGTTCGTACTCTTTGCGAATATCCGCAACGCCAAACATTGTCGCCGGGATACCATCGGCAGTTATCTTCTTTTGATACTCCTTTGCGGCAGGATGTTCATTCGGTTCGAGCAAAAGCTCGGTACCGTCTTGATCATCGGGAGAAACAAGGGTTATCCATCTGAATTTCCCCATTGGCACGTCATGTTTTATTAGAAAACCCAGCTTTTCTGAATAAAATTCCAGTGCCTTGTCCTGGTCTTGCACGAATAAACTGGTCACAATGATTTTCATCCCATTTTTTCCTCCTTTGATATTTACGGCATATGGTGCTCTGCTGACAAATTGATTCCAAGCAGAAAAACCTATATATTCTTATAAAACACTGAATTTCTCATCTTTTACATCACTGATAAACATATGACCCGGGGCATGGGTAATCATGATTGAAGGTTTACTTTGTATGGCTGCAGCTTGAGGGGTAACGCCGCAAGCCCAGAATACTGGTATTTCACCTTCTTTGATTGTTACTGGATCACCGAAATCAGGCTTTGAGATATCGGTTATGCCAATTTGGCCCGGGTCGCCAATATGAATGGGTGACCCATGCACAGCAGGAAAGCGGGTGGTGATTTGAACCGCGCGAATGGCATCTTCAGGCTTCATTGGGCGCATACTTACAACAATAGGACCTTCAAATATACCCGCTTTTTCACATGGAATATTGGTTTTATACATAGGAACGTTACACTTTTCTTCAATATGACGAATTGGAATCCCGCTATCCATTAGCGGTGTCTCAAATGTAAAACTGCAGCCCAGTAAAAAACCTACCATATCATCTTCCCAATACTCTGTAATATCTTTTACTTCTTTCGTATAAATACCATCTTCATAGATACGATACTTAGGGATATCCATGCGAATATCAGCATCTTTCGCCATTTTGCCCGGAATGAAAGAACCAGGTTCTGTTACATCTAATAATGGACAAGGCTTTGGATTTCGCTGACAGAACAACAGAAAGTCAAAGGCATATTCTTTTTTTAAAATAACGAGATTTGCTTGTGTAAAACCTTTTGACATGCCGGCAGTTGGTCCAGTAATCGTTTGTTTGCGAATAAGCTGCCTTATTTCACTTGGGTCCATATTTTCATAGTTTTTCATCTGTCATCACTCTCCTGGAAGCTAAAGGCTGTTTTCGCATTGATTGTTGCTTCATCCACTAATTCATCTGTGCTGATCTAAAAGAATGGGATTGCCATCAGGATCTTCAATGGTAAAACTTGCTGGCCCTTCGCCTGATTCATCTGCTTCAGTCAGTATGTTAATTCCTTTTGCTTTAAGCTGTTTTTGGAGATCACGAATGTCCGTAAACGATTGAAGATTTTCAGCATTTTCATTCCAGCCCGGATTAAACGTCAAAATATTCTTTTCGAACATCCCTTGGAATAAACCAATTATGCAGCTTTCATTTTTCATAATGAGCCAGTTTTGGGCAATATCGCCTCCCAAGGTTTGAAATCCAAGATTTTCGTAGAATATTTTTGATTTGTTTATGTCTTTTACACTTAAACTTACTGAGAATGCGCCAAGTTTCATATTCCTATTTCCTCCAGTTTAAAATTTAATAATTTTGAAAGTTCACGGTATTCATTAAGTATACCTCATTCCTTATAAGAACACATTTCAGTTTGCCCAATCCTTTTAAGATAAAACTAAAGAAGCACTCCAATTTTCCAGATTGAAGTGCAAAAGGTGAAGTTTATGCTACATAATCTCTTCCTTTAATCTCCCGACTCCGTACCTCTTCAAAAACTTCGCAAAATACTCGCGTTTTTTCCCGTTTTCTGCGTATACGGCAATGATTTTTTCAACGGCTTGATAAAGGTCTTCAGGCTGCAGGCTAGCTAAAAATAAATGACCAATTTGTGCATTTTTGCCTTTCGCACGCCCTCCAATGAACAGGTCATAGGTGTCTTTCATTTTTATGACGCCTATATCATTGACAAGCGGCTCTCCGCAGGCATTCGGACAGCCAGTGTAAGCAACCTTTAATGGAAAAGGAACAGGCTTTCCTTTGATTCTCTCATTTAGTTTGGCAGCTACCTGCATTCCTTCTTCTTCAGCCCCTTTGCAAAAGCTGCAGGTGCGTAAACTCTTTACATAATTGCCGACAGGGTACCAATGCAGTCCTGCTGTTTCAAAAGCTGTCTTTGCTTCTTCAAGTCTGCTCTCCGGAATGTCTATATAGAGCTGCTGGAAGGTTGTCAGTTCGAGTTCCTGATCTTCATCCATATAATCAGCAAGCGTGATCAGCTGTTTGGCTGTAAGCTTTGAGCCAAAATTGATGCCTCCATTTACAGCAAGCTTTACCATTTTATCTTCCATATTCAAAGACCACTCTCCTGTTTTCTTTCAAGTATAGCTTTTTTTCAGAAAAGTGCGAATGATGTCAGGCCCGGTTCTTGTATCCTTGTAAAAAAGTTAAGACGGAGTGGGCGGCCAAACGGCTTGTCATATCGCGAAAATCAAGCGTCGGATCAATTTCAACAATGTCTAAGGCTTTCACTGACGGTACTTCTCCTAAAAACCGGATTGCTTCGATCAGCATGCGGGAATCCATGCCTCCCGGACCAATTGCCGGACATCCAGGTGCAAACGCCTGATCCATGACATCCATATCCAGAGAAACATAGATTGTATCTACCTCTTTCAATAACTCTTTCACGCTTTGCCCCAGAATCTGCAGAATTCCGTTTTCATAAACGTCTTGCATCGTGAAGATATGAACGCCTTGTTCTTTGCCGAAATCGGTATATTCTTTGCCATTAGAAAAGTCGCGAATGCCAATCTGATAGAGGTGTTTTCCTTCCAGCACACCTTTTTCGATCAGCTGTCTAAAAGGTGTTCCATTTGAAGGCCCGCCATCTTCAAGGTTGCGCAGGTCATGGTGTGCGTCGAACTGAATAATTCCAGCCTTTCCTTTTTCTTTTTGAAAGGCAGTGAAAAGCGGTGCTGTGACAGAATGATCGCCGCCAAGAAAAAGAGGAACCATCAGCGGATGTTCACTCAATATTCCCTCCACTGTCGTTTCGATTCTCCGGTGAGATTCAGAAAGGTCTGTTATATGCATAGAAATATCGCCAAAGTCTATGATTCTCTCTTCTTTTAAATCTGTATTGTCCTGAACGGAATAGGTGGTAAAAGCGTTCATCATTTTTCTGATTGTTTCAGGAGCAAACGATGCCCCTGAATGACTGATTGATGGCTTAGATAGTGGAACTCCAACTAACCCGATGCCTTCACAAATCTCTTGATCCCTTTTTTTAAGGAGCGTTCCCGCCCGTGAAATCCCGCGGTCTACGAATCTTGCATCATGTGACAGAAAGGGAAGATGGCTCACGGTGATCCCCCTTTTCAAAAACAATGTCACCTTTCTTAATCACGGTCCCCGCGTGATTCACTCCGAAATGATAGGGGATATATTCATAGTTTCCTGCATCCCAAATAACAAGGTCCGCCTGTTTCATTGGTGCGATGATCCCCCGTACGCCTCCTAATCCGATGGCGTATGCTGCATTGACCGTAACAGCATTCCAAATTTCTTTCACCGTCATTTTATACATAACCGCTGCAAACGACATAATCAGCTGCAGGTTCTCGGTCGGACAGCTGCCGGGATTGAAATCAGTCGCAAGTGTCACCGCGGCTCCTTCTTCCAGCATCTTTCTTGCTTTGGCATGATCCGGTTTGTTCAGATAAAAAGAGGTGCCAGGCAGCAGGCAGGCAATCACCCCTTTTTCAGCCAGCTGCTTAATCCCTTCATCTGATGTTCCGACTAAGTGCTCGGCACTGACGGCGCCAAGCTCAGAAGCAAGTTCTGCACCGCCTAATGGATCAATTTCATCGGCATGGATTTTCACTTTAAATCCTTTTTGCTTTGCTTTTGATAAAAACACTCTGGACTGTTCAATCGAGAAAACACCTGTTTCACAAAAGATATCGACAAATTGGGCTAATTCTTCTTTTTCAATCACATCCAGCAGCTGAACCATTTCTTCTAAAAAAACGTCCGGCTGGTGTTTATGCTCTGAAGGTATGGCATGCGCACCCAAAAACGTTGAAACAACTTCAGCAGCATGCTCCGCGTTTAACTTTTTTGCAGTCCGAAGCTGCTTCAGCTCTGCTTCTGCGTTCAGTCCGTATCCGCTTTTCGCTTCAACCGTGGTCATTCCATATGAGAGCATCCGGTCAAGATGTCCGGCTGCTTTTTCATAAAGCTCCGCTTCACTTGCAGCCCGCGTTGCTTTAACAGTTGAAAGAATGCCGCCGCCCTGTTTCAGGATTTCCAAGTAAGGAACACCCTGCTGCTTCAGTCCCATTTCATGCTCACGGGACCCAGCAAACACTAAATGAGTATGAGGATCAATGAGGCCAGGTGTAACAAGCTTTCCTTCACAATCGATCCTTTTCTCAGCATTCCATTCAGCTGCTTCTTCATTTGAGCCAATAAGAGCAATTCTTCCGTCAGCAATCGCAAGGGCCTTGTTTTCCAAAACGATCAGTTCATCCATATCCTTGCCGCAGAGAGGACCTTCTTTTTCATAATCCATCGTCAAGAGCTGGCCGATATTTTCAAGTATTAGATCATAGTTCATAAAAGAACCTCCCTCTATTCCTGCATTGGAATGCGTACATTGTGTTCTTTGGCAAAAGTCTGCGCCTCTTCGTATCCTGCGTCTGCATGCCGGATAATGCCCATTCCAGGATCAGATACGAGAACTCTTTCTAATTTGCGTTTGGCTGTTTCCGTTCCGTCAGCGACCACGACCATTCCTGAATGCAGAGAATAGCCCATTCCAACTCCGCCGCCATGATGGAAGGACACCCAGCTTGCACCCGCTGATGTGTTTACTAAAGCATTTAATACTGCCCAGTCCCCAATCGCATCGCTTCCGTCCTTCATCGCCTCTGTCTCGCGGTTTGGAGAAGCGACAGAACCGCAGTCAAGGTGATCGCGGCCAATGACGATCGGCGCTTTCAGTTCTCCTGTACGCACCAGCTCATTAATGGCAAGGCCCATCTTCACCCGTTCTCCGTAGCCAAGCCAGCAAATACGAGCCGGCAGACCTTGAAAAGCAACATGCTCATGTGCCATATCAATCCAGCGCAGCAGAGCTTCATTTTCAGGAAAAAGTTCTTTGATTAACTGATCTGTCCGATGGATATCAGCAGGATCTCCAGATAGAGCTGCCCATCTGAACGGACCTTTGCCTTCGCAGAAAAGCGGACGAATGTAAGCTGGCACAAAGCCCGGGAACGCAAATGCATTTTCTACTCCTTCATCTTTTGCTACTTGACGAATATTATTGCCGTAATCAAATACGATGGTTCCTCTCTTTTGCAGCTCCACCATGCACCTTACATGCTCTGCCATTGATTTTTTTGACTTCTCAATATACAAGTCAGGATGATCCTGTTTTACCTGCAGCGCTTCATCCATTGATAAACCATGCGGAAAATATCCGTTTAACGGGTCATGTGCGGATGTCTGGTCAGTAAGGATATCAATCTTGATGTTTTTCTCCATCACTTCATGAAGAACATCTACTGCATTAGCCACTAATCCGATTGAAAGAGCTTTGCCTTCTGCTTTCGCTTCCATTGCCCATTGCACCGCTTCATCCAAAGAGTGTGTCAGCCTGTCACAATACTTAGTCGCAAGTCTCTTCTCAATTCTGCTTTGATCAACATCAGCCGCAATTACAACTCCGCCGTTCATCGTGACTGCAAGAGGCTGTGCCCCACCCATGCCGCCAAGGCCGGCCGTTAATGTGATTGTGCCTTTTAAGCTTCCTCCAAAATGCTCCTTTGCAACTGCAGAGAACGTTTCATAGGTTCCTTGAAGAATTCCCTGTGTTCCGATGTAGATCCAGCTTCCCGCCGTCATTTGTCCATACATGGTAAGGCCTTTTTGATCAAGCTCGTGGAAGTTTTCCCAATCTGCCCATTTCGGCACAAGCACAGAGTTTGATAGAAGAACCCTCGGAGCGTGTTCATGCGTTTTAAATATCCCGACAGGCTTTCCTGATTGAATGAGGAGCGTCTCATCATGCTCCAATGATTTTAACGACCTGACGATGCCGTCCAGAGCCTCCTGATTTCTCGCAGCCTTTCCGATGCCTCCGTAAACTATAAGCTCTTCCGGTTTTTCTGCAACCTCTGGATCCAAGTTATTCATCAGCATGCGGAGCGCTGCCTCCTGCTCCCATCCTTTGCACTCTAATTCTGTTCCCCGTTTTGCTCCTGTAAATTTTGCTTTCATGATAAAATTTCCCTCTTTTTATCGTTATGATCTTTTTTAAATCTGTTTACATCCGCATTTTTCAGCCAAGCGGCAGCAGCTTCCATATCCTTTGAAAAAACCCTGTCCTTCGTAATCGCAGGAACCACCGTTCTTCCATGAAAATAGAATGTTCTTGTTGTTTCGGACATCTTCTCAATTCCCCGGTAGGCGGCTGCCTCCATTGCACAAATCAATTCAATGGCAAGCACACGTCTGCAGTTCTGAATGATTTGATAGGCATGCCTTGAGGCAATCGTCCCCATGCTGACGTGATCTTCCTGATTTGCTGATGAGGGGATTGAATCCACACTGGCAGGGTGGGCAAGCGTCTTGTTTTCAGAGACAAGCGAAGCTGCACAATATTGCATGATCATCGCTCCTGACTGCAGCCCTGGCATTGGACTCAAGAACGGCGGCAGATCATTGAGCTGCGGATTGACCAGTCTTTCAATTCTTCGTTCAGAAATATTAGCAAGCTCGGCGATGCCCACCTTCAAAAAATCCATCGCAAACGCAATCGGCTGACCGTGAAAATTCCCTCCTGACAAAACTTTTTTGCCATCATCAAAAATCAGCGGATTATCCGTAGCTGCGTTCATTTCAATTTCAAGCTTATCTTTCACATAAGATAGGACCTGATGACTCGCCCCATGAACCTGAGGGATGCACCTTAAGGAGTAAGCATCCTGAACTCTCAGCTCCCCCTGATGGGTTACCAGAAAGCTGCCTTTTAAAATCCCTCTGATTCGCTCGGCCACTTCCATTTGCTCTTTGTAGCCGCGGGCAATATGAATGTCTTCATCAAATGCATCAATGATTCCCCTCAAACCTTCCATCGTCATTGAAGCAATATAGTCAGCCTGCAGCGCCACCGCTTCAGCTTCAATGTAATTGACGAGTCCCATTGCCGTCATTGCCTGTGTCCCATTGATTAAAGCAAGACCCTCTTTAGCCTGCAGCGTCACAGGATGAAGTCCCGCTGACTGAAAGGCTTCTTCGGTCTCCATTTGCCGGCCCTGATAAAAAACCTCCCCTTCACCGACAAGAACAAGTGCCATATGAGACAATGGAGCCAAATCTCCGCTTGCTCCAAGTGAACCCTGCTGCGGCACAACGGGATGAATCCCGTGATTCAGCAGCGAAACAAGCAAAGATAAAACCTCCCTGCGGACACCGGAAAAACCTTTCAGCAAGGCATTAAGCCTAAGCAAAAGCATCCCCCGTGACACCTCTTCCGGAAACGGATCTCCGACACCGCATGCATGACTTCGAATCAAATTGATCTGCAGCTCTTCTGCATGTTCCGCATCAATCAGCACATCGCTGAATTTCCCAAACCCCGTTGTAATTCCGTATACGACCTTTTTCTGAGCGACTATGGTTTCAACCGCTTTTCTGCTCTTTTCTACCTTATCCCACACATAGTCAGGAATATGAATCATGGCTTTTTCATATAAAACCTTTTTTGCGGATTGTATTGTGAGTGAACTTCCCGTTAATTCAATCATCTGACTGCTCCTCTTTTGCTCAAAATAAAAACCAAAAAGGAGGCCATACCAATAGAAACACGCAAAATCGTGTTTTCTACCGATACAGCCCCCTGCTATCTATTAACTATGGGTGCATCTTATATATGATTAATTCCCAAACCCATTGCCTCATGCTCTGAACCTTTAACAGGCGCACCTATCGTGCCGTACAAAGCAATCGCAATCCATTCGCCTTCCGTTTCTGCCTCATAAGGCTTGCCGCGGACAATGGCAAAACGAAGTCCCACTGTGCGCAAAACACTTCCAAGCTGAACCTGCCCTCTCGTCACACCATGAAGCGCTTCCATAATGGCATGATACAAAGAGTGTGTTTCACGATATCCATCAGCCGATATCACACCTGAACGCTTTGCTGCCGTTTCAATGGCCGCCACTACTTTATGCGTCTCCATTGAACCGGTTTTACCCTGACAAAATTGAAATCCATGCTCTGTCAGCTGCTGCCCGTAAAACTGATCGTCTTCACCGAGCAAAACGAGCTGCATGGCATTTTTACCAATACGATGATCCGGTTGTATGCTCATATCCATTCTCACTTCATACTGAATTTTCTGATAAACTAGTGTCTATCGTTAGTTTATGATTGAAATGGATTTATGTCAAGATGCTCTACCTTGCGATTTGTTCTTTTTTTAAAACCTTGGCAACAATGATGACAATAATCAAAGATGGCAGGCTGAAAATGAAGAAATACCAATTACCTGTTATTAGTGATGCAACAAAAAATATAACGGATACAGCACCTGCAATGACATACGATAATCCTGTATTGTAGCTGCTCTCATTATCTGATCCATTGCTGAATTGTACGGAGAGAATAACTTTAGAGATCCCCCATCCCCCCAAATGAACCATCAAAATGATGGATAACACTGCTGCAGCACTGATATTCACTTCAAACAGCAGAAATGTAAATAGAACATAAATGGCCGCAAGAGTTAAAATCCAAGCAGTCGACCGGGATTTCTGTTCAATGAAATGAAATACTTCATCTATTCCCCGTTTCTTTTTGGCAAAATAAATGCCAATCCACCATCCAAGAAAGCCTGCAGCCATACCTCCATACAGTCCTAAAAAAGCACCTGCTGATTCCATCACGCTTCTCCCCCATCATCGAAAATAAAAACATCCTCAATTTTGCATTGAAACGTAAGGGCAATTTTAAATGCAAGTTCTAGTGATGGATTATATTTGCCTGTCTCAATCGCAATAATCGATTGCCTGGAAACGCCTACCTCTACGGACAGCTGCTCCTGCGTCAGCCCTTTTTCAGAGCGTAAATCCCTGATTCTGTTTTTCATTCACCTTCAGCCACCTTGTAAAGCTTCCTTTACGTAAAGTTTACTTTACATAGGAGGTCGATGTCAAGCTTCCTTTACAATACAAAAGAGCCTGGGACAAAACTTTTTTTCAATTTCTAACATTTCTTAGGACACTATTTAATCCTGAAAATACAGGTAGGGATAAGGTAAATTGACAGCACTTTGTGAGGTAGCTCCATATTGAAAAAGGGGCAGCTCTCCGGGGTGTGCCGCCACAACTAAGGAGCGGTCACCTGAAAAGGGGCAGCTCTCCGGGGTGTGCCGCCACAACTAAGGAGCGGTCACCTGAAAAGGGGCAGCTCTCCGGGGAGTGGCGCCACAGCTGTATGTGGGACATCAATTATCCAACAAATAACTTTGGCTATAGAGGCCTTTTATGCAGAAAAAATCCGAACTATTAACTCCCAGTTCGGATTTTTCTTTGGCTTTCTGACTTTAGTCCCAGCCTCTTTCTATTTAGCCATTTGTGAATGCTGATCCATCAGCAGCGCAATTGTTTCCTGATCAGATTTTGACGGGAGCGCATATTCCTCTTTGTACATTTCGCTCCCTTTTCCTGTAACAATCAGCCAATCTCCTGCTTCAGCCATCTCCCAGGCTTTTTTTATCGCAAGTGTTCGGTCCGGTACGATTAGATCTGCTTCTTTGCCGGAACGTTGCCGATAGTTTTCAAGTTCCTCAATCATTTCGTTTTGATCAATTCCATTAAGATCATCTAACGTCAGTATCGTGCAGTCGCTCATCTGTGAGGAGATTTCCATCATTTCATCCCGTTTGCTTTCATCACGCGCTCCCCTGAACCCAAACACATGAAGAATCCGTTTCGCCCCGCAATCACGGGCTGTTTTTAAGCAATAAGAAAAGGCATCCGCCGTATGTGCATAATCAATAACAGCCGTTGCATCACTTGGGTGGCTGTACATTTCAAACCGGCCAGGTATTCCCGGAAATGTTTGGAATGCCTCAATCAGCTTGTCAGATTCAACCCCTATTTTTCTTCCTGTCAGATAAGCCATCGAAGCATTATATATGTTATGAAGACCAGGAATCGTCATCGAAAAATGAAGCTGTCTCCCGGCTTCTTTCACTTCAAAATCAGAGCAATGAACATTGCTTTTTGAATTAAAAATCAGATCGTCCTTTTCTGTCTTTCCAAAGGTAGATACCTTGATATTACGCTGATTTAAAATATCTGTCAGTTTTTCTCCCCATTCATCATGAGTGCTGACGATCGCTTGTCCGCCTTTTTTCAATTTCGAAAAAAGGAGCTGCTTCACTTCAAAATATTCTTCAATCGTATCATGGTAATCCAGATGCTCATGAGCGAGATTTGTGAACAGTCCGATATCATATTCAATGCCTTCAAGCCTTTTTTGGGCCAGACCATGCGAAGATACTTCCATAATGACAATATCATCATTGCTTTTAGCTAACAGCCTTTGCAATTCAATTGAATCAGGCGTCGTGTTTTTGGAATCATAGACTTCACCATTAATCACATTATGCACAGTCCCAAACAGCGCACAAGAATACCCGGCATGCTCAAGGATGTGCCTGAGCATAAAAGAAGTGGTCGTTTTCCCGTTTGTGCCGGTAATCCCAACCATAATATGTTTCGCAGACGGAAAATCATAGTAGTATGCGGCCAGATTAGCCAATGTATCCCGGCTATTCTCAACTCTTACATACGGCACGGATAAACCTGAAAGATCCTGTTCTCCAACTACTGCCGCCGCCCCTCTATTTATTGCATCCTGTATATAATCATGTCCGTCACGTTCATATCCTGTAATGGCCACAAATAAATAGCCCTCATGTATCTTAGAAGAATTTGCTTCAATTCCATTTATCTCAACAGATCCCAGTTTTGCACTGTTTAAAGCAGAATGACCGGTCTCCTCTAACATTTTTTGTAGTTTCATGGCTGAACTCCTTGTATAGTGGCATCCGTTCCTATTTCAATTAATTTATGTAACTTGAGGCAATGTTATTTGCGTGCATGCATTTGCGTTATCATATTTGTTCGAAATGATTCCGGTTTTAAGAGGGGAGGAGCAGGAAGAAAATACTGGATGAGGATGGCCGGGGGATATTTGATGGAGAAGAAAATTGTGACCGCACTGCTGATCCATCCTGTTTACAAACCTCAATCAAACTAAAAAACAGCCCCGAAAACCGGAGCTGTCCAAAAGGGGGAATCTATATTAACTATTCACAACTTCTTTTTGAGACAAGGTTATTTTTTCTGTTACCTTCTCTCCCTGACGGTAAAACTCGACATCAATTTTATCGCCGATACTTGTTTGCGAATAGAGGAATTTGCGAAGCTCATTTGAATTTTTAATCTTTGTGCCATTCATCGCCACAATCACATCGCCTTCCTGCATTCCCGCTTCTGAAGCCGGTGAAGATGGGCTTACTCCCTGTACGAAGACCCCTTCTGTTACTTCATTCGGCAGCTGTAATGTGTTTGTACGGTACTGATCAGGCACCTCGCTTAGATCAAGAAGACCAACTCCTAAGAATGGACGATCTACTTTTCCTTTTTCCAGCAGTTCATCTACAACCGGCTGAAGATCATTGCTTGGGATAGCAAATCCTAACCCTTCCACCCCGTCCTGTGTGATTTTCAGGCTGTTGATGCCAATAACCTGGCCATTCATATTCAATAATGGTCCGCCGCTATTTCCCGGGTTAATGGCCGCATCCGTCTGAATAACATTCAATTCCCAGCTGCCTTCTGAAGTTGAAATTGGAATGGTGCGGTCCGTTCCGCTTATAATCCCTTCAGTAACGGTACGGGAGAAATCAAGTCCAAGCGGATTTCCAATCGCCACGACCCTTTCACCTGCACGAAGCTCTCCTGAATCTCCGAAATCAGCAACCGTTTTTGCATATTTGCTGTCGATTTTAAGGACGGCTGTATCAGTTAACGGATCCGCTCCAACAAGCTCTGCCTGCGATTTTTCTCCATCTGAGTAGGAGATTTCAATGCTGCTTGCTCCCTCAATGACGTGATTGTTTGTAATAATATAGGCCGTATCGCCATCTTTTTTGAAAATAACCCCGGAACCTGTTCCTGCCTCAGCATCCTGAGTTCCCCCGCCAAATCCCTGCTGCTGCTGTTTATTAGATATTCCTACAATCGCAGGCGACAGCTTTTCCACCATATCCGCAATATCGCTCGTTTGACTGATAGGCTGGGTATTCACTGTACTTGAATCATTTTCTTCTTGTGAAGTGTTTGAATTAATGGAATAAGAAGGTTCATTTGTGCTTGTCTCTTCCTCAAGAAAAGGCTGTACTCCAAGTACCAGCGCTCCTCCGACTACCCCGCTGATCACAGATGACATAACCGCTTTCCATCTTGAAGGCTTTTTTTGAGGCTGTCCCGATCTGACCATCATTTCACGTGAATCCTGGTCTAATAATGTATTTTTCCGTTCTGTATCGTCGTAGTATCCCATCTTGATTCCTCCTAGTGATTTTCTTTGTTAACCCTACTATAAAAAATCATTTTGGGAGAAAGATGAAAAGATTATGTGAAATTGTTAAATGGTGACCATATCTTTGAAGACATTGTATAATTACGAATAAGAAGGAGCGTGAAGCGGAATGTCCTACTCTATTTTTCTTGTGGAAGACGAACAGAATTTAAATGATTTGCTGACAAAATATCTGGAGAAGGAAGGCTATACGGTTACCTCGTTTACTAATGGGGAAAAAGCGCGTCAGGCCATTCATGAAACTCCTCACCTCTGGGTTCTCGATATTATGGTGCCGGATGTTGACGGCTATCAATTAATAAAAGAAATTAAAGCAGGATCAGCAGATACCCCGGTAATCTTCATTTCTGCGCGGGATACAGATATTGACCGGGTGCTCGGACTTGAGCTTGGAAGCGATGATTATATTTCAAAGCCTTTCCTGCCGCGTGAACTTGTCATTCGCGTTCAAAAGCTGCTGACCCGTGTTTATGAAAGCAGCACAGTAAAATCAAGCATACAGCTCCCTCCTTATACAATTGATGAAAGTGTGCGTTCGGTCTCGCTGAATCAGGAAAATCTGAATTTAACCTCGAAGGAATTTGATTTATTGCTGCTGTTTTTGCATAACAAAGGCCAGGCTTTTTCGCGTGAGCAAATGATTGAGCATATTTGGGGAAGCGACTACTTCGGCACAGACCGGGTGGTAGATGACCTCGTCCGCCGCCTCCGCAAAAAAATGCCTGATTTGAAAATAGAAACCATTTACGGTTACGGATACAGGATGCTGACAGGATAATGAAAAATAAATCATTGACGTTTCAAATTTGGATTGTGATCTCAGGAATTCTTCTCGTCATTTCTTTGCTGCTGATGATCATATTCCCAACAACACTCAGAAATTTTTTCACAAACGAGATCTATACAACGATTGAAAATGAACAGCATATTCTGACGGAATACCGGCTTCAGGGAAATGTCCAAATGGACCCGCTTACGAGAAATGGAGAGAAGCTCTCTCCTGACCGATCTGTTCAGCACATCATTCTCCCTGAGAGTGCGCCTTTTTTTTACAACGAAAAAAAGCTTCCATTGAGGTTTCTTCAGGAAACGCAATCACTTGCTTCTAATCAAAAGGACATCACGGAAGAATACTCAAGGGAAATCAAGAATGAGCGGCTCTTTTTTGTGATCAAAAAAGTGACAGTTGACGGACAGCCGGCATTTCTTCTTTCCTACGCATGGGATTCTTACCGGAATGATCTTGTGCTGACTTTGTTCAAACAGCTTGTTTTCGTCATGATCATTGTCTTTCTTTTCAGCTGGATTCCGTCCATTTGGCTTGCAAAATACCTGTCCCGTCCGATTGTTTCTTTAGAAAAGGATGTTAAAAGAATTTCAAACGAAGATTGGCATGAACCCGTTGTCCTTGATCGAAGCGATGAAATTGGAAAGCTTGGGGAGACAATTGAATTGATGCGAAAACGACTTGTTCAAAAGGATGAAGCACAGCGCACCCTGCTGCAGAATATCTCCCATGACTTAAAAACGCCGGTTATGGTCATCCGCGGATATGCGAAATCAGTGAATGACGGTATTTATCCAAAGGGCGATCTGACAAGCACGATGGATGTGATCGAAGAGGAGGCACAGCGTCTGGAGAAAAAGATTAAAGACTTGCTGTATATCACGAAATTAGACTACTTATCTTCGCGCAATGCAAGTAAATCGGAAGTGAAACTGAATGTGACGGTTCAAGAAGTCATCGACCGCATCAGGTGGTCACGCCAGGAGCTTGATTACGAAATAAACCTGGAACATGCGGCTATTCATGGCGATAATGACCTGTGGATCAAGCTGCTTGAAAACTTATTTGAGAATCAGCTCAGATATGCAGATTCAATGATTGGAGTTCTTTTAAAACAGGAAGGGAATGACTTCCTTCTTAAAATATGGAACGATGGGCCTCCGATTGAAAAGAATGTTCTGCCTCATCTGTTTGAGCCTTTCCATAAAGGCAGCAACGGCGAATTCGGGCTTGGACTCAACATTGTAAAAAGAATCGCCGAGCTTCATCACGGTACAGTTTGGGCTGTGAATGAGGATGGAATGAGCACGTTTTATGTGAAAGTACCAAAAAGACAGCAAACGGCCTTTTAATGAGGCCGTTTTTTTATGAATTCCGAGCAGTCCGCCCAATAGCAAAAATGAACAGCTTTCATGCTGCTCTTTCAATTCCCCTCTTAATTAACATCTCCCAAATAGATCTTTTCCGGCTTCTTCCCAGCTTCAAACTCCATAATGGAAGGCAGCATCGACACCGGATAAAGCCGGTAATCAGTAAGCTTTTTAACAGGCAGCCATTCTACACCAATTTGGCCCTCGTCAGGAATGACACCCGCAGCCGGTGCTTTCTGTCCTTCTTTAATCCGGCATAAAAACATCAAATCTAATTGATGGAATCCTTTATCCCATTCATATTCATGATTTCCCCCGACATAATCCCGGACAAAAATCAAGTCATCAATTTCCACTTCAACCCCAATCTCCTCCATGCACTCTCTTTTTAAATTTTCATGAAGGTTCTCCCCATGCTCCTGCCCGCCGCCCGGCAAAATGTAGAATGGTCCGGTCTCATCTTCTTTCTTGATGACTAAAATCTTGCTGTCTTGAATAATAATGGCTTTTGATGCTGTACGTACCATATGTGATCTCCTTTTGTCTGAAATTTCATCCTTCCCCATTATATTGGATTCTTAAAGGTAATTGTCATTTTTTGTACGAAGTTTCAATTGACGGGGGTATGATAAGAGTCGCACAATTATCTAAAAACAACACTATGTTTACTGCTTCAAGGGAAAATAAATATCAGATTAGTAAAAGGTGGTTTTCCATATACCACTTAGATGACGTCTTACTGTCGCATTAAGAATACAAAATGGAAATAAGAAACCGAATAATGGTTATCCGGGGTACTCCTGTTTTTAGGAGTACCTTTTTACCAGCTCATATTCTCTCAGATTTCCATCAATGCTACAATATAGGTAATTGACACTAACTCACCCAGGAGGTCCCGCCTTGAAACTGCCGAAATGCACGTCATGCCAATATCCATTTACATGGAAAGAAACACTTCTTACCACGATGAAATTCACCAGAATTCTGAAATGTCCAAAGTGCGGTACAAATTTGTATCCAACTCCTAAATCCAGAACTAAAGGAACTCTCTTAATTGCCATTCCAATCGTTGCTGCAAGCTTTATCAGTTCTATGATTGGTGCTGATGCAGCAGTAAGAATAACAGCTATTATTCTTGCAGGAACTCTATCTGTTCTGCTGTCGCCTTACTACTATGAATACATAGAAGAAGATAAACCGTTATGGTAAATAAAAGAGCATGCTCTTTTATTTACCTGTTTTTTTCATAGCATTCTTGAAAACCTGCATGACGCTAAAAAAAGTGGATGCTCCCGATGAAGGCCTATTCCCCCCGCGGTCCAATCATATCTAGCGGATTCACATACTCATCAAATTCCGCTTCCGTCAGCAGCTGAAGCTTTATCGCAGCTTCTTTCAGCGTGCTTCCATCTTTATGTGCTTCTTTCGCTATTTTCGCAGCATTGGCATAGCCAATATGCGGGTTTAAAGCTGTTACCAGCATTAAAGATTCATTTAAATATTTATCAATAACATCGAGATTCGGCTTGATTCCAATCGCACAATGATCATTGAAGGAATGAATCGAATCGGCAAGCAGCCTCACTGATTGCAGGAAATTATACATAATTACGGGCTTGAACACATTCAGTTCAAAGTTGCCCTGACTAGCTGCAAAACCAATGGTTGCATCGTTACCCATTACTTGTGCTGCCACCATAGTAATCGCTTCACTTTGGGTTGGGTTGACTTTTCCAGGCATAATGGAGCTTCCAGGTTCATTTTCAGGTATGGTGATTTCGCCGATTCCGCATCGCGGACCGCTTGAGAGCCATCTTACATCATTGGCAATCTTCATTAAATCTGCTGCAAGACCTTTTAAAGCCCCATGTACAAAGACGATTTCATCATGACTTGTCAGCGCGTGAAACTTGTTTTCAGATGTGCGGAATTTAGTGGCTGTATAAATGCTGATTTCTTCAGCTGCAAGTCTTCCAAAATCAGGATGTGCATTGATGCCTGTTCCAACCGCTGTACCTCCGATGGCAAGATCGCGCATCTTTTCAACGGATAAGAGAATCATATCTTTGGATTTTTGCAGCATATGCACCCAGCCGCTTATTTCCTGGCCCAATGTGAGAGGGGTAGCATCCTGAAGATGGGTTCTGCCGATTTTGACAACATCATCGTTTTCTTTAGATTTGTTCACAAGCGTTAAATAAAGCTTATCAATGGCAGGAATTAATAAATCAAAAATAGAGAGCACTCCTGATATATGCATCGCAGTTGGAAATGTATCGTTCGAGCTTTGTCCCATGTTGACATCATCATTCGGATGAATATGCTGATCCGATTCTCTTAACAGTGTGTTTCCTCTGTTAGCAATCACTTCATTTACATTCATATTGCTCTGCGTTCCGCTCCCTGTCTGCCATACAACTAAAGGAAAGTGCTCATCGAGTTTTCGGCTGAGAATATCATCGCAGACTTTCACAATTGCATGTTCTTTTTCTGCGTTTAGTTTTCCTAATCTGCCATTTACTTTAGCTGCACTTCTTTTTAAAATGGCAAATGCGTCAATCAGCTCCTGCGGCATTTTTTCCGACCCGATTTTAAAGTTTTCTTTGCTTCGCTGTGTCTGAGCTCCCCAAAACTTATCTGCAGGCACTTTAATCTCACCCATCGTATCTTTTTCAATTCGAAATTCCATTTTCTCCACCTCCATATTTTTTATCCCTACCCTTTTTATTCAAGAAAAGTTCATATAAACCTTTTTAACACACCTATTCTTCCGCTGCTTTTTTGATAAAATATAGAAAACGGCGGAGGAAATAAAATGAATTCTTTTAAGCTCGTTATGTTCGATTTGGACGGAACTCTTACAGATCCCGGAGCAGGAATTATTCATTCTATTAAGTACGCATTAAATGCAATGAATGTAAAACTGCCATCAGCCGCTGTTTTAAATGACTTTATTGGACCGCCGCTTCAGATGTCGCTGCAAAAGCATTTAGATTTTGATCAAGCTGACATAGAGCAGGCCATTCGCTTTTACCGGGAGTACTTCACGATAAAAGGGATGTTTGAAAATGAGGTTTATCCAGGAATTATCAGTCTCCTTGAAGACTTAAAGCGTGAAAATATTCAGCTTGCTGTTGCTACTTCAAAACCAACTGTCTTTGCAGAAAAAATACTTAAACATTTCAAAATGGATGCCTATTTTCAAAAAATAACCGGAAGCAATCTAGATGGTACACTTACTTCCAAGGCAGACATCATCGCAGATGTTTTAAAGCATCACCATTGGATTATCAAATCAGAGATTGTCATGATCGGCGACCGTGAGCACGATATCATCGGAGCGAAGGAAAATGGCATTGCTTCAATTGGAGTTTTATACGGATATGGTTCGGAGAAAGAACTGAGCAGAGCAGCAGCGAATTTTCTTGCTCCATCAGTGAACGAACTGAAGAAAACCCTGCTGCAGCAAGGAAAGACAGAGTTTAATTAAACGTTTGTTTAACTATTAATGAGGTGATAGAATGGGAGATTTCTTCGTACTGACTGCAGCATTGCTGCTCTTAATTTTTGTTTTAGACTCGCTTGCAAAATTGAAGGGTTCAAGTAAAGACAAGAATGAAAACATTCTTAAATTATATTTAGGATTTCTAATTCTGATTGCCATTTCGGTGATTCCCTATAAAATGTGGAAACTGACAGGCAGCCATCACAGTCCTGACGGCATGCTCGTTACAGCAGGTGCTGCTCTTGCCATGATTGCTTTCGTTATCAGCTTTTATTCCCGCAGAGTTAAAAGTCATGCTTGAAGGTTGATACATATAAAAGCATACAATATAGAAGAAACATCCAGTGAACCGGGGTACAAACGCGAAACGTTTATGCCCCGGTTTTTTTTCATTCACGAAAATCCGCATAAGAATATCCCCGTTTTCTGCCTGATACTTTGATTTTAACTGCTGCACAAGCAATTAAAACGCCCCCTTTTCTTCCATCCATTTTTCAGCAGGAGCGTCAAAACTATTCATCTTTCCAAAATTCATTTACAATTTTATTATAAAAATTTATTGATTCAGATTGATCTTTTCAGCAAGAAAATATCGTTACCTTTTCATAAAGGTAAAGGATGGGATGATATGAAAAAACGGAATGTGAAAATAATTTTGTCAGTTGTGCTGATTCCGAGTCTTGTCTTTGTCATGGTCAAAGGGGGAGAAGCTTTATTTACAAGATCATCAGGCAGCACTGCAGTTAAAGCCGATTATGAAGAAGAAAATCTAGAAGCAGCGACATTTGCAGGCGGCTGTTTTTGGTGTATGGAGCCGCCATTTGAGAAGCTTGATGGTGTTCAGGAAGTGATTTCAGGATATACAGGCGGAACCGAAGAAAATCCTTCTTACAATGAGGTTTCTGCAGGGAAAACCGGGCATATTGAATCTGTTCAGGTCGTATATGATCCTGCTGTGGTGACCTATGAAGAACTGCTGGATGTTTATTGGAAGCAAGTAGACCCGACCGACTCTGAGGGGCAATTTGTCGATCGCGGCAAGCAATATTCAACAGCGATTTTTATTCATAATGAAGAACAGAAAATGGCGGCACAGGCCTCTAAAGAAAAACTGGATCAATCCGGACGCTTCGATCAAAAGATTGTCACGCCAATCCTGACTGCCTCAACATTCTACATGGCAGAGGACTATCATCAGGATTATTACAAAAAGAACCCGGTCCGATATGAATATTACCGGAACCATTCAGGACGTGATCAGTTTTTAGAAAAAACATGGGGCGATGAACTGAAAAAAGAACAGGCATCTTACAAAGCCTATACCAAGCGTTCAAAAGAAGAGGTAAAAAAAGAACTGACTGACATACAGTTTGAGGTCACTCAGGAAGACGGAACCGAAAAAGCTTATGACAACGAATACTGGGACTTAAAAGAGGATGGCATCTATGTAGATATTGTCTCAGGCGAACCCCTTTTCAGTTCTCTTGATAAATATGATTCAGGCACAGGCTGGCCGAGTTTTACAAAGCCGCTTGTGCACGAAAATATCATTGAAAAAGAAGACCGCAGCTTCTTTTCAGTCCGGACTGAAGTAAGAAGCAAACACGCAGATTCCCACTTAGGCCACGTATTCGATGACGGACCTGAACCGACCGGACTCAGATACTGCATGAATTCTGCTGCGATGCGCTTTGTGCCTGCAAAGGATTTAGAGAAAGAAGGGTACGGAGAATTTGCAGCTTTATTTAAGAAATAATAAAACTTCAGCGGTTTCGCTGAAGTTTTTTATAGCCCGTCTATCCTGTTAAACTCCCGCAAAAGTCTAAGTTTATCAAGCGTAAGAGAGCCCTTCCATTCTTCTCTGGCGATAAGCCACGTATCTTCATACTGCCCCTATGACCAGTCCGGTACAAAGCTGCCGTCTTCAGTTTGCTGTCCAGTGATAAAATCAAGATTCTGTTCCACACTCTCAGCGTATAATGGATAATACCTGGAGCTTGGAGATTGAATCACACCCGAAGGCTGGAGTCCGTAACCCCTCAAATCTTCTGGATTCCTGATGATACATTTGTTAACAAATTCATCAATCTGAACGGTCATTTCACGGCTGGTTACCTGCGGCGCTCCTTCAACAAGTCTTAGATAGCTGGATGGGAGAAAGTTCCCCCTGAGGTAGAATCAGCGCCTAGGGCATCTTGGTGGAATTATCAAGAGTCCGGGGAAAATTGGGAAAATCCAAGTGCTGAAATACTTGGTTATTTATTCGAAAATAAAAGTTTCATACCAGAGAGTGAAGGTCGGTTTGAATCGTCTGTACGAAATAAGCAATAACTTTCTTAAGGATATCATCTTCCTCATTCGCATTTACTCTGGATAGATACTGCATGCTCAATCTTCGAGGCAAGTGCGGAAGAATCTGAGCATCTGAAATCCGGCTCAAGTCCATTGTCGAATCCGCCATCTTGATTTTGGTAAGCTTTAAGCTCCATTAGCACATCTTCTTTAGAGCCGTTCTCAAATTCAAATAGATATAAAGCACGGTCAACCTTTCGTGCTTTTTTAAGCATAAATTCCCGTGCTTTTAGAAATTGCCTCTTCGTAAACTGCTTTATAACTTCATCCCCCGCTATTTTTTCAATCTTATGATCACCTTTGTGCCCTTGCCAAGTTCACTTTCCATTTTGAATTCCCCGTTGTGCTCGGTAATGATTTTGTTGCTGATCGTAAGACCGAGGCCGATGCCTTTTTCTTTTGTGGTAAAAAAAGGTGTTCCGAGCTTTTCCAGCCGTTTTTCATCGATGCCTGTCCCATTATCTTCAAACGTCAGCTGATAATTGAACGCTTCTTTGCTTTCTCCTCTTATTTTAAGACGGCCGCCATCCGGCATAGCGTCCAGTGCATTTTTCATGACATTGATGAAAACTTGTTTAATTTGATTTTTTTCACATTCTATCTGTGCGGGATCTGAGTCAAACTGAAGGTCAATGTCCACATTTCTGAGGGAAGCCTCTGGACTCAGCAGAATCATTGTATCTTTAAGAAGCTGCACAATATTAGTGCTTTCTTTCAAATGGATCGCCTGCGGCCTTGCAAGTGCCATAAATTCATTGACAATCTGCTCAATCCGGTTTAATTCATCCATAATGACACTCTGATATTTTTTATCTTTCCCTTCACTGTCTTCTTCTGTCAGCAGTTTAAAAAATCCCTTTATGGATGTAAGCGGATTCCTGATTTCATGGGCAACACCTGCTGCAAGCTCACCTAATACCATAAGCTTTTCATAGTTGCGGATGTAATCCTCAACTTTTCTTTTTTCCGTTATGTCCCTCGATATAAACACAATGCTCTCAGGCTCCCCATGCTGATTCAAAACGGCCATTCCTTTTCCCTCAAACAAAACGGCCTGTCCTGATTGACTGATTTTGTGATAAGGAATTGTGACAGGTTCTTTTGTGGTAAAAAGAGTGCTCATCACTTCTGCTGCTTTTTCTTGATCTTCTAAAAGAATATACTTGAATACGTTTTGTCCTATCATACTCTCAGGCTCATAACCCAGAATTTTTTTATAGGAAGGTGATGCATATTTATAATTTCCTTTTAAATCGACTACACAAATTAAGTCGTTGCTGTGCTCTAAAATAATCCGGTATTTGCTTTCGCTTTTTCTCAGCTTTTCTTCAGTTTGCTTCCGCAGTGTAATGTTTCTGGAAATGACGATTGCATGTTTTAACGTTTCATTTTCAGTGACAGGAACTCCGTGCGATTCAAGCCATATATAAGTATTGTCCTTGCATAAATAACGATACTCAACCGTCAGCTGTCTATTTTCATTCAGCATTTTAAAAAATTGGTCTGCAATCTGTTCTCTGTCTTCCGGATGGACAAATTGAAACGGGCTATATCCTACTGCTTCTGCCATGTCATACCCAAGGACTTCTTTGTAAGAAGGCGAAACATAGGTAAACAGTCCATTTTCATCAAGAAGCCCTACGATATCACGCATGTTCTCCGTAATCAGCCGGAACTTTTTTATCGTTTCCTCATGCTCTTTTTCAAGCTTTTTCTTCTTAGTGACGTCTCTGATAATCACCTGGGTGGACTGCATGTCTCCCCATATGTTTGGGAGTGTCGTGACTTCCACATATATGGGCAAGCCTTTTTTGTTATACCAGATTTGTTCCATTGAGGTTGGCGTGAAACCATTTTTTGTATCCGTAATCCGCTGCTCGATCAATTCTCTATATTGCGGATCTATGGAATTCCAGATTGGTTTTCCGATTAGTTCCTCCATGCAGGTAAATCCAAGCAGCCTCATTGCAGAAGGGTTTATATATGTCCACTTTCTGTTTTCGTGAATTAAAAATGCGGTTGGAGAGTTTTCAAGCTGATTTAAGTAAACTTCCATTAATCCATCCAGTTTTTCCTTAGAAAGGACTTTCTCTTCATGAGTCTGCTCCAGATTCTTCATTGCGGTCCATCCTCCTCCAAGTACATTCATACCCATAATATATCAAATTTTCTGCTATTACTGAACTTTTATAAAAAAGCTATATGTAATAAAGCCAGGATCCTAAAGCAGATCCTGGCTGAAATCCATTGCTAATGCGTAATGCCATGATGAATAATTTCCACACTGAACTCGGGCTTGATGAGAATATTCGGATAGTCCTCCTCCCATTTTAACTTCTTCCAAAGAGAAGGATGATAGGCGATGAGTTCTCTTCCTATCCCGAGAAAATCGCAGTTTGCTTCCTGAAGCTTTGCAGCTGCATCCTCTGATTGCTGCTGAAGATGTTTTGTAATTTCAGTTTGGACTTTCTTTAAAAGCTTTGTGTCATATAAATGATCATGCGGGAATTCACTGATTTCTATTTTCACTTTTACAGGGAGGACAGCTTTCACTTTATGATTCAAATCCTTTTTAATTTTCATTTTTGCTTTGGTTTCTGCTACATCATAAGAAACAACAAGCTTTTCACCTTTATATGTTATCTTATGGCTCATATCCATCTTTTTATCTTTTCGATTTGCCATGATTAATAGCGCTTTTGATTGTGCCAAATCCATTGTCGTACCTGTAAATTTATCTTTGTGAAAAAGGGCCGTGCCGATTATTTCGGCTGTATGATTTTCTTTATCAAGCTTCATATATGGAAGCACAAGACCTTTCCCTTCATCGAATAATACCGTGCACATGGATTGAATGGTTTCAACAGGGATGACAGAAGACGTTTCAGAAGTATCAATAAGCCCCGCTAAATATTGTCCAATCAATTCTTCGCCAACCTTTTGCAGATTAAGTATTTCTTGAGGATTTTCCTCAACCACGACAAATTTCCCATTTAGAGGGTTTTCAGGCGTTCGGTATAGGACATCTGCTATTTGAAACAGCCCCTTTTCAGCGAGCTCATCCTCGATTAGAAAAATTTTATTTTTAGCGGTCATCACTGTTCCGGACATTTGCTGATTGAGCTTTATTTTTGCATTTCTTGTCGAGGTTGCTGTTACAAAAAATGTTTTATTGACCGGCTGCTGTTCTTTAGACGTATAGGAATGAATAGACGTAGTCGTCAAAATTTCATCATCTTCCGCGGTTTGAAAGGCAGTAGCGGACATAAACACTGTGTTTTTAAGCATTTTTTGATCCCAGCACCCTGTAATCACCGGCAGAATCAGGAGCACCGGGATCATCCGCTTAATAAGTCTGATCATGCTTTTTCTTCCCCTTTCTGAAAAAGGATACTATCAGCAAACAAACTGGGATTGCAAATACAAATATATAGGAGAGTTTGTCAACATAATCACCGAGTTTTCCTGCCAGCTGATCACTTTCAGCCGGGGATAAAGCAAGCAGGGATACAGCTAAAACGATTAACGGAACAAAAGAACGATGGTTTTTTTTATTAAACACATTCTGCATCCCTGTGCTTGCGATATATATGTACATCAGACCTGATGTAATAACAGAAACGACCCAAATGGCGAGGAAAACAAGATCCACCCTTTCAATAACAGAATAGGTAATGGCCTTAAGCAAATATAGAGTAGGTTCAGGTACAATCTTCATCTCTTTTGGGCTAAAAAAGACATAACTGGTAAATGCAATGTAGGAATAAAAAATGGTGACAATGATATTGCTCACCGTAACTGATTTCAATACCTGATTTGGCTGGCTGTTTATATATGGATAAAGAAACAGCATAATTTCAAAACCAAGAAAGGACATAATTGCTTCTTTGCTTCCCAGTAATATTTTTAACATTCCATTGTCTCCAATAGGAAAAATGTAGCGGATATCAGCTGTTTGGTAAGCGTTGAGTGTGAGCAAAAAAAGGAAAATCAGCAGAAAAGATACGATGACGAAAAAACGTGCCATTTTACGGATGTTCTCTTTTGCAAAATAGACCGCAACTGCCGCAAGGAGCAAAATCAACACCCATGCCGGAGTTTCATGGTAAATCCACCTCTTTAAAACATTTACATACAAGACAGCGATTAAGCTTGAAACAAAAATATAAAACAGGACATAGCCCAAATTAATCAAATTCCCTAAAATTTTGCCAAGCAACAGTTTATTGATGTCAAATAAGGACTTATCCGGATATTTTTTAACAAGCACCCAAAATAAAATCGTGAACAGCTGGGCAAATACACCTGCAATAATCACAGATATCCACCCATCAGTACCAGATACAAGATAGATATTATAAGGAAGCGACAAAACCCCGATGCCGATCTGAGTTTGAAGGACAAGGAAAAACATCTGTTTGTGAGTGATATTATGATTCGTTTTCATGCTTCGACCAATTCCTTAGCGCATTTTGTCTTCTCACCTTTTGAGGAGATGTATCTTTCGGACGATCATTCATATACCAATGATGCATTCTCAGCACAGAATCTTTAAGATTGCCAAATTGCATCGGAGCAAGGGGATAAAAGTATGGTGTTCCAAAGGATTCAAGGAGACTGAGGTGCATAAGCATAAGGACGAAAATAAAAACAATTCCCAGATAGCCAAATATCGCTGCACCAAACATCATTGGAAAGCTCATCAGCCTCAGTGCCGTGCTCATTTCATTTGAAGGGACTACAAAGGACGCAATAGCCGTTAAAGCAATGACAATAATCATCATATTGGAAACTAAATTTGCTTCTACAATCGCTGTCCCGATGACTAAACCGCCTACAACACCAATTGTTTGCGAAATGGATGTTGGCAGACGCAAAGCCGCTTCCCGCAGCAATTCCAAAATGATGACCATCAGGAGTGCTTCAGCTATTGGCGGAAGCGGAACATTTTCAAGCGAACTTTTAACAGTCAGTATTAAATCATTTGGAATAAGCTCATAATGATAAGAAATAGTTGCGATATACAAAGCTGGCAAACTTATGGAAATAAAGAAACCTAATATTCTTATAAGGCGATAAAATGACCCGAAAATCCAGCGGCTGTTATAATCTTCAGGAGTTTGAAAGAATGAAAAAAAATTAACAGGTGCAATCAGGGCAGAAGAACTTCCCGCCGGCAATATGACTGCTCTTCCTTCAAAAAGATTAGAAACAACCTTATCCGGACGCTCCGTACTTAAAATTTGCGGAAACAGGGAATAGGGTGAATCCTCAATCGATTCTTCTATAATTCCGGGTGCATCAACAGCATCAATTTTTATAGACTTTAATCTGGTGAGAACTTTCTTAATCAAATCTTTGTTTGTAAGATGGTTTAAATAAAGTACAGCTACCCTTGTTCTTGATATATTTCCAATCTCCAAGTATTTCACAACCAGACTTCCATCCATTATTCTTTGTCTGATTAAGTTGAGATTGATATCCATATTTTCCGTAAAACCTTCATGAGATCCGCGGACAACTTTTTCATTCTGAGGCTGTTCAACCGATCTTGCCTGATTGAGCGCAGAGTCAAAGGCATAAATACAATCCAAATCTTCTATCAAAAATAAACATGCACCCTTGCAAAGATAATGAATGGCTTCATGAATATCCTTCGTTTTTAAAATCGAGGCAATAGCAACAACATCCTCTACTTCTCCGGACTGTGCTTGCTGCAATGGTCCTAAAATATCCTGATTGATTTTTTCAGACTTCATGAGAGGCACAAAATACAGCAATAGCCCTTGCTTCCCTTTGAACATAACCTTTCTTTGCCCTAAATCATCCGTATGATCCAGGTGTGTCAGGATTTTTGCGATATTCACATTAAAATGGGAAGAAACAGGTATGTTGGTATCTCTGGGAGGTGCCGTATCATTAGGCTGCTGTGTCTTTTGCTTTGATTGTTTTTTTTTCTTGAATAAAGAAAACATAAGCTCACCCCTCCACTAGAATCTTTATTAGTTTCTTAGTATGTTGGTAAAAGTATGCATTCGAATATTTTAGAAAGAAAGCGGAACTGGCTGTTCTGACCGAGGGGTTAGGAGGTGGAGCCAGACACCACGAAAAGCGGAAGCCCTTGCTGATCCGTTCTGGCCGAGGAGTTGGGCGGTGTAGCTAGACACCACGAAAAGCGGAAGCGCCCGTTTAGCTCCGACAGGCAGATAAGGCTTCGACAGAAAAGGCGCTTTTTGCCTTTACTGGCGAAGCCGTTCTGGCCGAGGAGTTGGGCGGTGTAGCTAGACACCAATGCGTTATCCTTTCTTATCTCTAAAAATAGGTCAGTCAGAAAAACAGGCACAAGGAACCATAGCCTTGTTTCTGAATCATTTCCAACATTTTTAATTGTGAAAATACTCACTTGCATCTTGCTGTTTTTCCTGCTATATTGCTAACAAATGAATATTTTTTCATTCTGCTGGGGGAGTCCATGATGCTGGACTGAGAGAAGAACGCGAGTCTTTGACCCTTTGAACCTGATCTGGATGATACCAGCGTAGGGAAGCGGTGTGGCGTAGGGCGTTTTTTTGGCTTTTTACACATACTGTTCCAAGGGTTCTGTTTATAAACAGAACCCTTTTTCTATTCTTTCGCGGGTGCAGATCAAGACTCTACTAAACAATATGAGGAGGAGTTAAGATTGGATATCGCATTTACTAAACCGTTTGAGGGCAGCAAAAAGAGGTACAAAAAAGGATCTAGAGAGGACATTTGTGTACCTTTTCGGGAAATTGAACTCGCGCAAAATCATGAGCCTGTGCTTGTTTATGATACGAGCGGTCCTTATACGGATCAAGCCGCTGCCATTGATATTAAAAAAGGGTTGCCTGAAATCAGAAGAAGCTGGATTTTTGAACGGAGTGATGTGGAAGAATATTCAGGCCGCAAAGTGAAGCCTGAGGATAACGGCCGCCATATGACTTCAAATGAAAACGTCTTTACAGGCGAAAGAAGCGTACTGCGGGCAAAAAGGAATGCCGCTGTCACCCAGCTTCATTACGCCAGAAAGGGAATCATTACACCTGAGATGGAGTTTATAGCGATTCGCGAAAATATGGACCCTGAGTTCATAAGAAGTGAAGTTGCAGCCGGCAGAGCCATTATACCTGCAAACATCAATCATAGAGAAAGTGAGCCTATGATCATAGGCAAACATTTTCATGTCAAAATTAATGCAAATATAGGCAACTCTGCAGTAACCTCATCGATTGAAGAAGAAGTTGAAAAAATGACATGGGCAATCAAATGGGGCGCTGACAACATTATGGATTTATCGACTGGCAAGGATATTCACACTACCCGGGAATGGATTATCAGAAATTCACCCGTGCCGGTTGGAACAGTGCCCATCTATCAGGCGCTTGAAAAAGTAAAAGGCATTGCTGAAGATTTAACCTGGGAAGTGTACAGAGATACCTTAATTGAACAGGCGGAACAGGGAGTCGATTACTTTACCATTCATGCCGGTGTTTTGCTGCGGTACATTCCTTTAACCATTAAAAGAACAACCGGAATTGTATCACGGGGAGGATCCATTCTTGCAGGCTGGTGTTTAGCCCATCACGAAGAAAACTTTTTGTATACCCACTTTGAAGAGATTTGCGAGATCTTAAAGCAATATGATATTTCCATTTCCCTTGGCGATGGACTGCGTCCCGGTTCGATTGCAGATGCCAATGATGAAGCACAGTTTGCAGAATTAGAAACACTTGGAGAGCTTACAAAAATTGCATGGAAACATGATGTTCAAGTGATGATTGAAGGTCCTGGCCATGTTCCGATGCACATGATTCGGGAAAATGTAGAAAAGCAGCAGGAGATTTGTCAGGAAGCGCCATTTTATACACTTGGACCCTTAACAACTGATATTGCACCTGGCTATGATCATATTACTTCTGCTATAGGTGCAGCGATGATCGGCTGGTTCGGAACGGCGATGCTTTGCTATGTGACGCCGAAAGAGCACTTGGGATTGCCTAATAAAAATGATGTCCGTGAAGGGGTCATCGCTTATAAAATCGCTGCGCACGCCGCGGACCTCGCCAAAGGGCATCCAAATGCACAATATCGAGACGACGCTCTGTCTAAAGCAAGATTTGAATTCCGGTGGGAAGATCAATTTAATCTAGCTCTTGATCCTGACCGGGCAAAAGAATATCACGATGAAACGCTCCCGGCTGAAGGAGCCAAAACCGCTCATTTCTGCTCGATGTGCGGACCTAAATTCTGTTCGATGAGAATATCCCACGATTTAAGAAATACTGTTAAAGAACAGGAAATTGAAGAAGGACTGAAGCAAAAGTCGAAAGAATTTGTTGAAAAGGGTTCAGCGATCTATCAGTAGAACAATTTTGGCTGTGAACGTTGTACCGTTTTATTGAATTTAGGGCGGGGACATTGTATTACTTTCCAAAACGGCCCATTTACTGTCCGAAATGTCAGGAATACTTGCGAAATAAGGTAAAATACTTTCTAATTTGAATGAAATACTTTCTTTTTTACAAAAATCTCCTAAATCATAAAAAAACAGCGGAATGCACGCATTCCGCTGTTTTCATCTATTGCTGTATCGCCTGCAAACCAGCCTGATTCAAGAAGTTCCAAGGCTTGTTGTAATGCGGCTGGAAGAAAAAGTCGACAAAACCAAGCTCATCAATCGTCATCCCATTTTGGATGCAGACAGATAACGTATTGATTGATTGAGTCAGATCCGCTTTTGACATCACTTGTGCACCGACAATTCTTCTTGATTCTTCTTCATAAACGACTTTCAAAGTGACAGATTCATAGGATGGCATGAACTCAGGACGATCATTCTCTAAGATTGTGATACTTTTCACATTCATATCCATAAAAGAAGCGGCTGTTTCTGTCATTCCAGTTGAAGCGATATTGTTTTCATAAATCTTAATGCCTGATGTGCCTTGAGTACCCATATATTTGATTGTTTGTTTCACTAAGTTTTTTGCAGCTAAAGTTCCCATGCGTACAGCATTTGTAGCAAGCGGAATATATGCATGCTTTCCAGTTGGGTTATATAAAATCGCGCAGCTGTCGCCTGCTGCAAAAATATCTTCATTGCTTGTTTGCATATACTCATTGACGATAATAGCGCCATTATCCAGCATATCTACCTGTCCTTGCAGCAAACCAGTATTCGGTTTAAACCCAATGCAGAGTACAACTAAATCTGTTTCGTATTCGCCTTTTGTTGTCACCACTTTTGAAACATGGCCATTTTCGCCTTCAAATTTGCTGACTGTCTCACCAAGAGCAAGAGTAATGCCGCGGTCTTCAAATTCATTTTCAATGACTTCGGTATATTCCGGATCCAGATATTTGCTTAAAATGCGGTCTGAACTGTCTATTAAAGTCACTTCTTTTCCGTAAGCTTCAAACGCTTCTACAAGCTCAATCCCAATATAGCCTGCCCCAACAACTGTGATTTTCTGGGCATCCTTCGCTTTTTCAATAATCGTATTTGCATGAGTATAGTTTTTTGATAGGACGATATTATTCAATTGGATTCCTTCTAAAGGAGGAACAATCGGCCAAGATCCTGTCGTCATCACTAATTTGTCGTACGTATCTTCAATGACCTGCCCTGTTTCAAGGTTTTCAGCTGTCAGTGTTTTCGCTTCTGAATCAATAGAAGTTACGGCATGCTTCATTTTCATCGTAACGCCCATGTTCTCAAGTTCTTGAGGTGAAGAGTAAAATAAGCCCTGTGCGTCTTGGACAACTCCTCCTACATATAACGCGATCCCGCAAGATAAGAATGAAACATTATCATTTTTTTCATAAACCGTAATTTCTGCTTCCGGATAAAGCTTCGTCATATTTGAAACTGCTGCTGTTCCAGCATGTGTACATCCAATCACTGCGATTTTCATAAAGTAGTTCCTCCCCTGAGATTATCATTTGTGAATATTTTCACATAGTATTGTGAAGTGATTCACATACATTTCTTAATTCATATTATATTCCCCTATTTTTAAAAACGCAAGGGATATTGTGAAGTTTTTCACATAAAGTTTTTTCACTGCTCCTATCTATTCATCATCCAAACGTCATGGTAAAATTTTTATAATAATCTGAAAAGTACGCGAGGTTTTGAAATGAAATCTGTCATAGAAATCAGCAAGCACATTTTTCTGTTTCTCCTGATTGTTCTATCTCTCATTCTAGTCGTTCTTTTCCCCAGAGATGTTGAAATCAGAGCCGAGGGCAGAGCACAGACAGTCATATTTGACTATCAGTTTTCATGGTCTGCCTATCAAGAAAACATCACATCCTTTTTCAGCGGCCTTTATCAGGATAAAAGCCTTGGACTGACAAAATATGAACGTCCAGTAGAAGAAGAAATGAAACTGTATTTTTCCAGAAGCGTAAAAATCATTATGACTGCATTCCTCCTGAGCTTAATTTCAGGAATATTGAAAGGTGTATATGATGCCGTGCACCCCAGCCCGCTCGGAATGATTTTTGGAAAAGGATTTACATGGATGCTGCAGGCCGTTCCTGATTTCTTTCTGTTTCTCTGTCTGCAGTGGGTTCTCATCATCTATTTTAAAGACTATGTCGATCTTTTTGGACACGATAACCGGTACAGTTTTTTGTATCCCGCTCTTTTGGTGTCCATTTATCCTGCTCTGTACATGAGCCGCATTACTGCTGCATCCTTTCAGGAACAGTCAGGAAAGCAATATATTACGGTAGCCCGTTCAAAGGGTTTGCCTCAAGCTGTTATCACATTTAAGCATGTACTAAAAAACAGTGCGGTTCCAATCTTAAATCATACAGGCTCCATGATGATCTATATTCTTTCAAATTTATTAATTGTCGAATATCTGCTTGATTACAAAGGGGCTGCATACCGTCTGTTCGAAGCGTTTAATGTAATGCCTGTCATTAGTGTCGGCTTGAACACAGCAATTGAACCAAACGTCATTATTGCATTTGGCACTTGTTTCATGATATTCGTGCTTATTGTTCAAATCACGAGCTTGCTTATTAAAAGAATAATAGATCCAAGGGAGGGAGGGGTATGAGAAATAAATCCTTATTGTTCGGAACCATCATGCTTGCTGCCTTTATATTGATTTCTCTGACTGGTCCTCTTTTCCCAAATGTGCAGGAAGGGACCAAAGAACAGAGAATGGTTTTTATAAACAGCACGACCTATGAACGGGCGCCGTTCCCTCCCTCACTTCAGCATCCGTTTGGAACTGATGAAGACGGGAGAGACATCATCAGCCTCATTATCATGGGAGCTAAAGACACACTGCTCCTTATTTTCAGCATTACCGCCATCCGTTATCTTGCCGCCATTGTGCTTGCTTTTTTAGGCTCCAGTAAAAAAAGTCCTTTCAGGCTGCTGATTTACGGCTTAAACGGTTTTGCCGCAAGTCTTCCCTTAATTTTTGCAGCCGTACTTTTTATTACAATGCCCATGTTTACCTTCAGCCCTAATCGCGTCTTGTGGATTATTCTCTTTCTCTCGCTGACTGATGTCGGTAAAGCTGCTTATATCATTCAGGAATCAATGAGCAGCCTTTCGCATTCTCAATTTGTTGAAGCAGGAGTGACTGTCGGCAATAAACCATTAGGTCTTTTCACCCGCTATTATCTTCCGAATTTATTGCCGGAGCTGATTGTCCAATTTTTTATGGACCTCGGAAAAGTGGCTCTTTTACTCGGACAGCTCGGAATTTTATCTATCTTTGTTACACAGGTTTTCGTTCAGACGAACTACGGATACGGTGAACTGCAGAATACAAGCCTGAATTGGTCAACTCTGCTTGGGATGGCAAGGTCTGATATACTAAGAGGCTTCTGGATTCCATTTTTCCCCGCGCTTGCCCTTACATTCCTGATCTTCACTTTCAACTTCATCGGTGAAGGTCTTAGGCAGCATTTCAGCCGTGTATAAACGATTTTTAAAAAGCAAATGCCTGACTGCAGAAACAGTCAGGCACTCTCCTATATTTGGTCTTTATCAAACCATCCTTTCCGTTTAAACCAAATAAACATCATGAAACTTAGGAAGCCCATTCCTCCAAGGACATAAAAATAGCCGTATTCCCATCTGAGTTCTGGCATGTTGTCAAAATTCATGCCATAAACCCCGGCTATAAATGTCAGCGGCATAAAAATAGTTGTAATGACAGTCAGTGTCATCATTACCGTATTTGCACGATAAGAGTTGACCGAAATATAGTTTTCCCTTATTTCAGCAGTGAAATCCATATTGGCAGCAATCAGCTCTGACAGCTTTATCAGATGATCATACACATTCATGAAATAGGTTCTTTCACTCTTTGGGATATTCAGTCTTTCTGAATTTAATAGACGGTAAAGCAAATCTCTCATAGGATAGATAGTCCGCTTTAACTTAAGCAAGCCTGAACGCGTTTCAAACACCTGCTTCATAATCTGCTTGATTCGGAATTCCCCGCTCTCAAGCGCATTCAGCGTCTCTTCTATTTCCGTTATACACGGAAAATAGAAATCAACCAGTTTATCCAGCAATTCATAAAAGACAAAATTGGGTGTAAGAGATTTCACATGATTTACTTGTTTTATTTTTTCATAAAGAAGCGCTGTTTCTTCCGACTGATGTAAATGAAAAGTTACAATATACTTATCAGACAGGAAAACATCCACTTCCTCAGCGTCCATCGTTTCTTTATTAATAGAATGAAGAACAAAAAAATGATACCCGTCATAATAGTCAAGCTTAGGCCTCTGCAGAAAATGAAAACAATCTTCAATAGCTAAAGGATGAAAGTTGAAAAGATCCTTCAGCACTTTTCCTTCCTCATCTTTTTCAGGATAAATATCAAGCCATACCATTTTATAGGCTTCTAGTGAAAAATTCTTTAAATCGACTGAGTGAATGATGCTGCCGCTATGATCGACTGCCATCGTTTTAATCAAAATGTTCCATCTCCTTTAAATCGATACATCCCGCTTCGTAAAAGCTGCCCATGCCGCTGCAAAAAAGAGGCATAAATAAATACACAAAACAGCAATGGAAAATCCCATTGTTGTCCCCTCAAATAACGGTCTGTTCCCTTCAAGATGCTGCTTTAGGCTTGTATTGGCAAACAGGATGTACTTTCCCCACTCCAACTTGTAGTGTGCAAGCAGCTGTACGAAGGTTTTCCCCGAAAACGTGATGAACATTGACAATCCTATAGCAAGAGAGCTGTTCCTGAAAACAGCAGAGATCATAAAAGCAAATGTTGAAATCAAGATCATTTCAATGAATACGGTAAGGTAATTCAGACCGATGCTCTTTATTAACTGCGGCTCCCACGTTTCGCCTGCTGTCCCAAAGAAAATGAGCCCCAATAAAACAGACAGGGCAAAATAGAAGAGTAAAAAGTACAAGCCGAACAAAACAGAAGTCATGTATTTCGAGAGAAGAATTTTCGTGCGGACTGCAGGACGGATGAGCAGAAATTTAATTGTCCCCCAAGTAAATTCATTTGCCACAATAGCCCCTGCGATCACAAGTGCAAAGAAAGGCAGAACAAATAAAAAACCTGTAGTCAGTGATATATATCCCAATATATATTCATGTGTTCCTGCACCGGAAAACATTCGTTTTGATATGACTGCCATTAAGATGCTGACCACAGCAAGTGTAATAAAAAGGGCGCTTGTACTTTTCTGAAAAAGCAGTTTCATATGCTCGATTTTAATTAACTTCATCATGGAACATTTCCTCCGTAAGCTCGATAAAGGAGTCTTCCAATGACTTATAAACAGGCTGGATGGAATAGACATCGATTTTTTCCTGCACGAGCAGTTGATTGATCTTTGGAATCTCATTTTTATTGATTAATAGAGAGAGGCCATTATTGTAAATGACTGCAGAGTATCGGGGCTGTAAAATTTGCATAGCCCGTTTGCCATCTGATAATTCAAACCATACTTTAAGCTGTTCATCCTTCTGCCTGCCAATTTCATTTACTGCAGCGATCTGCCCTCTTCTGATAATGGCAGCTCTTGTACACAGTTCCTCTACTTCTTTAAGAAGATGAGAGGCAATAATAACGGAAACATTTTCTTTTTCACAAAGTTCTCTTAAATAGGTTCTAAGCTCTCTGATGCCGGATGGATCCAGTCCGTTTGTGGGCTCATCGAGTATGAGCAGCTTAGGTTTATGTAAAATGGCCTGTGCAATTCCAAGACGCTGTCTCATCCCAAGCGAGTACGTTTCCACTTTGTCGTGAATTGCATTCTTCATATGAACTAGACTGACAACATCATCAATCCTCTTTTTACTGATGCCCTCGTGCATATGGGCAAAGTGCGAGAGGTTCTGATAACCCGTCATAAAGGGATAGAATTCTGGATTTTCAACAATGGCTCCAGCATATGAAATCGCTTTTTCAAATTCTCTGTGAACCGAATACTGATTGAGTGTGATTTCTCCGGAATCGATCTTAACGAGTCCAAGTATGGACCTGATTAATGTCGTTTTTCCTGAGCCATTTGGACCCAAAAGCCCAAATATTTCTCCTTCAAATACGTCCAGGCAAATTTGATGAAGCAGCTGTTTTTGACCAATTGATTTGTCTACATTTTGAACGCTGAGAATGACCTTCTTCATGCAGCTTCCCTCCTCCTATCAACAGTATATACCGGAAGATAAAGATTCGGAAAGGTGCGGAACGGTGAACGAAAAACTGCCGATGCGAATGACTCAGACAGTTTTAAGGGATATTTATGCATCTTGAGGATGACCAGGAGGCCGAAAATAAGGCGGCACCTTAAGCAAGCTTCTCTCGATCATCAACCTTTTTAAATTGTCACTATATTGAATGACAGCAGTTAAAAAAGATAAAAACATGACGGCCACATCGTTCCGGACAGTCTGAGCGGGAGCTGTTCCGCAAAACGTGATATAGGTTGCAGTTTTCACACTAAGGAAATTGGCAATTTTCATTGTCAGTAAACCGGACTCCGTATGGAACATTGCCTGGATTTGATAACGGCTTCTCTTCTGAAGTAGAAGCCAGCGATATAGAGAACTAAAAAGGGAGCACGCTCCGTCACCTAAATGACATTTGCATACTCCCTGATCTAAACTATATCTCGGCTAGGCTCTTCTCTGTTCCGCTTTTAAGCGTTTATGCTTTTAAGCAATAAAGTAACTTCCTTTATGATAACTCTATCTTCTACTAGCGTCAAGGTCTTTTTTCCATTAGCATATACAAAAAAAAAGAGACACCACGCAGTCTCTTTAAGATTACATTTGATCATTCTTTTGTGCTGATGCTGTTTCAGTCAGAGTATTCACATTTTCCTGCACCTTCGTGCTGTAAGTAAAATCGCCATAGCAGTAAGGATAGCGGAAATTCTCTTTATCTCCGCCGCAATTGTAGAGATCCGGCTGCTTTTTGACCTGAAGCATCGAAAATTCTTTTGCAAGTTCCTCGCTGTGTTTGCCGCCATTTTTCACAATAAAATCAATGTAGCCAATTCCCATATTATAAGCTTGAATGACCGTCAGCTCGTCCACATTTCTTTCTTTTCCATACTGTAAGCTTTTTTGAAAATAATTGACGCCCTGTTCAATGCTTTTAGCCGGATCGTCAATCGTATTCCTCGGAAGCCCCGCAGATTCTGAGGCCTGCATGGGGTCCCCGCCTACTCCTCTGCTTTCCTGCTGCATCAAAGCAAGAACCAGCGGCGTATAGTCTTCAAGCTGATACTCAGCAAGCTCCTGTTTAATCAGCGGCTCATACTTCTTTACATTTTCAAATGTGTCACTTGGATAGAAGACCTGCTGCTTATTTTCTGATGAATAAAAAATGGTCAGCGCAAAAAACGCAAGAAACAAAACCAGAATAAAGCCTATACTATTTTTAAGGAATTTTATCATTTTTCATACTCCGTTCCCTTTTCCCCTTGTATCTATCATTATAAGGATTCTGGCAATCTCATCAATAGCGGGCTTGCTGCCTGCTTCTAATCATTCTAAGAATAAGGTAGAATAGGAGGGAAGGATACGGCCTGAAGTCTTTCCATCCATAAGACCAGAGTCTGATATGAAACTTTTTTGACCTTGCCTTCGTCTTAACTCTATGAAACTTCTTGTACATCAAAGTGAGGGATACTGCATGTTTGAAATAAAACAAATTGAAGCAGAACATACATACGCCTTAAGGCAGAAAGTGCTCATGCCTGACCATTCTATTGATGAATGCGGGTATACACGTGATAAAAAAGAAGAAACGCTCCACATTGGTGCTTTCAAGGCAGAAACATTGATTGGAACAGCATCTTTTTTTAAGGAAACACATGAAAAAGTGAAACAAAAAAACGTCTACCGTCTCCGGGGGCTTGCAATCGATCCTCTGCACCGCAACCAGCTCAGGGGGCAAACACTTCTATTATTCGCTGAAAATAAACTGACTCAGCTGGATGCATCCATGCTTTGGTGCACAACAAGCGTGAAAAATGTTGAGTATTATCAGCACTTGGGATTCAGAGAAACGGATCACCGATTTCATTTGCCTTCAAAAGGGTTAAACGTTTTGATGATAAAACCATTGTAGAACCGCATAACGGGTTCCGGTTTGGAGGAGAAAATTTCAATTTGACGTGAAAAATGGAATTGAATGTGAATGTAAAGCGGCACACCATTTTGTAGTTTAAATGGTGTGTTTTTTCATAAGGCAGGATATCGGACAACTATGATAAAATGGAAATATCAGTTATCCCATTAAATAGAAGGTCATACTGTTCTGTCATTAAAGGAACAAAATCAATTCCACCTGTTTTTGCTGCTTTTTCAATGCCCACACCTACATCAGCTATTCCACTCGAGACAGCGGAAGCCACATTGGAGGCAAACCACTGCCAATAAGACTTATAACGATATTAAGTTCTTGATATATCCCGTCAAGGACATATTATGAAACAGTGCTTTAATAAAGGAGTTGTATAAAATGGATGAAAAAAAAGATACAGAAATAAAACGCTCTTCAAAAGCAGAAAACATTCTACATCAAATCAATAGTAAAACTAAGCTAGGCGACTTACGAAAATTTGCGAAGGACATTAAAAAAGATCACGAACTAGCTATGGAACTTTGGTCAACCGGAGAGTTTTTGCCCAGACTATTAGCAATCTTAATTATGGACAAAAAACTTCTTTCACAAGATGTGCTAAGTAAGCTTGATAAGGATATGCAGACTCACACTTTTGAGGAGCGAAATAACTTAATGGATTGGTTAATGGCTAATCAGCTCACCAAAGACAAGAAGAACATTGCATTGATGGAGTCATGGGGAAATAGTCCTTCTGCACTTCAAAGGAGAGCTTTCTGGTATTATCAAGGGCGATTGAGATGGACTGGACAAACACCGCCTGATAACACAGCAGACTTGCTATCTGCATTAGAAGCTAATATTAGGCAGGAAGAACCGGAAGTTCAATGGGCTATGAATTTCACCGCAGGCTGGATAGGCGTTTATAATGAAAAGTATCGAGCACGTTGTATTAAACTTGGTGAGAAAACGGGTCTTTACAAAGATGAAATGGTATCAAAAGGATGTACTCCCAATTATTTGCCGGAGTTCATTACGATTGAAGTTAACAAACGACATAATAATTAGTTACCTCTGAAAAATTTATTAGGGTTTATGCAAAAAATAAAGGAATTCAAAGCCTCAATATGAAAATGGTAATAGGCTAGGACCGAAAAATAAAGAAAACAACGCTTTAGGGCAGCTAGTTAGTGAAATATGCAAGGAAGATGTAAAGATTAACCCACTATCTCTTTTTGATCTGTATGGCGCTTATCTTTAAAAAGATAAGTGTTTTTTTATGGAAAAAAGATTGAGTTAATCACCTGTTTTTGAAATAATTGGTATTAAGCAATCGGGCAGGATTGTGGAATAAGTACGCGTGGATAAAAGTAAGAAAGTGAGATATGGAGTAGGAGAAAGTATGAAGATGAGAAAAAGCAGATACAGGAGATTTATTAGAGGTATATTCAGGGAAATTAGTAGTGAATTATTAGTTGAATTAATATGGAATATCTTAACTTTCATTCCGAGAATGATGCTCCGATTAATAAAAAGCATTTTTAACCACTATTAAACATTTGGTAGCGATTGTTGAATAAACATCTTTATTATTTTTGGCTCGGAGTACAAACTCTGAGCCCTTTCTGTTTTTCAAAGCTGTGCTTCGGGATGAATCTGCAAGGCAATAACAATAGCAATTTGCAGCCCATTTTGCAAAGTGTACATAAAGTTATTCCACCTCTACAAAACACCTGGCATTTTCACTGCTAACTATGTCAAAAAACAACTTTAAACCCCATTATAACAACAAAAAAACGGGTACAAATTGCTGTGCAATTTAGTACCCGTTTTCTATTGATTTTTGATGTTTTCTTCCTCAAAACGGAACCCGCTTAGGCGGTTTTTTTGTTTGCTGTGGAGCCTGATATTCAGCTGTTTTTACTGTCAAAAAAGCCTGCAGCATCAACCGCTTGCAGGCTTCTCTTTATTTCACTTCTTTATTTTCGATTGTCAGCTGTCTTGTCTCATCTTTGCTTTTCAGCCATTCATATACAGACTGAGACAGGTTTTTTTCAATAATCCGGTCAGCGGCAGTCGGACGTGAGCTCATGCACTGTGATTCATCAAAGATAAGCTCTTTAAAATCAAGGTCCATCTGCTGCTGCAGGAATGCCCCCAGCTGCTCCGGGCGGATGGACTCGTTAATAATCAAGAAAGAGTAAGTCACTCCTTTTTGATCTTTTTTCTTGAGATAATCTGCAGCGTGCATCCACACAGATTCTCCTCCAGTAACGACAAGACCATCAACGGCTGATGCCGCATCACCCATTAAATCAGACAGTTCCTCTCCCGGGAGCTGAACACAGCACACTCTCTGCTTCATATATAAAAGAGAGCTGATAGTATCTTTCACCTTAAGGACATTTGTTACAACTTCATTCAAAGCAGTATCATATCCCAGTGAACTGTCAGATAAAATAGAGATTGGGAGAAAAAGCAGCTTCACTTGTGCCAAAGACAATAAGTCGTAAGCCTTCTTGCTTCCGCCGAATACGATGACAGCGTCATATGTTTCGATGACTTTGAGAAAACTTTCCTTGTTCTCAATGATTGTTTTTTCAGATACTGAGCGAACCCAGCTTTCTAGTGATTCAGCCCTTAGTTCTGATAAAACAGTGTGCCATTCAAGTCGTTCTATTACGCTGTTTGTTTCAGAAGCATACTGTGTAATAGCCTTGGTGATAGACTTCGTTTCATTTATAGTATCGATGCCGAGAACTCCGATGCGCATGCTATCCCTCTTTCTTTTCTATAAGCTCATTTCGTAAAACTTATTTCTGAAAGGAGTATGTGAAAAATCGAATGTTGGATTTTTCACATTCCTTACGTCCACTTAAACAGCTCTGTAACCTCCCTTTTAGGAAAAGAGCATAACCGTGAACTTCCTTCGCGTGAAATAACGATACACAAAGCAGCAATTAAAACGAGCTCATCCTTTTTTTATATATGCTTTTGCTGATAAGCCGCTATGCTTGCGTACTCCTCTTTCAGAAGGCGTGAAAGACGAATATAGATTGGTGTTAATTCTTTATAAACCTCAACATGTTTTTGGTTCGGCTTATGATGGTGGGTACCGCCAACCATATCTGATACTACATCAAGAGAATCAACATGTCCAAGTCCATATAAACCAAGAAGCGCAGCACCTAAGCATGAGCTCTCAAAGCTTTCAGGAACAGAAACCTCCTGATCAAAAATATCCGCCATCATTTGGCGCCATAATTCTGAACGGGCGAATCCGCCTGTAGCCTGAATACTTTTCGGCTCGCCGATCAGCTCTTCAAGGGCAAGCAGCACAGTATATAAGTTAAAAATAACGCCTTCTAATACAGAACGTATCATATGTTCTTTTTTATGGTGAAGGGAAAGCCCAAAGAAGGAACCTCTCGCGTTTGCATCCCAAAGAGGAGCTCGTTCGCCGGCAAGATAAGGATGAAAGAGCAAACCGTCAGATCCCGGCTTTACAAGTGATGCGATCTCAGTCAGCACTTCGTACGGATCTTTGCCTAAACGCTTGGCTGTTTCCATTTCAGATGACCCTAATTGATCGCGTACCCATCTGAAAATCATTCCCCCATTATTAACCGGACCGCCGATGACCCATTTATCATCAGTCAGAGCATAGCAAAAGATCCGTCCTTTTGGATCTGTCACAGGTTTGTCCGTAACTGTCCGAATAGCCCCGCTTGTACCGATTGTAACTGCAACAACTCCAGGCTGAATCGCATTCACGCCAAGGTTTGACAAGACTCCATCACTTGCTCCGACCACAAACGGAACTTCTGCAGGAATTCCCATTTCTGCAGCATAAACAGCATCCAGTCCCGTTAATGAAAATGTAGTATTTACGGGTTCTGAAAGATGTTCAGGCGTTATTCCTGCTACTTCAAGGGCTTCTTTATCCCAGTCCAGGGACTCCAGGTTAAACAGCCCTGTTGCTGAAGCAATTGAATAATCGATAACAAAACGCTTAAACAGCTTATGGAAAACGTACTCTTTAATGGAAATAAATTTAAACGTTTTCATAAATAAGTCTGTTTGTTCATTTCGGATCCACGTAATTTTAGACAGCGGGGACATTGGGTGAATAGGTGTGCCCGTGCGTAAATAAATCTCATGTCCATTCCTATCATTTGCAATTGATTCTGCCCATTTGGCACTGCGGTTATCTGCCCATGTCATGCAATTTGAGAGCGGTGTTCCATCCCGGTCAACAGCGATGACACTGTGCATCGCAGAGCTGAAAGACACGCACAGCAAATCCGCCGGATCCACTTTGCTGCTTACTTCCTTGATTGTTTTAATGACAGCTTGAAAGATCTCATGCGGGTTTTGTTCTGCTGTTTCAGGATTAGGCGAGTACAGCGGATACTCCACTCCAAATGTTGAAACGATTGTTCCGTCTGTTTTAAATAAAACGGATTTAGTGCTTGTTGTTCCTATATCGACCCCGATTACATATTTCTGACTCATGGTGACTCCTCCTTACAATGCCCAAATCATTATTAGAAATGAAAAAGAAGATGCTTGTTACTAAGCCTCTTCCCGAATCATTTCAATGCTTAAACGTTTAGTCTTTATTTACGACAGCATGTCCGCCAAACTCATTGCGAAGCGCTGCAACTACTTTTCCTGAGAATGTATCTTCATCAAGCGAGCGGTATCTCATCATTAAGGATAAAGCGATAATCGGCGTTGCAGTCTGAAGATCAAGTGCTTCCTCAACTGTCCATTTTCCTTCACCTGATGAATGCATAACTCCCTTAATGCCATCAAGTCTTGAGTCTTTAGAGAAGGCATTTTGAGAAAGCTCCATTAACCATGATCTAATAACAGAACCGTTGTTCCATACTCTTGCTACCTGCTCATAATCAAAGTCAAATTGGCTTTTCTCAAGAACTTCAAAGCCTTCTGCAATTGACTGCATCATGCCGTATTCGATACCGTTATGAACCATTTTCAAGTAGTGGCCGCTTCCCATAGCTCCTGCATATAGATAGCCATTTTCAACACAAATATCTTTAAACAGAGGTTCGATTGACGCAAACACTTCTTTTTCTCCGCCGATCATCGTGCAGGCACCATTTCTTGCGCCTTCCATTCCCCCGCTTGTTCCTACATCAAAGAAGTGGATGCCAAGTTCCTTCAATTCGTTTCCGCGGCGAATGGATTCCTTGTAGTTGGAGTTTCCGCCGTCAATGACGATATCGCCAGGAGCAAGAAGATCTTTTAATTCTGAAAGCACATTTTCTGTAATAACGCCTGCAGGCACCATCATCCATACCGTTCTTGGAGATGGAAGTTTAGAAACTAGATCTTCAATCGAAGATGAACCAGCCGCACCCATATTAGCGATTTTATTTACAGCATCTGCATCGATGTCAAATGCGACAACCTCATGTTTATGATCTATTAAATTAAGTGAAAGATTATAGCCCATTTTCCCTAAACCGATTAAACCTACTTGCATGTTGTAAAACTCCTTTATATCTTGTTTTTGTCCTATTACCATTATACGAAAATTTTTTTCTTGTGCAATCGTTTTCAAGAAATTTTTTTTCATATTCTTTTTATGCTATACTTTTTTAAAGTATTGAATTGCAAAGAAAATTCCGTATTCATGTCTAGCTGCAGCGCCTGACTCCCAGGTCAGAACGGATTAAGGCGCTTCCGCTTTTCTTAGTAAATGTAAGCGAGGTCATACTCTATGGGGCAAAATTGTTTAGGAAGTATTCGTTCTCATTATGCAAGGTTAAGTGAAAAAGAAAAAAAGATTGCTGATTATATTTTGGAGAACCCGAAAGAAATTATTCATAGCACGATCAATGAAGTGGCAGATAATCTTGGTGTTGCAGAAGCAACTGTTTTCCGTTTTTGTAAGCGCATAGATTTTAAAGGCTATCAGGCGATGAAAATTGCGCTTGCTTCTGAAATTATGAGCCCGATTCAGCAGATTTATGAAGAAATTAATGATAATGACAATGAAAAGGCTGTTGCTGAAAAAGTTTTTCACTCCAATATCCGTACACTTGAAAACACCCTTCAAATCTTGGATTTTACCTCCATTCAAAAGGCTGCAGGCATCCTTTCAAATGCAAACCGCGTTAATTTCTACGGGACGGGAGGATCAGCCATTATCGCGATGGATGCATACCATAAGTTTATTCGGACTGGAATTTCAGCCTATGCGTTTATTGACTCACACTTTCAGCTGATGTCGGCTTCACAGCTGACTGACCGCGATGTTGCCGTCGTGATTTCTCACTCAGGAACGAATAAGGATACCATCAAGGTGATGAATACAGCTAGAAAAAATGGGGCAAAAACCATTGGCATTACTGGATTTCCAAAATCTCCAATCGGTCAAAATGCGGATGTCTCTCTATATACTAGCTCAGAAGAAACCGAGTATCGGTCAGAGGCGCTCGCTTCAAGAATTGGCCAGCTCAGTCTAATTGATGCTCTGTATGTAAACATGATGATTTCAAATAAAGATGACGCAAAAAAATCATTGGAAAAAGTCAGGGATGCCATCTCGGAAACACGTGTATAAGAAAAGCGGAAGCGCCCGTTTAGCTCAGGCATGACAGATAAGGATGTGCTAGTAAAGGTGCTTTTTGCCTTTACTAGCACATCCGTTCTGGCCGAGGAGTTGGGCGATGGAGCTAGACATCGAAGCGCAAAATTTTATATTTTCTTATGTCTTTAGAAAAGCGGAAGCGCCCGTTTAGCTCAGGCATGACAGAACTGTTCTGGCGGAGGAGCCGGGTGATGGAGCTACGCATATAAAAAAATAATTATTCCACTCTAAAGAGAGAACCTCCTTGGTTCTCTCTTTTTTTGGCTCTTCAAAATAAAATATTTTTTCATAAATCTATTGATTTTAAAAAAATTTTTTCATATAATCAGAGTCACTAGTTGAAAGTGCTTTCAAATTTTCAAACAAGAAAGGATTTTATCCATGTTATTACTTATTGTCTTTGCAGCAATCGTTGCTCTTCTTCTGCTCATAACTGTGGCAAAGCTGAATCCTTTTGTCGCTTTAATTGTAACCGCTATCGGTGTTGGTCTTGCGACTGGAATGCCGCTTATTTCTGCAAATCCCGAGGTGCCTGGCATTATTGACTCGATCAAAGCAGGTATGGGAAATACGTTAGGATTTCTTGCAATCGTTCTTGCACTTGGTACAATGCTTGGCAAAATGATGGCAGAATCAGGCGGTGCCGAGCGCATTGCCAACACTTTGATTGCAAAATTCGGAGAAAAAAATGTTCACTGGGCGATGATGTTTGTTGCTTTCATCGTTGGCATACCTGTATTCTTCCAGGTTGGTTTCGTTCTTTTGATTCCGCTTGTATTCACAATTGCACGCCGAACTGGAGTTTCCCTCGTCAGTCTTGGAGTTCCGCTTGTAGCCGGTTTATCGGTTGTGCATGGTTTAGTGCCGCCGCATCCAGCCGCAATGGCAGCTGTCGGAATCTTCAAAGCTGATGTAGGCATGACCATTCTTTATTCGATTATTGTCGGTCTTCCGACTGCTATTTTAGCAGGTCCTGTTTATGGTAAATGGATCGGAAAACGCATCCACAAAACCGTTCCAAAAGAAATTGGCGACCAGCTGACAGAACAAAAAGATGAAAAAGAGCTTCCAGGCTTTTTTAATACCGTTATTACAGTATTAATTCCTGTTTTCTTAATGCTTTCTGCTTCGATCGCCGAACTGTTTTTATCAAAAGAAAGCACAGCATTTGAAGTATTCCGATTCCTTGGAGATCCTGTTGTTGCTCTATTAATCGCAACCGTTTACTCATTCTTCAGTCTCGGTTTCTTCCGCGGCATGAACCGTGATAAAATTCTGAAACTGACGAACGACTGCCTGGCTCCTACTGCTACAATTCTATTAGTAATCGGTGCAGGAGGCGCGTTCAATAAAGTTCTTCTCGATTCAGGCATTGGCGATTACATCGCACAGCTTGCACAAGAATCAAACGTTTCACCTATTCTTCTTGCATGGGGAATTGCTGCAATGATTCGTGTTGCAACAGGTTCTGCCACTGTGTCTATGATGACAGCAGCCGGCATCGTTGCTCCAATTGCAGCTGTCGTGCCAGGTGTAAACCTTGAGCTGCTGGTTTTAGCAACAGGTGCAGGCTCCCTCATTCTGTCTCACGTGAATGATTCAGGTTTCTGGATGATTAAAGAGTATTTTGGAATGACAGTTAAAGAAACGCTTCAAACATGGACAGTGCTTGAAACGATCATTTCAGTTGCGGCACTTGTATTTATCTTATTGCTAAGTATGTTTGTATAAAGATGAAAAATCCTCAGGCGATTGCCCCTGAGGATTTTTTTATGGTTTGATTTTAATTAATTGAAACACAGTCTTATTAATAATCTGTTTCCCGCGAAAAAAACTGACAGAATAAACAGCAGCTGCAATAATTATAGAGATAAGCAAATAGATTACCCAGTACATTTGTGTCCCTGCATGATAGATGCTCAGTGCAAATGCACCCATGAACCATATGAAAATATGCAGAAGATGCTGAAGTTTGTATCGCTTTCGCTCCGCTATGGCCTCAATAAAAAAGACCGTATAGACGGCAGCAAGAAGCGCATAAATAAAAGAAACTACTACAAGCATAACAAACATGCATCATCACGCTCCTTTAAAAGCTCCTTTATTTTCTCACAATTGATGTCTGCTTTAAAGAAATATATCCAATAGTTACCCAGGTAACTTATTTATGAATGTATGTTATAATTACCTAGGTAACTAATTTCCGAGGAGAAATGAAATGTCAGACATAAATCAAAATATCTTCCACTCCATCCAGCAGCTTTCAAGGCAGCTTACAAAACGCCTGAATGAGGTCCTGCAGCCTCATGGACTTTTCAGTGCTCAATGGACTGTTTTATTCACATTAAAAAAATATGGAACACTGACACAGACAGAGCTGTGCGACTATCTCTCAATTGAAGCTCCGCCTATGACCCGAACGATTCAGAGGCTTGTGAAGCAAGGATATGTTCTGCAAATTCCAGGTTCAGATAAACGGACAAAGCATATTAAGCTTACAGATAAAGCAATAAATGAGTATGCTCTATGGGAAAAATCCGTTTTAGAAATGGAGAATGATTTACTAAATGGAATTCCTGATGATATGCAAGCTCCTCTCCGGACATACATCCAGCAATGGCTTCAGCACATAAGAAAGACAGAACGGGGATGAAAGAATGAAAGAACAAAAACTATGGACGAAAGATTTTCTCTCTATTTCATTAAGCAGCTTTTTTCTATTTTTAACATTTTATTATTTGCTTGTCACACTTCCGATTTATTCTCTTCATGACTTAAACGGCAAGCCAGCTCAAGCAGGCCTGATTGTGACCATTTTTCTGCTTGCAGCGATTGTCATCCGCCCTTTTGCGGGCAAGTGGATTGAGCGCTATGGAAAAAGGATTGTGCTGATATCCTCTCTTTCTATCTTTGCTATAGGATCTCTTCTCTACTATTTAACAAATACAATGAACGGATTGTTTCTTCTCCGCTTTTTTCACGGGATTGGATTCGGCATGGCTACAACAGCTGCAGGAGCGATTGTTGCAGATATTATTCCTGAAACCCGCCGCGGGGAAGGAATGGGCTACTATGCGATGTCAATGAACCTTGCCATGGTTATCGGTCCATTTCTGGGACTTACCGCAATGGAAGAATGGGGAACAGCAGTGATGTTTTGCATCTGTATCTTTACTGCCTTTTTCTCTCTGTTCTCAGGTCTGATCATTAAGCTGCCAAAGACTGTAAAAGCAGGCAGCAAAGTGATTCCTTCAGCCGGCAATAAAGGGATGAAAGGATTATTCGAACCAACAGCGATTTCGATTGCCCTTGTTGCAGGATTATTTGCCCTTGTCTATGCTTCTATTCTTTCATTTGTTTCGGTTTATGCAAAAGAAATAGGCTTAATTGAGGCAGCAAGCTACTTCTTTGTCGTATATGCCATCGTAATGCTGATTGCAAGACCATTCACAGGAAAATGGTTTGATCAATACGGGGCAAACGTCATTATTTATCCTGCGATTGTTTGTTTTGCTGCCGGCATGGTGCTTTTAAGTATGGCGGATACATCGTTTACCTTTTTACTGTCTGCAGCTCTTATCGGCTTAGGCTGGGGTACACTGTTTCCAAGTTTTCAAACGATTGCTATACAGTCTGCTGAACCGAAAAAACGAGGACTTGCAACAGCAACGTTCCTCTCCATTTTTGATATCGGAATCGGAATTGGCTCCTTCCTTGTAGGTGTCATCACGACTAAAATTGCTTTTAGTTCTCTGTATTTCTTCAGTTCATTTTTTATCCTCGGATGTCTTGCCGTGTATTATTTTCTGCATGGCAAAACCGCAGCTTTTGCTCAAGATGAGAATTCAGAACCGGAAACTAAACTAAGAGCAAATGGATAATTGGAAGCCATCACTTCAAATAGGAGTGATGGTTTTTCTTTTAGCTCTTTTGTATTCTTTGTTGCTGTTAAACCAACTATTTAAAACTTGAGTGGATTGGAGCGGAAAGGAACGGGTATCATTTAAAATCCTAATAATAACGATAATTAATATTTATTTTACTAATAATAAATTCGCTGATAAAGTAAAAGGAGAACGAATTGCTTAGGAAGTGTACATCATGATAAAAAATCAAACAAAGGAAAAACAGCAGCGGTTTCCATTTATACAGGGAATTTTGCTGACATTAATATTTGCAGCTGCAGCTTCTTATCTATCAAGCTTCTCCTTATTTTCTGTTATCGGACCGCTTATTATCGCCATGATGATTGGAATCATGTGGAGAACTTTTGCCGGTATTAGTGAACCAGTGCTTGCAGGAGCAGTATTTTCAAGTAAAAAGCTATTGCGCTTTGGCATTATCTTGCTCGGAATGAGACTGAATTTGTCAGATCTCTATCATGCAGGATTCAATGTATTTATCCTGTCCCTGATTGTCATCCTCTTTACCATACCTCTTGTATATGCACTATCCCGATTACTCAAAGTGGATAAGAAAATCAGTATTCTCACCGCCTGCGGAACAGCGATTTGCGGTGCCGCTGCAGTTGCAGCCATCGCCCCAATAGTAAAAGCGAATGACGAAGAGACTGCTGTGAGTGCAGGAACCATTGCTATTTTAGGCACGGCCTTTACCTTTCTTTACACCTTTATCTATTCATTTATTAATCTAACACCCTATGGGTTCGGTGCTTTTTCGGGAGGAACGCTTCATGAAGTTGCACATGTCATAGCTGCGGCATCGATCGGAGGAACCGAAGCAGAGGATATGGCCATAATCGTAAAATTAACCCGTGTCGCCCTGCTTGTACCCGCTGCTTTAATAGTCGGAATCCTATTTAGAGAAAAAAAGACAGATGGGACTCCCTCATCCTTGCCAATCCCATGGTTTATTCTTGGATTCCTTTTCATGAGCGGATTGAATACAGCCGGGATTGCATCAGAGGAAACGGCTGCTTTTATTGTCTTCTTATCCTACCTATTAATTGGCATGGCCATGGCCGGACTTGGATTGAACGTCAACTTAAAGTCTTTTAAAAAGCTTGGCGCTAAGCCGCTGATTGCCGGTTTGACAGGGTCGCTGGTGCTGTCTGCAGCGGGGTATGGGTTAGTATTGTTATTGGGGTTGAATTAAACAAATAAAGCCGGTCATTGCCTGACCGGCTCTTTATTTACCTATCAACTCTCTTACCCTCTTCTCAAGCAATTCTGCCCCGCCATACCCAGTCAGCACACTCACTATTTCTCCATTCCTGTCTATAAAAAAAGTAGTAGGCACTGCTGCCACTCTGTACAGGGAAGAAGCTTCCCCTGTTCGATCAAGCAATACTGGAAATGAAAATCCATGGTCTTTAGCGAACATATACGCTCCTTCCGCGGAATCCTGATTCGTCATGTTCACTGCATAAATCATCACCTGACCGTTATATTTCTCTGCAAGAGTCACTAAGTCAGGTGCCTCCATTTTGCACGGACCGCACCAGGATGCCCAGAAGTTCAGGACAATGGGCTGATTGTAGGGCGGTTTTAATTCGTGTTCTTTCTGGTTGATATCCGTCAGCTTAAGTTCAGGTGCTATTGCTGCAGCAGATTGTCCCAGCGGGATCCAAAAGCAGAAAAGAACAACTAGCAGAATCATTTGCCTCATAAAGATCACCTTCCTTTTTTATCCTTATCTTTCTCCTTGAAGAATGGACATATTCCTGTAAGACGAGCGTACATATGAAGTAAGAAGTTTTTGAAAGGAGCGGCTGGTGTTGCTGTCTAAAACAAGTTCAAAAATCTTCACCCTCTTTTTTCTCGTCCTCCTGATTGGAACGATGGCCTATTTAGATTCATTTCAGGCACGAAACACGGAAACCGGCACTTTTCCTATGGCTGCTGATGAAGAAGCAGAGACTTCAGCAAAGGAGCAGCTGCTTTTTACAGTGTTTGAGGATAAGAAAATTGCATCCGAAGTAAAAGATGGATATAGAGTGGAAACGTATCAGGAGTTTGAAGTTCTTAAAGATGCAGATGGAAAAACAGTTGAAGTGAAGCCGACAGAAAACTACAGTTATTTAAAGTATAAAGAAGAATAAATAACAAAAAGCTGATCTGTATGAAGATCAGCTTTATCATTTCGAAAGCATAATATATCCTTTGTTATACAGCTTTCCATTCTTCTGAAATTTTGAAGGATAGGTTTCCACAAGATATTCTCCCTGCACATGGCCAATCCCTACTTGCATTGTTTCCTCAAATGGCGCATTTTGATAAAACGAATCCGCCAGCTGCCGTTCTTTTCCGATTGAAAGTCCTTTAGGCACAAAAATGTCCCAATCTTCCAGTGGAATCACACCTGAGATCGCCAAATCCCGGCGGCCGGCAGCATGAAAATCTGTCACCATCAAAATAGTCCGCTTTTGATTTGCGGCACAGCCTGCAAATTTGACCGCAACGGCTTCTAATGAAGCATGAAAGAACTTAGTGAGCGGCTTAAAGGAGGACAATTTCTCCCCATGCTGATTCATCTGCCGCTTAAATTCATCTGTTGGAAGCAAGAGCTCAGACGCCACTTCATCACAAAGCCTCTCCATTTCATTTTGCTCACTTTCCTTTTTTCTGTACTGAATATGATCAAACTCATCCATCAGCGTATGAGCAATTTCATGGGCAATCGTAAAATTCTGCCTCCTCGGCGGATCAAAAATATTAACGTATGCAGCCAATTTCCCATCCTGAATAAGGAGCTTGCCGGATTGATCGTCCTCCATATATTTTTCCCGAACCGTAATCCCAGCCAGCGAAGCAAGCATTTTCATATTGACTGGAAATGATCCGCCAAAACTAAAATAATCGTCCATTAACTGTCGTGCCCTAAACAGTGCTTTTTCTCTGGAATTCATTCTATTCGCTCTCAATTGAGGTTTTTATGGCCAGGAAGATTTTCTCCCATTCATCTTCAGCAGTTGGCTGTTTCCCTCTATATTTAATGTTTGCAAGCATCTGAATCTGTTCTTCGTAAAGCCCGTTCTTCTCTGCAAAAGCAAGTAGACTTGCAGGTACATCCGCCTGACGGTTGAGAATAACCTCTTTTCCCATCAGCTGCCCCATTGTTACATCAAGCGCGATGGCGAGCTGATATAGCTTTTCAGCGGAAATTTGTTTGTTTGGCGTATTCTCAATTTGTGAAAGATAAGGTTTAGAGACTCCCGATTCACTCGAGAGTTTTGCTAAAGTCCAGCCTTTTTTTACCCTGAACTCTTTAACATACTTTCCAATATTCAACGAAACTCCTCCTCTTGCTCTTAATATAATAAATTTTGTTTGCAATAGCAAACTCATGTTGATATAGTAAAAGAAAGTTTGCAATAGCAAACACTCTGGAGGTACAAATATGGGATTTCATTCAGATACAAGCGCTCTATTCAATCTGCTGAAGCAACACTCGAAAAAGCCTTTACCGGATTTTCTGACAGAGGAAATGCTGCTTGGAATTGGCGGTGGTGCCGGATACGGATACTTTACTTTCTTTTATGAAAAAGAAGATTTTTCGAGCTTCTATTTAGGAACCAGGGCGTTATGGGAAAGCAGTGAACTGTTTATTTCCGGCGCATTAAAAGCGTTAGGTTTTCAGCCTGCTGTACAGCAGACAAAAGACCGCAAAGCTGCTTTTGAAAAATTAGATAAGCAGGTTTCAGGCGGAAATCCAGTCATAGTTGCAATAAACGAAGATGTTTTCCGCAAAAAAAGCATCTCTCCAAACGGTTACCAAATCTACGGTCTGGTCACAGATATCAACAAAGAGACAGGAATCGTTAAAATCGCTCTTCAAAAGAACATACCTATTGAAATTTCCATTGAAGATCTTATCCTTGGGCGCGATCATCTGGCAACAAGGAAAATCATTAATCAATCGATTTTCTTGAAAGAACCTGCTGATCAAGACCTTTCATTAAAGAATATTATAGCTGCTGCAAGAACAGGCATCGAAACAGGGATAAATAGCGCAAATAACCCGAGAATGAGCAACTTCGGCATTACCGCTTTGGACAGATGGAAGACAAGCCTGACAACTTCAAACAAGCAAAGCTTTGATAAAATCTTTTACAATACAAGCCATCTCGTCAACGCCCTTTACTATACGTATTATTGGATTGTGGAAAATACGGATGGCTATGCACTCCGCCGCTCCTATTCTGCATTTTTGAATACGGTTGGCGGGATTATTGATGAACCTCTGTTACTTGAGGCCGGCGGGCTATATGAAAAAGCAGGATTGATATGGAGACAAATTGCCGAGGACTCCTTAAGCAGTGAATACAATGAATTCCGCTTATTGAAAGAAAAATTTCAGGAGCTGAATACGTACTATCATAGTGAAGACTTCAGGCTGAAAGAATATAAACAAATAAACACGGACCTGTTTGAGCTGAAAGCAGAAGCAAGCGAGCAGCTGCAGTTTACTGAGACTGACCGCAAGGAACTGTTTACACACCTGGCCGGATTGATCAGCCAGATTCAAACACTTGAAAAGGAAGCTCTTATTAAACTAGAAGAAGCTCTTCCTTCAAAGAAATGGGAGGAATATCTATCTTGAAGCATACAGTCGTTATTCAAGCACCAACGGGCTTCGTCTTTGAACAATTATCCACTCCATCCGCACGCGAAACGTGGACAAAGGAAATTGAAAGCATTCGATATGAACATCCTTCAGAAGAAAAAACAGAGGGTGCAGCCTTTATTCAAACTCAAAAAGAAGGTGCGATGAGAACTTCTTTTCATGGAAAAAACGCTGCAGTGATTGAACCGGAAACTTATTCATATTCCTTAGAAAGCAAATCTTTTAAAATGGTGATTTCTTATCACCTTGAAGATAGGCAGGGAGACACAGCTGTTACTCAATCTTATGAGATCATTTATTTGTCGGCTTTTGCAAAAATGATGGGAAAACTGTCAAGCAAGCTGACGGAAAAGCTTGCTCACTCCCTTTTACAGCAGTTAAAAAAGCATTGTGAAACTATTATTAGAAGCTAATGAGCAAGTTATGACCATAAGAAAAAAATCCGAACTAAAACGAAATTCAAGTTGGAATTTCACATAATAGTTCGAATTTTTCTTTGGCTGAAAACTTTTTGTCCCAGCCTCAAATTACATTGCACTTAACTATTTTGCAGCTCTGAAAAACGGCTGCACCTGAACCAGCTTCCTTATTATTTTCCGCCTGTAAATGAAATTCCCTTAATGAAATAGCGGTTAAAGAATGCATAAATCAAAAGAACCGGCAGCGTAAACACCATGGATGCTGCCATTATATAGTTCCAGTAGCTGACGAACTGACCTTTAAAAGTATTCAGTCCAAGCGGGAGTGTAAACATTTCAATATCTGTCATTACAATCAGCGGTCTCATGAAATCATTCCAGAAGCCCATAAATACGAAGATTGCCTGTGCCGCAAGAGCCGGTCTTGCAAGCGGAAGCACAATTTTAAAGAACGTTCCAAGTCTGCTGAGGCCATCCATTTCAGCTGCTTCTTCCAATTCTTTCGGAAAGTTGATAAAAAACTGCCGCATCATGAAAATGAACGTTGCATTAATCATGGCCGGTACGATCATGCCCTGATACGAATTCAGCCAGCCCAGCTCTTTTAAAATCAGGTAGTTTGGGATCATCGTGACTTGAGCCGGAATCATCAGCACGGCAAGAATGGTAATGAACAGCGCCTTTTTACCGGGAAAGCTGAGTCTTGCAAGAGCATACCCGGCCATTGAATTAAACAAGAGATTTAATACCGTTCCAATGACGGCGATTAACACACTGTTAAACATCCATCTAGGGAAAAGCTCCTGCTCTATGAAAATCTGCTTATAGTTATCTAAGGTAAAGTTTTTCGGAATAAAGCTAAGTGTGCCGCTGACTATTTCCTGCAGCGTTTTAAACGAAGAGGAAAGAGCCCATAAAAACGGCACTAGTGTCGTAACAGCATAGAGTACCAGAATCGCATATACAATCGCTTTTCCAATTCCAAATTTCTTTTTCATCTTTCCATCCTCCTTTTAGTAGAGTGACTCTTCTTTTGAAAATTTCCGCTGCAGCAATGTCGCCACAAGAATCACAATCGCAAGCAGCAGAACTAGAGCCGCCGCGTATCCCATCGTTCCGAGATTTTTAAACGCATACTGATAAACTAAAAGAACAACGGTTAAGGTTGAATTATCCGGTCCCCCTGATCCTGCCGAGAAAATGTAGGACTGATCAAAAAGCTGGAATGTTCCGATTAAGCCCATGATCGCGACGAATGATGTGACCGGGCGCAAGTGCGGTACCGTAATTTTCAAGAATTTCTGTAAGGTATTAGCCCCGTCAAGCTCCGCTGCTTCATAAAGTGAGTCGGGAATATCCTGCAGAGCTGCCAAATAAATAACCATGAAAAATGGTGCTGTGGACCATATATTCATAATCATAATCGCGTTCAGTGCGATATTCGGGTCTCCTAGGAAGTTATAGGTCGGCAAACCGAGTGTATCTAATACATTGTTGATTAATCCATTCTTATTGTACATCCACATAAAAATCAAAGTTAATACAGCAGACGATGTCAGGGTAGGCAGAAAGTACACAATTCTAAAGAATGTTTGACCCTTCATTCCTGCATTTAATGTTGCCGCAAGGATCAGCGCGAGAATCGTCTGACAGGGAACAACAATTACTACATATTTAAATGTATTCCATAAAGCAATCTGCGCCCTTGTGTCATCAAGGATTCTCGTGAAATTTTCAAATGCTACGAAATCATAGCTTGCCGTTCCGAGCAGCTGCACTTTATGAAACGAAAGAAAGACAATATAAAAAATGGGACCGATGATAAATAATAGTAAGACAAACAATGAAGGCGACATGAAAAAGTAGCCTTGTCCAGCCTCTCTTAATGTTCGTTTGGAAAATTGATTTTTCATTTTGTTATCCACGCCCCCCACTTTAAGTAAATCCTGCACAAACTCTTTCTGAGGAAGTAAAAAGGACTTCGTCAGAAAGAACCAGTGCAGATTTTAAAGAAGAAAAGGGAAACAAGCATTTCCCTTTTCTCAGCCTCTTTTTCTTATTTTGAGTCGATTTCGCTGTTTGCCTGTTTTTCCGCTTCTTTTAATGCTTCTTCAAGCGGGCGGTCGCCAAGGAATGCACTCATGAATTGGTTGTTGAAGTTGTTCACGATAATAGGCAGGTTTGAGCCTTCTGACCATACAGTTGCATAAGAAGCGCCTGCTACAAGCGGTCCGCGCAGCTCGTCTTTGTCATAGCCAAGCTTTTCTGCAACGGATTTACGTGTAGGCAAAGCATAGCCTTTGCTGGTCCATGTCTCCATGCCTTCTTTTCCCGTCAGGTATGAAAGCAGCTCCCATGACGCTTCTTTCTTTTCAGAAGCAGCATTCATGACATAAGCAACACTGTAAGCCATCGTTGATTTTTCACCATTGATCGCCGGCAGCTCAGCTGTTCCGTACTCTACATCAGGGAATGTATCCGCTAAAAACGGGATTGCCCAGTTGCCTTCAATGACCATAGCCGCTTTTTGCTGGCCGAAAATCTCTCCGCCCCAAGTTGCACCTACTTCTTTTGCTTCAACCGCTGATTTATCGACATTGTGCATATCGATAACCGGTTTTAATGCTTCTACCACTTCGTCAGAGGCAAAATTTGCTTTATCCTCTTTTACCACATCGCCGCCAAGTGATTCAGCCACCCAGTATTGGCGTGCAAGCTCAGGCGCAACGCCAAATCCGTATTGCCCGTCTTTCGTTAGTTTTTTGGATGCCTCGCGAAACTCTTCCCACGTTTTAGGAACCTCTACGCCAGCATCAGCAAGCATTTTTTTGTTGTAAAAAAGCGCTAAAGTCGAATAGTCTTTTGGGAAACCGTACGTTTTATCCTCAGATATAAATGCTTCCAATAATGGCTTTTCAAAGTCTTCAACGTCAAAATCCTCTGTAACATACTCATCTAAAGGTTCAATAACGCCCGTTTCAATCAGACCAGGAGCTTCAAATGCGTCCAAATAAAAAACGTCCGGTCCTTCTCCGCCGATCAAGCGTGTTTTAATAACATCCATATACTGTTCTGTAATAACCTCAAGCTTGACATCAATTTTAGGATGCTTCGCTTCAAAATCTTCAATCGTTTGCTTTAACAGCTTTTCCTCAGTCGGATTTCCGCCCCATCCAGCAAGCGTCACTTCCACTTTTTCTCCGTCTGCGCCCTCTTTGGATGTTTCATCAGAACTGCATCCTGCCAAAGCTCCTGTAAATAACATAGAAGCAACTCCGAACCCCGCTAACCATTTTCTTGATTTCATTGCCGTTTCCCCTTCCATTGCTTTTTATGATCTAAAGGAAGCTGCCTTCCAAAAGATTGAAGTAAACCTGCTTATTTTTGGACAAGTGTTCCAGATGATTTTAAAGAATATCCTGTTGTGTTCTTTAGAACTTCCAATGTAAAGGTCTCTCCGCTGCGAGTGACTGCGATTGATAAGTGCCCTTCTCCGATTGAGATATTTTGAACATCCAGCGAATTCATGCCATCCAATAATACCGGCGATAAGGTGATTTCCTTCTTTAAGCTGTCTGGAAATAACCCCAGCATCGACTGGATAAAGACAAGCGGTGTACCTGCTGCCCATGCTTGAGGTGAACAGGCCACAGGGTATTTCACAGCTTTGCCGCCCAAGCTGTCGTATCCGCAGAAAAGTTCCGGCAGACGGTCATATTCGAAATGAGCTGCAGCATCAATTAGCCCGTTCATTACTTTGCCTGCTTCTTGCTGATACCCCGTCTTGCTCATCCCCAGAAGAGAGATGCTGTTATCATGCGGCCAGATGCTTCCATCGTGATAGCTCATCGGGTTGTAGCCTGCTTCGCCTTCAGCCATCGTCCGGATTCCGTATCCAGAAAACATCTTAGGGGAGACAAGCATCTCAGTTACAGCTTTTGCCCGATCTTCATTCAGCATTCCCGAAAATAAAACGTGACCTGGATTTGAGGTAATCGTTCCGACCTGTTCTTTCTTTTCATCAAGTGCGATGGCATAGAACTGAACATCCTCCATCCAGAATTCCTCATCAAATCTTTCCTTGAGCGAGTTCGCCTGTCTGCGAAGCTGCTCTGCACGTTCTGTTTGATTGATGTTTTCAAAGATATCAGCGAGTCCCATTTTGGCCTGATAAACATATCCTTGCACCTCTGCAAGTGCTATAGGCGTTTTTGCGTATTCTCCATTTCTGTGAACGACAGAATCGCCTGAATCCTTCCAGCCTTGATTCGCAATGCCTTTGCTTGATTCCTGATGGTATTCCACAAAAAGATCTTTGTCACGGTCTCCATATTCATCGATCCACATTAAAGCGTTCTCAATTGTCTTCTCAAGACTCAAAGCAAATTCCGTGTCACCTGTCCACTTCACATACTCTGATAAAAGAATCAAAAACAGCGGTGTGGCATCAACCGTTCCGTAATAAGGAGTAAACGGGATTTGACCTGTAGCAGCGAGTTCTCCGAAACGAATTTCATGCATGATTTTACCCGGCTGCTCATCTCTCCATGGATCCAAATTCTGACCTTGATAATGCGCCATCGTTAGCAGTGTTCCTTTTGCAATGTCAGGTTGAAATGGAAGGATCTGCAAAGCTGCAATTAAGCTGTCACGTCCAAATGGAACGCCAAACCAAGGCAGCCCGGCAACTGGAAATGGTCCAAATCCTACATCTGTCAGCAAAACCCTCATATCATTCAATCCGCGGTCCACAAGACGCTGAAGCGGGGCAAAATCGGTTTTGATGCTTGCTGCTTTTTCATTCCACACCTGATACGATTCTTCAAGCTTGCGCATTGCCTCATCTTTTTGTGCAGCAGTGTTTGGTTTTTCTTCCCCGATTTGCGGACGAATCGCAAGTGTGACTTTGTCTGTCTCAGAATGAGCTAATTCAAATTCAAAATCGATTTTTCCTTTTTCATCAACTTTTTTTGCTGCTTTATCCCACGTAATCAATGTGCTGCGATTCACATTGTCCGCTCCTGCATAGTGAAAGGAAAGGGTATTTCCTTCAGCCGATTGGCCAGTTCTGCTGCCAAGATCTCCATTTTGAAATCCGCGGACAACAAACATATCCAGAAAATCAGCATCAGCATGGATGCTGATTTCAAATTTAACAGGCTTTGGAAAATAGTTTTTCACTTTAATCTCTTCATATAGAACATCATCATAAATGAATCGTGACCGTTCGATCTCTACAGATTCCCTCCATAAAATCAGTTCTCCGTCATCTTCCATATGGGGATTTGTTAAGAGAATATTAGCTTTATAGTTTTGATCTGCGTCAGATGAAAGCAAAATAGGATCTTCCCCATTAATCTTCAAATCGAGTTTACTTAAAAAACGTGTGTCTTTTGTATAAAGCCCTAAACCGTAAGGATGGTTTTCAGGGATATTCCCATTTGTATCTGTCAGCAAAAATAAGTCATTTTCTTTTATCACACGGTAGTCCATCTTTGTCCTCCTTGATATTCCGAAACGTTTCGGATTTACAGAAAAAAATATAGGTGATTATTTCTGCTTCCGAAACGTTTCGGATTTTATGTGCAACCACTTATGATCTGTGGTTTTTTTTGGTTGAATCTCTAATGATCAAGTCCGTTTTAAGGGTTATGACATTTGATCCGCTTTTTCCTTCAAGCATATCAATCAGAGAATTTGCGGCCTGGTAGCCAAGTTCAAATTTATTCTGGGCAATTGTCGTTAGTGCGGGATTTGAGTAGGCAGCAAGCAGAATGTTGTCATAGCCGATAACAGACAGGCCTTCTGGAACATCTTTTCCTGATGCTTTCGCACTTTTCATGGCGCCAAGTGCCATTAAATCACTTGCACAAAAAACGGCTGTTATTTCAGGGTGTTCTAAGAGAAGCCTTTCAGTAACCAATTCCGCTTTCTCCTCAGAAAAATCACCGCTGACGATCCAGTCTTCTTTCCCTTCAAGCTTTGCTTCCTTTAGTGCATCTAAATAGCCTTTTAGCCTTTGTTTACTGACATATGCCTGATCATGGCCATTAATCAAAGCGATTTTTGTATGTCCCAGGCTGATTAAATGTTCAACAGCCCGCTTTGCTCCGAGCACATTATCTGTCGTCACATAGCCAACACTGTTTGATGCAATGGGGATATCAATGAGCATACAGGGAATATCACTCTCAACAACCTCTTTTAAATATGGATCATCGATTTTCATTCCTTGAAGGATGGCTCCATCTACCCGCCGTTCCCTGCAAAGCTGGGAATAGGTTTTCTCCCGCTGTTTTGTTGTCGTTGTACTGAAAAGCACCAGATCGTAATCCCGCTCAGAAATGCATTCATTAACCCCTGACAGGACTTCAAAGGTGAAATTATCCTTCGAACTGACGCGGTCCATGCCTGAAACGAGCATACCGATGGTTTTTGATTTCTTCATGACCAATCCCCGGGCAAGCGTATTAGGACTGTAGTTTAATTCTTTAGCGATTCTGGAAATTTTTTGTCTCGTCTTTTCATTCACATCCGAATAGCCGTTCAATGCTCTTGAAACAGTCGTAATGGATACTCCTGCGGCCTTCGCAATGTCCTTAATTGTCGTCAAAATACTTTCCTCCAAAACGTTTCGGATCCCTTTGATTGAATGATACTTCATCTTGATAACGTTTGCAATATCTTTTTTCTGAACAATTTGTCTTTTATAAAGTCTGTTTTCGCATAAATTGTTGTATTTGATTATTAATGCTGGCCGTTTCTTTCTGCTTCAGGAACTTGCTTTCCGCGGGGAGGGTGGGAGCCTTCTCGCGCCTGCGGGGTCTCCCATTTCCCTCTATTTTCCCGCATGAGTCAAGTTTATCCGCTGCAATCCACTTAAGAATTTAACATATAGTCTAAAAGCAGCAATATTCACTAAATGAGCCATTAATAAAAAGAACAAAAAGAAGGAAGCTCTCTTCCTTCTTTTAAACGTACCGCAGTCCTATTCTATTATTAAAAGTCTGATTCTTATTTTTAAAGACAAAAAAATGGTTCGAGTAATCAATCGTCAGCTCATGATCATAAGCATCTTCAAAGTCATCATCAACGATAAAATCCAGCTTTTCTGATGTAATCACTTTTTCATACGGTTCAGTTTCTCTTTTATTAATGACCTTTATTTCATACAGCGTATTCACAATATCACAGCTGCCCCGGTCAAAAGATAGCTGGATCAGCTTATCATCAGGTATTTCACTTAACTTGCTTTTAGCTTGTTCCGTAATCGTTATATTCATATAACGAACCTCCTATTCTTCCTTTGGAACCAGTATTTCAATGTGTCTTCTCAGATTTTCCACTTTTACCGGAAGCTTATCCCCTTCGTCACCGTCAACGTTCGCAATCATTTCATAAGTGGAGGAAGCTTCTATCATTGGCACCTTCAAGTATTCAACATGCTCGCTGCTTGCAAGCTCACCGGTCATGATTTTCGGAAGCAGGAGCAGAAATTGCGGCAGGGCAACATCTTTAATGATGATGACGTGAAGCATGCCGTCGTTTACCTCTGCTTCAGGTGCGATCGTTTCAAATCCGCCGACCGAGTTTGTCAGGGCTATAAGCATCAGCAAAGCCTCCCCCTCCCAGATACCCTCATCTGATTGGACCCGGAGTTCAAAAGGCTGCTTCTCCTTCATCTTTTTTACTCCTTCAATGATGTAGGCAAGCGGGCCAAGTTTTGTTTTCTGCTCAACTGGTGTAGAAAAAGATGCTTCAGCTAAAGCTCCGACAGCTACTATATTAATAAAATATCGATCATTGATTTTCCCAACATCTGTTTTTCTTGTGTGCTGCTGCTCCATAACAGAAATGGCCTCTTCAGGATCAAGCGGAATATTGAGGGCTCTTGCAAAATCATTTACCGTACCGAGGGGGATTAAACCGAATAAAGGCCGGTGATCCTGTTCCGCAATCCCGTTTATTGCTTCATTTATCGTGCCGTCTCCGCCCATTGCCGCAACAAAATCAAGCTTCCGTTCACAGGCTTCCCTGGCAAAATCCATAGCATCTCCCTCGCCTTTTGTTTCGCGAAGCTCTGTTTCATAACCCATGTTCCTCATCGTTTTTAAAGCATGTTCCGTATATTCAGTTCCTTTTTCTTTGCCTGAAGATGGATTTACAATTAACATTGCCTGCTTCAAACCTTTTCCCCCTCGACTTAAAATGTCTATAATTTACCTTACCCCTAAAATATACAATTTGAACCATCCATATAAAAAAACATTACTCCTTTTACTGAAGTAATGTTTTCATCACAGTATGGCAATCCGTTCGTAAATATCCCGCAGGTTTCTGCAGCCCAGTCCTTTTACGTCCTCAACGTATTTACACCAAAGTTTTGCTGTCAAAATCGCATCGCCTAATGCATGGTGACGGTCTATAACAGGAATCTCTTTATGATCACACCAGTCTTCAAGTCTTACAAACTCCGCATTTGGTTCAGCAATGCGGTATAAAAAAGACGTGTCTACAATCCGGTGCTTGAACGCTGCGCGGAACAGTTTCCTGCTTGCATGCTGCATGAAGTTTTTTTCATGCGAAGAGTGATGGGCAACAAGAGTATCACTTTTTACGAACTTAAAAAATTCAATCATGGCTTCTTCAAGGGAAGGAGCATCCTTTAAATCATCATTTCTAATCCCAGTTAACACACTGATTTCATCAGACATTCCATTTTCATGTCTGACAAGCGAGTAGAAACGTTCATCTTCCTGCAGCGTGCACCCGCTCACCTTCACTGCACCGATGGAAATGATTTCGTTCCCCTGCTCTGGAAAAAAACCGGTTGTTTCAATATCAAAAACCACTACATCCAATTCATCCAGCGGAACCGACAGCGCCTCTTCCGCTTTCATTTCGCGCTGCAGCTGACGCAGAAATGCGATTTGCTGGGAGTTTTGTCCGCTTTGAGCCGTTCCAAAAACGCTCGTTTGAAACTTCCCGTGCACCTCTCTAATAAAATGAACGAACGGATTCGACTTCATTGATGAACACCCTTTTCAATGATTCCCTGTACAAAGTGATGCAGTTTTTTTCCGTTTTTCAGAATGGTTTTCATTTCTTTTTTCTCTGCACGGCCGAGCTGCTTAATGGGAAGGTAATGAACATCATCGTATTCTTTGATTCTCTTTAAATTAGACATTCGAAATTGCAGCAGATTAACAAAACTCTTTTTATATTCGCAAAGCTCATTTCGATAAAACTCATCTTTGCTGAGCTCATCAATCCGCTCCAATGTGGAGGCAGCTAACACTCCTTCTTTAATGGCAAGAATTCTAACTGCATTTACATAAGGTAAAAAGGCCGCTTGCTTTAAATTGAGTGATCCCTGATAGGGACCGCTGCTTTCGGTGAAGATTTGCCCAAGTGGACCAACAGAAGGTTTGAGATGCATGATATTATCCATAAACCGTTTTAATAGCTTAGGAGACTTTTTCCGGCACTCATGAATTACTTTTTTTAAATGACCAATAAATGCTTCTTCTCCCGCAAGCACTCTTGCATCTACAAATATCTGCAGATACCTCATAGACTCAAAGCTGATTTCATCCATCCATTTTAAAAGCTGTTCTTCAAATGCTCCAAGTGTTTTGCACCAGACAGGATTTGAGCTCATGACTTTTCCTTCGCAATAAGGATACCCTGCAAGATGAAGTCCTAAGGAAATCTCTTTTCCAAACGCCAGAAAGTACTGATCTGTGTCCGCACCGCTTTTTTCATAAACCATTCCATGATCCTGATCACTGATGACCCCCTGTTCAAATCTCCCTGCACTCCCCATCACAAACCATGAAAAGGGTGAAGGAGGAGTCCCTTTTTCCTCCTTCAGCTTTTGCAGAGATACTTCAAAAACCGCCCGCATGACTTTATCATGAAATTGATTTAATGATTGCGTATCAGTTGTATATTTATAAATCTCTTCATCTTTCCATGAACGAATTGATTCGTAGCTTTCTCCCATTTACAGCACTTCCCTTTCGCTCCCGAATTAAGAGCTGATCTTATCCTCTTTTGATAAGAATACTTCAGGATAGCCGTAACTTCCATGCTCACTCATATCAAGCCCCATAATTTCTTCTTCTTCTGTTACACGCAGACCGCCCATCAGCTTTTTAGCAGCAAAAAGGATGATAAACGAAACGGCAAAGGCATAAGCTCCCGATACGCCGACACCCATGACCTGAACCCCTAATTGTTCAAAGCCTCCGCCATAAAATAATCCCGGCTTTCCAACTGTCGCAAGTTCAGGTGTTGCGAAAAACCCTGTTGAAATCGTACCCCATACCCCAGCTGCTCCATGAACAGATAGCGCGTAGATTGGATCATCTATCTTTCTCTTTTCGAAAAATCTCACACTATAAAAAACTAGGATTCCAGCAATAAAACCGATCAGAACGGCTGCCCACGTATCTACAAACGCACATGATGCTGTAATTGCTACAAGACCCGCGAGTGCACCATTAAGCATCGTCGGCACATCTGATTTCCCAAGTACTGCCCATGAAACGATGAGCGACGCAACTGCACCAGCTGCCGCAGCAAGATTCGTATTCAGCGCAACATATCCGAAAAATCCATCCTCAACTCCAAGTGTGCTTGCAGCGTTAAATCCAAACCATCCAATCCACAGCACCAAAACCCCTAAAGCTGTAAACACTTGATTATGGCCAAAAATGTTATTGGCAGAACCATCCTGATTGAATTTCCCAATACGCGGCTTCAGTAAAATGGTTGCAGCAAATGCAGCCATTGCACCTGTTAAATGGACAACCGTGGAACCGGCAAAATCTTGTTTACCGTGCTCAGCAAGAAAGCCTCCGCCCCAGATCCAATGTGCTACCACTGGATAGACAAGAGCTGAGAAAAGCACCGTAAAGACAAGATAAATTGACAATTTAGCCCGCTCTGCAAATCCTCCAAGCGCAATGGTTATCGCAATTCCGGCAAAAGCAAGCTGGAACAAAAAGAAGACAGATGAAGAAAGATTCATTCCTTCAAGTTCATATCCTGAATAGAAAAAGTGGGATAAACCTACAAAGAAATTGGCATTGTCCCCAAATATAAATCCAAAGCCCACAGCCCAAAACACAAGTGATGCAAGGCCAAATGTAAAAATCGTCTTACCGGCAATATGACCGGCATTTTTCATGCGTGTAGATCCTGCTTCAAGCAAAATGAATCCGCCCTGCATGAGAATAACCAAAATTGCCCCCAGAACCACCCATAAACTATTTAACAGATAAATAGAATCCAAATTAACGTCCTCCTATTGCTCTTCTTATAACATTGTATGTTATAAAATATAACACAAGTTAATTATTTTCTATTTTAACGTATATTTTTCTCAAGTCAACTAATTTTCTAAAAATTTTTATAATTATATGTTAAAAAACCTAACACCGCTGTAAATAAGTAAAGTTTTTATAAATCGATGACAATTTGTAATTTTAATAGACATTTCTTCCTTAATAAGGTAAAATTATATTGTGAAGTATTTCACAATTCAAGGAAAGGGTGTTGTACAATGGCACAAGAAAAGATAAACCGTGTAGTCTTGGTTGGTACCGGATTTGTCGGTTCCAGCTACGCATTCGCTCTCATGAATCAAGGAATAGCTGATGAACTGATTTTAATTGATGCTAATGCCGAAAAAGCGCTTGGCGATGTAATGGATCTTAACCACGGAAAAGTGTTTGCACCAAATCCTACCGCCATCCGTCTCGGAGAATACGGGGATTGCAAACACGCAGATATTGTTGTCATTTGTGCAGGAGCTAATCAGAAGAAAGGCGAAACCCGCCTTGATCTTGTAGCGAAAAACCTGGCCATATTCAAAGAAATTACCGAAAGCGTGATGAAATCCGGATTCCAGGGAATATTTCTAGTAGCAACGAATCCAGTGGATATCCTTGCCTACGCAACATGGAAATTCAGCGGACTGCCGAAAGAACGGGTGATAGGTTCAGGAACCATCCTTGATACTTCCCGCTTCCGCTATCTGCTTGGCGACTATTTTAAAATAGCTCCAAATAACGTTCATGCCTACATAATCGGTGAGCACGGAGACAGCGAGCTTCCTGTTTACAGCTCTGCAGATATCGGCGGAATCCCTGTCATGAAGATGATTGAACGCAGCGAAGCCTATAAAAAAGAAGACTTAGATGAAATCTTTAAAAACGTACGGGATGCAGCCTATCAGATTATTAATCGAAAAGGGGCAACCTATTATGGAATCGCAATGGGGCTTGTCCGCATGACGAAAGCCATCCTTCACAATGAAAATTGCGTCCTGACCGTTTCTGGCCATCTTGACGGACAATACGGAGAAAAAGATGTCTATATCGGAGTCCCCGCTGTAATTAACCGCGAGGGAATCCGCGACATTATTGAGCTTGACCTGAATGCTGAAGAACAGGATAAATTCAGGAAAAGTGCCGCGATTTTAAAAGAGATACTGACACCTCATTTTAATTAGAAAATCGGCTGTTTACTGATTCGTTAGAAAATGACCATTCTGCTCCGGCTCTAGAAGCTGGAGTTTTTCTTTTTAGCATATTGATTTTCTTCAGCCGGAAGATTTTCTGATTTAGCGGCTATCCCCGAATTCCAGCTGTCATTTTTCTCAAGCGGAAGGCCAAATTTCTTGCCATCCCAACAAAATAAAAAGGAGCATGAACCTCTAATCGGTTCATGCTAGCTGTCTTTCTTTTCCTTCACTCTTAAAAGCCTCAATCCATTAAGCGTGACAAGCAAAGTCGCTCCCATATCTGCAAAAATCGCAATCCATAATGTCAGCCATCCTGGAACAACGAGTAGCAGGGCAAGCAGTTTAAGCCCTAAGGCAAAGGCAATGTTCTGCTTAATAATGACAAGCGTTTTGCGGCTCAGTTCAATCGCAAAAGGCAGTTTTTTCAGATCATCTCCCATTAGGGCAACATCTGCTGTTTCAAGAGCCGTATCCGTCCCGGCCCCTCCCATCGCGATGCCAACAGAAGCTGCAGCAAGAGCGGGGGCATCATTTACGCCATCCCCCACCATTGCGGCTTTACCGTATTCACCTTGTATCTTTTTCACGGCATCCAGTTTATGCTGAGGAAGGAGCTCAGCATGAATCTCAGACACTTCCAACTGATGTCCGATTGCTGCCGCGGTACTTGCGTGATCACCCGTCAGCATGATGGTCTTTTGAATGCCTTGCTCTTTTAGCTGCTTCACAACGCGGACACTGCTTTCACGGATCTCGTCTGCAACGGCCGATACAGCAAGCAGCACTTCATTTGTACCAGCGAGCATGACTGTTTTCCCCTGTTTCTGCAAAGAATCAACCTTGTTTCTTACTTCTCCTTCTAGTGGACGCCCAGTCATCTCTTCAAACAGCGAAACATTTCCAACATAGTACCACTCTTGATCAATTTTTCCTTTGATGCCTTTTCCAGTGATGGACGCGAATTCATCTACGATTAGAGATTTATAATCCAGCTCCTGCTGCTCTGCTTTTTTTATAAACGCAGAAGCAAGCGGATGCTGTGACCTATATTCAAGCGCACTTACCAATTTAAATAAGTCATCTTGTGAAATTCCAGGCAGTAAAACGTCAAAATCGGTAACCACAGGTGCCCCTTTTGTTAAAGTGCCTGTTTTATCAAACGCCACCGCCTTAATTCGGCTTAATTCTTCAAGGTAAATACCGCCTTTGATCAACACTCCATTTCTCGCTGCGTTCCCAATGGCCGTAACAATGGAAACAGGTGTTGAGATAACAAGTGCACACGGACAGCCGACAACCAGGACGGCTAATCCCTGATAAATCCAAGTATCCCACATTCCGCCGAAAAACAGCGGCGGAAGAACAGCGACTAAAAAGGCAATCGCCATAATCACAGGTGTATACCACCTTGCAAACTTGTCTACAAATGCCTGCGATGGTGCGCGTTCCGCCTGAGCTTCTTCTACTAGATGAATGATTTTCGCAATCGTTGTATCATCAGCGAGCTTCGTAACCTTTACTTCAAGCAAGCCTTCTTCGTTAAGAGTTCCTGCAAACACTTCTGCCCCAGGTTCTTTTTCTGCGGGGAGTGATTCACCCGTGATGGATGCCTGATTAACAGCCGATACCCCTTTAACAACAACTCCATCCATGGCAATTTTCTGGCCCGGCTTCACGATCATGATATCGCCGGCTTCAATTTCATCAACGGAAATGGAGCTTTCAATACCGTTTCGTCTGATTAACGCTTCTTTTGGAGCGATATCCATTAACGAGCGAATGGACTTGCGCGCCCGGTCCATCGAATAGGATTCCAGAGCTTCACTGATGGCAAACAGGATAACCACAACAGCCCCTTCGCTCCATTCCCCAATAATGGCGGCACCGATAATCGCGATCGTCATGAGCGTTCGCATATCAAACTCAAGCCGAATCAAATTTTTAAACCCCGTGATAAACAGTGAGTATCCCCCAATGACGATGGCAGCCAAAAATGCTGCTATAGACGGGACACTTTCTTCGCCATAGGAAAACAATGAATAATAGCCCATCGCTATGAACAGTGCTGATACCAGAAGGGCTCCGTATTTTTTAAGGAATGTTTCTTTAGGAGCTTGAACGGCTCCCTTTTCAGGAAGAATCTTAAGATGCTCGAACGCACCTGCTTTTTCAATATCGCGAATGCTCGCATTGCCGATCACCGTTAATTTAGCGGCACCGAAATTCACTTTGGCATCACTAACGCCATCAAGTTCTTTTACATTGCGTTCGAATTTTCCGGCACAGCCTGCACAAGTAAATCCCTGAACCCGGTACACATTTTTTTCAGCCGTTTGTTCTGCTCCCACGAATGCTCATCTCCCCCTGATGTTCAAAAGCAAGCTGAATCAGCTGCTTTACATGATCATCATCCAATGAATAATAGACCAGCTTTCCTTCTTTGCGGAACTTAGCAAGCCCCGTATTTTTCAAAAGTCTTAAATGATGCGATGCAGTCGCGGTCGTAGCCCCGACGATATTCGCCACATCACAGACACATAGCTCCTCTTCTTCTAAAAGCGCATAAGCAATTTTCAATCGGGTATCATCAGCAAGGGCTTTATAGATTTTCGCCACATTAGCCGTTTCCTGCCCTCGAAGCTTATTCTTAACCCGTTCCACTTTTTCCGAATCCACACAGGTTATTTCACATACATCCTGCAGCTTCACTTCATCACATCCTTTTCATTCAAACGTTCATTTGATTAAAGTATATGCAGGGCAGCAGGAACAGTCAAACAATAATTTGAATGTTTGTATAAATAAATAATCTTTCCTATAATAATTACATAAGAAGTCAGAAGGAGACTCACAATGAAAAAAGAAAAAATAGATGCAGACACGTTTCAAGATCTGGACGAAGAAACCCTCTTCATCGCTTCACAGACCTTTAAGGCGCTGTCAGACCCGACACGGCTTCGTATATTAAACCTGCTTACCCAAGGGGAACGATCCGTAAATGAAATTGCCGAATCATTATCTCTTCTCCAATCAACCGTATCCCACCAGCTGCGCTTTCTGAAAAACCTGCGCCTCGTCAAATTCCGCCGCGAAGGGACAACTTTATACTATTCACATGACGACGAACACGTTATCGGGCTTTTGAAACAGATGATTGAGCATGCTCGTCATTAACCGAAAAGCGGAACCGCCCGTTTAGCTCCGAAAGACAGATAAGGATCCGACAGAAAAGGCGCTTTTTGCCTTGACTGGCGGATCCGTTCTGGCTGAGGAGCTGGACAAACCGAAAAGCGGAGCCGCCTAATCAGGCTGATATATCCAACCCTCGCATATTTTAAAAATGAAATTACACTAAGAACAGAACACCGTAAAAGGGGCTGTCCCGTGGCAGCACTAGGGATGATGATGCCACTTTTTGAGCTTTGAACCGTGAAAAATGGCTGCACTACTGAGAGTGACGCCACTTTTCAAGCTTTGAACCATTAAAATTGGCATCACTATTGAGAGTGACGCCACTTTTCAAGCTTTGAACCATTTAAAATGGCAGCACTACCGAGAGTGACGCCACTTTTCAAGCTTTGAACAATTTAAAATGGCAGCACTACCGAGAGTGATACCACTTTTCAAGCTTTGACCCTTGAAAAGTCGCAGTACTAATCGGACTGACACCATTCATCATTTTTACAGAAAAAAACAGGCGAAAACCTTCTAATTACAATGATCATCCCCGCAGCAGGCTGAATCTTTTCGATCAATCTGAATCGTTGTATGATGAAGTCCAAATTGATCATGCAAAATCTTGTTGGCTTTTTTCAATAAGTCCTGCTGATTCTCCCCGCTCTCTACCACTAAATGACAGCTCAGCGCTGGGAAATCTGACGTAATTGACCATACATGCAAATCATGTACGCCGCATACTTCCTCCATTGTCATGAGAGCAGCCCGTATTTCATCCGTTTTCAAATTCCCAGGTGCACCTTCCATTAAAATATGAAAAGAATCCTTCGTCACGCGGAAACCGCTGATGATTATCAGCACCGCAACAATAATACTTGCGATCGGATCTGCGAGGCCCCAGCCAAAAAACATAATAAGCAGAGCCGCGATAATTGCGCCCACAGAACCAAGCATATCGCCAATAACGTGCAGGAAAGCACTTCTTACATTCAGATTCTCATCCTTATCTCCGCGCATCAGGATAAAAGCAGCCGCAATATTGACAAGCAGGCCAATACTCGAAATCAAGAGCATGCCGGAACTGATGACCTCAGGCGGATCGATAAAACGCTGATAGGCTTCTGCAAATATATAGAGGGCAATAATGATTAATGTAAGACCGTTAATAAAGGCAGCCAAAATTTCAAACCTTTTATAACCGAACGTTTTAGATGCTGAAGCGCCTTTTGCTCCAAAAGTCATTGCAAGATAGCTTAAACCTAATGCTGCCGCGTCACTGAGCATATGTCCCGCATCAGACAGCAGCGCAAGACTATTTGTGAGTAATCCCCCGATCACTTCCACAATCATGAAAAGAGCGATAATGGAAAATGCAAGCAGGAGCGCCTTTTTATTGCTTGTATGGTGGTGATGATGTCCCTCATGGCCGTGATGATGATGTGAGTGCCCCATTTTCAACCCCTCCATTCCTTCTTTATATGAGTATATGTTCATATATTAATTATTTCAAATCATTTCAACATTTGCAAGATATATTTATGATTTACATACCCCATATTTTTCATTAATAAAAAGAGACAAAAATTTCATTGAATATTCAAACTATTTTACAAACTATTTATTTATAATAATTATAAAATAGTATTGATTTTTTATTGAGAGATGTTATCATTGTAAATGGGTTTAATACTATAAAACTATGAGGTGAATCGATTTATGAGTAATGAGAGAAAAAATCTTACTACTAGTTGGGGTGCTCCTGTCGGTGACAACCAGAATTCAATAACAGCAGGTTCTCGCGGTCCAACATTAATTCAGGATGTCCACCTTTTAGAGAAGCTTGCACACTTTAACAGAGAACGTGTGCCTGAGCGCGTCGTTCATGCAAAAGGTGCAGGAGCACATGGTTATTTTGAAGTAACAAATGATGTAACAAAATATACAAAAGCAAATTTCTTATCAGAAGTGGGTAAACGTACACCTATGTTCGTCCGTTTTTCAACGGTAGCGGGAGAAAATGGTTCAGCTGATACAGTGCGCGACCCGCGCGGATTTGCTTTGAAATTCTATACAGAAGAAGGCAACTATGACCTGGTAGGAAACAATACGCCGGTTTTCTTCATTCGCGATGCAATTAAATTCCCTGATTTCATCCACACACAAAAGCGCCATCCGCAAACACACTTGAAAAATCCAGATGCTGTTTGGGATTTCTGGTCTCTATCACCTGAATCTCTTCATCAAGTATCAATCTTGATGTCTGACCGGGGTATTCCGGCAACATTCCGTCATATGCACGGCTTTGGAAGCCATACATTTAAGTGGACAAATACGGAAGGAGACGGCGTGTGGATCAAATACCACTTTAAAACAGAACAAGGCATTCAAAACCTTGCTCCGGAGCTTGCAGCTAAAATTGCCGGAGAAAATCCGGACTACCACACAGAAGACTTGTTTAATGCCATTGAAAAAGGCGATTTCCCTGCATGGAAAATGTACGTGCAGATCATGCCTTTAGAAGATGCGGACACTTACCGCTTCGATCCATTCGATGTCACTAAAGTATGGTCTCAAAAAGACTATCCGTTAATTGAGGTTGGCCGCATGGTTCTAAACCGCAATCCGGAAAACTACTTTGCAGAAGTCGAGCAGGCTACATTCTCACCTGGAACACTTGTCCCTGGAGTCGACGTATCTCCGGACAAAATGCTTCAAGGCCGTTTGTTCGCCTACCATGATGCACACCGATACCGTGTAGGCGCGAACCATCAGGCCCTGCCGATTAATCGTCCTAAAAACGAAGTCAATACGTACCAGCGCGACGGTCAAATGCGTTTTGACAACAACGGCGGCGGGTCTGTCTATTACGAGCCGAACAGCTACGGCGGACCAGCAGAATCTGCTGAAAACAAACAGGCGGCATATCCTGTTCAAGGTTTTGCAGACAGTGTATCTTATGATCATAATGATCACTACACTCAGCCTGGGGACCTTTATCGCCTCCAAAGTGAAGAAGAGCGTGCCCGTCTTGTTCAAAACTATGTTGAAGCTATGGCTCCGGTCACGAAAGATGAAATTAAACTGCGCCAGATCGCGCATCTATATAAAGCTGATCCCGAATTCGGCCAGCGTGTAGCTCTGGGACTTGGACTACAGGTTCCGCAGGAGGTTTAAGTAATTTAAAGTAAAAGCTTTACAATTCGTTCTCAGGTTCTATTCTCATTTTTGCACCCGCTTAGTTGGCGGGTGCTTTTTTTATAGATTAATAACCCTGCAAGAACCATTTTTTTTATTAGATAAACCGAAAACTTCATTTTATAAATTTGGTTATTGTGAAGTAAAGTAGAATCAAATGCATGCTATGCTTCCACAATTTTGTTTTTTGCAGTGGAATCAACCACATGCTATGGTTCCACGATTTTGTTTATTGCACCGAAAAGTGGAATCAACCGCATGCTATAGTTCCACAATTTTAGTTTTTGCACCGAAAAGTGGAATCAACCGCATGCTATGTTTCCACAATTTTAGTTTTTGCACGGAAAAGTGGAATCAACCGCATACTATGATTCCTCGATATTGTTTTTTGCACTGAAAAGTGGAATCAACCACAAGTCAAATTCCTTCCGCTGCACCTCTTATGGTTATAACTTCTAACCTAAAAGCAACACCCCTTAAGAAAAGAGCCAAATAAAAAAAGCCGCTCCAAAGCGGCTGTCACTCAATAAATATCCCTGCGTGAAAACACGATAAACGAAACAATCAGTCCGGCTGCCGCCCAGATGCCGAGGACACTCATGGAGAAGCCCAGGGTCATCCCGTTGATAGGAGGGGCCATTCCGGCTACGTAATCGGTCAGTCTTAGGTTGACCATGAAAAAATACTTGGCTGAATCCCATGAGGAGACCATATTTGCCAAAATCGCTCCTGCAATCAATGCGGCAAGCATGACTCCCATTACAGAGGCAGTGCTTTTCATAAGTACGGAGAGTGTAAAGGTCAAGGTTCCGACGACAACGGCCACGAACCATACTAATCCAAGTTCCATTAAGATATACTGCCACTGTGCTATCAATCGTACCTGATCGGTGTTCAAATCCTCTCCCTGAACGGTAAACCCGGTCAGGATCGGCATGTTCCATCCTCCATATCCGAAAACAGTTCCTGATATGAGGTAAGACAGCACTCCGAGCGATAAGACGATAAAAGAGACCGATAAAATTAATGTGATGTACTTGCTTAATAAGATCTTCCACCTTTTAACCGGCCTTGTTAACAGCAGTTTGATTGTTCCCCTCGTTGCCTCTGAGGAGACAAGATCTGCTGCGATGACCATGACCATCAGCGGCAGCAGGAGATCAATTGAATTCTCGGCAAACATCCTCATAAAAGTGGGTGCTCCCGGAGCGCTCGGATTAATGTCATTATCCAAGTAGTACTGCTGCTGCTCCATCCGGATTTGGAGGTATTTCTTCCATTCTGCAGAGATGCCGCTAGAGCTCAATCTGTTTTGTGCATTGATAATTTCCTGCTGCAATTGAGAACGCCAGTCGGTTGTTCCCAATTCTTCCTGCAGGGTTTTCGCTTCTTTCATTTGTGCATATGTAAAGAGTCCGACGAGTACTGCTAATATGCCCGCAATGATAAAAAGGCGCTTTTTCCGGATGATTTTGATCATTTCATTGAAAACGAGATTAATCAATGGTTTCACCTTCAGTCAGCTCGATAAACAAATCTTCAAGTGTAGGCAATTTCGTCTGAATCTCACGCACTTTTACACCGGCTCCAACTAATTTCTCATTCCATACGGGAATGCTTTCTTCCTCATTATAAGTAACGATTCGGTCATCATATTCGGCTAGCAGGGCTGTTTCTCCCGACAAAATTGCCTTTCCTTTTTCAAAAGGATCGAGTCTCCAGATGACCCGTTCTTTTTCAGCAAGAAGATGCTCGACTGTGTCCACTTTAAGAATGGACCCTTTAGAAATGATTGCAACCCTGTCACACATTAACTGAATCTCACTGAGCAGATGAGAAGAAACAAGGACACTCAACCCCTCTTTTTCTGCTAAAAAGCGAATGAATTCCCGCATCTCTCTAATGCCGACGGGATCGAGTCCGTTTGTCGGCTCGTCTAAGATCAGCACGTTCGGCTTGCCTAATAATGCCTGTGCGATGCCAAGGCGCTGGCGCATTCCCAGCGAATACGTGCTCACCCTGTCGCCAATCCGGTTTTGCAGGCCGACAAGCTCTACAACTTCATCGATGCGCTCCTTAGGAAGGCCGGGAACCATTCTCCAGAAATAGTGAAGATTTTCAAGTCCTGTCAAATAAGGATACAGCTCCGGATTTTCAACAATGCAGCCGATATTTTTGATCGCATTTGAAAAATCGGATTTAAGATCATGGCCGCAGATGGTAATCCTGCCTGACGTTGCTTTAATCAATCCGACAAGCATGCGGATCGTTGTTGTTTTGCCTGCGCCATTTGGACCAAGAAATCCAAACACTTCTCCCCTTTCAAGCTGAAAAGAGATGTCTTTGATGATTTCTTTTTTGCCTATTTTCTTCCGGAGATTTTCAACCACCAGTGTTTCGTTTGAGCTAGTCATCCTGTTTCCCCTCCCTGCTGAACACGATTAAAGATGACAGCCGTTCTCCAATCAGCTTGTATCCTTCTGAATTTGGATGAAACTTGTCGCTGTACAAATAATCGTTTACATTTTGCTCAAAAAGATCAAATGTCGGAACCATGACAACCTTTGGATAGTTCGCTGCAATGTCAGCAGATTCAAAATTCCACTGCCTTACAATGGCAGAAGTTGTTTTTGCATCCTCCAGGTCATTAAAGGGATTGTAAAGACCCACATAATAGACAGCTGCTTCAGGATTTACTTTGCGAAGCTCCCCAATGATTTTGTTTAAGTTTGTTAAATAGTTTGCTTTAGCCTGATCATTTTCCGCTGATGACAAATTCTCAAGCGCCTGTCCGCCTTGAAAAAGGTCATTTCCGCCAATGGTCATAACAATTGTATCTGCGTCACTGACCTGTCTTCTGATTTCCGGTTTTTGAAGCTGCTTCACTACCTGATCAGAGACCTGACCTTTAATCGCTAAATTCGAAAGCTTAATATCCCGGTCTGTTTTATCTTTAAGCTCATCTACTAAATAGCCAATATACCCCTTGCCAGACTGGTCACCAGTTCCGCGCGTCAATGAATCGCCAAGTGCCACAATTTGATAGTCTTCATCTGATTTGCTGACTTCTGCTTCATTAGCAGCATCTGATTGGACTCCAGCATCCGGCTTGCTGAAAAAATAGCTGTTAATCGTCCAGCCCAGCCCAAAAATCCATAAGACTGTAGCCAGTACGGATAAAACCGCAATAAATTTCGCTGTATTTACCTTCAAACGATCACCTTTTCTTAAAAACTTGTTACCCATCAATTTACATGAATGTAAAACAAATAAGCAACTATGAATGCTTCCATTTTTTCAGATAATTAAAAGTCTTGTTCAAGTAATTGCCATAATTAGATTCTGTTTATACTTATGAAGTGAGAGGGTATTATTACAGTAAATCGGGAAAGGCGGTTCTCTATGAAAAAAGAAATAAAGGCATTTATTTTTGATGTATACGGAACATTATTCGATGTGCATTCCGTGAAGAAAAAAGGAGACGAGCTATACGAGGGCAAAGGAGAAGAATTAAGCAAAGTCTGGCGTCAGAAACAGCTGGAGTATTCCTTTTTACGGCAAATCATGGGCAGTTATGAACCCTTTTTGACCATTACGAGAGATTCATTAAGATATGCCATCCGTTCACTAGAGTTAAAGGATTCGAAAGAAAATGAGGACGCCTTACTAGCAGAATATACAAAGCTATCGCATTATCCTGAGACTGAAAAGGTGTTATCTCAGCTGAATCATAAAAAGCTTGCCATCTTTTCAAATGGATCACATGATATGCTGAATCCGCTGATCGAACAATCAGGACTTTCTCCATACTTTGATTATGTAATCAGCGTCGACGAAGGAAAGCAGTTTAAACCCTCACCGGCCGCTTATACACTTGTGCTGAAGGAGCTTGGAGTAAACCGTGAAGAAGTTCTTTTTATGTCATCAAACGGCTGGGATATTTCAGGTGCAAAAAACTTCGGATTCAGGACGGCCTGGATCAACCGCGGCGGACTGCCGGAGGAGGAACTTGGTTTGAGCCCTGACACGATTTATTCTGATTTAAATGGGATTCTTGAGTGGAAATAAAAGAAAGACTTGCTGACCGCATGAGTAGTTCCGTTAACGTGGAGAAAACTTAAAAACGCAACCTAAATAACATACGTTTTCGCAACATAAATAGCAAGCGAATTAACAATACAATTAACACACCAAAAAGCTTGGGTTATCCCAAGCTTTTGTTATTGAATGTGTTGTTCTTATTCAATTAAAACTCCCTTATATAGAATAAATCAGTAATAAAAACTACGTTCAGTAGTTGTCCCTCATTAAAATAATCAATCAAAATTGATGTCACCTTGTTGTTTCGTTTTTTTCTTAATAATACGTGCTATTTTCTCTGAATTCCACCATTCTTCAGCTTTAGGTAAGAGTGAGACAACTTCTTTGCTTTTTTATTGTTATTATCTTATAAAACGTTGATAAATCAACGAAAATAGCCCTGCGAATTACTGTGCTAAAATGTATGCTAATTTATATGCCATTTACAATGTTTCTCCACAAAAACTGAACTACTTACTGACCGCAGCAAGCCTTTTTTTTACCGCTACTTGAGCCTGTATAGAACAATCTCTCCATAAACCGGATCAAAAAGAGGGTTTGAATGAAATTCCTTAGTTTTTTCAAGCCGATCCGCTAAATCAATTCCCTGCTTTTCAAATCCTTCTGCAAGATGATTGGTCAAATAAATGGTCTTCCCTTCCTGATAGGATACATCCTTTTGAAAGTAAGGGTACGAGTAGTAGCGTTTATGATCATATGGGACAGATAAATAGGATAATACACGTGTCTCCTCCCATGTGTAAACGATTAAAGGCTCCTCCTGCTCATCCAGGTACTCAGCCATTTGATAAACGGCAGGCTTGTTTTCGGCCTGCTCTTTTAAAAGAGGGACACTTACACCAAGCTGCAAGGCTGCAAGCATAATAAAAACAATCTGTCCTTTTTTTGTCTTTCCTGCCAAAAAGACAAATATGGCAAACAGAAGCAGCATCGAAATCGGAAAGGAATGACGGGGTTTATCGATATTTTGCGCAAACAAATTCCAGAGAAAATAGACCAGCGTCAAACTTAGGAGCAGCTTATGACGATTGAAAAATTCCGTTCTTGATTCTTTGTTCAGGCTCATGAAAATCCAGACAACCACACCTGCTGCTGCCGCGAGCAAGAGATAGGATTGCGACATCATGCCTGTAAAACCAACATTCTGCACCGTTAATCGGTATAGACGGGACCAGATCGGTTCCCCAGATTCTGTAACCGCTCCTCCCCAGGATGTAAAATGGCCGGCAATAAAGCCATAAGAGAGTTTGATAAACCCAGAAAGGCTGCCTTCACTCATAATCAGCCCAGCAATCCAAATACTTTGAAAAAGCACGGCTGCAAACGCAAAAACAGCAATCCTTCTCATATTCTTGCTTTCTTTATAATCCTGAATCCATAAAAAAACGATGGCGAGCCCAAACGGAGCGTAAGAAAGCCGAATTCCCAGCAGCAGGCTGAACAGGAACAGCGGAAGAAGCTTCATCCAAATGGAGCTTTTTTTGAATGCGAGATAAACAGCCCATAAAAACCACCATAAAACTCCTATCGCAGCCCCTTCAGACATTGGCTGAGCGGAGAGAATGGATAAATAGCTGTTCGTTTGAAGAAGCATGACGACCATTAAGGACGGCAAAGCTCCGATGTACTGTTTTGCTAAAAAATAGATGGGGATGCATGCAGACAAAACAATCGTCTGATTAAAAATAGACAGTGCCTGCGCTGGGTTATCCACCCATATATGTGTAATCATTCCTCCGAGAATGAAATAAGGATAGCCTGGAAAATGCGGCTGCATGGCGAGCAGATCGTACCTGTCCAGCGCCAGCGCAAAATCAACCTGATCCCATGTGGCAGCATACGGACTGCTGTATATAAATCTAAAATAAACGGCTGCCAGCAGGATGGCTCCAGCGCTAATTGTCTTAAGGATCGTGCTCATGCAAAAACTCCCTTACTAAGTAGAAAACCGCAGAAACCAGTTCAGATGTGCAGCATTTCATATAAACTCTAAAAAAAATACAAGGCGGATCGCCTTGTATTTTTTATCCTATACGAGCCTCAGGCTTCAGTACTTTTTTATCTTTAGGCACTGTTTTCTCAGCTTTTACAGGCTTCTTTGTGAAAACAAGCAAATAGATTGTCGCGAAATAGCCCAGATACGCGAGGACTTCTTCTAATGAAGGCATGGATGAATATCCTAAGAAAGCTTTTAAGAAAATGCCGATATCACCGGACAGCAGCGGTGCTGTACCATGATCTCGCAAGTAGTGAGCATAGTCAATCGGATGCTCAGGCAAAAACCAGGTAATATTATAAACGTGCGGCATCACACTGCCGATTATCTTTAAATCCTGCAGCATGGATATTCCCTGAACGAGAAGACCGGCTGCAATTAAAACGATAAAGGCTCCCGTTATTCTAAAGAAAGCTTTAAGCGAAATTTTCATTGTTCCTTTAAAGAATAGGTAGCTGACGAGTGAAGCGGCAAGAAGCCCCGAAATAGCTCCCCATCCCTGCAGAGCCGCTCCAATGTTTCCTCCAGTAATAGCAGCGAAGAAAAACACCGTTTCTACCCCTTCGCGCACTACAACTAAGAATGAATGAATAACCATTCCGATTACACTGCCGGCCGTAATAAAATGATTAATCTTTCCTTCAACGGTCGATTTAATATTTTTGCTGTGCTCAGCCATCCAAAAGACCATTTGAGTTAATAGAATGGAGGAGATGAAAATAATTGAGATCTTCAGGTACATTTCACTGCCCATTGCCGCAAACCCTGTGAATACCACTTGAAAAACAAGAGCCACAAGGTAACTTGCAAAGACCGCCAGACCTGCTCCAAGCCAGACGAACTTCACAAATTTTTTATTATCTGTACGCTTTAAGTAAGTTGTAATAATTCCTACAATTAATAAGGCTTCCAAAACCTCACGGAATGTAATAAGAAACGCCTGAAGCTGCACGTTCATCCCCTCCTTCAAATATGGCTACTGCTTCCTTTTTCTCATTGCGTAGACAGCGACAAGCGCCAGGACTGCCACTATGATGACAATTGGAAGCCAGTTCTTTAAGCTAGCTAAATCTGTCCAGTCAGTCGTCTCTGAAGCTGTTGATTCCCCTTCATCAGCTGAGAAATGACCGGATGTAAAATCTTTTATGCCAAATTCTTTTTTAAGATCAGTTAAAATGATTTCTTTGCTTTCGTTAAATGCATCTTGACTTGCTTCTGACTTCCCGACTCCGAACAACCCTGGATTGCCTAGAGCTTCCAGTGCTTTATTGAATTCGTCTCTGATTTGACTGTCCATCTCTTTGCTGCTTTCAGCTACGCGCGGAGAAAGTGCCTCGTAAGTCGCAAATCCTTTTGCAAGCAGCCGTTTGCTTGTATCATAGTCCTTAAAATTTTCATCGACATTTTCTAGGCGTCGGCTGATATTCATCGCAAGAAGCTTCTCCATGTTTTGAACAAGTTCTTCTTTATTCTCATTTTCAATATTGTCCATGATGACCTCTGTAGGTTCCGGCCCCATGTGCATATCAATCTCTTCTTGAACAGTTTGATAGATTTTCTTTGCTTCAGCAAAGTCAGGGGGACTTTCATCCAGCTGAACCTGCATGTTTTTATAGGCTTCCGCAATTTTTTCTTCATTCGGATCTCCGTATGAATAAGCAAATGCGCTGTTATGTATAGGTAAACTGATAAGGATAAGTACAATTAGTGATAAAAAAGTTTTTTTCATTGTCTGCCCTCCCTAAACAATGATAATGATTCTCATTTTTATTGTCAATAAAAAATAAGAAAATAAAAAATACTCTAGGAGCATTTCTTATTTTCTCTAAATGAATGCAAAACATGTGCACTTTTATTTATGGACACTTTTTTAGCTGGACGGCGCATTTCTTTTATAATGGCCGGAATGACAGATGACACATACTTTCTGAATTTAATAAAGGATTGACCTTCAGTTCTGACTTGATAGGTAATCGGCACTTCCTGAACACGAAACCCTTTGCGGACAAGGTTCAGGGTGACTACCTGAGCGTAATTATAGTCATGAATAATCTCAGCATGCATGGTTGCCTGGCGGGAAAAAGCTCTCATTCCTGACTGGCCATCGTAAATCCATTTTTTAAGAAGCAGTGACTGCAGCAGGGTAAAACAGTAGTTTCCCAATCTGCGGTGCAGCTTCATCCCTTTAATTGAGCCGAGAAACCTCGATCCCATCGTATAATCCGCTTCGCCTGCAAAAATCGGCTGAAGCAGGCTCGGGATTTCATCCGCCGGATATTCATTATCAGCATCAATCATCACTGCAATATCCGCCCCAAGCTCATAGCTATGCTTGAGACCCGTTCGGACAGCAGCACCCAGACCCCCATTCTTCTTCAAAGAGAGGATATGGTCTGCGCCTGCTGCTCTGGCTGTTCTAACCGTATTATCTGTTGAACCATCATCTATGACGAGCACTTCCACGGCGACTTCTTCATGAAAATGACGCGGCACGTTCTTGATGACAGGCCCAATTGATTTTTCCTCATTGTAAGCCGGCAAAAAAACGACTATTTTCTGTTTCTTCATTCAGCGTTCCCTTCCTTCTGAAAGGCCTCAGTAAGCACAGGACCCCTGCTGTGCGAGGGATATGGCGCTCCAAGTAAATAAGCAAGCGTCGGCGCGACAGACACGAGGCTGTGCTTCTCCTCTACCACCCTGCCCTTTTGAATGGCTGGTCCATACATGAAAAATGGCACAATCCGCTCGCCTTCATCAAGATGGCCGTGACCGCCAATCCCATCAGCCTGTCCATGATCGGCACAAATGATACAGGTTGTATTCTCAGCTTTACCGGTCTCTTTTAAATGCTCTATAAAGTTTTTGACCAGCTGATCGGCCTCTTTTATTTTTTGAAGATATTCATCATAAAATACACCTCTGCTGTGACCCGTCTGATCGGTTGAAATCAGCTGGACAATAAAGAGCTCAGGATCCTGTTCATCCATGATCTGCTTCGCTTTTTCCATAATCTTATAATCCACAACATCGTTTTTCATCACAGCCGTGAATGTCTCCACATCATCACCGAACGCATCGACTAAATGGGCAACAGCAAGCATCTTTCCTTTTTTCTTAACACGTCTGAGCGAATCAAAGATGCTTTCTGTACGGACTCCGAAGCGCCAGACCATATTTGATTTGATCCCATGCTCAAACGGATAGGTTCCGGTGAACATTGATGAAAAGCAGACGACCGTTCTCGCAGGATAGACCGTCTCCATTTTCGCAAATTCTGTTCCGTTTTTACGGAGATAATCTAAATAGGGGGTATCCGCTTCTTCAAATCGTTCCTTTCTCATTCCATCAATGACAATCACCACTACCTTGTCATTGACTCCTTTTTCAGGCACTTCCGCATTATGGGTGTACGATGAAACCGGCTTTGGCTTCCAGTCAAACAGGTATTTATGAAGAATGAACGTATAAATCAGCAGTGATCCATAAAACAGGAGAAGAGACTGCCAGTTTAAATCCTGAACGGAACCTCCATTTGAAAGGATGTTGAAGGAATAATCCCATAAAGACAGAATGAGAATGAATTTTGGAAGCTGCTCCTGAGCATTTCCGCTGGTAGAATCACTGTTTTTAAGGACCAGTTTCCAAAAACGGGTGAAATTCATCCAGGACGTTCCGATTCGCAAATGATAATAAAACGTTCCCCAGAAAAAAACCGTGAAAAAGAAATATAAACCGGCTGCAAACAGGAGAAGTCCGATGTTAGCCCCTTCGAACACAATTAAATAAGCAATAATAGGAATCCATAAATAATTTCTTAAAAATAATGGAAAATCGTAAAGATAATAAATAACGAGCAATGGGACGATAAAAATAAGGGATATAGCAAAAGCTGGCCAAAACGCGCCTTCTCCTAATAGATAGAAGTGAAACAATAAAAAGGTTCCCACAGAAAAAATAGGAGTAAAGGGTTTGCCCTCATTTAACAAATTCCAGCACCACGCAGCTATTTTTTCAAACTTGGATGCTTGTTTTACTTTCTCCACCTCAACCTCTCCTTTCTCTTCATAAAATAGGTCAGCTCTCTTACCTGGAGCGGCAATAATAGAAAAGCTGCAATTCCTCCTGCATAAGAGAAAACAAACTTAAATCCGTGACTGATCACGGCATATTCATAGGCTTCCTTCATGCTTGCTCCCGTTATATTAAGAGCAAATGTCATCACGGTTTCGTATGTGCCGACGCCTCCAGGTGTGACCTGAAATACCTGTCCGGAAATGGTTACACTATTAACCCAGACAGCCTCCATAAAAGAAAGGCTTTCAGGTGAGGCGATGCCAAAAATGACAACTGCTTCAAAAATCCAGCTTAAGGAAATAAGGAGGATAATGACTGCACCAAGCAAACCTCTGAATCCTTGTTTCACTTGACTAATCTGTTCTTTCAGAAAGCCTGGAAACTTTATCTTTACAGTTATAAAAACAGCTGCTGCCCCCATTGCCAAAACGGCGAGGACCGGTAAATTCACCTGTAATTTTCCATACAGGTACAAAAGGCCGGTCCCTGAGAAAATAACAAGAATTAGCATATCCAGTATCCTTAGGACAACCACCGAATGTGCCGCTTGCAAAAGCGTCACTTCTTTATCATTTTTAAATACGGCTGCCCGGACAGCATCTCCGACTTTTAATGGTGATAAATGATTAATGAACAAACTGTACAGCAGACCGGCAAGACATTTTTGCAGAGAGACTTTATTCTGCAAATAAAGTCTCCAGGCAAAAGCACGAAGGACAAAAGCTGCTGAATAAAAAATGACAAGCGCAAGCAATAAAAAAGGCTTTTCCAAAAGCGACATCAGCTGCTTATATAAAGAAGCCGGCTGAAAAACCAGTATGCTTAACCAGATAAACAGCAGGGTTAAAGCAATTCCAATCAGTTTAAATAATATCGGGATGTTCCTTAGCCCACGCAACGGTTTGTTCAAATCCTTCCTTAAAAGATATAGAAGGGTTATATCCAAGCTTTAACCTTGCTTTGGAGATATCTGCCCAAGTAGAGGTTACATCGCCTTTTCTCGCTTTTCCGTATTGAAGCTCAACATTTGGAAAGTGTGATCTCAGCTGATTAATAACCTCCGTCATGAGCACAGGACGTCCTGAACCGAGATTATATACATCACTTTCAGAAGACCCAAGCGTGAGCATAATTCCCGTCACAATATCATCAATATATGTATAGTCACGCCCTGTTCCTTGTCCAAAAATGGACAGGTTCTGATTGTTCATGATTCGTCTTATAAATGTGGAAAATGCCATATCCGGCCTTCCCCAAGGCCCATAGACAGTAAAAAAACGAAGAATGTTCAGTTGAAAACCATACATGTGGCGATAAGCGTGACAGAGGGATTCTGCCCCCATTTTCGAGGCTGCATAAGGGGATAGAACTCTTCCTGTAACCATATCTTCCGACAGCGGCACATCAAACTGTTCCCCATAGACAGATGAGGAGGAAGCAAAGATGACATGTTTAACCTGATGTTCACCTGCACATGCCAGAATATGATTTGTTCCTTGAATATTAACATCAATATAAGCGGATGGATTCTGCAGGGAGGGGCTTACTCCGGCAAGCGCTCCTAAATGGACAATCGCCTCAGGCTTCTCCATCTTAGTGATACTCATAAGCTTTTCTCTATCCAGCAAGTCACATTCATAATAAGGAACACTGCCCGCTCTATTTACTTGCTGTAATTGATAAAGCTTTCTTGGATTCCGTTCGGCAAGGTCCAGATTGTCCAGCAGGATAGGCTGGTTTCCGCTCTTCAAAAGCCGAATGGCAAGATGGCTGCCGATAAACCCTGCACCGCCAGTAATAAGTGTTTTCATATTTTCTCCTTATGCCTTGCGTTTTGTGTAAAAAGAAGAAACCTTGTCCGCAAACAAGGCTCCTTCTTTTATAACATATTATTTTGCTTTTTCAATGAGATTATTTAAGCTCTCTTCTAAAAGCGGCATGTATTGATCTGCAGCTTCCTTGTCATTTGCTTTGGCAGCATCTAAATAGCCTTGAGCATTTTCAGTAAGCTTAGTCGTTTCTTCTTCTCCAAGAATCGTTTTGATGTCATTTTCAATGATGTTAATGAATAATGCACCTTCAATGGCTGTGATCGAACCTTTTTCCTCACCGAAGGCTTCTTTGCTTTCTTCATACTCATGAAGGGCAATCTTTGCAAAGCCACGTACAAATGCTTTGTTGATCATTTCTGCATCAAGTGTTTTAGTGTCTGTCTGCAAATCAAGCTGTTTCAGGATGTAATCAGCATCTTCAGCTGCATGCTTTTGCAGGTAAGGATAAACGGATTGATAAAACGCCCATCCTTCAGCCTGTTCGATTTTTGCTTCTGTTTCATCTGTTTTAGCCGCTTCAGATGCCTTTGTTGCATATCCGTTCGGCAAAGCGCCTACCGCATAATAGAATGTCTTCATTAAAGTTTTATCAACCACTTGTTTTCCAAGTGAGAACGAAAGCTTATCTTCGCTTTCAATTGCTTTTTTCATTTCATCAAAGCCGCCTGCGATGACATCCTGCATATTTGATTCATAGGCAGCATCCCTTTTCTCAACCGTTCCTTCAATGGCTCCATAAAAACTCATTGCTTCTTCGTATTCTTCCATGACTTCTTCTTTATTGCCCCAGTTTTCATCAATCTCTGTGAACTCATGGCGCATCGTCTGGAAGAATTCTTTTTGCATCAATTTATCAAAAAGCTGTCTGACAACGACAGGATTCATTTCTTCATTTTTTCCTGCTTCTAGGGCAGCAGTAATCGTTTGATCGATATCCTCGCCAAATTCCGCGTCACGCTGTTTTACGAGCGTTTGCAGATCGCTTTTATATAATTCTTCTACTTTAGAAAAATCAACTTCTTGATCTTCCTTCGCTTTATCAAGCTCAGCAACAGCATCTGTATATGCCTTCACAACCGCTTCCGGCTCTGATGATGCTTCTTTTTCAGTTTTTTCTTCAGCAGTTGATTTAGTCTGTTCTTCGGTACCCGCTTTTTCCTCTTTATCGTTTGACGCAGTTTCCTTTGCGCAACCGCTGATTAGCAGTGCTGATGCAAGTGCTGCAGATAGAATCGTCCACTTAAATGACATGTTGTTTTCCCCCTGTAATGTCGTTGATAATAATTTTCAATAAGTCCTCCGTCATTATAATAGAGAACGATTCTCATTGTCAATGTAATTTTGATATTCTGTCAATGGGGTTAAGCCTTAGTTCAAAGCTTTCAGCCACTTTCTCTGCCTGATTCCGCATGAGAAATACATGAAAGCCGAAAACCCGGCAATACCTGAAGATCCATACAAGATAACAGGATTCTGCAAATGGTATCCAGCAAAGAAACCAGCAGCTCCAAGCAAACCTAAAAAGAAATACTGCCGTTTTTGATTTTCATAGATTCTAAAAACAAATTCCGTTTTCTGCTTTCTTTCTTCAAGATCCAGTCGTCTCTTTGGCGATTCTAACAGCCCGGCCAGCAAAGGGACAAACTGAAAAATCTGGAGAGAGGATACCCACTTTAACAGGAGCTTCCATTGATTTTGCGAATTTTTTTTCATCCAATCTATAAAAACAGGTTTAATGACTTCCAGAGTTTCTTTTTCAGGCAAAAGAGTATGAATGATCCCTTCAATAGTCGCAATGGAGCGCCCTAAAAATACAAATCTTGTGGGAACCTGAACAGGAAGTGATTTGACCATATGATTCAATTCTTTATTTAATGCAATCATATCAAGCTCTTTCAGCTTGTTGAATTGAAATGACAAGGCCTCTTCCAGAAGTTTTTCAATTGCCGCATGGTTTGCGCCTGGAAGCAAAAAACCCAGCTGCGATAGACTGTCAGCAGCCTTAGAATAATTCTTCAGCAATATTGCCTCCAGGAGATCCTGAAAAAGAGCTGCATCTCTTTTAGATATTTCTCCAATCATTCCAAAGTCAAGCAGGATGATGGTTCCATCCTCTTTTAACAGAACATTTCCCGAATGAGGATCAGCATGGAAGATGCCCGCCTCAAGCCACTGCGGAAGAAAGATCCCAGCTAAATTTTCTGCTGTGTCTAACCTGTTAATTTGATTGGCTTCAACAAACTCAGTATCCGTTATCCGTGTTCCTTCCACCCATTCCATAACAAGAACTTCTGATGTGGAAAGCTCATCATAGACGGCGGGAATGACAAGCTTATCCGCGTCTTTAAATCGTTCCCGGAAGAAACAGGCAGACTCCTTTTCTTTTACAAAATCAAGCTCCCTTTCAATGACCTGCTTAATCTCTTTATAAAGCAGATTAAAATCAATAAAACCTTTAGGAACTGGGGCAAATCGGCGGGCAAACCACATTATCATGGCAAGAGAGCGAAAATCCACGTCTACAATCGATCTGATCGCTGGACGCTGCACTTTTATGGCAACCTCTGATCCATTAAGCAGTCTTCCTCTGAAAACCTCTCCAATTGAAGCGGAAGCGACCGCTTCAGGATTGATGAATTGCAAATGGGCTTTAATCGGGCAGCCCCACTCCCTTTCAAGAACTTCTTTTACTTCATTCCATTGTGAAGGAGGAACTTGATCAACAAGATCCTGAATTTGCCGTACAAATCCATTCGGCAGCAGATCTGCACGAATACTTAGGAGCTGTCCTACTTTAATCAGCAGCCCTTCTAATTCGAAGAGGATTTCACGAAAACGGCATCCTGCCTTTTCCCAGAATCTTTCCCACTCTTCTTCGGATTTTCTGCTGATCCTGAACCAATAGACCTGAATAAAAATCGAACACGCAAATGAGAGCACCTTCCACATCCGGTATGCCTTGCTGTGATTTTTCATAGATTTTCTCCTCCGCTCAGTAAGCCATTGTTATTCCTTAATTAAAAACTGACTCATCATCGCAAGCATCATATCCATCATCCGCACGTATTCAGAACCGATTTCCTCCTGCTGAAGCGCCAAAAGAAAAATGCTTTTCAGCAATGCTGCCACAGTCTCAGGAGGATGATCGTTCAAATATCCGTCCTCTTTCCACGAAAGAACTAATGCACGGATTTCAAGATCATCATTTTGTGAGTGAGCGTCCAATTGTTCCTTGGGCAAAGTTCGCATAAGATGATTCATTTCTTCCGAATTAACCTTGTTCATCAACGGATTTTCTTCAATATATGAAAGTGCTCCTTTCATTTTTGATTGAAAGCTTTCCCTCGGTGAAAGTCCCGGAATGAGTAATTCACTAAAAAATTGCGTGCGCATTTCGTTTTCAAGTTCCTCCAGAATTTCGAAGAACAGCACTTCCTTAGACGGATAAAATTTATAAAAAGCCCCTTTAGAGATCCCGGCTGCTCTTGTTAAATCTTCTACATTTGTTTTTCGTATTCCGTGAAGTTCCAGCATTTCTTTGCCTTTCTCAAGTAAAACTTTTTGGATTCTTTGTTTTTCATGTACTGTAAATGCTCTTGGCATCTGGTTCAATCCTTCCTGAATCTCTGTGACTGATTTGTTTTCATAGTCACATAATACTTACAAAATCCAATTTAATCCATCATTTTCTTTCGACAAATAAACAAAAGCGCAGGCGCTTGACGAATATATCCTTTTTGCGAGATCCACCATCTTTATAATGCTTATTTCTCTAAACAACAAAAAAAGTCTGCCCGAATAGGAGCAGACTTTCTATCATCAGTTATTAATATATTTTTCAAAAACTTCGCCGAAATCTTTAATATGATACTGCTCGCGGACAGAAGTCATCCAAGTAAAGCCAAAATCAGTCAGATCTCTGTATGTATCAGAGAGCTTATTGTTGTCTGTTCTGGAGTTTTGAAGGATGTTTACGGCTTTATCAAGACTGCTTGATGCCATATCTATGTATATAGCATTTTCATGAGTGATTTCAGCAATTCGAAGAAGAGATTTATATAAGTCTTTCAGCTGTTCAATTTGATCTTTTCTTACATCAATATCAAACCTTTGGCTGCCGAGGCTGAATTTAATTTCTACATCCATATCAATTTTACCTGCTGTCTCAAGCATTACATCTGAAAATTTATACTGTGCATAAGGATAGCGTTTGAGTGTTCTTTTAGAAGAAACGGCATTTGCTCCATCTACATGAATAAAAGAAAGATTTGTAAAGCAATATTCATCTGCCTTTGTCTTAATTAAAAAATAGATCTTCTCATTATCCTCATGCATCACATAATCATCTGCATCCGTTTTGTCATAATCAGCCGGACTGATAATCGTACCAATATCGGATAACCCTAATGCCTCTGAAGCTAGTTTTTTAAACATGGCTTTTTCATCCTTCCTTTTTTGCATCTCCCTAATTTTAACAAGAGACTGCGAGAATGAAAACTCTTTTCTTTGCGTGTCAGGAACACTTTTTTGTTAAAAATGAGACAAGCGCCAATTTATTGACCGAAAAGTTACACTCATATTCGACATTGCATATCTTATAAAATAGAATCGGAGAACTGTAGAGTAGGCGGTAAACGATGAGCAATAAAGAGAAAGCGGTATTTGGAGCGTGGATTCAGGCAATCGGGACAGTTACTGCAGCTGTTGGAAGCACACCCTCAAATGTCCTCACAGAGCAGCAGCTTGAAAACTTAAATTTATGGGGGAATGTTCTGCAGGGCACTGGCAATGCAATCCTTGCAGATACAATTGACTCATTTAACTTAAATAAAATCGGCAATATGATTCAGGCAATCGGGAACTCAACAGTTGTCACAGGAATTATCATTGATTTCAGCGAACGCACTCAGACACTTCTTGATGTTCAAGGAAATCTCCTTCAGGCGACAGGAGGGGGTTTAAGCATTGCCTATTCATTAGAGCAGGAGAAGTCGATCGAACAGCTGTACAGTATATACGGCAATCTTCTTCAGGCAATCGGAAATTCCATGCAGGCCATTTCAGGCGGCATGCAGCTTCGGAATGAAGATCCTGGAAACCTCAACACCGTCGGAAGCTGGATTCAGGCGATTGGATCCATTATCTCAGCCATTGGAGAAACGAAATACTGAATACCTGCTAAGGAAAGAAGGGCAGCATCATTTTAGACACTGCCCTTTCTTTATTTATTACTCACCTTTTGTCGTTGGAAGATTTCCGTTTTCCCATGATGCGTATCCGCCTTTTATATTGATGGCATTTTTAAACCCTTCCGCCTGCAAAAGACTCATCGCAATCGCTGATCGAACACCAGATTGACAATGGACAAGCAGCTGTTTACCTTTAGGAATTTCATCGATTCGATCGCTGATCGTGCCTAACATAATATGTTTGGCTTCCAGGATATGACCCTCTTCCCATTCAGCATCATTTCTGACGTCAATTACTGCGTACTCATCAGGGTTCTTCCTCAGCTTTTCATCAGCTTCTGCTGCAGTAATCTCTTTGTAGGATTCATACTCATCAAGCTTACCAATTGCATCCGGCTCAATATAAGCTTCAGTTCCGTCCAACCCCACTGATTCAAGCATTCTTACAGCCTGTTCCAGCTGGGTCCTTTCACAGATTAAAATGGCGGGCTGATCATAATTTAATAACCACCCTGACCAATTAGCAAAAGTTTTATTAAAAGGAATATTGAGACTGCCTTTATAGTGCTTTTTCTTGAACGATTCAGCAGGTCTTAGATCGATAATCTGAGTTCCTTGGCGTTCTGCAAGCTCTTTTGCGGAAGCTAATTTGATCAGTTCTTTTTCTTTCAGAAACTCCGGACCTTCTTTGTTTACTTTTTTCATTAACGCAAAATATTTTGGAGGCTCTGGCTGCCCTTTCAGGAGTTCTTCTGCAAACTCGTCCTTATTTTCAAGCTGAAAGGCCCAGTTGTTCATCTTTTCGTATCCGGCTGTTGTAACAGGGACCGCCCCAAGCGACTTACCGCAGGAACTGCCTGCTCCATGGGCAGGCCATACCTGCAAGTAATCAGGCAGTTCTTTAAATTTTCGAATAGAATCAAACATCGAAGCCGCACCTGATTCAGCAGTTCCTGACACCCCCGCTGCCTTTTCAAGAAGATCAGGCCTCCCGACATCGCCGACAAAAACGAAATCTCCCGTAAAAATCCCCATTGGAACATCTGAGCCTCCGCCCTTATCTGTCAGCAGAAATGATAGACTCTCCGGTGTATGGCCTGGTGTATGTATCACTTTTATCTCGATTTTGCCTATCATGAAGTGCGAACCGTCTTTGATTAATTGATGATCGAGCTCACCTGCAAACGCATATTTCCAATTTTCATCGCCTTCATCTGATAAAAATAACTTGGCATTTGTCATTTTTGCAAGCTCTCTGGAACCAGAGACGTAATCCGCATGAATATGAGTTTCAGTGATTGCCGATATATCAAACCCCTCTTTCTTTGCCGTTTCAAGATAAGGAGCAATGTGCCGCGCAGGATCTACCACCAAAGCCTCACCTGTTTTTTGGCACCCGATTAAATAGGACATGTGTGCAAGGTTTTCATCAAAAAATGAACGAAAGAACATATTGAAGCCTCCTATGCATTTTTTCAGAGAAGAAAATACCCCCCTCTGTATACATTCTATTTCCTTTATGGTTTCTTCCAAAACATTATTTATTGAAACAAAGGTATTCTAAGAAAAGATAAAAACATTTGTAAAAATACCCTATATAGTATTTAATGGAAGTAGAAGTCCTTTAATGGAGTGAGTGCATTGAAAAAAACAGTCAGTTCAAATTACATACAGCAGCATCTTGCGAATGAAAGAACCTACCTTGCCTGGATCAGAACCTCGATTGCCATTATCGGTATTGGTTTTTTGATGACGAACATCCATTTCACCTTTTTGTCTAAGCTCTCCTCTCTTGCAGACACTATTACAATGGGCACTGGGATCGTTTCAATCATCTCGGGAATAGCGATTGTCCTTTTTTCGACTTATGACTATTTGAAAAAAATGAAACAGATTGATGCTCAGACGTTTGAGCCCTCGAAGAAGATTGTTATTTTTCTCTCGTTTATTATCTTAATATTCATCTTGGGGTTTGCCTTTTATTTTATGATCATTATTTAACCTAAAAAGCAGCGGAATTTTCCCCGCTGCTTTGTTTATAAAATATCCATCCAAATCTTCACTGCAGTCGCAAAAATCAGGACCGCGAGGATGATTTGAAGCACTTTCGTGTTTACTTTTTTTCCTGCAATCGCTCCAAGAGGAGAAGCAATTAAACTTGCCGCAACCATGATGAGCGCAGGGTAGTAGTCAACCTGTCCCGTGGTGATTTTCCCGACTGTTGCGCCAATCGATGAAATGAACGTGATGGCGAGAGATGACGCTATCGTCATGCGTGTAGGAATCTTCAGCACCACAAGCATGATCGGCACCAATAAGAAGGCTCCTGCTGCGCCTACAATCCCAGACCCGACACCTACGATTAAAGCAAGGACAGCTGCAAGCCATTTATTAAAGGTCACCTGATCAAGAGGAATATCATCGATCCCCTTTTTAGGTATAAACATCATAATAGCCGCAATCAGTGCGAGGATGCCATAGAAGAGGTTGATTCCCTCCTCAGACATCGTCTTCGAACCGAATCCTCCGATAAAGCTTCCGATCAGAATACTTGCACCCATATAAATGATCAGCGTTTTATTTAAGTATCTGCCTTTTCTGTAGGCCCATACCCCGCCTATAGTGGCAAAGAAAACTTGAACCGCACTGATGCCTGAAACCTCATGTGCGCTGAAAGCTGCTAAACCAAACAGCGGCGGTATATAAAGAAGCATCGGATATTTGATGATGGAACCGCCAATTCCGAGCATGCCGGAAATGTAAGAACCAATAAATCCGATTAAGAAAATGGTTATGATAAATGCAAAATCCACGGTTGTACCTCCTTATAAGTGAAGGGAACCTTTCATGGTTCCCTTCTTCTTATGCTTTTTTAATCCAGAACTTGAATACATTGCTTTCTTCTTCATGTTTTACAAGTTCATGTCCTCCCGATTTTGCCCATGCAGCGAGGTCATTTTTAGCCCCTTTATCTGTTGCATGAATTTCAAGCACCTGACCGCTTTCAAGGTCGTTCATTGCTTTCTTTGTTTTCACGATCGGCATCGGACATGCAAGTCCTTTTGCATCTACTATTTTTGCTGATTCCATGTCTAAATTCCTCCTATTTGTTTAATTATCGTACTGCACAGCGATTTGGACCAATTTCCATTTCACGCTGTTTTTCCTCATCAGGATTGATTTTTCCCATGTTGGTTTCACGGATTTCCTGATAAGCATTCGGCTGAGGCGGTAAATTCTCCGTAACAAGCTTTCTGAATTCGTTTTCGTCTTCAATGTTCAACCCGTGGTTCTTTGCAAACAGGTCACCCAATTTTTCAGAAACACTGCCGTCATCATTCAGTTCATCCATGATCATAAAGTGTGCCGGAAGGACGATTAACTCTTCAGATAACTCTTTATAGCGTGTATAAAGACTTTCTCTCAAATCACCTACCCAGTCTTCTGCCATACCGGCAAGATCAGGTCTTCCAATTGAATCAATGAATAAGATATCTCCAGATAAGAGGAACTTCTCATCAATCACAAATGATGTCGATCCGATCGTGTGGCCAGGAGAATACAATGCATGAATATTAATTGTTGTTCGGCCGATTGTGACATCTGTTCCGCCTTCTAATGGCTTGTATTCAAATGTAACTTCTCCTGCATCTTTAGGAGGCAGCCAATATGCTGCATTCGTTTTTTCAGCGATGATTCTTCCGCCTGAAATATGATCGGCATGAAGGTGCGTGTCAAATACATGCTTAATTTCTGCGCCCTTATCCTTTGCAAACTCAAGGTAAACATCAGTCATACGCGTAGAGTCAATAATTGCTGCTTCATTATTTGAGATAATCATATATGAAAGACAGCCTTTACCGATGCGAACGAATTGATAAATTTCGCCGCCATCCTTTAAATCTCCAACTTTTACAGGCTCTAAATGCTCACTCCAGGCTTTCATTCCGCCTTTTAGATAAGATACAGACAGCCCTTCCTCTGCAATCATCTCCCCTACCATAATGGATGATCCTTCTTTAGCACATACAACTAATACTTCTTGATCTGAAGGAATGCTGCCCATAATTTCTTCTACGCCATCAAGCAAATCAAAATAAGGGACATTCAGATAGCTGAAATTTTCACCTTCGATTTTCCAATCCTGAAAATCACTTTCGTTGCGCACATCCAAAATAAATAATGGTTCTTTGTTAAACACTTTTTTTGTTACTTCTTTTGCAGTCATAGCTTGTAAAGTCATTTCCTTTTACCCCCTAAGGTATATTTCCAGTTAAAAAAATTTACACTTAAATCTTTTCCGCTTTTCCAGACCATTCACTCATGCCCGGCACTACGTTTACTACGTTCGTGAAACCATTGTCAGCAAGCTTTTGAGCGGCAAAATCACTTCTGCTTCCTGTACGGCAAACTACGTAGATTTCATCTTCTTTATTTAACTCGTTCAAACGGTCTTCAAGTTCTCCAAGTGGAATAGAGACTGCATTTGGAATGTGATTAAATGCATATTCTGCTGCTTCACTCACATCCAGTACGACAATGTTCCCTGCTGCAAGTTTCTGTTCAAGTTCTCCATTGCTGCTTACATTTGGATACGTTCTTTCAGCCGTTTCTTCGCCTGATGATTTTCTTAAATAATGCTTTAAAACGTCTCCATCTTCAATCGTGCCTAAATACTGATGGCCTGAACTTCCTGCCCATGCCTTCAAGTCAGCCTTTGATCCTTTATCTGTTGCCAGAACCTCTAGAACCTGGCCTGCGTCTAAATCCTTCATTGCTTTTTTCGTTTTTACAATTGGCATTGGACATGCAAGTCCTTTTGCATCTAAAGTGATATCTGTTTTTAATGAGTTCATGAAGTATTCCTCCTATTTACCTGCTGGGGTATATATTAAAGTAAAAAAATTTATTCTGTTTTTCCATCCCAATCAAGCATACCGCCTGTCATATTAATGACCTTAAAACCTTGGCCTTCAAGGAATTGCGCGGCAAGTCCGCTTCTTCCTCCAGAACGGCAGACCATTGTGTATTCCTTTGATTTATCAAGCTCATGCATGCGGAATTCCAAAAGGCCCAATGGAATGTTTACTGCTCCAGGAATTTTCCCTGACGCTACTTCATCCGTTTCACGCACATCAATGACATTTAAAGTATCTAAAGCAGCTTCAACTTCTTTTGCAGTCAATTGTTTCATGTTCATTTCCTCCTTAATTCCAGGCGTTCATTCCGCCTTTTACGTTAGTTACCTCTTTAAATCCTAACTTTTTCAGTGTTTTGCTTGCTTTTTGGCTTCTCATTCCGCTTTGGCAGATGACGATAACCTCTTTATCCTTCGAAAGCTGGTTTGCTTTTTGTGTTAATTGGTGGATAGGAATATTTGTGAATCCTTTTAGATGATTCCCTTTAAACTCCCCTGGTGTACGCACATCAATCAGCTGTTTGTTTCTATTTTTCAATTCGGATTTCAGCTGCTCAGCTGATATTGATTTGATTCCTTTAACAGGAATGAAACGTTTGATGATGAAAAGAAGCAGCAGACCAATCAAAATATAATTAGCGATCTCCAAGCATGTTCACGCCTTTCTGGATTCATCTTAGATAAACAGATTGACATTGCCGTCTTCTGCATCTGCTAAATAAGCAGCAACACCTGCATATTCAATATTGTCCAAAAGCTCTTTCTCCTGAAGTCCGAGCAGATCCATCGTCATTGTACAAGCAACAAGCTTAATGTCCTGTTCCTGCGCCATTTCAATAAGCTGCGGAAGCGGAATCGCATTGTGTTTTTTCATGACGTCTTTAATCATCTTAGGCCCCATTCCGGCAAAGTTCATTTTTGAAAGCCCCATTTTATCTGCGCCTCTTGGCATCATTTTACCGAACATTTTCTCCATGAAGCCTTTTTTAACTGTAATAGGTTCATCTTTTCGAAGCGCATTTAAGCCCCAGAATGTGTGAAAAATTGTTACTTCATGGTCGTAAGCAGCTGCACCATTTGCAATAATATAAGCTGCCATTGCTTTATCATAATCACCGCTGAATAGAACGATTGTTGTTTTTTTTGTTTCAGTCATGTTGTTTTCCTCCTTGGTTATCCTTTTTTAGTAGAAAAGCGGAAGCGCCCGTTTAGCGCAGGCATGACAGATAAGGATCCGACAGAAAAGGCGCTTTTGCCTTTACTGGCGAAGCCGTTCTGGCCGAGGAGCCTGAGCGATGGAGCTAGACATCGAAGCGCAAAATTTTATGCTTTCTTATCTATTCAAAAAAACAAAAACATTATCTTCTTCTTTCATATCAACCATTTCATTGCCTGTAGAAGCAGCCCATGCCGTTAAATCATTTTTGGCGCCTTTATCTGTTGTAAGAACTTCTAAGATCTGGCCTGTTTCAAGATCATTCATCGCTTTTTTTGTTTTAACGATCGGCATCGGACATGCTAATCCTTTTGCATCTAAAACTTTATCAATATTCATTTCTTTTTCCTCCCTTTTTAAATTACCTTTACCCCTATGGGTATAATGTTAGTTAAAAATAAAGAGGGTGTCAACCCTTTTATTTTATCTGCTTCGCACAAGCAGATTTACGGCTTCTTTCACAAGTTCTTCTGTGTTTTCGCCTTCTTCATTTGCAGCACGGACGCATTCAACCAAGTTTGAGCTGACGACAACTCCAATTGTGCGGTCAATGGCTGTTCTGGTGGCAGAAAGCTGTGTAATCACATCTTTACAGTCTTTTTCTTCTTCCATCATACGTAAAATGCCCCTTAACTGGCCTTCAATCCGTTTCACCCGGTTTTTCATTTGATCGTTGTACTCCATATTGACTCTCCTTTCAATTATGCTGATTTCATCTCAGCACACTGTGTATTTGCAATCGTACATCCAGTGACCTGAAATCCTTTTTGCTTCAGAACGCGGATGCCAAAATTTCTTTGCATTTTATCCGATGCAATCACATGGATATTCTTTTGCTGGATCTCCATATAGTATCTGTTTAAATAGGCAATCGGAATGTTCATTGCACCAGGAATCGGATCTTTATATGACTCATTGTAGTCTCTTAAGTCTACAACATCTATTTTCCCCAAATCCTGCTCGGGCATCTTGCTGCAGCGGATTCCCCGTACCGGAAAATACCGATTATATATAAAAATAAATGTAAGTACTATTATACTTGTAATAAAATAAATCATCTATACCCTCCAAATTTCCTTGATGAAGGAATTGATGTGAACAAGACTTATAATATACCCCTTTGGGTATTTTGTCAACACCCAGGGTTTTTAAAAAAATCGATTGTTGTTTTTGATGATAAATGTTGCCCGCTCCACTTATAGTTTTAAACATTTAGTCTAAATGCAACAAAGTTTTCGAAAAAAATGAACTTTTTACCATAGTTGTTACTCTTATAAAGGAGAGAGGTGAAAGGATGGACGCAGGACGTTTAATGAAAAAGGCCAAGAAGGGCAATAAAGAAGCATTGCTTCAATTAATCATGTCTGAAAAAGATGCTTATTATAAGCTGGCTCTAACATATATGGGAAATACACATGATGCGCTGGATGCAATGGATGAAATGATTGTACGAGTATATGAAAAACTGGAGCAGCTGAAAAAACCAGACGCGTTTTACAGCTGGAGCAAAACCATCTTGGTTAATTGCTGTAAATCCCTGCTGCGCGAGCAAAAGAGGGCGATTTTATTAGAAGACTGGACTTCTGCAGAAGGGAAAGAAACAAATGCCTTGATTCAAAGTGAGCAGCAAATGGAGATTCAGGAGCTTCTTATCCATTTAAATGATGAGCAAAAAGAAGCAGTCACCTTAAAATATTTGCATGATCTCGACTATCAAACGATTGCGGAAATCACTAATACCCCTATTGGCACAGTAAAATCAAGAATCTTTCAAGGTCTTAAAAAGCTGAGAAAGCTTTACGGAGGTGAACATATTGGATAACATCGAAAAACAATTTGAAGATGCTAAAAGTAAATTGGAATCCATTCAAGTTCCTGAAGAATTAGAAACAAGATTGTGGAACTCGCTGCAGTCAGCTTCAGTTAAAAGAAGAAAACGTTCAGCCTCTCTTTTCTTAACAGCCGCCGCGGCCATATTCCTGCTTGCCTTCATCACGTTTCAATATAATGCTTTTGCATTCTACGGCAAGAAGCTTTTGGGATTTGATGTACTGAGTTCAGGTACACTAAATGAGCTCAATGAAAAAGGATTGGGGCATATGATCGAAAAAAAGACCGCCCTTGGCAACGGAACGATATTTGAATTAAATGGGGTGATGGCAGATGACAATCAGCTTGTTATGTTTTACACCCTGTCAAACCCTGATGGAATGAGAGAAGATTACAGTATCTACGACACGAATCCTGCTAGGATCACTGGCCTTTTTACAAATTCGCATTCAGAATACGGTACCTCTCAGTTAAATGAAGCTGGTACTGAATTAAAGGGAATTTTGTCATTCGAACCCGTCAGTCCCTTTTCAAAAGAGCTAACGCTTCATTTTTCGCATCTAACGGAAAATGGACAAGTAAAAGAAGAAAAGCTCACCTTTCCTTATAATCCAAACAAAGCCATGCAATCAATTGTAAAACAATCGATTAATCAAACACTAAAAGTAGATATGGGCACCATCACATTCGATTCTATAAAAGCTACTCCGACCATGACACTTATGGAGGGAAAACTGAATGTTGAAAACTTTGACAGGGTTGACTTTGCACTTGGCGGGGTTGAACTAAGAGCAAATGGCAAACCTGTTCCATTAATAGGAGGCGGCAGTAAATCCTCTCTTATGGGCAAAACCTTTGATATCCGCTTCGATGCGTTGCCTGAAAAGCTTGCGACGTTAGAACTTGTATTAAATGAATTTGCAGGCTATCAGAAGCTGAATGAAAAAATTCCGCTTGATTCCATTGAAAATGAAGTGATCAAACGAAAAGGGAAAGAATTGATTGTTAAAAAATTATCTATAACATCTCAAGGAGCTGAAATCACCATTGCTACAGATGATGACGTCATGCTTGACGGGGTATCCATTGCATCGGACGATAAAAAAACCCCTTTAAAAACTACAATCAGACAAACCAGCACAAAGCAAGAAAACGGGCGTTTAATGAAAGAAAGAACGTTGATTTTTAAAACAGAAACAACACCAGAAGTTCTGTTAATAGAAGGGTTTCATTTCATGAAACCTTATAATGATTCTATTATGATTCCAGTTGATTAGATGTTAAAAACACAGAAAAAAACGCTTGGCGGCAAGCGTTTTTTCTGTGACCTTACCTCCTATAATAACTGTACTTTTAAATAGAGGAATTCATGCAAATGAAAAAACTCATCACGAAGATGAGTACCGAATGAATTATTGATGCCATTTGCTCTCCAAAATCTCTTCGGCAGAACGGAAATAGGAATCTACAGACGTAAATCCGATTGCATAAAGTCCATTTTCCGGATCCCAGATCTTATAGCTGTCCAGGCTTTCTCTATAGTTTTCTGCAAGGTCGTCCGGAACAGCGAAAGCATTCTTAAAGTCGATTGTCTGGTGTTCCTGAATAGGAAGATAAAAATACCCGGCAGTGATCACATCTTTTTCTACTAAATCTTTAAGAGCCATGCCAGAGGCAGCGTGATCAGGATGAGGATCTTTATAAGACATGGCATGATGTGATGCATTTGGGAACTTCTTGTTCATTTTTTCCATAATCTTCGAAACAGCTTCTGGCCTAATGTCCCCATCCGGGAGGTCATAAATGAAAATGTTTTTAGGATCAACCCCAAGGGCTTCAGCTGATTTTTTGAACTCTTTTACACGGGCATCTCCAAATTCCTCTACTGAAAGGACAGGCTTAGCTTCTTTTTCCAGCCTGCTGTTCACAAGATCTCTCGCTCCGCTTGCTTTACCTTTAGACAATAAGACAACTGCAACCTGATCTCCCTTTTCTAAAGACGCAAGCATCGAACCGCCCATACTGAGAGCTTCATCATCTGCATGCGGTGAATAATAGACGGCAGCAGCAGGCTCATCACCCAAAGGCATACAGCCGCTTATCATTGACAGCGGAAGCATGAAGAGCAGCAAATATACAATTTTCATAAAATCCCCCATATATAGATAAGCATTCCTTTTTATTAAATGTATTGTACCAAAGATTCCTGTTCTCATGTATACTTTGCTTGTAGGAAAACGATTTTGATGTGATGAAAGGAACGTTATATGGAACAGCTTCAAGAAAAAATAGAACCCCTTCAAAAGAAGAAAATCAATAAAAAAAGAGTGTATTCTCTTGATATGTCGAGAGGATTCATCGTTATGCTGTCAGTTTTTTTAAGCACCATCCCATCTGGGGGATATGAAAACCTCCGTCATGCAACTTGGTACGGAGTAACAATTATTGACCTTATTTTGCCTTCATTTATTACAATCTTCGGTACAAGTATGGCGATTGCTTATCAAAGGGGCGTATCCTGGGGGAAAATTATAAAACGCACTATCCGGTTAGTTATCTATGGTCTGCTTTTCACCATAATTGTTTCCTGGAGCTTCGATTTATCAATCATGCGATTTACAGGTGTTTTGCAGATGTTTGCTTTTTTAGGCATCTCAGCTGTATTCATTACCAGATTTATTAAATCTCCAATTCAGCTTATTCTTTCCGCTCTTTTTCTATGGAGCCTGTACGGAGGAATTCTCTTATATACAGCACAATCCTGTGAAGGGGGACTCCCGCAGGAGCAGTGTAATCTCTCCGGTCCGGTTGATGGAGCCATTTTCGGTGAAAATCATATATATCAGCAGGGACAAAGAGGATTCGATCCTGAAGGAATGGTCACCAGTGTTGCTGCACTTGGAAATGTTTTAATGGGATTTGCAATTGGCAGACTCATCCTGACCAGAAAAGAAACAGGGGCCTGGAAGGAATTATTAGTTTTAGGAGCAGTTTTAATTCTATTCTCATTAATATGGGATCAATTTCTTCCCTTCAATAAAAGATTGTGGACACCTGCATTCGCTATGCTCGCCGCTGGTACTGTCTCAATCATGATCTCCGTTTTCTATCTCATATTTGATAAACGGGAAGTCGATGCTAAACAAACTGGGCTGAAACCATTTGTCTGGTTCCTGGAAGCATACGGACGAAACAGCTTTTTAATTTATTTTGGAAAATTTATTATTGCTGCGGTGCTGACACATGTTACAGTCACAGCGGACGCGCGCACCTTAAACTCGTACCTTCTTGAATGGGTAAACACACTCAGTCCTTTCCCGCAGATGACATATGCTTTGATCATGCTCTTGTTTTGGACAATAGTTGCGATGGTTTTACATAAGAAGGGGCGTTATATAAAAGTTTAGGAAAATTGCCAGAATTGATAAGATCCCCATTTAAGTAACAGTGCCTCTTGTCATGCGAGGGTGCTGCACTTACTTGAAGGGGATTTTTTTTGGTACAGAAGATTTTAATATGGAAGTCAAAATACGCATTACTTCGCCAAGCTTACCCTTAATTTAGGAGAGATCTGGAAAAAAGAAAGTATTTTCTTATTTCCGGCAAGTATTCATCCGGTTCCCGCTACTTAAAGAGGCATTCCGGCAAGTAAAAGTCCCTTTTTGGAAAGTAATAGTTCAAACCGCCATATGGATCCAAAGTAAAAACCTTATATATCAGACAAACATCATTATGTGCTTCTAAAATAGGCAAGCCAGCATTTTTTTTTCTGATGAGACTGTTCTTATCCATTTATCTAAACCAAAAACGGACCTGCCTCATCGGCAAGTCCGTTATCTATATTGTATTATAATTAGTCACCAAATATGTATGGTGGAGACGGTGGGAGTCGAACCCACGTCCAGAAACATCGCCACTAAAGCGTCTACGAGTGTAGTTGATATATTCGCGATTCGCTGACTCTTATGCCTATCAACGGGCGTCGGAGCAGCTAGTCTGATTGGTCTCTTCCTTTATCCCCAGACGGAGGCATCAGGCGTAGCCCACTTAGAGTGAGTCCCTTACCCTACCACATGGGCGATGGAGGGAGGAACCGCTATAGTCTGTTATTAAGCAGCTAAAGCGAAGTTGTTGTTAGTTTTGCCAGTTATTATTGGCGTGACGTTTTAACGAGGACGATCCCCTCGACTCGCAACTAAAGCTCGAACTATCCCTGTCGAATCCGTAACGTCCCCAGAATAATAAGTTCAGCATGGAAGTTAATCCAGCTTCACTACGGGAAGTCCCTTAAAGGGAAACGGAAACGCTCATGAAAGATCAGAGCGGATATGAAATTGTGGTTTGTCTTACAAGTTCTATTATATCAGATAGAGACAAGAAATCAATTGTAAGTTATTGTCAATCAATAGTCCTTCTGACGATCGCGGAAAGCTCGTTCCACTTCGCGTTTCGCTTCTTTTTTCTTTAAGTCTTCACGTTTGTCATATTTCTTTTTACCCTTACCGAGTCCAAGCAAAACCTTGGCAAAGCCGTTTTTCAGGTAAACTTTCAAAGGAACAAGCGCATAGCCCTCTTCTTTTGTAAGTCCGATCAGCTTGCTGATTTCTTTGCGGTGAAGCAAAAGCTTTCTAGTCCTCAGGGGCTCATGATTATAACGGTTGCCTTGTTCGTACGGCGAGATATGCATGTTATGAAGGAAAACCTCTCCCTGCTGCACTCTTGCAAAAGCGTCCTTTAAATTCACGCGTCCAGCACGGATCGCTTTGATTTCCGTTCCCTGCAAAACAATGCCTGTTTCATACGTTTCTTCAATGGAATAATCATGGTTTGCTTTTTTATTTTGAGCAACGACTTTTCCGGCTCCTTTTGGCATGCTGCATCCCCCTTTCTCTCTCTATAGCGATAGGCTCTATTTTATCAAAATATGAATGGAAAAGGAAGCCTGAGAGGCTCCCATCCTTCACGTTTTCTATTCAGCATACTAAAGCTTAACGTTTTTTCTTTTTCACTTTTCGTTTGCTTGCAGGAGCATTTTGAAACGATTTTTTCTTCTTCTTCTTTTTGTTCGGGTTTTGATTGCTCCAGCCATCATCAACACTGCCGCTTCGCTCTGCAGGTGCTTTTCTGTCATCTGATGATTTTCTTCTGCCTCTGCCTTCTTTAGCACCGCTTCGTTTGCCGCGGTCTCCTTTAATCACTTTAGGAGCATCATTCGGCTGACGGCGTCTTGTGCCTTTCATCCCGACGATTTCAAAATCAACAGCGCGTTCATCTTTGTTTACATTGACTACGCGTACTGTAATCTCGTCGCCAATTCGGTAGACAGTTCCTGTCCGTTCGCCGATCATCGCGTAATTGCGCTCATCATAACGGTAATAATCGTCGGTCAGATAGCTCACGTGAACAAGGCCTTCTATTGTATTAGGAAGCTCAACGAACATTCCGAAATTTGTTACTGAGCTGATAATGCCGTCATATTCTTCCCCGACTTTATCAAGCATGTATTCTGTTTTCTTAAGGTCATCTGTTTCACGCTCTGCATCAACTGCACGGCGCTCCATATTTGATGACTGATCCGCGATCATATCCATTTTTTCTGCCCATTTAGTTTTCGTTGCTTCATCCATCTTGCCTTCAATTAAGTAGGTGCGGATTAAGCGATGGACAATTAAATCAGGATAACGGCGGATCGGTGAAGTGAAATGAGTATAGAACTCCGTTGAAAGACCAAAATGCCCCAGACTTTCCGGATCATACTTAGCCTGCTTCATTGATCTCAGCATGACAGTTGAGATGACCATTTCCTCAGGCTGCCCCGCTACATCATCTAGGATATCCTGCAGGGCACGAGGGTGAATCGTATTTGCTGTTCCTTTTACGGAGTATCCAAAGTTAGTCACAAATTCTAAGAACCTCTGCAGTTTTTCAGTATTTGGCTCCTCATGGATACGGTAAATAAATGGCACGTTCATCCAATGGAAATGCTCTGCAACTGTTTCGTTGGCGAGCAGCATGAATTCTTCAATCAGGCGTTCTGCGACTGTTCTTTCACGTATAACCACATCTTGAGGCTTTCCTTCTTTATCAACCAGCACTTTTGCTTCTTTAAAATCAAAGTCAATTGCACCGCGGGTCATCCGTTTATTGCGGAGAATTTGCGCAAGCTTCTCCATTCGCTTAAACATCGGCACAAGTGCTTCATATTTCTCAAGCAGTTCAGGTTTTTGATCAACCAGGATTTCCTTCACATCAGAATACGTCATGCGTTCCGTCGTTTTAATCACGCTTTGGAAAATTTCGTGCTTTACGACTTCCCCTTGACTGTTGATCTCCATCTCACAAGAAAGCGTCAGACGGTCTACTTTTGGATTAAGAGAACAAATGCCGTTTGATAAACGGTGAGGAATCATTGGAATAACGCGGTCAACTAAATAAACGCTCGTTGCGCGCTCTAATGCTTCCTTATCAATTGGAGAGTTCTCTGTTACATAATGACTGACATCTGCGATATGAACGCCTAATTTGTAATTTCCGTTTTCAAGCTCTGTAACTGTAACCGCATCATCAAGATCTTTTGCATCCGCACCGTCAATTGTGACAATGACTTCATTGCGAAGATCCCTTCGGTCCTTGATATCCTCTTCACTGATCGTTTCAGGAACATCATTTGCCTGTTCTAAAACCTCCACTGGAAAAGCCTGAGGCAGCCCATGTTTATGAATGACAGACAAGATATCAACGCCTGGATCGTTTTTATGTCCAAGGATCGCAGTAACTTCGCCTTCTGCGCTCATTCTTCCTTCTGGGTATGTTGTCAGATGAACGACCACTTTGTGTCCTTCAATCGCTCCATTTGAAGCTTTTTTAGGGATAAAAATATCATTTGGAATCTTTTTATCATCAGGAATAACAAAACCGAAGTTTTTGCTTTCTGTATAGGTTCCGACAACCTCTTTCAACCCGCGCTCAACGATGCGGATAACTGTGCCTTCCTGCCTGCTTCCGCTGGATTCCGTGCTGACTCTGACCAGGACAGTATCTCCGTGCATAGCGTTATTAAGCTCGCTCGGAGGAATAAACACATCTCCCTGAGCTGGATCTTCTGTAATAACAAAGGCAAATCCTTTCGCATGTCCGCTGACTCTGCCGCGGATTAAATTCATTCGTTCAGGCAAACCATAGCGGTTGCTTCTTGTGCGCACAATAAGACCTTGTTCCTCCATCATGACAAGAGCTTTTACAAACTCCTTGAATTCAGAAGAATCCTCAATTCCAAACGCTTCTTCAAGCTCCTGGACGGTTAAAGGCTTGTACGCCTCTTCCTTCATAAAAGAAAGCAGTTTATCAATATGTATCTTCATATTATTATCCATTTGCGTCCCTCCTTTTGGGATTATTGCCAATCAAGACTTTCTAAAAACTCATAAACATCTGCATGGAGCTGATCGCGCTCTTTATCCAGTGTGATGACATGTCCTGATTCTTCGTACCATTTTAAATGCTTGTTATCAGATTCTACTTCGTTATAAATAATATTTGCACTGTCCGTATTAATCATGTGGTCGTGTCTCGCTTGAGCGACAAATGCAGGCGAATAAACCATATCCACATTGTTTCTCACATCTGCAATCAGTTCCTGCAGAGCCCTAAGTGTGTTCATCGGCGTTTTCTCAAATTGCTTCATTTCCTCTTCAATCTCTGCCTCTGATTTTCCTTCGAATTTCTTAAAGTTGCGGGCATACTCTAAAATACCCTTGTACATCACTTCTTCACTCTTGATATACATAGGGGCGCACATCGGAACAATACCCTTTACAGGTACAGTGTAACCCAATTTCACAGAAAACACACCGCCAAGGGATAACCCGGCAACTGCAATCGATTCATGGCCCCGCTCTTTCAGCAGATTATAGCCATTCATTACGTCCTTCCACCAGTCTTCAGGACCAGTGTGCACGAGCTCTTCAGGCGGCACGCCATGACCTTTGTATTGCGGGGCATGGCAAGTATATCCTCTTTCATTTAAATAGCGTCCAAGCATCCTGACGTCAGCTGTATTGCCCGTAAAACCGTGAAGCAGCAGGACAGCGCGGTCTCCGCCTTCAAATGTAAATGGTTTTGGCAAAACTCTCTTCATAGTAAAAACTCCTTTTATGTAAGCATCTATTTATAAGGTTCCATCATCTGTTTCTATTTAAACAAACGTTTGATTAAAGGGCAAAAATGTTGATTCGGCAAGGGATTCTGGATAAATGACAAAAGGGAGCCTGATAAGAATCAGACCCCCGTTCGATCAATGTCATGTATTAAAATCCGGCGTATGACACCGCAATCGTCAATAAGAAGAAAAGTACAGACAATACGACTGTCGCACGATGAAGAACCAAATCCATTCCGCGTGCTTTTTGTTTTCCGAAAAGCTGTTCAGCTCCTCCGGAGATAGCACCTGATAAACCAGCACTTTTGCCTGACTGAAGTAAAACAACAGTAATAAGAGCAATACTTACGATTACAAGTAATGTGATTAATAAAATGTGCATGGACGACACCTCCTAGAACCCGGTTAGCATTATTTTCAATTTACCATATTGACGGCCAAATGTCACTATCATTCGAACGTTTGTCCAATCATTTATTATTAGTTTTCCGAAACAATTCTTTTGAGGGAAAAGCTTCCTATATGGTATGCTACTTAGATAGTTTTGCAGAAAGAAGGGAAAACCTTGAAAAACACTCGCATCTATCTTATCTTGATCGGTGTTATGCTCATATGGGGACTTAATGTGCCTTTACTCAAAATCATCGTAGACAGCTTTATGCCCGTTACAGTTACAGCCGTACGAATTTTCACAGCCAGTATTTGTGTACTGATTATCTTATCTTTTTTAAAACTTCTCCGCAAACCGACTCTTAAGGAAACCCTGTATATTGCAGGGGGCGGCCTGCTGAACGTTGTGTGTCATCATTATTTCCTTTCTGTAGGACTTACAATGACTACTTCTACAAATGGCGGTTTAATACTCGGCCTCGGTCCAATGCTTACAGCGATCTTATCGATTTTTTTTCTTAATCAAAGACTGACATTCATCCGTTTTACAGGGTTTGTCCTGGGTCTGACAGGAGTAGGGTTTACCATTTTAGCAGGAAGCAAAGGCATCAGCAGCATGAATACGGGAGATATCTATATCTTCATCTCCATTTTCACCCAGGCCTGCAGCTTCATAATCATTAAAAAAGCGTGCCGAACGCTCGATCCTCGTTTAATGACAGGCTATATGCTGTTCTTTGGGTCTCTTATTTTATTTACCATCAGTCTGATTACAGAGCCTCGAGGAATTGAGAGCCTGTTTCACGGAACGCCTGCTGTATGGGGAGTCTTTTTCACTTCTGCCATTCTTGCTACAGCAATTGGACACATGACCTATAACTTTGCCATCGGAATGGTCGGTCCGGCCGAAACATCAATCTTTATGAATTTAAGTACATTCTTTGCACTCGCTGGATCGGCTCTGATCCTGCATGAGGCGATTTATCCGTCGCATTTAATAGGGCTCTTGTTTATTGTATCCGGGGTTATATTGGGCTCAGGAGCGTATGAGGAGTTTCGGCACAGGCACCGTCATCATAAGAATGAAGCATCTTCCTCAGGCTGAGGGAGGTGCTTTTTTGCATACAAAATTTCATTTTCGTGATTTGCCTGATAGATGTACTTGGTTTTATCATGAAAAAAAGGAGGTGATATTTTTGATTTTAAAAGAAAGAACAGAATCTGCGGAACTAAGAACGTACAGAAGTTTGAATACACGAATGGAATTAGCTGCATCAGACCAGAAACTGCGCGAAAATCTAGAAAGCGGCTATGAGGGAGAGAAGATCTTTGATGGATGGATAGAGCACACAGGAGAGGGGCTTATTTTAAATGATCTCCTCTTTGTCACAGGCGGAAGCCACTATCAAATGGATTCCTTATACATCGCGCCGCAAAAAATCTATCTTTTTGAAGTGAAGAATTTGTCAGGCGACCACTTCATTGAAAAGGAAGAATGGATCTCGTGCACCACAAAATCCGAGATCAAAAACCCTATTTTGCAGCTTAAAAGATGTGAATCTCTGCTCAGAAGACAGCTTCAGATTTTAAAATGTTCACTGCCGGTCGAAGCCTACGTGGTATTTGTAAACCCCGAATTTCACCTGTATCACACTCCATTAAACTCCCCTCTGATTTTCCCCTCCCAATGGAACCGTTTTTCTCAAAAGCTTAAAAATGTCCGCTTGCATAATGGGTATCACTCGAAGCTTGCGGAGAAGCTTTTGTCACTTCATGTGGAAAAGTCCCCATACGAACGGAGGCCTGCGTTTAAATATGAGGATCTGCGGAAGGGAATTGTATGCACCGGATGCGGGAGGCTGGGGATGGAGGTATTTAATAAGACTCAGTTGATATGTGAAAGATGCAGGCATATGGAAAGGTATAAAGACAGCATTTTGAGGAGTGTGGAGGAGTTTCGTCTGTTGTTTCCTGAAAAAAAGATTACTTCTGAACAAATACACAATTGGTGCGGAAACATAAAAAATACCAGATCCATTCAAAAAATACTAAAAGAGAATTTTGTAAAAGTGGGACATGCAAGAGGTAATTATTATGAAGAGGTAAAATAATTGGTTTTGTGTTAGAAACTCTGTTTTGATATATACAGATTCTAATTTTGAAGCTATAAACTCCGGGTTGGATCACTTCCGGCAGGACGCATCTTCACTTTGTGGCTGTTAACTCCGGGTTAGCGCACTTCTGGCGGGACCGCTTATTCACTTTGTGCTGTTATCCCTGGTTTACCACACTTCATGCTGAGCGATATCTTTAGTTCGTGCTGTTAACCCCGGGTTAGCGCACTTCCGGCGGGACCGCTTATTCACTTTGTGCTGTTATTTCTGGTTTACCACACTTCAAGCTGAGCGATATCTTTAGTTCGTGCTGTTAACTCCGGGTTAGCGCACTTCCGGCGGGGCCGCTTCTTCACTTTGTGGCTGTTAACTCCGGTTTACCACACTTCATGCTGAGCGATATCTTTAGTTCGTGCTGTTAACTCCGGTTTAGCGCACTTCTGGCGGGACCACTTCTTCACTTTGTGCTGTTATCGCTGGTTTCCCACACTTCAAGCTGATCGAAATCTTTAGTTCGTGCTGTTAACCCCGATTTAGCGCACTTCTGGCGGGACCGCTTCTTCACTTTGTGCTGTTATCCCTGGTTTACCACACTTCATGCTGAGCGATATCTTTAGTTCGTGCTGTTAACCCCGGGTTAGCGCACTTCCGGCGGGACCGCTTCTTCACTTTGTGCTGTTATCCCTGGTTTGCCACACTTCAAGCTGAGCGATATCTTTAGTTCGTGCTGTTAACCCCGGGTTAGCGGCACTTTCGGCGGGGCAACATTTTCACTTCGTGCTGTTAACTCCGGGTTAGCTCACTTCCGGCGGGACCGCTTCTTCACTTTGTGCTGTTATCCCTGGTTTACCACACTTCATGCTGAGCGAAATCTTTAGTTCGTGCTGTTAACCCCGGGTTAGCTCACTTCCGGCGGGGCCGCTTCTTCACTTTGTGCTGTTATCCCTGGTTTACCACACTTCATGCTGAGCGAAATCTTTAGTTCGTGCTGTTAACCCCGGGTTAGCGCACTTCCGGCGGGGCCGCTTCTTCACTTTGTGCTGTTATCCCTGATTTACCACACTTCAAGCTGAGTGAAATCTTTAGTTCGTGCTGTTAATCCCGGGTTAGCTCACTTCCGGCGGGGCCGCTTCTTCACTTTGTGCTGTTATCCCTGATTTGCCACACTTCAAGCTGAGTGAAATCTTTAGTTCGTGCTGTTAACCCCGGTTTAGCGGCACTTCCGGCGGGGCCGCTTCTTCACTTTGTGCTGTTATCCCTGGTTTACCACACTTCAAGCTGAGCGAAATCTTTAGTTCGTGCTGTTAACCCCGGTTTAGCTCTCTTCTGGCGGAGCGCCATTTTCACTTCGTGCTGTTAACCCCGGTCTAGCACACTTTCTGCAGACATTTGGTACTGTAAACTAACTAGCCATCAACAATGCGTTACACCACCCATACCAACACAAAAAAACCGCCCAAGATCAAAATCCCGGGCGGTTTCCTATTCATTCATTATTTTTTAATGTTGTAGAAAGTGTGGATTCCATCGTAGCGAGCTGTGTCACCAAGCTGATCTTCGATGCGAAGAAGCTGGTTGTATTTTGCAACACGGTCTGTACGTGATGGAGCACCTGTTTTGATTTGGCCAGCGTTTGTTGCTACAGCGATGTCAGCAATTGTGCTGTCTTCTGTTTCACCAGAACGGTGAGAGATTACAGCTGTGTAGCCAGCACGTTTAGCCATTTCGATCGCATCAAATGTTTCAGTTAATGTACCGATTTGGTTTACTTTGATAAGGATTGAGTTGCTGATTCTTTTTTCAATCCCTTCAGCAAGCTTCTTAGTGTTTGTTACGAATAGATCGTCACCAACTAATTGAACTTTGTCGCCAAGGCGCTCAGTTAATAGTTTGTGGCCTTCCCAGTCGTTTTCATCCAAACCGTCTTCGATTGAGATGATTGGGTATTTAGAAACTAGATCTTCGTAGAAGTCTACCATTTCAGCAGATGTTTTTACAACACCTTCGCCAGATAAGTGGTATTTGCCGTCTTCTTTGTTGAAGATTTCAGAAGCTGCAACGTCCATAGCAAGTTTTACTTGCTCGCCTGGTTTGTAGCCGGCTTTTTCGATTGCTTCGATGATTGTTTGAAGAGCTTCTTCGTTAGATCCAAGGTTTGGAGCGAATCCGCCTTCGTCACCTACAGCTGTGTTAAGGCCTTTGCCTTGAAGAACTGATTTCAGGCTGTGGAAAATTTCAGCACCCATGCGAAGTGCTTCGTGGAAATCTTCTGCTCCAACCGGCATAACCATGAATTCTTGAATGTCAACGTTGTTATCAGCATGCTCTCCGCCGTTGATGATGTTCATCATTGGCACTGGCAATGTTTTAGCGTTGAATCCGCCAAGATATTGGTAAAGTGGAAGACCAAGGAATTCAGCTGCTGCACGAGCTGCTGCCATAGATACGCCAAGGATTGCGTTCGCACCTAATTTACCTTTATTTTCCATGCCGTCAAGTTCGATTAAAAGGTGATCGATTGCAACTTGCTCAGTTACGTCGAAACCTAATAATTCAGGAGCGATTACTTCGTTTACGTTTTTAACAGCGTTAAGAACGCCTTTTCCAAGGTAGCGTGATTTGTCGCCGTCACGAAGTTCTACTGCTTCATATTCACCAGTAGATGCGCCAGATGGAACCAATGCACGGCCCATTGCACCTGTTTCTGTGTGTACTTCTACTTCAACTGTCGGGTTACCGCGTGAGTCTAATACTTCGCGAGCAAATACATCAACAATGTATGGCATAATTTATTTCTCTCCTTTTAAATGGTTATTTTTTGATTAATGATTTACCTGTCATTTCTTTCGGAAGGTCTACTCCAAGCAAGTCGAGCACGGTTGGCGCTAAGTCGCCAAGAATTCCATCTTCTCTTAAGCCTGCAACTTCCTTTGTTACGATTACAGGAACCGGATTTGTAGTATGTGCTGTCATTGGTGTACCTTCTAGAGTTGTCACTTCGTCAGCATTACCGTGATCCGCTGTAATAATAGCTGTTCCGCCTTTTGCAAGAATCGCATCTACGATTTTGCCAAGACATTCATCAACTGTTTCAATCGCTTTAATCGTTGGTTCAAGCAAGCCTGAATGTCCAACCATATCCGGGTTGGCGAAATTCAGAATGATCGCGTTATGCTTGTCAGCTTCGATTTCGCCAAGCAACGCGTCCGTTACTTCGTAGGCACTCATCTCAGGCTTCAAGTCATAGGTTGCGACTTTTGGTGAATCAATCAGGATGCGTTCTTCACCAGGGAATGCTGCTTCACGTCCGCCGCTCATGAAAAATGTTACATGAGGGTATTTTTCCGTCTCAGCAATCCGAAGCTGGGTTAACCCGTTTTGCGAAAGAACTTCACCAAGTGTGTTATCTAAGTTTGTTGCTTTAAATGCAACATACCCGTCAACCGTTTCACTAAAATGAGTCAAACAGACAAAATGCAGGTTTTTCGGATGCATTGGTCCACGGTCAAATGAACGGAAGTCTTCATTTGTAAATGTGTTCGAAATCTGAATTGCGCGATCCGGGCGGAAATTGTAGAAAATAACCGCATCGTTATCGCTGATTGTTGCAACAGGAGAGCCGTCTTCTTTTGTCATAACAGAAGGAAGAACGAACTCGTCGTGGATTCCATTTTTATATGAATCCTCCACTAAGTCAAGCGGATTTGTATAAGTTGGGCCCTCGCCGTATACCATTGCGCGGTACGCTTTCTCTACACGATCCCAGCGCTTGTCGCGGTCCATCGAGTAATAGCGGCCTGAGAGGGTTGCTATTGCACCAACACCATACTCTTCAATTTTTTCGTTCAATTGCTTAATATATCCTTCTGCTGTTTGCGGACCAACATCACGCCCGTCAAGGAAGCCATGGATATAAACATTTTTGACGCCTTCTTCTTTTGCCAGTCTGAGCAAAGCAAAAAGGTGATCAATATGGCTATGAACGCCTCCATCAGAAAGTAATCCAAAAACATGAAGGTTTGTGCCGTTTTCTTTCACGTGATTCATTGCTGAAAGGAAGGTTTCATTTTTCTCAAATTGGCCTTCACGGATGGCTACGTTCACGCGCGTCAAGCTTTGATAAACGATGCGGCCGGCACCGATATTTAAATGCCCGACCTCTGAATTCCCCATTTGTCCTTCTGGCAGGCCGACTGCTTCGCCGCTTGCCGTTAAAGTAGCGTGAGGATACTGATTCCAGTATCGGTCAAAGTTTGGTTTTTTTGCGTGAACAACCGCATTACCCTTCTCTTCGCTGCGAAGTGCAAACCCGTCAAGGATAATTAAGGCTACCGGTTTCTTACTCATGTTTCCCTTCCTCCAAAAGCTGTAAGAAAGATTGAGGCAGAAGACTTGCTCCGCCGACTAAAGCGCCGTCGATGTCAGACTCAGCCATGTATTCTTTGATGTTTTCAGGCTTTACGCTGCCGCCGTATTGAATGCGGACTGCTTCAGCCACTTCATTTGAAAATTGCTCTGCTACAACTGAACGGATGTGTGAACAAACGTCATTTGCATCTTTTGCAGAAGAAGATTTGCCAGTGCCGATTGCCCAGATTGGCTCATATGCGATGACAACTTCTTTTAATTGCTCGTCTGTTAATCCAGCAAGTGCTTTTGTTACTTGATCTCCAACAAGATCGTTTGTTTTGCCTGCTTCACGCTCTTCAAGCGTTTCGCCGCAGCATACGATCGGCACTAGACCATGTTTGAAAGCAGCAGCCGTCTTTTTGTTAACTGTTTCATCTGTTTCAGCAAACATTTCACGACGCTCAGAGTGACCGAGGATCACGTAGCTTACGCCTAAGTCTTTAAGTGCAACAGGACTTGTTTCGCCTGTAAATGCACCATTTTCTTCGAAATGCATGTTTTGGGCGCCGATTTTGACATCTGTTCCTTTAGAAGCCTCAACAAGGCGGTCTAAAAAGAGTGCAGGTGCACAAACTACAGCATCAACTTTGTCAGCGGAAGGAACTAATCCTTTTACTTCTTCGATGAATGCTGCTGCTTCGCCCATTACTTTGTTCATTTTCCAGTTACCAGCGATAATTGGCTTTCTCATCACGCACACCGTCCTTAACACACAAGAATTTATTTAGGCTCTTTTACAATCAGGGCTGCATGCAATGGAAAAAACCATCAGATTGGTGCACACAAACTCTATTTGTTAAAGAACTTATTTATCGTTTAAAGCGACAACTCCTGGAAGCTCTTTGCCTTCCATAAATTCAAGAGATGCTCCGCCGCCTGTTGAAATGTGATCCATTTTGTCTGCCATGTTGAATTTCTCAACTGCAGCCGCAGAATCTCCGCCGCCGATGACTGTGTATGTATCTTTTGCTTCTGAAAGTGCCACAGCCACAGACTTTGTACCCTCAGCAAATGCATCTAATTCAAATACGCCAAGCGGTCCGTTCCAGATCACAAGCTTTGAATTCTTAATAACATCTGCATAGATTTCACGGGATTTCGGTCCTGCATCTAAGCCTTCCCAATCACTTGGAATGCTGTCGATCGGCACAACTTTAATGTTTGCATCATTTGAAAAATCATCCGCGACAACGACGTCAACAGGCATGTAGAAATTAACGCCATTTTTCTTCGCTTTATCCATGAACGATTTAGCAAGCTCAACTTTATCTTCTTCAAGAAGCGATTTTCCAACCTCGTGGCCTAAAGCTTTAATGAATGTGTAAGCAAGTCCGCCGCCGATGATTATGTTGTCTACTTTATCTAAGAGGTGATCGATGACACCAATTTTGTCTTTTACTTTAGCTCCGCCGATTATTGCTGTGAACGGACGCTCCGGGTTTGATAATGCTTTGCCCAATACTTCTAATTCTTTTTCCAAAAGGAATCCTGCTACAGCCGGAATGTGGTCTGCAATGCCTGCAGTTGAAGCATGTGCACGGTGTGCTGCTCCGAATGCGTCATTTACATAGACATCAGCAAGCTCAGCGAATGCTTTTGCAAGCTCAGGATCATTTTTCTCTTCTCCAGGGTAGAAACGGACGTTTTCTAATAGAAGTACGTCGCCTTCCTGCAACTTAGAGATTTCAGCTTTCACAGAGTCGCCGTAAGCTTCGTCTGTTTTCCCTACATTTTTGCCAAGTAATTCTTGAAGACGCTCTGCAACTGCGTTTAAACGAAGCTCCTCAACAACTTGTCCTTTTGGACGGCCTAAGTGGCTTGCTAATAGAACCTTTGCACCTTGCTCTGTTAAGTACTGGATGGTGGGTATTGCTGCACGAATGCGCGTGTCATCTGTTACTTGGCCATCTTTCATCGGCACATTGAAGTCTACACGGCAGAAGACAACTTTCCCTTTTACTTCGATGTCTTTTACTGACTTTTTGTTCATCTTCAGGAATTCCTCCTTTAATTGGAATGGTATGGCATACAAAGCAAAAGGGAGGGGGCCTGTATTCCCCTTCCCCTTTACTCTCATTATAACCTTAGTTTTGGTTGTAATCCAAGTCTCGGGAGACTTATGGATTAAAGACCTTTAGAAGCGATGTAATCAACAAGGTCTACTACACGGTTAGAGTAGCCAGACTCATTGTCATACCAAGAGATTACTTTTACCATGCTGTCTTCCATTACCATTGTTGATAAAGCATCAATAGTTGAAGAAGCTGGGTCGCCATTGTAGTCTCCAGAAACTAATGGCTCTTCGCTGTAGTTAAGAATTCCTTTTAATGCGCCTTCAGAAGCTTCTTTGAATGCTGCATTTACTTCTTCAGCTGTTACGTTAGCGTCAAGCTCAGCAACTAAGTCTACTAAAGAAACGTTTGGAGTTGGAACACGCATAGCTCCGCCGTTCAATTTGCCTTTAAGTTCAGGCAATACTAGAGAAACTGCTTTAGCTGCTCCAGTTGAAGTAGGGATGATGTTTTCAGCTGCTGCACGAGCACGACGGTAGTCTTTGTGCGGCAAGTCAAGAATTTGCTGATCGTTTGTGTATGAGTGAACAGTTGTCATCATACCGCGTTTGATGCCGAATTTGTCGTTTAGAACTTTAGCGAATGGCGCTAAGCAGTTAGTAGTACATGATGCATTAGAAATAACATCGTGGCTTGCAGCGTCATATTTGTCATGGTTAACACCCATAACGATTGTGATGTCTTCATCTGTTGCAGGAGCAGAGATGATAACTTTTTTAGCGCCAGCTTCTAAGTGCTTAGCAGCATCTGCACGTTTTGTGAAGAAACCAGTTGATTCAACAACAACTTCTACTCCGCGCTCGCCCCAAGATAATTTCGCAGGATCGCGCTCTGCTGATACTTGGATTGTTTTGCCGTCAACAACAAGGTTGTTTCCGTCTACTTTCACGTCAGCATCTAATCTGCCATGAATTGAGTCATATTTTAAAAGGTGAGCAAGCATGTTAGCGTCTGTTAAGTCGTTAACCGCTACAACGTCCACGTTAGGATTTTTAAGTGCTGCACGGAATACGTTACGTCCGATACGTCCAAAACCGTTAATACCAATTTTTACTGCCATGTTGAAATTTCCTCCTTTAAATAAGTGAGAGATTTTTTAAAACTATATAATTAGGGATTAAGCTCCCTTATTAACTCTTTCGCGGCGCCTTCATCCGTAATTAGAATGGAGCCCGCAGCCTGCTTCAGGTAAGCCCGGATTGCCTTGGCCTTTGAAGCTCCGCCAGCTACTGCGATGACGTTTTGAATCTTGTCAAGATCGTTCAGCTGCATGCCTACTGTCTGCACTTTATGGACAACTGCGCCTTCCTGGTTGAAATAATACCCGAACGCTTCTGCAACTGCCTGACCCTGCTCTATTTTTATGTAATCATCAGGCTTCGTTTTGCGGCGTTCCGCCATTGTCTTAGCGTCTCCTATTCCATGAACAACCATACTTGAAGATTTGATGAGCATGAGCAGCTCTTTAATCGACGGTTCCTCAACAATAGAGAGATAGGCTTCCTTGCTTAACTGATCTGGAACGTGAAGCAGACGGTAGTTTCCCATCGCTCTCTCAGCCATCTTTGCACAGATTGTATTGGCCTGGTTTTCAACATTCTCCCCAAGCCCGCCTCTGGCAGGTACATACAGCTGTTCGCGATTTTTACTGTCCGGCGTCATCATTTCAGCTACAGCGGCAATGGTTGTGCCGCCAGTGACAGCGACGATATTTTCCCCTGTAAGCCGCTCTTTTATGCATGCGGCACAGGCTCTGCCCATTTCTTTCTTTACCCATGAGAACTGATCGCTGTCTCCGGATACGACGATAACGTTTTTAAGATTTAAACGTTCCATTAATGTATTTTCCAAAAACGTTAAACCTAAAACATCTTTCATCGTTTCTTCGAGAATTCTTAACAGAGATGATCCTTCCTTCGTTAATGTCATGCCAGAGGAAAAAATATCGATCAGGTTCTGATCTTTCAAAAACTGTACTTCCCCTCTTAAAACCCGTTCACTGATCCCAAGACTAGATGAAAGACTTCGACGTCCGATTGGCTGCATTAGTCGTATATACTGAAGGATCTGATAACGTTTTTGCATAACTTGAAGCAGATCAGGCAATAATTTTTTTTGGACTTCTATAATTGACCTCATGTACAAATTCCCTTTCAAATAGAAAAGCGGATCCTACGGGACGAAAAACGTCCCTCTATGACGTAATATGTCCCACTATCCCTAAAAAAAATCATCCCTGCTATATTTTCATTTTAGCAGGGTGAAAATGCTTATTCAACTATTGTTTCTTGCTTTTTATCAAGTAACCGCTTTCTTATAAAATCTTTTTTAATTTTACCGTATCCAAGCACCATTCCCTCATATTCAACGACAGGAATCATGAGCTGATACTGTTCAAGCAGAGCATCGTCGCTGTAAATATCAACGACCTCGATTTCTAAATCCATGCTCTCCTTCAGCTTTTCAAGTTCTTCAAGAGCTTCCACACAAAGTGGACAGCTGGTTCTCGAATATATTTTTATAAGCATCCTATATACACATCCTAATATCGTTTTCTTGCAGAAGACGAGGCAATGCCTAATTGATCCCTGTATTTAGCCACCGTTCTTCTTGAAACCTCGATTTGATGATCATCAGCAAGCCTGGATACAATTTTCTGGTCAGACAGCGGCGCAAGCTTATCTTCTTGTTCGATCATCTGTTCAATGATTGTTTTTACAGTCGAAGAAGTAACCTCCTGCGATGATTGCTCTAATCCATTCGAGAAAAAAAACTTCAGCTCATATAGTCCATGTGGAGTCTGAACATACTTTTCTCTGACTGTCCGGCTTACAGTAGATTCATGAACTTCGATTACATCTGCGACAGCCTTTAATGTCAGCGGTTTCATGAATAATTCGCCTTTTTCGAAAAAGTCCGTCTGTCTCCGGACAATTTCTTTCATGACTTTCATCATTGTCTCTTTCCGCTGATTGAGCGTTTTTATCAGCCATCTGCATTGATTGAGCTTAGCAGACAGATAATGCTTTACTTCTGTATCTTCTATAGAAGAAAAATTAGATTCATAGGCAGCGTTGACGGCAACTTTGGGAGAAATCTCATCGTTGTACATTACTTGCCATTCCCCGTGAACTTTAGCTACTGTCAGTTCTGGAACAATATAGTTATCATGTACGTGATGATAGGCAAGTCCAGGGCGCGGATGCAGCGTTTTTATGAAATCCTGGACGCTCTGGATTTCTTTTAAATCAAGCTTAGTTAGTTTCGAAAGCTCTTTCCATGATTTTTCCGCGAATAAGTAAAAGTAATCGTTCACGATTAATTCGGCTGTTTTATTTCGTTTGGGCAGCCTTGCAAGCTGAATGGATATGCATTCCTGCAGATTTCTGGCCCCTATTCCAGCAGGGTCAAGCTTTTGCAAGACGGCAAGCTGCTCATTTAATTCTTCGGCACTTAAATTGAATTTATGAGAAAGCACACTTAGATCTGCCTCTATGTAGCCGTTGGGATCAAGGGCCTGGATCAGAATATGAAGAGCGCGCTTTTCTGATGGAGTAAGCTTCATTCCGAGCAGCTGTGCTTCCAAATGCTGCTGAAGTGTTGTCCCATTGCTCGATACGTTTTCAATTATATCGCTGTTCTTTGATGAACTTGTCATATTTGCCCGTGATGAGGTATGATACAATACGCCTGATTCAGGCTTTTCTTTTAATTCAATGAGGGGATTTTCAAGGGTAAGATCCTCTAAATAGGAGGCAAGCTCCATAGAAGAATATTGAAGGAGAGTAATCGCTTGCTTTAATTCTTGAGTCATATTGAGTTTTAAAGATTGCTCTTGAAATAAACCGACTTTCATATCCATAGTTCGTTCCCCCTGCTTCTCATTTTACACGAAAACGGTCCATCTTTGTATGGAAAGAACTTCAAAGGAGAGATATCAATGAGTGAGTTATTTTCAGTGCCCTACTTTGAGCAAAATTTTAAAGAGCACATTAAACAAAATGAAGGCCTTGTTCCGAAGCTTGATGCCATGAACCGCTATTATCGTTCAGTTGTATCCGCACTGGTCCAGGATCAGCTTACAAAAAACTCAGTGGTTTTAAAACGGATTCAGAATTTGGACGAAGCTTACAATACGATTAAGTCTTTAAATAATTGAAAAATTTACCTGTTCACAAACTGCAATCCATGCCTTACAATAGGAATTGTTGAGTCGTCAAGCACGGCAATATACACTTCTTGTCCAGTGCGGCTTACTGGACTCTTACATATTATTTCTAATTCCATTCAAACATGCCCCGCCAGGTTAATCTGGCGGGGCTTTTTTTCTTTTTTAATTATATTCCGCAACAAAAAAAGAAAGAGCTGGTTGACAATCAACCAGCTCTTTCTTATAGTGACGCGCTCGAGAGGATTCGAACCTCCGACAGACGTGGTACCGGAAACCACCGCTCTATCCAACTGAGCTACGAGCGCATATAAAAGTTTATTAGTCAGTAGCGCTATTATACGATAAAACCAGTTCATGTATCAAGCGGTATTTTTGCACCTGAGTAAATTAATGAAGAAAACCGGGTAATATATTTTTCTTGCACTAAAAACGGCAGGCAGTTGAACAGAAATATAAAGGATTTTTCAAAGCGTCTGCCGAATACATTTGTAACAAAAGTTCCGATGGAAGTATGAACTATGAACCTTGCACGAGAAGGACGCTAGCAGCTCTCCTCCCGTTTGAAAAAAAGAAAAATTGGGTAACATGGTTACAGTCGGCAAAAGGGACATATACATAGAAAAGCGGAATCGCCCGTTCTGGCCGAGGAGCTGTGCGATGGAACTGGACACCGTGTAAAGCGAAATTTCCTGTTCAGCTCCGATAGACAAATCCGTCAGTTAAGTGCAAGAAAAAGCATCAAAGAACAGCGTTTCGTTTGACCTTTATTGACCATAGTTGTATGATGAGAGTACATAAAATTTACCTTTATTTAAAAGGAGGAAATACGATGAATTTAATCCCTACAGTTATTGAACAAACGAACCGCGGTGAACGTGCATATGACATTTACTCACGTCTTTTAAAAGACCGCATTATCATGCTTGGAAGCGGAATTGACGATAACGTGGCAAACTCAATTGTATCACAGCTTTTGTTCTTGGAAGCTGAAGATCCGGAGAAAGACATCTCTATCTACATTAACAGCCCTGGCGGCTCAATTACAGCCGGTATGGCGATTTATGATACAATGCAGTTCATTAAACCGCAAGTATCAACAATCTGCATCGGTATGGCCGCTTCAATGGGAGCATTCCTTCTTGCAGCAGGAGCTAAAGGCAAACGCTATGCTCTTCCAAACAGTGAAGTTATGATCCATCAGCCTCTTGGCGGAGCTCAAGGTCAGGCAACTGAAATTGAGATCGCTGCAAAACGCATCTTGTTCTTGCGTGATAAACTGAATCAAATTCTTGCTGACCGCACTGGCCAGCCAATCGAAGTGATCGCGCGCGATACAGACCGCGACAACTTCATGACGGCAGAACGTGCGCTTGAGTACGGCTTGATTGATAAAGTGATGACTCGCAATACCTTGCCTGATAATAAATAAGCAGATACAGCAGAACGGCCTTAGGCCGTTCTGTTTTTTTGTTTTGGGGCATTTCTGCCTTTCATAAATGATTTCACTTGCTAAATCGCGGCTTATTTTTGTCCGATATTTGCCGGTATAGACTGATTTACTTTCTAAATCGTGAATTTTACTTTCCAGAATCTCCTTTTACTAGCGAAAACCCGTAAAATACTTACCAAAGTCAGTGAAATACTTTCATTTTTCCAAAAATATCCTATTTGCATAAAATATGCACAAGCGCCCGTTTAGACCCGCCAGAAAAAGCTCTTTTTTCCGATCCGTTATGGCCGAGGAGCTTGCCGATTCCACCCGCCATCGAAGCGCAAAATTTCAGATTATCTTATCTCTCAAAAAAAAACGGCCAAAGGCCGTTTTATGCTTCTTGCTTCACATATTGAGATAGAACTTCTAAAGCTTCTGATTCGTCATGGCCTTCTGCAATAAGAGTAACCACTGAGCCCGTGCTGATTGCAAGGCTCATTAACCCCATGATGCTCTTTGCATTCACCTTTTTCCCGTCTTTCTCTAAAAAGATGTCTGATGAATAGCGATTAGCCTCTTGTACAAATAGTGCTGCTGGACGGGCTTGCAAGCCTGTCTTCAAACGAACTTCGACCTGTTTCTGAGCCATTTGGATCCCCTCTTCTTTCCCCTTATTATTTGATCGTTACCGGCTGGCCATTTCTTAGTTGTTCTGCAATTTCATCAAGCTTTCTCAGGCGGTGATTGATGCCTGACTTGCTGATTTTGCCGCTTGAAACCATTTCACCCAATTCTTTAAGCGTTACATCCTGATACTCTACCCGAAGACGTGCAATTTCGCTTAATTTGTCGGGCAGTGCTTCAAGACCCATTTTTTCATCGATGAATTTAATATTCTCGACTTGGCGTATGGCTGCTCCAATTGTTTTATTTAAGTTAGCGGTTTCACAATTGACGAGGCGGTTGACGGAGTTTCTCATATCGCGGACAATCCGCACATCTTCAAAGCGGAGAAGTGCCTGGTGTCCCCCGATGATGCTGAGAAAATCAGATATTTTTTCTGCTTCCTTCAAATAGGTAATGTATCCTTTTTTCCGTTCGAGCGTTTTGCTGTTCAAATGGAAGGAATTCATTAATTCGCACAGAGAGTCATTGTGCTCTTTATATAATGAAAAAATCTCTAAATGATAGGAGGAAGTCTCCGGATTATTAACCGATCCTCCTGCCAAAAAGGCACCTCTTATATAGGATCGCTTGCAGCATTTCTTTTTAACAAGCTCTTCGGAAATACTTCTTTCAAACGTAAAGTTCTCTCCGAGTATTCCAAGGTCCTCTAATATTTCACGAGCTTTTTCTATCAGCCGAACGATATAGACGTTATTCTTTTTCAAACGCATTTTCTTCCGCACAAGCAGCTCGACAGAAACGTCATACTGCTTTTTTAAGAGAGTATATATTCTTCTAGCTATTGCTGCATTTTCGGTTTGAATGTCCAGGATTAATTTTCGATTCGAAAAAGAAAGAGAGCCGTTCATTCGGATGAGTGCAGATAACTCTGCTTTTAAACAACAGGCTTTAGATTCTATGTTGGTTAATTCTTTTTTTGTTTCAGAAGCAAAGGACATCTTTTCTGCACCCTCCAATCCTTATGAATGCATTCGTTTGCACTCTTTATTTTTTTGGCTTTTTAGCATAAATTGCTGCTGGACTTCAGGCTGAATGGCAGTAATTCCCCTGAAAAAGCCTTGTTCTTTAAGTGATCATATCATACAGCAGTTTGGCAACTTTCACCGTATCATGACGTATAACGTTATTTTCATAGGAAACAATCTTGTCATGAACAATTTCGAGTCCTAAATCCCGCAATGCTTCAATGTCATAATAAACCGGTTTCGCCAGTTCTTCTGCATATAATGCTTTCATCATATCAGGTATTTCTTCATCATTCACTAATATTGTATCGATGAACGTGCATTTCATATGTTCATTCAAAGCTTTTACATGATCGCTTGCAGTGAAGTCGAGGGTTTCACCAGCCTGAGTCATAACATTGCAAATATAAACCTTTTTCGCTTTCGCCTTGCAGACCTCATCGCCGATTTTTGGAACGAGAAGGTTCGGCAGGATGCTCGTATACAGGCTTCCCGGACCAAGGAGAATTAAATCTGCCTGGCGAATCACTTCGATTGTCTCTTCAAGGGGCTCAATGGATTCAGGAGATAAAAAAACACGTTTAATCTTCTTGCCGGAGTATGGAATTTTCGATTCTCCTGAAACAATCGTTCCATCCTCCATTTCAGCATGAAGGACGACGCTTCGATTTGCAGCAGGCAGAACCTTTCCGCGCACATTCAGGACTTTGCTCATTTCCCTCACAGCATGGAAAAAGTCGCCTGTAATATTCGTCATCGCTGCCAAGATAAGATTCCCAAGAGAGTGGCCTGTAAGACTGTTTCCTTTGTTAAAACGATGCTGAAATAAATCTTCTACTAACGGCTCAACATCTGAAAGCGCAGCTAACACATTGCGAATGTCACCTGGCGGCGGTATTTTGAGTTCATCACGGAGCCGGCCTGAGCTTCCGCCATCATCTGCAACTGTAACAATTGCCGTAATATCTACAGGGTATACCTTTAACCCCCGCAAAAGTACAGACAAACCGGTACCTCCGCCGATTATGACAACCTTTGGCCTATTTGCAGTATCAGTCATCTAATGACGGTTTCTGCGCTCAATATCACGATGTGATACGTGCGTCTGATAATCATCTTTGTAGTGCTTCGCAATGTGTTCCGCCAGTGTAACCGAACGGTGCTGGCCGCCTGTGCATCCTATTGCAATGACAAGCTGGCTTTTTCCTTCTCTTTTATAATAAGGCAGCATGAAAGTAAGCAAATCGAGAACCTTCTCTAAAAACTTCTGAGTCTCCGCCCATTTTAGAACATATGAAGAAACTTCCTCTTCAAGGCCTGTTTTCGGTCTCATATGATCGATATAATGCGGATTCGGCAAGAATCTGACATCAAATACTAAATCAGCATCGATCGGCACGCCGTATTTGAACCCGAATGAAAGCACATTTACCGAAAAAGTATGCTCTGCATCTTCCGCAAACTGCTTTAATATTTTTTCTCTAAGTTCACGGGGCTTCAATTCAGATGTGTCAAAAATCATCTGCGAGCGGCCTTTCAGCTCCTCAAGCAATTCTCTTTCGTTTTTAATCCCTTCTAAAGGCAAGCCTGTCGTGGCTAATGGATGAGACCTGCGCGTTTCCTTGTATCTAGTAACAAGGGTAGCATCCTTAGCATCCAGAAAAAGAATTTGAGGATTAATCCAAGTCTTTTCCGCCATATCATCAAGGGCCTGAAACAGGCTTTCAAAAAATTCGCGTCCCCGCAAATCCATTACCAGTGCAACTTTGTTCATTTTAGAGCCTGATTCCTTCATCAGCTCAAGAAACTTTGGCAGCAGATTAGGCGGCAGGTTGTCTACACAAAAATAACCAAGATCTTCAAAGCTTTGAATGGCAACCGTCTTGCCTGCTCCTGACATGCCTGTAATAATCACCATCTTAATATCCTGAACACTGCCTGTACTCATGCAGATTGCCTCCTCTCTCTTTTTCGCACTTTTATATAAATGAATGGATCGTTTACTGCGGATCTAATCGATATGCCAGCAGTTCAAAATCAGGTGTGTATGTAAAAGTGCCATAAATCAGCCCTGCACCCTTCATCATGAATTCAAGAATATGATGATCGCCGGGAGCCATCGGAAGAACACTTACTTCATCCAGTGAATGCCACTTAAGCTTTCCTTCCTCAGACTCTGCCACATTCTCACCTGTAAACTCTGTAGCAAAAAATGTAAACATCATCCACTCTGACACAATTTCATTTCCGTCTTTAATAATAAAGGTGAAGATCCCTTTAATTTTTGGGTTTTTTAAATATATGCCTGTTTCTTCGCGATATTCTCGGATGACAGTGTCTTTAATCGATTCACCCTGTTCCATTTTTCCGCCAGGCGCCACCCACCATCCTCTTCTCGGTTTTTGCAGGAGAAGAATTTTATTGTCCTGTACTAAAACGCAATTCGTTACTCTTTGCAAAAGTCTTTCACCTCTGGATTCGTTCGGGTAGTCTAAACATGTTTTCTCACCTTTTATTATACTATTTCAAAGACAGCCTCACAATGAACGGAGGCTGCTTACAGACTTATTTTTTAATGGAATGATGTGTATAGTTTATATACGTGTTTGTCCGGATAAAAGTTTCATAGGAAAATAAACATCATAAAAGCGGATGCGCCTTGTTTAAAGAAGGCATGGCGGATTATCTTATTACAAAAAAAAGGAGTACGGGAAAGGGCGCCCGTACTCAAAAGTTTATTTATAAAAGGGGGTCAATTACTATTTATATAGTACCCCATTATTATTTCAGTGGTGTTACAGGATAGTTAAAACCGAGTTACGTTTTTGTTAACTCTTTAAAGCATTAGCGAAAATCAGCTGCCGGCTTTGATTTTTTCCATTAACTCTTCCACAAAATGCTGAGCACTTTGCGCTGCAATTGAGCCATCGCCTGTAGCTGTGACGATTTGACGCAATGATTTTTCACGGATATCGCCTGCTGCAAAGATGCCGGGCACCTTCGTTTCCATGCGCTCATTCGTTTCGATATACCCGTTTTGGTTTGTTATGCCGATCGATGCAAACGGTTTTGAAAGAGGCAGCATTCCGATATAAATGAATACGCCTTCCGCACTCATTTCAGTTTCTTCGCCTGTTTGAGTGTTTACAAGTGTTGCACTGCCGACCTTGCCGTCTTTTTCGTTGATTTCTTTAATCGTATGGTTCCAGATGAAATCTACTTTCTCGTTATCAAATGCGCGCTGCTGAAGAATTTTTTGTGCACGAAGCTCATCGCGTCTGTGGACAATTGTTACTTTAGATGCGAATCGTGTTAAATAAACGCCTTCTTCTACTGCAGAATCGCCTCCGCCAATAACGATAAGCTCTTTGTTTTTAAAGAAAGCCCCGTCACAGACAGCACAGTAAGAAACTCCGCGGCCGCCAAGTTCTTTTTCTCCCGGAACGCCGATTTTCTTGTACTCGGCACCCGTTGAAATAATGATGGAACGTGCTTTGTATTGTTTGCTTCCAGCGATAACGGTTTTGTATTCTTCACCGTCAATAATTTCTTTTATATCTCCGTATGCATATTCAGCACCGAATTTTTTCGCATGATCAAACATCTTTGTTGATAAGTCAGGTCCAAGAATATGGTCAAAACCAGGATAGTTTTCAACGTCCTCTGTATTGGCCATTTGGCCTCCCGGAACACCGCGCTCTATCATTAAAGTTGAAAGATTTGCTCTGGATGTATAAACAGCAGCGGTCATTCCCGCAGGACCTGCACCAGCTATAATCACATCGTAAATTTTTTCCTCAGACATCGTTCTTCACTCCTTGTGTTCACAACAATTGATTGTTTACGGGAGATCTCGTTTCCCATACTCTTATCCTATAAAAGAATAGAGCTTCATGCTATTTTTTTGCTCACGTCCATAAATTCTTGATGAAAGCTGAGTACTTTGAAAGAGTTTTGCCTGAAATGGAGTATTGCTTCGCAAGCTCTGTCTGCGTCACTTTATAGCCATTCTCTTTTTTCCACACATACTCCAGAGCTCCGGCCCATGCAAGATGGTTTTTAAGCGGCATCTCTTCTCTTTTTGCTTTTAACGCTGTTTGAAAGAAAAACAAATAAAGTCCTTCGTTCAGAGTTTTATTGTTTTCAAACAGGACTTGCGCTGCCTGGTAGGTGAACTTTGATTTCTCAGAGACACTTTTTTTAATCTCTCCATTAACATGCGCAATTGCAAGATCCATAAACTCTTTTTCGAAGACTGATTGAGGAACTTTCGCTGATTGGAAAAATTGAATCTGATCAAGCTGCTTTGTTTCAGCTGCCATAAAAATGGCAAATAGACGCTCTTCAATCGGCATCGTCATTGGACGTTCCACTGATTTCTTATCTGACTTCCATGGTTCTGAACCGGCTTTTTCCGGATTGATGTCAATGACTCGATCCCAGCTTGTTCTGGCAAGTTCTTCTTTTCCGGTAAAATATGCGGAATAAGAAAGCCAGTAATAGAACGTATCATCGCCTTCAAACCCTTGTCTGTAGATCGCTCTCAGCCATTTAAAGGCAAGTTCATATTGTCCGACCAATGCAAAAGTCGCACCAAGCTTATAGCGGTGTTCAAAAAGAATCGGGTAGATGTGTCCAAGTCTTTGCGCCAATTCTTCCACTTTCTCATCCTGACGTTCATAGTAGTAGAACACGAGAAGATTGCATAGCGCATGGAGATTGCCCGGATTTTTGTCCAGCACCATATCTAAGTAATCTTTAGCCTGCTGAACGTCGCCCATGTAAAAATAAGCTAATGATAAGTTGTTATAAGCAGACCAGAATTCCGGGAAATCCGTGACGATTTCTTTTAATAATGAAATCGCCTCTTCTAATTTCCCATTTTCCAAAAGGGATTTTGCCGCATCCTGCTTTACAATTAATTCATCTGAATCTAAAAAAGGATCCTCTTCATCTGCCCCTTCAATTGTCAGCAAATCAAGGAGATCTTCTGTTTCTTCGATGAACTCTCCACTCGGCTCTTTTGTCTGATATTCGATTGCGCATTTGTAGGCTTCATGAAATAGACCTAAATGTGCGTAATTATTCGCCATAAAGTAATGGCATTCCGTCAAATCTTTATCAATATTCTTAAGAATGTATGTTAAAAGCTCATTAGATTGCTGGTATTTTCCAAGCTCGGTATAAATGGCTGCAAGCTGGCTTAGCATGACAATATGATTCGGCTCAAGCTGAATCGCACGCTGTATCCACTTGCCCGCTCTTAAAAGATCGCGTTCCCGATAGGCTTTCATGCCCTTACGGTAAAAGTACTGTCCGTCTTGGAAGAAAGGGACAATCTGTGCTTTTTGCTTAGTGTTACTTGATTGTTTTCCCACTGAAATCCTCCATTTCTTTACTTCTGCCGTAGGTTAGTATACCACACTGGGGAAGTACAACAATAGGAATGGTAAAAATTATTAAACCGTTTGAAAAAACAAGAATATTGCCTCATGCACATGGTCTAAGCTTAGTCAAAATGGCTGGAGGACAAAACGGGATGGAAGGAAGCAGTTGAGTTTTGGGGTGGCACACTGGTCCGCTTTAAGTATCGATACAAGGGCGTAACAAACTAATCCGATTCACTGGGAGTGATTTGGAAAAAAGAAAGTAAATTCTTAAAAACGGAAAGTATTTCACAGGTTTTCGACAGTAAAGATGCTGTTTGGCAAGTAAAAGGGCGATTCTGGCAAGTAACTGTAAAGTTCATTCAAAATTGCGGCTCACTATCCAATATCGGTAAGAACTTTTCACCACTCAAAACAGATTCCTGACATTCCATCGCTTAACAAGTGCCGAAACAGAAGAAAATTACAGGCGTTAAGGACCGGTCCCGACTTTTCTGACCGAAGAACTAGGCGCTTACACTTGACGCAGATATTTTTCAAATTATCTCAAGCCTCCTAACTTTTATAATTTTCTTAACCATAAAAAAAGCCCTCATAACGAGGACTGTTCCACTACTTTCTCGGTAAATGACGCTCTTGCAATACATTTAATACTTCATCAAGCGGAAGCTTTTGTTCACGGAGCAGCACCATCAAGTGGAACAACAGGTCTGCAGCTTCCCATTTGAGTTCATCCGCGTCTCGATTCTTCGCTGCGATGATGACTTCTGATGCTTCTTCTCCCACTTTTTTCAGAATTTTATCGACGCCTTCTGTAAAAAGGTACGTTGTATAAGAGCCTTCAGGCATTTCTGCCTCACGTTCCGCGATCAATTTTTCCAAGGTGTTTAGGATTTCAAAGCGGTCTGCTTTAGATTGCTTAGTATCGCCAAATATCTGTTCTGAAAAACAAGAGTAAGAGCCCGTGTGGCAAGCAGGACCCGCAGGCTTCACCAATACCAGCAGGGCATCCTGATCGCAGTCGTATTTTAAACCGACTACCTCCTGGGTATTGCCGGAAGTTGCCCCTTTGTTCCAAAGCTCCTGTCTGGAACGGCTGTAAAACCATGTTTCTTTTGTTTCAATTGTTTTTTGCAGAGACTCTTCATTCATATAGGCTAGAGTTAAAACTTCTTTGCTGACGGCATCCTGAACAATTGCAGGGACTAAGCCATTTTGATCAAACTTTACGGATTGAAGATTCATCTGACATTCACTCCCTGCTTTTTTAAATAGTCTTTAACTTCTTTCACCGATGTTTCTTTATAGTGGAAAATCGAAGCGGCAAGAGCAGCATCCGCTTTGCCTTTCATGAATGCTTCTGCGAAATGTTCAGCATTTCCCGCTCCGCCTGATGCAATGACAGGAACGGAGACAGATTCACTGACCATTTTATTTAATACAAGATCAAAGCCGCTTTTTTCACCATCGCTGTTCATGCTTGTGAGCAGAATTTCGCCCGCGCCTCGCTTAACAGCTTCTCTTGCCCAGTCTGTCACTTCCCACTCTGTTTCTTTTCTCCCGCCATGAGTGTATACCTTATAACTGCCGCTTTCTTCGTCAAACCTTGCATCAATGGCTACAACAATGCACTGGGAACCAAAGAACCGCGCACCTTCTGAAATCAGTTCGGGGCGCAGTACTGCTGATGTATTGACAGATACTTTGTCAGCACCGGCACGAAGTATTTTCTTCATATCGGTAAGCGAATTGATGCCGCCGCCCACTGTAAACGGAATCGCAAGCTGCGCTGCAACTCGTTCCACTACATCCACCATTGTTTTTCTGCCTTCATGAGAAGCTGATATATCTAAAAAGACAAGCTCATCTGCACCCTCTTTATCATAGAAGGTGGCAAGTTCAACAGGATCTCCTGCATCTCTCAGCCCTAAAAATTGAATTCCTTTTACAACCCTGCCGTCTTTTACATCAAGACAGGGAATGATCCGTTTTGTGATCATGCCCGCGTCACCTCTTCTAAGGCCTGTGCAAGATCAAATTGGTTTGTATAGAGCGCTTTACCCACAATTGCGCCTGCCACTCCTTCTTTTTGAAAAGCAGAAAGCTCCACCAAATCATTCAGAGCACTGACTCCGCCTGATGCGATCACATCTTTGCCGGTAGCCTTCGCCATTTCGCGCACAGCTTGAATGTTAGGTCCTGACAGCATGCCGTCTGTAGCGATATCGGTGAAAATAAACACCTCTGCACCTGCAGCAGCAAGCTCCACGCCAAGATCAGAAGCCTTTACTGTTGACGTTTCAATCCATCCTTCAGTAGAAACATAGCCATCCTTTGCATCGATCCCAATGGCTATTCTGCTTCCGTATTTCGCAAGCATTTTTTTCACAAAATCCGGATTTGAGATAGCGGAGCTGCCAAGGATAACGCGGGATACCCCATTTGATAAGTAATATTCCACGTCCTCTTCCGTGCGGATCCCGCCTCCGATCTGAACGTTTACATTCAGCTTTTCAGCGACTTCAAGAACATGATGATCATTGACTCTTTTACCTGCTTTGGCTCCATCGAGGTCCACCATGTGAATCCATTTCGCCCCTTTATCAGCAAATACTTTTGCCATCTCGTAAGGTGAATCGCCGTATACTGTTTCTTTTGCATAATCGCCTTGTATAAGCCGGACACATTTCCCTCCGCGCATATCAATTGCCGGATAAATAATAAATTCACTCATGATTTCACCTTCTCTTGAACGATTTTTACGAAGTTTCTCAAAATCCCTATCCCTAAGTGACTGCTTTTTTCTGGATGAAATTGCGTGCCGAATATATGTTTTTCACCAACAACTGCCGGAACATCCACACCATAGTCAGCACTTGCTATGACGGTGCTGCTCTTTTCAGCTTTCACATAGTAAGAATGCACGAAATATGAATAGCCTTCTTCAAGACCTTCCAGGAGATCGCTCTGCTGGTGCATGAGTAATCGATTCCACCCCATGTGCGGCACCTTCAGCTGCTCTTTTTTCATCAGATCTTCAGGAAAATGCACGACATTCCCTTTTAAAAGAGAGAGTCCTTCTGTTACTCCATTTTCCTCGCTCGATTCAAATAATAATTGCATCCCTAAACAAATACCAAGCAGCGGCTTCCCTTCACTCGCGATTTTCTGAATATAGTCTGTTAACTTTGTTTCATTTAAAATCGCCATTGCATCCTTAAAGGAACCGACTCCGGGAAGAATATAGCCATCCGCTTTTTCAAGTTCTTCAGGATTTTCTGAAATGAAATAACCGATATTCAAACGTTCAAGCGCTTTGCTCACGCTGTACAAATTCCCCATGCCGTAATCAATAATTCCGATCATTTATAACATTCCCTTCGTAGACGGGACTCCTTTAATCCGCGGATCAATTGTTGATGCCTCGTCAAGTGCTCTGCCTAAAGCTTTGAAAACCGCTTCAATCATGTGATGGGTGTTTCGGCCGTAGTGGACGATGACGTGAAGATTGATCCGTGCTTCAAGCGCAAATTTCCAAAGAAATTCATGCACAAGCTCCGTGTCAAAGTTTCCTACTGTAGCACTTGGAAACTCGCCTTTAAGTTCAAAGTGAGGACGGTTGCTTAAATCAACGACTACCTGAGCAAGAGCTTCATCCATCGGAACCATCGCCTGGCCATATCGCTTGATTCCTCTTTTGTCGCCTAATGCTTCTCTGAATGCCTGTCCGAGACAAATACCGATATCTTCTGTCGTATGATGGCCATCAATCTCCGTATCTCCAATCGCCGCAACAGATAGATTAAATTGGCCATGTTTAGTAAACAAATCAAGCATATGTGTCATAAATGGAACGCCTGTATTTAATTCAGAAATCCCTTCTCCGTCAATTGAAAGGGAAAGGGAAATATCTGTTTCATTTGTTGTTCTTTGCAGACTTGATGTTCTTTCCATTGTCAGTTCCTCCTATTTTAAGCGCTCTTCGATGGCGCGTGCATGTGCTTCTAAGCCTTCTAAACGGGCAAATGCCGCAATCTTATGGGCTGAGTTCTGAAATGCTTTTTCGCTGTATGAGATGATGCTGGATTTTTTCACAAAATCATCGACGTTCAGCGGACTTGAAAAACGGGCTGTGCCATTTGTAGGCAGCACATGATTTGGTCCGGCAAAATAGTCTCCGACAGGCTCTGAGCTGTATCTTCCGAGGAAAATAGCGCCTGCATGTCTAATGCTGCTCAAAAGCTCCATCGGATTCTCTGTCAGCACCTCAAGATGCTCCGGTGCGAGCTCGTTTACAGCGTTAATCGCTTCATCCAGCGATTCGGCCACATAAATAAATCCGTATTGATCAATCGATGGACCCGCTATCTCTTTTCTCGGAAGAGTTTCAAGCTGACGGGTGACTTCTGCTGAAACAGCTTCTGCAAGCTCCATTGAATCTGTTACAAGTACGCTTGAGGCAAGAACATCATGCTCAGCCTGGGACAGCAGATCGGCAGCTACTTCATTTGCTTTAGCAGTCTGATCAGCTAAAACAACAATTTCACTTGGACCGGCAATCATATCTATATCGACATCCCCAAATACTTCCCGCTTCGCAAGAGCAACATAGATATTCCCGGGACCAACAATTTTATCAACCGGTTCGATCGTCTCCGTACCATATGCAAGGGCAGCTACAGCCTGGGCACCGCCTGATTTATAGATTTCTTCTATCCCAAGTTCTTTTGCCGCTGCAAGTACACCTGCCGGCAGCGTTCCTTCCCTGTTCGGCGGTGAAATCAGCACAATCCGTTTTACCCCTGCCGTTTGTGCAGGTATGACATTCATTAAAACGGACGAAGGATAAGCGGCAGTGCCTCCAGGTACATATACCCCGACAGCATCAAGAGGTGTGATCTTCTGGCCCAGCATTGTTCCGTCCTCTTTATATGTAATCCAGGACTCGCGCTTTTGCTTTTCATGGAAAAAACGGATATTTTCAGCTGCTTCCCTGATAACCTCAACTAAATCCTGATCTAGCTCTTGATAAGCTGCCTCAACTTCCGCTTCAGATACTTTAAGACTTGATAAACGGACTGTATCGAATTTTTCCGCATAGGTGAAAAGAGCGGCATCCCCTTTTTCCTTAACATCTGCAATAATGTTTTTAGCTGCCTCTCTCTGTGCTTCTGTGCCAGATTCAATGGAACGCTTTAGAGAGGTCAAATTTCCTGAAATTCTCTCAATCCTCATCTGCTTCTCCCTCCACAACTTCTGATAAACGGCTGACCAATTCATCAATCTGTGCGTCTTTCATTCGGTAGCTGACAGGATTCACAATGAGTCTTGATGTAATGCTGCAGATTCTTTCAAGTTCAACCAAACCGTTTTCTTTTAACGTTCTTCCTGTTGAGACAATATCGACAATGCGGTCAGCAAGCCCGATTAAAGGAGCAAGCTCAATTGAACCGTTCAGCTTAATGATTTCCACCTGTTCTCCCTGTTCACGGAAATATGATGACGCAACGCCCGGATACTTTGTTGCAACCTTTGGTGCAACATCCGTTGTTCCTGTATTAGGCAAACCCGCAACAGCCAAGTAGCAGCCGCTTATTTTCAAATCCAGCACCTCATAAACATCACGCTCTTCCTCAAGCATGACATCTTTGCCGGCAATACCTATGTCTGCAACTCCATGTTCAACATAGGTTGCAACATCCATGGGCTTCGCTAAAATAAAGCGCATGTTTTCAGCCGGCACTTCTAGAATAAGTTTTCTGGACTCATCGAATTCAGGCGGCAGCTTATAGCCTGCTTTTCTGAGCAAGTTCGCTGCTTCTTCAAATATTCTTCCTTTCGGCATCGCGATTGTAAGCATATTACCCATCCTGCTCTTCCTTTCTCGAACCAATAAAATAAGCCACATCTGCAAACTGTTTTGTATAGGCATCCACATCATTTACTCCGGATATATCCTGTAAAATGACTCTCTTTCCCTGTCCGCGAAGCTTAGCCGTACACTTTAGAGCCTCTGCTCTTCTTTCCTGACTGTATAAAACGCAGTGAATATCAGGGGTTTCTTCCTGTTCTCCAAGAGATTCGATCAGCCTGTCTAAGCGGATTCCAAAGCCAGTAGCCGCCGCAGGTGTTTCAAACCGTTCGAACAGCTGATTGTAACGGCCGCCGTTTCCAAGCGGAAAGCCTACATTCCCAGCATAAACCTCAAATAAAACGCCTGTGTAATAGCTCATATGACTGACAAGATTTAAATCAAGCTTTACAGACGCAAGTACACCGAAATCCTCAAGATGCGACCAAAGCTTGCCAAGTTCTGCAGCAGCCTCTTTTCCTTCCCTGCTTGAAACGAGGTCTGCTGCAATCGACAGCTGGTCTTCTCCGCCTCTCAGCTGCAAAAGCTGAAGCAGTCTTCCTTTATCAATGGACGACAGCGGCAGCGACTTCACATGCTCGCGATAGCCGACATAATTCTTTTCATATAAGTATCTTCTCAAAACATCGGCACGCTCCTGATTGCCGAGGATCTCTTTGAACAAAGCATCCGCAAATCCAATATGCCCGATTGCAACCTTAAAGTCATGGAGACCCGCTTCTTTTAGAACGGCAATCATTAGAGCAATTACTTCTGCATCACCGCTTGTAGTTGCATCACCGATCAGCTCAGTCCCAATTTGTTCAAACTCAGCCGGACGTCCGCCTTCACGCTGCTGCGCACGGAAAACATTCGCATCATACGCAAGTCTGAGCGGATAATTTTCCTGATAAAACCTCGAAGCCGCCACCCTTGCAATCGGCGCTGTCATATCCGGTCTAAGAACTAAGGTGTGCCCCTCCTGATCAAGCAGCTTAAAAAGCTGGCCTTCCAGAATGGCTGATTGAACACCTACCGTATCGTAAAATTCAAGCGTCGGCGTTTCAATAAATTGAAAGCCCCATCTCTCTATCGCACCCGTCATCTTTTGACGAAGCTGTTTTTTCATTTCATACAATAATGGCAATGTATCTCTCATTCCGAGAGGTTTTTCAAACATAAACACGCTGACTTGCACCTCTTTCACAAAAAGTTCCGAATCCTTTAGTTCGCTAATATAGTAACATGCTACCAAAATAAAGATAGGTACGCAAGTATGAATATTCCTTTATCATTCTCTTTATTTGAAGAATTTCCTCTAATTATCAAATTTTAAACAAACGTTTGATTGGTATCTGTTGGAACCTTGTTGGGAAATTCGAAAAGAATCATTTGGTGCGATAATTTCTGAATTCACTCGAGAAAACCTTTACTTTTATTGCAGAATTATTTGATTTTAAAACCCTTTGGAATGCCTTGTTTCCAGTGGGATGGAACCTTGTTGAGAAATTCGGAGAAAATCATTTGAAGGGTTAATATATAAATTCACTTAACTTGCAAAGAAACCAACCGATTGGGAAATCAAATCATAGATCACCGGCACAATTTCAAAGCAATTTTACACAAAAAAGCCTCATCATTCTGCAAATAATATAAAGGTTTTCTCGTGTGAAAGTATAAATAAACTGACCAAATTGCTCTTTCCGAACTGCCCAACCAAGTTCCCGCTGAATGCAATCTAAATTACACACAAAAAAAGAAACCAGCTTCAAAAGCTGGTTTCTTTTTTGTTCCTAATATCCATCTGTTCCTTCGTATATATAACCCTCATCGGATTTCCGCCTACAAAGGCTCCCGCAGGAACATCTTTATGGACGAGCGTTCCCGCTGAGACGATGGCTCCGTCTCCGATTTCAACACCTGGCAGTACCGTGGAATTGGCTCCGATCATGACTTCGTCGCCGATGACGATGTCGCCAAGTCTGTACTCGCGAATCAAATATTCATGTGCAAGAAGCGTTGTGTTGTAGCCGATCACTGTATTTCGTCCAACTTTGATTTTTTCAGGAAACATCACATCCAGCATGACCATCAGGGCGAAGGAAGTGTGCTCCCCCACCTTCATTCCAAGAAAATTCCGGTACATCCAATTTTTCATTGCAAGAAACGGAGTGTAGCGGGCAAGCTGAATGACAATGAAGTTGCGGACGACCTTCCAAAAAGGGACGGTTTTGTAAACATGCCAAAGCGAATTAGGGCCTTCAACGGGGTATCTTGTCGTTTTTCTCACACTTATTCGTCTCCGAGCACGTTCAGTAAATCACTCATTTTGTTCAGCATATAGTCAGGCTTAAATCCTGCCAAATACTCGACACCTTTTATTGTCCAGGCAACGCCTGCCGTTTTAGTGCCTGCTGCCTTGCCGGAATCTATATCATGGTGGTTATCGCCGACCATAATGGCTTCATCCGGAGAACTGCCCAGTTTTTCTAAAGCAAGCAAGACCGGCTCTGGGTGGGGCTTTGCGTTCTGTACATCATCAAGGGTGACTACTGTTTCAAAAAACTGGCCAAGACCAGTAAGCTTAAGGCCCATATTAACGGTATCCCGTATTTTAGTTGTAACAATGCCGAGCTTATAGCCCTTTTCGTGCAGGGTCTGTACGGTTTCAAAGACTGTTTCAAATTGTGTGACCAATTGATCATGCTGATCATGATTAAATTTCCGGTAGGTGCTGATCATTTCATCAACACGGATCGGATCCATTTTCACAAATGTTTCATGAAGAGTAGGTCCGAGAAACGGGAGGACATCCTCGCGTCCATATTGATTTGGATAATAGAGATTCAATGTGTGCAGGAATGATTCTATGATCAAATCGTTTGTATTTATTAAGGTTCCATCCAAATCAAACAATACGGTGTTAATTCTCATAAGTTGCTTCCTTTCTGCTTGTATGTTCAAATCGGCTCCAAATGAATCCTACCGCCATTGTCAGAACGACCGCTGTTACAATCCGGATTATTAACAGCGGCAGCACCGGAATGCCAAGCGGCACGAAAATCAAAGTATCCTCCACTACAGCATGACAGGAGACGAGAAAAATAAAGGCGAGCGTTAAATCTTTATAGCTGACGCCGTCTTCTTCGACTGCCTGAATCATCACTCCAGCTCCGTATGCAAGGCCAATCGTTAAACCGGCTACCAATGTCATCGAGGTGTTTTCTTTCATCCCAAGCATTCTTGTTATTGGAGCCATCCATCTTGAAAAGACCATTAAAAACCCTTTATCTTTAAGCACTTGAATAATAATCATCAGCGGAATGACAATTAAAGCGAGCTGCACAATGCCAAGGCCTGCTTTCTGAACAGCGCTTAGACCAATTTCAACGTATCCGGCGGGATCAGCTGTATCATTTGGAATAAACCCATACTGTGCCGTTTCCTGTCCGCCATGCCAAAATAAATTGATCATCAGTGCAGAGCTGACCGCAAGCCCGACCCTTACAGCGATGATAATCCAAAGCTTGATGCCCACCTTTGCAGCAACCGTCGATTCAATAATCAAGTTATGTGAGAACGATAGCATAACAGCTAAAATAAACACTTCCTTAACGGATAGATCAAGCGTCAGGATTGCAGCAATACCCGCATACAAATTCAGCATGTTCCCAAGAACAAGCGGAATAGCCGCTTCCCCTGATAACCCCAAAATGCCCATAACCGGCTGAATAAGCTTGATCAGCCACGGAAGAACCGGTGTGTGCTGAAGAAGACTGACAATCAGCGTAACCGGAAAAATAACCTTGCCCAAAGTCCAAGTTGTCTGAAGCCCTGCCTGAAGTCCTTTTTTTAAGCTATTAATCAGAAACATCCCCTTATTCGGCTGATTCTAAATATCTTTCTTTTGAATAACCTTTGACTCTCCTCAAAATCAATACAGCAACAGCAATCGCTATTAATACTAGAGAAATAACTTGTGCAACACGCAGAGATTCCGTCAGCATCAGGCTGTCCGTACGCATTCCTTCAATGAAGTAGCGGCCGATTGAATACCAAATGATATAGGTAAGGAATAGCTCTCCGCGGCGCAAATTGGCTTTTCTGAGAAGCATAAGTCCCACAAACCCAACAAGACTCCACAAAGATTCATATAAAAAAGTCGGGTGATAGTAAACACCGTCAATATACATTTGATTGATGATAAACTCAGGCAAGTACAGCCCTTCAAGAAATTGACGTGTTACCTCGCCGCCATGGGCTTCTTGATTAATAAAGTTTCCCCAGCGGCCAATTGCCTGACCTAAGATGATGCTCGGCGCCCCAATATCAGCAAGCTTCCAAAACGATATCCCTTTTATCTTCGCAAAAATATAGCCTGTAACAAATGCCCCGATTAAACCGCCATGAATCGCAAGGCCCCCGTTCCAGATTTTTACGATGTCTCCCGGGTTTTCTGAATAATAATCCCACTGAAAAATCACATAGTAAATACGCGCACAAATAATCGCGATCGGAATCGCAAACAGCACTAAATCGACGAACGTATCTTTATGAAGACCTCTCCGCTCGCTTTCACGGACCGCAAGCCAAAGTCCAAGCAGAGCACCTATCCCGATGATCAGCCCGTACCAGTGAACCTGAATCGGTCCCAGTTCAATAAAGATTGGATCAATCGGCGTAAAATTCTCCTCCATTGTCTATTCTCCCCCTATTGATGTTTATGCGTCGTCATGCTCAGTATCAGTTATGACGTCTGTTAATTTATTTGTAAATTGCTCAGCTGCATTCAGACCCATGCGTTTTAATCTGAAATTCATCGCCGCTACTTCAATGATGACAGCTAAATTTCGTCCAGGACGGACCGGCACGGTTAATTTAGGGACATCTGTATCGATGATTTTCATTTTCTCTTCATCAAGGCCCAATCTGTCATATTGCTTCTTAGGATCCCAGATTTCAAGATCGATAATGAGAGTAATCCGTTTATAGCTGCGGACCGCGCCTGCTCCAAATAACGTCATGACATTGATGATGCCGAGGCCGCGGATCTCAAGCAGATGCTCAATTAAGTCTGGTGCATTTCCGATTAATGTATCCTGATCCTCCTGGCGGATCTCGACACAGTCATCTGCAACTAAACGATGGCCGCGCTTTACAAGCTCAAGAGCTGTTTCGCTTTTACCGACTCCGCTTTTTCCGACAATCAGCACACCTACACCATAAACGTCTACCAATACGCCGTGAACAGCAGTAGTAGGAGCAAGCTTTCCTTCTAAAAAGTTCGTCAGATGGCTGGATAGACGGGTAGTTTTTAAAGGAGAACGCAGAAGCGGAACTGATTTTTCCTCAGATGCATCCGTTAATTCCTGCGGGATCTCCATTTCGCGGGAAACAATTATAGCCGGAGTCGAATCTGTACAAAGCTGATCCATGCGGTTTTTCTTTTCCTCATCTGTCAGCTTTTGAAAAAATGTCAGCTCTGTTTTGCCGAGTATTTGCACTCGTTCTTTCGGGTAATATGTAAAAAAGCCTGCCATTTCAAGCCCTGGACGGGACAAGTCACTTGTAGTGATGGGACGATTAATTCCTTCTTCACCGCTGATCAGCTCTAAATGGAATTTTTCAATTAAATCTTTTGTGCGAACCTTTGCCATTTTTCTGCTCCTCCTTTTTCAAGCTTAAAAAAGTAGATGTTTTTGCGAGATGTTTGCTCCATCTTCTAACTAAGCGCTTACGGTTTTCTGCGGTGTCTAGCTCCACCGCCCAACTCCTCGGCCAGAACAAAATCCCCCAAAAAGTCAAACCCGAACTTTCCGGGTGATTTCTTATCTGTCTGTCGTAGCTAAACGGATGGTTCCGCTTTTCATATAAAATCCTCTCTTATTTTAGCACTTTTACCTATTAAACGGAAACGGGGATTGCTTTCATATCAATATAATCTACTTTCTCTATTTTTTTTACCCGCATAGGGCAATCACCGCTACTCTATCGTGTATACGGCAATATATTAGTAGGGTATTGAATATTTAATAGGAGGACTGCAAGTGAAGATTGCAATTGACGCCGGACATGGTTATACGACTTCCGGGAAAAGAACAGTAGATGGTATGAGAGAGTATGAATTTAATCGTGCTGTGGCAAACGAAATGAGGGACCTCCTCTCTGAATATGAAGATGTTACCATTCTTTTCACTCATTCAGACACAAGTGACGTTCCGCTGAAAGAGAGAACAGATAAAGCCAATAATGCGAATTCAGATGTGTTTGTGTCTATTCATGCGAATGCATTTGGAAGCGGTACTGCCTGGAATAATGCAAAGGGCATTGAAACGTATGTTCATGATTCTAAACCTCAGGAATCATATGCTCTCGCTGAAGCAGTTCATAAAAAGCTTATTGAAAAAACAAAACGGGAGGATCGTGGCGTTAAGCTTGCCAACTTTCATGTTCTGAGGGAAACAAAAATGCAGGCGATTTTAATTGAGTGCGGCTTTATGACAAATCAGGAAGATGCCCAGGCTTTAAAAACAGCAGCTTACCGCAAAACATGTGCCCAGGCTATCGTTGAAGCTCTAGCTGCCTTTTATAAGCTTAAGAAAAAGAAGGCTCCTCCGGTAGTTGCTGCGCCAACGCCTCAGCCGGGAAAATTGTACAAAGTGCAAGTCGGAGCCTTTGCTGAAAAAGAAAACGCCGTAGCCCTTGCCAATGAATTAAAAAATAAAGGATACAATGCAATCGTGCTTTACGAATAAAAGAGTAGAGACAGTGTGCTGCAAAGCGCTGTCTCTACTCTTTTATTTTCAGAAAGAACCTCTCTTTTGGCATATGCTTCTTAGGCCGGAATTTATTCAAGTATGGTGAGTAAGTATCAACCTGAATTCCAGTTAGATCTTGTTTAAAAAACAGCAGACGCATAAAACCATTGCCCCCGTGCTTTTCAGCCTGATAATTCGCAAGCATTTGAAAAACTCTTTGATTTTCTGAAATTCTGGTCTCCAGGAAACCTGTTCCATAATAATGGCCGGATAAGACCATTTTTACATTTGGATTTTTTAATACAACTTTGTTATACAGCTCATCACCTGCAGGACTTCTCTCATCTTTATAGTTCAAATAATCATGAAAAGCGAGTATGGCCGTGTGTTGCCTGTATTGCTTCAAAACTTTGTTCATCCACCTGATCCCGCTCCGGTTTACATCCCAGCCCATATATATCATTATGTACGGCTGATTGTGGATTGTCAGAAGATCATAATGGCCGCGGTTATTTTCAAACGAACCTCCATAAAATGGCTGCCGGATAAACCGGTGATAGCCAAAATGATCCGTGAATACTTTATAGGGCTGTTCCGTATGAACCAAATCATGGTTCCCCGCTAAAACGCCATATGGAATTCGTGTCATATCAAGCATTTTTAATATTTGATCTGTCCTCTCCCATTGCACATCATCATTCGGCTGATCGACAAGATCTCCTGTATGAAAAACATATCGGATGTTGTATTTATCCCGATTTTCAATAATCCACTGTATTTGTTTAATCATGATTTCCGGATAGATTTTCGCGTAATATTGCGTATCAGAAAGCCATACAATCGTTGCATCGCCCTCCTCAAATGAAAATTTCGCGTATGCAGGAGATGCTGTTAAACAAATCAGCAGCAGTACTGCCGCAAACCAAGTTTTCTTCATAACTTTCACCCATTTTTAGCGTACCCACCCTAGCGTGTCCTTATGTTACCGATTTACATTTATCATCATTGGTCTATACTAGATATGGAAACCAAAACGAGGAGACTTGCATATGCTGAAGGAATTTAAAAAGTTCGCCATTAAGGGCAACGTGATTGATCTTGCAGTCGGGGTTATCATCGGAACAGCATTCGGAAAAATTGTCACTTCACTAGTAAATGACATTGTCATGCCGCTGTTCGGCGTCCTGCTTGGGGGAGTCGATTTTTCAAAATTGCAATACCCATTCGGTGATGCCATTATAAAATACGGAGCATTTCTGCAAACCGTTCTTGATTTCTTCATTATCGCTTTTTCTGTGTTTTTATTCATTCGATTCTTTGAACGTTTTAAAAGAAAAGATGAACAAAAGCCTGTCCCAACATTAACAAATGAAGAAAAGCTGCTCACGGAAATTCGTGATTTGCTGAAGAAGGATGTTCAGCGGGAAAGAGAATTTTAAGAACTGATTACATGAATTTTCGGCATCAAAAAGGCGGAATCCAGAGGATCCCGCCTTATGTCTATTTCTTTTTACTTTCTCTAAGCGGCTCAACGACGCCTTTTTGAATCAGCAAGTGCAGCAGCGAAATCACAATCGAAGCTAAGATGGCTGTGCCAAAACCGTCGATGTTAAAGGAATCTCCCATAATCCCCTGTGCAATCATCAGTGTAATCGCATTGATGACAAACAGGAAAAGCCCGAGCGTTACCACCGTAACAGGCAGTGTCAGCAGGATTAGGAACGGCTTCACCAGAACATTTAAAACGGAAATGAGCAAACTTGCAAGAATGGCGGCTCCTACACCGCTGATGTGAAAAGAATCAAAGTACCCTGATACGACAATCAGTATAAGGGCATTGACCAAAATACTGATGGCCCATCTAATCATGCTTAATGACATCCCCCTCATTCGGAACCAGGAAGATCATGACCAAGTAAATGAGACCAAATGGGAAGAATGCAGTCGTGAGCAATAGAATCACAAATAGAATCCTGAGCAGGGTCACGTCCATATTCAAATAATCAGCCAAGCCTCCGATGACGCCGCCAATCATTTTTTTTGATTTGGATCGATATAATTTCTTTTTCATTTGAATTACCTCTCTTTTAATAGAATGGAGCCTGTTTTAGAATCTGCAAAAACAGACATCGTTTGTTCAGACACAGAACTCGATTTGAACCTAAGTTCCTTTTGAACGGTTTCATTCTTTTCAAAAAGCACTTCAAGGTCCTTTAAATCAGCAGCCACTGAACCTAAATTCGATTTCAGTTCACCGTCTATTTTCACATTATCAGGAACATACACGTCTACGTTTCCAGTAGCCGTTTTCGCATAAAGAGTGTGGCATCTTTCGTCTTCAAGCTTAACGATGATATTTCCATTAAAGCTCTGAACATCGATTCTCTCACTTTTTCCGTTTAAGTGGATCAGACCGTTGATTGTTTCTGCTTCAATATGTGCCGCCTCAACATTTGTCAGGCGAATTTGACCATTCGCTGTCTCAGCTTCTATTTTTTCACCCTTAAAATTCAGGACAGAAATGACACCATTTGCCGTTTTCGCATTAAAATCCCTTACATTTAAATCTTCCCCTCTGATTGGGCCGCTAAACAGCTTAATTTTAACAAGCTCATACTGCTCTTCTGGAACAAACAGAGTCATGTTGATTTTTACTGTTTTCTTTTCCGTGAAAAAACGGAACTTTGAACCGTCCACTGAACAATCAACATTCTGCATAAAGGTTTCTCTCGCAATCTCCTGATTCTCGGCCCGGTAAACTTTTGCATCACACTCAACCCGAACATCACCTTGAGTCCAGGATTGAAGATTTACACTGCCATGGATTAACTGAATATCAAAATCACGGATATCAGCATCCTTGAACTGATAAATGTGGTGAACATTAAGAGCACCGCCAAAATTCAAATCAAGATCAAGCTCCTTTACCTTCTTGACTGCTGTATCAATAAAGGTCACAAGCTTTGAAGAAAGAGAGGACCCGGCAGTTTTCTCTTTTTCTACGAAAGGATCCTTTGAGAAACTTTCTGAAGATAAAGACGTCAGCATCTCATTTTCTTTATGACTGTATTCCTCTTCAAGCTTTTCAATGAGAGTCAGTGCTTCACTTGCCGACAGTTTTCCCTGTTCAACTAAATCTAAAATGCGCTTTCTTTGATCCTTCACGTTTCCCATCTCCCTGAATATGTATTTGAAAAGAAAAGCCCTGAGCATGAACCCAAAGCCTTTGAGATTAAACCGATTTTAAAATTTTAATTCCCTGCACAATGTTATAAATAAATACAACAAGATTCACGATGCCAACCAGGATAAACCCAAAAATCACAACTCCCACAGCAAAGGCTTCCGGCGAACTGAACATACCTGCAAACAAAATCATGAAGAATGGGGCAATAATCGTCACGATTGGAATAATATGTGACAGCAAAGATTTTTTCGCGTGCTGCTTAACATCTCGTTCATCTGAAATAAAGTAGACGATGATTGGAAATAAAAACGGCGCAAAAAAAATACTGAAATAGCATAATGATGAAAGTAATTTATCTGTTTTCATTTGAATTCCAACTCCTTATAACAAATATACGATTGAATCAGAGATAAGTTTCATTAAATTTTTGTGCGGAGTCAGGATCTCAGGATTTTCCTGAATTAAAAAGCTAATCTTTTTTTATGAGGGCTTTAGTATGGATTGTTTTTGAGTATTAATGTTGCCTGAGCGGTTCGGCTGGGAATGCTGCCACGTTTACCGATTAAAAGCTTAAGAACTGGCTTCATTCCTGATAGTGCTGCCACTTTGAACGATCCAATGCTTAAAACGTGGCGTCATTCCTAATAGTACTGCCACTTTGAACGATCCAATGCTTAAAAAGTGGCGCAACTCCCAATAGTGCTGCCACGTTTATCGATTCAATGCTTAAGAATTGGCGCCACTCCCAATAGTGCTGCCACTTTGAACGATCCAATGCTTAAAAAGTGGCGCCACTCCTAATAGTACTGCCACCTTAAACGATTCAATGCTTAAAAACTGGCGCCACTCCCAATAGTGCTGCCACGTTGAACGATCCAATGCTTAAAAAGTGGTGCCACTCTCAATAGTGCTGCCACTTTAAACCGTTCAATGCTTAAAAAGTTGCGTCATTCCCAGCAGTGCTGCCACTTCGAACGATCCAATGCTTAAGAACTGGCGCCACTCTCAATAGTGCTGCCACTTCGAACGATCCAATGCTAAAAAAGTGGCGCCACTCCCAATAGTGCTGCCACTTTGAACAATCCATTACTTAAAAACTGGCGTCACTCCCAATAGTGCAGCCACTTTTGATAAGGCAAGGTCACAAAAGAAGGGACTGTCCAATAAGTCAGGAATAAATGACTTGATGGACAGCCCCTCTTATTTAAGCTTTTGCCACTGCTTCTTTTTCTTTTATGGCCTTTTTCATCCGGTCGCGGTCTCTTAGTAAGATAGGCTTTAAATACTTGCCTGTATAAGATCCTTCTACCTTGGCAACTTGTTCCGGAGTTCCCGTTGCGACGATTTGACCGCCGTGGTCCCCGCCTTCCGGCCCAAGATCGATCAGATAATCTGCCGCTTTAATGACATCAAGGTTATGCTCAATCACTAAGACAGTATCTCCATTTTCGACTAGGCGCTGAAGGACTTTCAAAAGTCTTGCGATGTCGTCCACATGCAATCCTGTTGTCGGTTCATCCAGAATGTACAGGGAACGTCCTGTTGAACGGCGATGCAGCTCCGAAGCAAGCTTCACACGCTGCGCTTCTCCTCCGGACAGGGTTGTTGCAGGCTGCCCAAGTGTAATGTAGCCGAGTCCTACATCATAAATGGTTTGAAGCTTCCGTCTGATTTTAGGAATGTTCTCGAAAAATGCGACGGCATCTTCAACCGTCATTTCTAAAATGTCAGCAATGTTTTTATTTTTGTATTTCACTTCCAGTGTTTCGCGGTTATACCTCTTTCCATGGCACACTTCGCATGGTACATAAACATCAGGAAGGAAATGCATTTCAATCTTGATAATTCCGTCTCCGCGGCATGCCTCACAGCGGCCGCCTTTTACGTTAAAACTGAAGCGGCCTTTCTTGTAGCCGCGCACCTTTGCTTCGTTTGTTGTAGCGAAAACGTCGCGGATGTCATCAAAAACACCTGTATAAGTTGCCGGGTTAGAGCGGGGAGTACGGCCAATCGGCGATTGATCGATATCGATGACCTTATCAAGCTCTTCTGTTCCTTTGATTTCTTTATGCTCTCCAGGCTTCGTTTTTGCTTTGTTCAGCTTTTGAGCAAGCGACTTATGAAGAATTTCATTGACAAGCGTACTCTTGCCAGATCCCGATACACCAGTAACGGCAACAAACGTGCCAAGCGGAAATTTCGTTGAAACGTTTTTCAGGTTATTTTCGCTAGCGCCTTTAATCTCGATGAACCGGCCGTCCGGCTTTCTGCGTTCTGCCGGCAGCGGAATGAATTTTTTGCCCGATAAATATTGTCCTGTTAATGAATTCTTATCATTCATGACGTATTCTGGTGTTCCTTCAGAGATGATCTCTCCTCCATGAACGCCTGCGCCAGGACCAATATCTATTAAATAGTCTGCAGCAAGCATTGTGTCTTCATCATGCTCAACAACGATAAGGGTGTTGCCGATATCCCTCATGCTTTGAAGTGTCTGGATGAGCCTGTCATTGTCCCGCTGATGAAGCCCGATAGAAGGCTCGTCAAGAATGTACAGAACACCTGTCAATCTTGAACCAATTTGAGTCGCAAGCCTGATCCGCTGTGCTTCTCCGCCTGAAAGTGTTCCGGCAGCACGGCTTAAAGACAGGTAATCAAGACCGACATTGTTCAAAAAGCCAAGTCTCTCTTCAAGCTCTCTTAAAATCAGTCTTGCAATCTGCATTTCTTTTTCTGTAAGGTCTACTTTTTCAAAGAAATCGATTGCTTCATGAACAGATAATGAAGTGACATTTCCAATGTGATTGCCATCAACAAGAACAGACAGGCTTTCTTTTTTTAAACGATGCCCTTTACACTTAGGGCATGCCTGCTGAGCCATATATTTTTCCATCTGCTCGCGGATATAGTCTGAGCTTGTTTCCTTATAGCGGCGCTCTACGTTACGGATGACACCTTCAAACAGAATGTAATTTTCACGCACCTGACCGAAGTCATTTTCATAGCGGAAGTAAATTTCATCGTTTCCGCTGCCGTATAAAACCTTGTCAAGCATGTGGGATGGGATTTCTTTTACCGGGACATCCATCGGGATGCCGTAATGATTGCACACAGCCTCAAGCAGCTGCGGGTAATATTGAGAGCTTGTCGGTTCCCATGGTGCCAGCGCATGCTGCTTGAATGATAACTCCCTGTTTGGAAGGACTAAGTCTACATCGACTTCAAGCTTCGTTCCAAGTCCGTCACACTCGTTGCAGGCGCCAAACGGACTGTTAAAAGAGAACATTCTGGGTTCCAGCTCTCCGATAGAAAATCCGCAGAGCGGACAAGCGTGATGCTCGCTGAAAAGAAGCTCCTCTTCTCCGATGACATCAATCATGACTCTGCCTTCGCCCAGACCAAGTGCAGCTTCAAGCGAATCTGCAAGCCGTGCTGCAATTCCTTCTTTGATGACGATGCGGTCTATTACTACCTCAATACTGTGTTTTTTGTTTTTCTCAAGGGTAATCTCATCACCGATCTCCATCATCTCGCCGTTCACGCGAACCCTTACGTACCCTTGCTTTTTGATCTCTTCAAAAACCTTGGCATGAGTTCCTTTTCGGCCGGAGACAATCGGTGCAAGCACCTGAAGCTTTGTTCGCTCAGGGTATTCTAAGATCCGGTCGACCATTTGCTCAATCGTCTGCGATGAGATCTCAATGTTATGATTCGGACAGGTCGGTCTGCCGACACGCGCAAAAAGCAGTCTCAGGTAGTCATAGATTTCTGTCACGGTCCCTACTGTTGAACGGGGATTCCGGCTCGTTGTTTTCTGATCGATGGAAATCGCCGGTGAAAGTCCTTCTATTGAATCTACGTCCGGCTTATCCATTTGTCCAAGGAACTGACGGGCATATGCAGAAAGAGATTCAACATATCTGCGCTGTCCTTCTGCATAAATCGTATCAAACGCAAGCGACGATTTCCCCGAACCTGATAAGCCTGTCAAAACGACAAGCTTATCCCGCGGTATCGTCACATCTATATTTTTCAAGTTGTGAGCGCGCGCACCTTTCACAATAATTTTATCAATTGCCATCTAGTTTCATCCTTCCGCTTTTAGCTCTAGAATCAGATCGCGAAGCTCAGCTGCACGCTCGAAGTTCAAGCCTTTTGCAGCCTCTTTCATCTCTTCTTCCATTTGTTCGATCACCTTTTCGCGCTCTTTTTTCGTCAGCTTGCCAAGCTTTGGAACTTGTGCACCCAACTCTTCCCCATCCTCCGGTGCAATAACAGCGCGAATCGTTTCTCGAATTTTTTTCTGTATCGTTTTTGGCTCTATGCCGTGCTTTTTATTAAAAGCCTCCTGCGTTTCGCGGCGGCGTTTCGTTTCGTTCAGGGCAATTTCCATTGAATTCGTCACTTTATCGGCATACATAATAACGTGTCCGTTTGAGTTCCGGGCTGCACGTCCGATCGTCTGAATGAGCGATCTCTCAGATCTCAGGAAACCTTCTTTATCTGCATCGAGAATGGCTACTAAGGACACCTCAGGGATATCGAGACCTTCTCTTAGCAGGTTGATTCCGACCAGAACGTCATACTTTCCAAGCCGGAGTTCACGGATGATTTCAATCCGCTCTAAGGTTTTGATTTCTGAATGCAGGTAGTTCACCTTGATGCCTATGTCCTTCAGATAATCAGTCAGATCCTCGGACATTTTTTTCGTCAGTGTTGTGATAAGGACACGTTCATTGCGTTCTGTTCTGGCCTGAATTTCTCCGATCAAGTCATCAATCTGACCCTGAATCGGCCTTACATCAATGGTCGGATCAAGAAGTCCCGTCGGGCGGATGATCTGCTGAACCATTTCAGGTGTATGATCAAGCTCATATGGGCCTGGAGTAGCCGATACAAACAGGATATTATTGATATGTTTTTCAAACTCGTCAAATTTAAGCGGACGGTTGTCTTTTGCTGATGGCAGGCGGAACCCATGGTCAACGAGCACCTGTTTTCTAGCCTGGTCGCCATTGAACATCCCTCTGATCTGAGGAATGGTCACGTGGGATTCATCCACGACAATCATGAAATCTTCCGGAAAGAAATCAAGCAAAGTATAAGGAGTGGAACCTGCAGGACGAAGTGTCAGGTGTCTTGAGTAGTTTTCAATCCCCGAACAAAAGCCCATTTCCCGCATCATTTCAAGATCATAGCGGGTACGCTGTTCGAGCCGCTGAGCTTCTAGCAGCTTGCCGTTCTCATGCAGATCTTTCAGCCGTTCATCAAGCTCCTGCTCGATATTCGTTATCGCAACCTTCAGCTTTTCCTCTCGGGTAACGAAGTGGGATGCAGGGAAAATGGAGATATGTTCACGGTCTCCTTTGATTTCTCCCGTTAATGCATCCACTTCTCTGATCCGGTCGATTTCATCTCCGAAAAATTCAACTCTCACGCACTGCTCGTCTCGTGACGCAGGGAAAATTTCCACAACGTCACCGCGCACTCTGAACGTCCCGCGTTTAAAATCAATATCATTTCTTTCATACTGTACATCTACTAATTTTCTGAGCAGCTGATTGCGCTCAATCTCCATGCCCGTACGAAGAGAAACGACGAGGTCACGGTATTCTTCAGGCGAACCCAAGCCGTAAATGCACGATACACTCGCGATGATAATGACGTCTTTTCTCTCAAACAGCGAGGCAGTCGCGGAGTGTCTGAGCTTATCAATTTCATCATTGATGCTAGCGTCTTTTTCTATGAATGTATCAGTCTGCGGCACATAGGCCTCCGGCTGATAATAATCATAGTAGCTGACAAAGTATTCGACCGCGTTGTTTGGAAAGAACTCTTTAAATTCGCTGTATAATTGTCCAGCCAATGTTTTATTATGGGCAATAACAAGCGTCGGTTTGTTTACTTCCTGGATGACGTTTGAAACGGTAAACGTCTTTCCTGTACCTGTAGCGCCAAGAAGCGTCTGATGCTTCTTTCCTTCTTTAATGCCCTGGACGAGCTGTTTTATAGCCTGTGGCTGGTCGCCCTCTGGCTTATAATTCGAGACTAAATCAAAACGATCGCTCAACAGGAGGACCTCCATTCATATGTAATCAATATTCATATTTTACCATAAACGAGTGAAAAATCACCAAAGATACGAACTATAGTTCGTATCTTTCGTTCGACATTTTGTATTTGATTCTATCATTATCGCCTGATTTTGCTATTTAAATGCCTGACTTATCTTTTTCCATACCTTTTTCGGAGGGATAGTAAACCGGCGGCAGCCAGGCGGTCGAAACATGTAAACTGATAAAAGATCATTTTAGACTGATACATCAATGAAACTCGGTTCGCTGCAAAACAAAAAAACCCGCTCCCATAGGGAACAGGTTCATGCCTTAATTCGTTTTTTCGCGTCTTGTGCGCCGTGCCATTTTCGCAGCATACAAAAATCCGGCCGCAACAGATATCACATCTAAAACAATGATGATCCATGAATCCATATAGCCTTTTGTATATGCTGCAGCTAAAAGGGCAATGGTCAGGACAGTCGCTACGTAGTGGTTATATGAGACCCTGGCAAACAAGGTCAAGATAATAAAAGGCAGAGTCAGGGCCAGAACGGCTTTTAGTAACATGGAATCAGCTCCTGCTTACTTCTCTGAAGCAGAAAAGCTTTGATAGTCATTTTCCTGCAGAAGATCGATCAATTCGATCTCTTTATGATTTTCTTTAAAATGCCTGAAGGTAAAATCATTTTCAAAAAGGACTGCATATTGATCATTGCGGTCTCGTACAAGCAGGCTTCTTGAATCAAAGAAGCGCTTTTCGAATTTTTCATTGCCGATCCATCTTGGAATGCGGTCGCCCATAGGTACAAATTCGATTTCTACGTTGTACTCAGCTCTCATCCGGTATTCAAATACCTCGTACTGAAGCTGTCCGACAGCGCCAAGAATGATGTCGTCCGTTGAATCCTGGCGGAAATACTGGATGGCGCCCTCTTGAACAAGCTGGTCAATTCCTTTACGGAACTGCTTCGCTTTCATGACGTTTTTCACGCGTACTTTTTTGAACATTTCCGGCGGGAACTGAGGAAGCTCATCATAATGATAGCCTTCTTTTCCTGCCGTAAGCGTATCGCCGATTTGATAAACGTTCGGATCATAGATTCCGATGATGTCGCCTGCGAATGCTTCATCAACCGTCTCTCTGTCTTTTGCCATAAACACCTGCGTCTGATTCAGCTTGAGCGTTTTATTCGTTCTGCTCAGCTGTACGCTCATGCCTCGCTCAAATCGTCCGGAGCATACGCGCAGAAACGCGATGCGGTCACGGTGGGCAGGGTTCATATTGGCTTGAATCTTAAAGATATAACCTGAGAAATCTTCTGTTTCAGGTGCAATGAAGCCCTGATTTGTTCTTCGCGGCTGCGGAGGAACGGCGTATTGTAAAAACACATCAAAAAATGATTTTACACCGAAGTTCGCAAGCGCGCTTCCAAAGAAGACAGGTGTCAATTCTCCGCGCTTAACACGCTCAGCGTCGAACTGGTTGCCCGCTTCCTCAAGCAGCTCCATTTCATCCTTTGTTTCCAAGTAAGTCGGATGGCTGCCAATCTCACTTGCATCCACTTCATCTGATGGGATAATTTCTTCCTGCTCGTTTCCTTTAAACTGTACAACAGTATGCTGTTCGCGGTCGATTATGCCCAGGAAACGCTTCCCCATGCCGATCGGCCAGTTCATTGGATAAGATTCAATGCCGAGTACTTCCTCAATCTCAGAAAGCAGCTCAAGCGGATCTTTTCCTTCACGGTCAAGCTTATTAATAAAAGTAAAGATAGGAATGCCTCTCATGCGGCACACCTTGAAAAGCTTGATCGTCTGAGGCTCGACCCCTTTTGTAGAGTCGATGATCATCACTACGCTGTCTACTGCTGTAAGCGTGCGGTATGTGTCTTCACTGAAATCTTCATGTCCGGGAGTGTCGAGAATGTTCACGTGGAAATCGTGGTATGGAAAACTCATGACACTTGATGTAACCGAGATTCCGCGTTTTTTTTCAATTTCCATCCAGTCGGAAGCCGCAAATTTGCCTGTCTTCTTCCCTTTAACCGTACCTGCTTCACGGATGACTTTGCCGAAATATAATAATTTCTCTGTTAGTGTCGTCTTTCCCGCATCCGGATGGGAGATGATGGCGAAAGTCCGTCTCTTTGATATTTCATTATCTATGTTCATTTACATTACCCTCACAAAGTTTACTTCGTTTGAAATATATCACATTTGGAGCAATAGAACAATTTCACTCTGGACTTTCTCCTGCTTTATACCGGCGCTGTAAAAAAGAGCACATTCACTGCAGCCATCACGACTGCGCCGATAATAATAAATGCGGTATCCTTCTTTTTCATGTGTTTACCCCCTTATAAATTTGTTTTCACATAGTGTATCAGGAATTTATGTCTAAACTATTAACAATCAATCATCATGCTTCTTATCAGGAAATTTCAGAATAAATTTGGTGCCTTGATCTTTTCGGCTATCAATCTCGATTTCTCCATGATGAAGGTGAACAAGCTGTTTGACAATCGATAATCCAAGGCCGAATTCGCCAAATTGATGGCCGGTTCTGGACATATCTGCTTTGTAAAAACGCAGCCAAATGGACTCAACTTCTTTGGGGTCCATTCCGATTCCTGTGTCTTCAATTTCAATAATTGTTTCCTTATACCCCTTTTTCCCCCGCAGCCAAACGGTCCCGCTCTCTGTAAATTGAATACTGTTTTTCGTGATATTGATTAAGATTTGAATGAGGCGGTCATAGTCGGCAAAAACCGTTATTTCTTCATTTCCGCCAATCTTGAGCTCCACCTGTTTTTCTTCTGCCTGAAAAAATAAATGCTCTTTAATGATTTCAAAAGCTTCTGTCAGCTGAATTTCCTCTTTAAAAAGCTTCACCTGATTGGAACGGATTTTTTCATAATCAAGGTTTTCATTTACAAGTCTGATCAGGCGTTTTGCTTCCTGACTGACAAGCTGAATGCCTTTTTCTTTTTCAGCCTCTTCTATCATGTTGTTTTTAAGCCCTTCAATCACTCCGCTGATGGTCGTAAGCGGTGTTCTTAATTCGTGAGAGACATCCGCCATGAATTTTCTTCTTCGATTCTCTAAACTTTCGATTTCCTGATTGGATTGCTTAAGCTGCTCTGCCATATTATTAAAATCGTTTGCAAGCTCCCCGATTTCATCAATATTGGACGATGGCACCGATATATCATATTTTCCTTCTGCAATCATGGAGGTCGCATTCCGGATCCGCTGAATTCTTTTCACATGAACGTTTGAGAGAAACCAGCTTAATAAAAGCGAAATGGATAATGAAATTAAAATGGTATATAGAAGATAGCGGTTAATTTCGCTGATGGTTTCTCTGGATCCTTTAATCGGAGATACAAGCAGAATCCCGCCGGATAGATTGCCGTCCTCAAGATACGGAAGGGCAACTAAAGAAACCTCCTGATCAAAACGCTTGATCTCATGCTTAACGACGATTCTCTCGCCTGCTTTCAGATTCTGCCATTCTTCCTCTGTCGGCTGAAACCTTGGAGCGTTGCCTGCATAAGGGTAAAAAATCATTCCTTTTTCGTCAAAAAGACTAAATCGAATACCTCTCGCACTCAGCACATGCTCATATTCTCTCAGCGCCCGCTCTCCCCTGTTATTTTTTACGTCAGTTAAAATTCTGTTGCCATACTGCTCAAGCTCTTCCACTTTGTTTTCATAAACAAAGGATTCCGCATATTGGGCGACAACAAGACTTAAAATCATAAAAGCGATAATGAGAATGCTGATATGACTTAAAAACAGCTGATAAATATACTTAATTCTCATTCGGATCTACCGTTTCATCGAATTTATAGCCCACTCCCCATACCGTATGGAAAAAAGGCCTTGTTTGCGAGCCCAGCTTTGCCCGCAGTCGTTTAATATGAACATCAACCGTCCGTTCATCTCCGTAAAACTGATAGCCCCAAACCCGCTCAAGCAGCTGTTCGCGCGTAAAAACCTGACGCGGGTGCTGCGCGAAATAATATAAGAGATCAAATTCTTTAGGCGTTAAGTTTTCGACTTTAGTGTTTTCAAGCAAGACTTCCCGTGTCTGCTTGCTGATTTTGAAATAAGAAGTTTCAAGACTGCCTGTCTCTTTTTTAGGTGCTTGCGATACGGAGTGCCGGCGGGATACCGCTTTAATGCGCGCCATAAGAGCAAGCGGGCTGAAAGGCTTTGTTACATAATCATCTGCTCCCATCTCTAAACCAAGCACCTGATCAGACTCGCTGTCCTTTGCTGTCAGCATAATGATCGGAACCGAGCTCTTTTCTTCCCTGATTTTTCTGCATAGCGTAACCCCGTCCATCCCCGGCAGCATCCAATCGATAATCAGCACGTCCCATTCTTCCCGTTTATATGCATGGTAGCCTTCAAGTCCGTCATTTATAAAAGCACCCTGAATGCCTTCTTTTGAAAAAAACATTTCAAGCATCGCACTGACACTCTGATTATCTTCTATTACTAAAACCTTCATATTTGCACCATCCAAAAATATGACTTTCTTTTCAAAGTAAAGTGAATTTCATCGTTTCGCAACAGTTTTCTAAATTGTTCCCTGTTTTTTAAAGGTTAAGAAATAGTTTGGACATAGTTTGTTCATTTCTCTCGCCTATTCTTTGAAAGCAGGGAAGTTGTACTACGTCTAATACAAAGGAGAAACAAAATGAATTTTATCAAACGCGGTTTTTTAAGTGTGAAAGCACGTGCAGGAAAAAGCCTGCTTCAAGTCTTTATTTTTACTGTCATTTGCGTATTTGTTCTATCAGGTCTCTCAATTCAGTCCGCTGCTGAAAAATCAAGCGTGCTTGCGAGAGAATCTCTCGGAGGCGAAGTGACTCTGAATGCTGATATGGAAAAGATCATGGAACAGCAGCGCAGCCAAAGCACAGAAGGCGAAAGAGTCCGTTTTCAGTCTGTTCCCATACCGGTAGAATCAGCTGAAGAACTAACAGCTTACTCTCAAGTAAAAGGCTATAATTTCTTATCCTCAACTTTCGGAACAGCAGTAAACTTCGAGCCAATCGAAAATGATGCCGCTGATACATCAGAAACAGAAGAAGATGCTCCTCGCGGGGGCATGGGCGGCGGACCTATGGCTGCAGCTGATATTACGCTGCAGGGCGTTATGTTTACCGATTCTGCCGAGTCCTTCTTAAACAGCGAATCTACTATAGTAGAAGGCCGTCACCTGACAGATGAAGATTTAGAAAAAAATGTGACAGTCATAGAAAAAACACTCGCTGAAGACAATGAGCTTTCAGTCGGTGATAAGGTCACTGTGCAATCAACAGCTGATGAAGAGTCATCTTTAGAACTTGAGATTGTTGGCATCTACGAAACCTCCTCGGCAGGCACGGATCTTGGCGGAAGAAACGTCACAGCTATGAATCCATATAACCTGCTTTATGTCCCATATACAGCTGCCTCCGCTCTTAAGGGAGCAGATTACGAAGGAACTATTGATCAGGCCGTTTATTACATGAATGATCCTGAGAAAATCGACAGCTTCACAGGGGAGGCAAAAGAAAACAGCAGCATCGATTTTGAAACGTTCAAATTGGATGCCAATGATCAGGCGTACCAGCAAATGATCGGACCAATAAACAATGTCGCTTCTTTTTCAAAAAATGTCGTGTATTTAGTAACGATCGCCGGTGCCGTAATTTTAGGACTTATTATCATGATGTCTATTCGCGAACGCAAATATGAAATGGGCGTTCTGCTTGCGATTGGAGAAAAGAAGTGGAAACTCGTCGGACAATTTCTGTTTGAGATCTTAATTGTCGCTGTCCTTGCTCTTTGCGTTTCATCTTTTTCCGGCCAAGCCGTGGCAAAACAATTCGGAGATCAGCTGCTTTCTCAAGAGCTTACTCAAACTGAGGAAACCGCATCAAATCCAGCTTCATTTGGAGGCGGACGGGGCGGCATGGGAATGGGCGGACCGTTTGGCATGCAGCAGTCTGCAGCAGAGGCAGATCCGATTGATGAGCTTCAAATTGAAGTGACCGGCAAGGACTTAGGCTTACTCTTTGGCATCGGACTGTTAATCGCCATTATTTCAGCCCTCATCCCAGCTTTATCAGTGTTAAGACTTCAGCCGAAAACCATCTTAACGAAACAAGACTAAGGAGGAAACTTCCATGACAAATCTGCTGCAATTTGAAAACGTCAGCTACTGGTATCATCATGAAAATAAAAAACATGTGATCTTGAACGACATATCCATTGGCTTTAACAAAGGAAACTTCTATACCATCGTCGGTCCATCCGGCTCAGGAAAAACAACCTTTCTGGCACTCGCAAGCGCACTGGACGTTGCGAAAGAAGGTTCCGTTTTATATGAAGGAAAAAACATTAAGAAAATCGGCCTTGCCAACTTCCGCAACAAATACGTATCCATCGTTTTTCAATCCTATAACCTGCTGCCGTATATGACAGCCCTTCAAAACGTAATAACGGCTATGGAGATCACTGGTTCAAACCAGCCAAACAAAACAGAATATGCTTTACAGATGCTTGAAAAGGTTGGCATTTCCGAAAAACAGGCACGGCAAAAAGTTCTGACTTTAAGCGGCGGGCAGCAGCAGCGCGTTTCCATCGCCCGGGCACTTTCCTGCAAGTCTGATTTAATAATTGCAGACGAGCCGACGGGGAATTTAGATGAAGACACAGCGAAAGACATCGTCCGGCTCTTTCAGGATCTGGCCCATAAGGAAGAGAAATGCATCATTGTTGTCACACATGATCAAAACATCGCGGCGATCTCAGATGTGACGGTAAAACTTTCTAAAGGCAGTTTTTATGTGCAGAAGAATCGGGGATTGGTTCATTATTAATAACGAAAGGCCGGCTCTCTATATGAGCCGGCCTTTCGTTATTATTTTTCTGCGATGCCTGAGAGGATCAGCTCCCATACTGATTCAAACTCTTCGTTGATTCGCGGGGTTTCCTACAAGCAGGAAAATTGAAAGTCAACTTCTTCGTTTTTTATAATTGGTTAGAATAGTTGTATATACACATTGAAATAAGGAGTGTTCACATTTGAAAGCATTATTGCTGAAAAGCAAAGGCGAATGGAAAGAAATGCGCGTCGGAGAGACAGAAAAGCCTTCTCCTGAGCTGAGAAGCTGATTCCTTGCTGAAACCAGGTTTACTTTCCAAATCAAGGTCTTTACTTGCCAGTTTGTCCTATTTACTGGCGAAAACCGCTAAAATACTAGCCGATTTGTCTGATTTACTTTCTTTTTTCCATTTACCTCCTAAAATCAAAAAAAACTGCGGGAACACGTCCCCGCAGTCTCAGCTTTATTATTGAATAGCCCCCGCTGCTTCTTCCGTCATCCCTGCAACAGATTCAAGTCCGCCGCCTGACAGGTACCAGTAGTCAGGATCAAGATAAATGATTTTCCCATTTTTATAGGCTTTTGTATTTTTCACCAAATCATTTTCTACAACTTGCTTCGCAGAAGATTCACCGCCGACAACTGCACCTCTATCAATTACAAATAAGTAGTCAGGGTCTTTTTCGACAATGTATTCAAATGAAATGCTTTGCCCGTGAGTAGATGCTTCAATCTTTTCATCCGCAGCTGCAAATCCAAATTCGTCATGGATGATTCCAAAGCGTGAGCCTGCTCCGTATGCACTTACTTTGCCGTCATTTGCGAGGACGATTAACGCTTTTTCATCCCCTGCTGAAGCTTTTTCTTTAAGCGCTTTAATAGACTCTTCTACACTAGCAAACTCTTTTTCAGCTTCATCTTCCTTGCCGAAAATCTCGCCTAATGTTGTGACATTTTCTTTAAATGAATCCATATACTTCGTTGTGTCCACACCCATGAAAATCGTTGGGGCAATTTTGCTCATCTCTTCGTATGAATCCTGCTGTCTGCCTGAAATGATAATAAGATCAGGTTCCATTTCGTTGATCTTTTCAAAGTCAGGCTCTTTTAAGCCGCCGACATTTTCGTATTTCGCATCTTCATATTTTGAAAGGTAAGAAGGAACATTTTTCTGCGGCACTCCCGCTGCTTCAATGCCCAGTTTATCCATTGAATCCAGCGTTCCGAAGTCAAAAACTACAACTTTTTCAGGGTTTTTAGGTACTTTGGTTTCGCCCAGCTGATGCTTTACTGTTATTTCTTCTTTCGCCTTCGCACCGCTTGCAGCTGTTTTTTCAGCCTCTTTCGTTCCGCATGCCGCTGCAAAAACAGCAAGTATCATTGTTAATAAAACGAATACTAAATTCTTTTTCATTTTCTTCACTCCTACTATTTTTTAAAAATAAACACAAATGCGATTGCCGTTAATTGTTTGGATATCGATATCCATTTCATAGATTTCTTTTAAAACAGGTGATGTAATGATTTCTTCAACAGGACCTTCCTTCACGATTTTTCCGTCCTTTAACGCGACAATAAAATCCGAATAGCAGGAAGCAAAGTTGATGTCGTGAATTACAATCACAACTGTTTTTCCAAGCTCGTCCACAAGCCTTCTCAGCACTCTCATAATCTGCACCGAATGCTTCATATCGAGGTTGTTCAGCGGCTCATCAAGGAGGACATATTCCGTATTCTGAGCGATGACCATGGCAATAAATGCCCGCTGCTGCTGACCTCCGCTCAGCTGATCCAAGTATTTATCCTCCATGTCCTGAAGTTCCATATACTCAATCGCCTCATCAATGTGCCTCACATCGTCTTTTGTCAGCTTTCCTTGAGAATAAGGAAACCGTCCAAAGCTGACGAGGTCTCTGATTGTTAATCGGATATTCAAATGATTGGACTGCTTTAATATTGAAATTTTTCTCGCCAGATCATTGCTCTTCCATTCACCAATATCTGTGCCGTCAATAAATACTTGTCCACTATCCTTTTTAATCAAGCGGCTGACCATCGACAGCAGCGTGCTTTTTCCCGCTCCGTTCGGTCCGATAAAAGAGGTGATTTTCCCTTTCTCGACCCTGACGGATACATCTTCTACTACATTCTTATTTCCATACCGTTTTGAAACCTTGCTGACTTCTACCATGATTTATTCTCCCTGAGCAGCAGATAAATAAAGTACACGCCGCCAATGAAATTGATGATCACGCTGAGCGTTGTTGAAAAGGTGAATACTTTCTCCACGATAAATTGACCGCCGAGCAAAGCAATGATGCTGATTAAAATAGATCCTGAAATCAGAAATTTATGCTGATGTGTTTTTAAAAACTCATGCGCCACATTTGCGACAAGCAGACCGAGGAATGTAATTGGACCAACAAGAGCTGTCGCAATAGAGACTAAAATAGCAACGATAATCAGCAGTCTTTTCACCACGCCATCATAATCGATCCCGAGATTTACAGCATGCTCTCTCCCAAGCGAGAGCACATCAAGGAAAGGACTGAATTTCATAAAATAAATCCCTATCGCCGCTGTGATAAGAATCGCAACAACCAGCAGATCGGTATTTACATTGTTAAAACTTGCAAACATCCGGTCCTGCACAATCTGAAATTCATTCGGATCGATCAGCACCTGCATAAACGAGGACATGCTTCCGAATAACGTTCCAAACACAATCCCGACTAACAGGAGAAAATAGATGTTTCTCCCTTCTCTTTTAAAGAGCAGCTGATAAAGCAGCAGCGCAAACAAAACCATTAAACCGACAGATATAAGAAAGTTTAAATTCTTATTAGCCATCGTCAGGGACTGAGACCCAAAGACAAAGATGATGAACGTCTGAATAAAAAGATAGAGAGAGTCTAATCCAATGATGCTTGGCGTTAAAATCCGGTTGTTTGTAATCGTTTGAAAAATCATCGTTGAAAACGCGATGCAGCTTCCGGTCAAAACAATCGCCAAAATCTTGATTCCGCGTTTTGGAATAACATAATCGGGATTCCGTCCGACATCATAGAATAGGAAAACAGCCGCGAATAATACAGAGATAAAAGCAAGGATGATCAGTTTCGTTTTATTATTCATAGGCCTTTCTCCTAAACAGTAAATAAATGAAAATGATGCTTCCGATTACACCGACAGTCAACCCAATCGAAATTTCATACGGGTATATGATGATGCGCCCCAAAATATCACAGAACAGGATAAATACAGCACCAAGCAAGGCTGTATGAGGCAGGCTTTTTTTCAAGTTATCACCTAAATAAATGCTGACGATGTTCGGTATGATCAATCCCAGGAACGGAATGACGCCTGCTGTCAAAATAACGACTGTTGTGACAAGTGCTACAATGATAAGCCCGATATTGACAACCTGCTTATAATTCAGGCCAAGATTGGCTGAAAACTCTTCTCCCATTCCCGCTACCGTAAACCGGTTCGCATAGAAATAGGCAATAATGACAAGAGGTATACTTATGTAGATCAGCTCATACTGCCCTTTTACAATCATTGAAAAATCGCCCTGGAGCCACGACGACATATTTTGAATCAAATCATTCTTGTAGGCGAAAAAGGTGGTAACTGAACCGATGATGTTGCCGAACATTAAACCTACAAGCGGAATGAAGATCGTATCTTTAAATCTGATTCTCTCTAAAATTTTCATAAAAATGAACGTACCTGCTAATGCAAAAAGAAAAGCAACACCCATCTTTTCAAGCGGACTTGCCGAAGTGAATATCATCAGCGAGACTAAAATGCCCAATCTGGCTGAGTCCATCGTACCTGCAGTTGTCGGAGAGACAAATTTGTTCCTCGTTAACTGCTGCATAATTAAGCCGCAAATGCTCATACTTACACCGGCAATCAAAATGCTGATCAGCCGAGGCAGCCTGCTTATCAGGAGGATTTGCACCTGGTCATCCTGCAGATTCAGAAGATCTAGCGGCGTAATGTCCTTCACCCCGATGAAAAGGGAGCAAATTGATAAAATGGTCAGCGCTAAAAACAAATATCTCTTCTTCATTTCATAACGTTTCCTTACATGCTTGTATTTTTGAAGCTCATTTTCCGGGAATCACCTCATTCGTCTTAATAAAGATAATCATTCTCATTTAACCCTAAAAAAAAGAAGCTTTCGCTTTGTTGTTATCTACCCTTTAAATGATAATGATTTTCATTGTCATTTGTCAATATAAATTTACTTGTTTAAACAAGTATTTATGAAAAAAAACATTTATTTTAAGTTATTTCTGATTTTATCAAGGACGGCGAGACAGATTTCCATGTCCTGTTCACTAATTTCTGCTGAAGCATCTGCAATGGTTTGACTGGCTAATCCTTCGAGTTCTGTCTGCAGAGCTTTCATTGCTTCAGTCAAAAAAATCAAATTTGTGCGCTTATCACTTTCGTGAGGAACTCGTTTCACGAGCCCGCGCTTGATCATATTATCAATAAGCCGTGACACACTTGCCTGGTCTCTTTCATTAAGCAGAGCCAGCTGATTTTGCGTTTGGCCGTCCTTTTCATAAAGTCTGCACAGAATTTGCCACTGTTCATATGTAACAGAATAATCACTTAAATTTTGATTCAAACGGTTGCAAATAAGCCTTGAAGCATGAAACAGCTTATATCCGAGTGAGTTGTCCAAATAATATTTTTTGACCATAGGTGCACACCTCTTTTTATCAGTATGTCCACTAATAATGGTAGTAGAAGATACTTGTTTGAGCAAGTATTATTCAAAAGAGAGATAACAAATCGTTATCTCTTTAAAACTTATTTAGCTTTTTCAAAATTCAAATCCCAGATAATCCCGAATGTATCCTTCACCTTTGCAAAAGTAGCACCCCAAAATGTATCCTGAAGCTCCATTAAGATCGTTCCTTTTTCAATTAGAGCACTGTAAACAGTTCTGATTTCATCCTCTGTTTCAAACTCCAGGACCAATGAAAGATTGCTGCCGGTTTCAACGGGGCTGTCTGGAAAGGCATCTGAAACCATCAGAAGAAACTCGCCTTTTTTCAAGCGGGCATGCATGATCTTATGTTCAGCTTCTGGCGGAGTTGGATAATCCGCTTCGCCATACGTCTGGATTTCAGCAATCTCGCAGCCGAAAACTCCTCTGTAGTATTCCAGCGCTTCTTTTGCATTCCCATTAAACATGAAATAAGGTGTAGCTTGATGCTTCATGAACAAACACTCCTTTGTTATGGATGATACTGTCATTATAGTGGACAGTTTCCAGATACTCAATCCAATAATTATCTGAAAAATATGAAAACGTATGGAAAATGTTCACAAAGATACGACATCTTTTTGTCAAATGCACCCGACTATTACTTTCCAGTACAAATAACTGTTAATATGTTAGATAATCAAGTATGTTGGTATAGGTTTTGGATTTAATAAGAAAAGGAGAATTGTGATGAAAAGTACAGAGGTAATCGTAGAGGATTCTCTTTCTATAAAAAGCATCTTTTCTTGGAGTAATTTTAAAGCTATCGTCAAAGACGGCATTGTGAAGTCTAACCTTCTCGGTATGTTTGCCGGCCTTTCTGTAGCATTATCTGTATATAATGTCAGCTTCGTTGATAATATTCTGGTCGTCATTCTTGCTCTGCTTGGCACAGCAGCTGTTGTAGGCGGTGCAGGTGCGATTAATAACTATTACGACCGTGATATCGACTCTCTAATGAAACGTACGATGGAGAGACCGACAGTAACGGGGTCCATTCATCCCAAGTTCGCTTTATGGCTTGGAACCGCACTTTCAATAAGCGGAATTGTATTCTTATTTATCATTTCGCCTTTAACAGCTTTTATTGGAGCTCTTGGCTTATTTTTATACCTTGTCCCTTATACAATGTGGACAAAAAGAAAAACAATCTATAACACTGAGGTAGGAAGCTTATCCGGCGCCATCGCCCCTTTGATCGGCTGGGCAGCGATTTCGCCTGACATGTTCCACCCTGCAGCAATCGGACTATTCGTTTTAATGTTTTTATGGCAGCCGCCGCATTTCTATGCAATTGCCATCAGACGTTTAGAAGATTACAAGAATGCAAGTGTGCCGATGCTTCCTGTTGTCAAAGGAACACCGCGCGCTAAAATTCAAACAATCGTTTATTTAATTTTGCTGCTTGCATCATCATTCCTGTTTTTATCATTCAGCAAAGTCGTCGCTTTCTCCATGTTCGCCCTGACGCTTGCTTGGATGCTTGCCGGAATCATCAGCTTTAAAAAAATGGATGATTACAAGTGGGCAACAATGATGTTCATTTTCTCACTGAATCATTTGACGATTATTTTTGCAATGCTTATTATTGTTTCTTTCCTATAAGAAAAGCGCAAAATTCTATACTTTCTTATCTCTATAAACAAAGTCAGCCCTAAGGCTGACTTTTTTCTATTCCGTCATGACGCTCCATCCATCTGCATAGCCGCCAAGAGGCTTGGTGATGGCATCAAGCTTCTTTTGCATGGCTGTAATCTCATTATGCTTTAAATGCATCTTAACAGAACCAAAGCACGTCCACTCTTCCACATCATCGTCATACTCCATCATAAATTTATAGCCTTTATCAGCCAGTGCTTTCAAGATGGCTTCCCCGTTCTTCTGATCTGGAACCGCCACATAAAAATCAACCATATGGGGCTTTTTAAAATTAACGCCCTCTTTATACAGCATATTCAGTACTTTTCCATCTTCATCCTTTGGAAAATTCATAGAAACCCTCCATTCATTAAAAGAAGTGCATCTTCATTATCTTACAACTAACAAAAATTGCAATCCCCATCTAAAGTCTGAGAAAACTTCATTCCAATGATGAATTTTTCCGCGCAGTTTTTTCCATATAATGAAAGTAACAAAAGGAGGCGGAAACGATGGATACAAACAACTTTTACGTTTTAGAAGAACTTAGAAAATTGGAGCAGGAGAACCTTCATAAAAGAATGCAGTATAACGAAACCTATCAATTATATCCTGAGGTGCCGAGAAAGAAAGTATGCGCGGACTTTATCTTGTTTAAAATTTGCATGTAAAAGAATAACAGCCAGATCTTACATCTGGCTGTTTTCTTATTCAATAAACGCTCAACATTAAATTATTCTTATTTCTTTTGGTTATCCGCGTAAACAGCCATGGCATCCCGCATGTATGCAGCTAAGCCTTCACCGAACTTATCTATATTTTTCGTAAATCGTTCATCATCTACGTACATTTGACCGAGACCTTTAAATGCATCAAGGGAATAATCGCCAAACTCGTTCAGCAGGACATACCATTCTCCGATTGCAGCCTGCGACTCTTCTGAAGAAGGGGATTCATGACGCAGATCTGCAAGCTTTCTATAAAGATTGTTAAAGTTCTCCTCCATTTCTTTTGTCATGCCGGCTGCTTTTGCGTTTGCCTTATCAACCGCCTCGTCTCCAAAGCGTTCACGCGCTTCCTGTTCATAAGGATTTTGACTGAAGTCAAAGCCTTCAAATTTTTCTTTTTGTGACATCTCAATATCTCCTTTCGCATGTTTGATTGTTTTCTCAACCGTTGCAATCATCAGATCCAGCCTGTTCCGCTTCTCAAGCAGCATTTTTCTGTGCAGCCTGAGCGCTTCTTCCCGGTCAAAGGAAGGACTGCTGATAATTTCTTTTATTTTCTTTAAAGGGAAACCAAGCTCTTTAAAAAATAAGATCTGCTGCAGCGTTTCAAGATTTTCATTGGAATAAAGCCGGTATCCAGAATCGGTCACCTCATCTGGCGTCAACAATCCGATTTCATCATAATGATGCAGTGTGCGCACACTAATTCCAGTTAAATCCGCGACTTCTTTTACTTTCATCAGCTGTCAGCCTCCCTTCACTATTCACTTTAAGGTATGACGTAACGTTAGAGTCAATCTATTTTTATTTTTCCAAAAAAAAAGACTTTAGCATTATGCTAAAGTCCAATTTGTCAGACTGCTTCTGTCCCCCACTTCTTCTCATCCTGCACAAACAGAATGCCAAGCTCGTGGTGTTCGCCTTTGTAAATGGCTCCCTGGACATAGCGGATCTCTCCGTTTAAGCCGATGACTTCCATTTTGCAGAAAGCACCGTTAATTTGCAGAGCCTGGTAAAACTCATCGACCGTCTTGACCGAGGCTCCATTTGTTTTCATAATGATTTCGCCAACTTCAAGCTCAAGTTTAACGGCAGGTGAGTGCGGCAAAATGCCAAGCACCATCAGGCCGTGATCCCGCTTTGAGAAATAGAAGGCTGCCGAGTTATCATTCATTCGCTGCCTGACGGTTAAAAATTCCCTGCCGATGATGGCGAGCAGTGCTGCTGCGAATGCAAGCGGCATAAACCAGACACTTACGGCCGCAGCGGCAGAAATAATCAATCCAAGCCACATGACGCGCTTAGACGTAACCATAATACTTTCTTTAGGCAATGAACCCTGAACTCTTTGATGAAACCCAATGATGTAAGGAATGAAGACAAAAAGAAACGGCTCGTCTCCAATAGTAAGTACAGGCCACCAAGACAGGCTTTCCGTTAAAGAGCCTCCCGGAATGAGCAAAAACAGCGGAAGCAGCCATGTCCGGTTTGCGACATGATTTCCAATCGGAAGTCCCCTGCTGCTTTTTAAGAGAAACGGAGAAGTCTTTAAATGCGCTGTCCGGTAAGCAAGCACACCTTCCGCGATCAAAAGCAGTCCCATTACGATCGCAAGGATAGAAAAGCTTGTCTCATTTAAATCAGGTAAAAAAGAGACGGCATCTGTCTGCATTAGGAAAAATGCAGCAAAGATGGTCAGTCCCATCGTATAAGCAGGCGTAAGAAAGCGCAGCTGAAAAGTAAGCGACAGAATAACAGTCACAATTGCCAGCAGAACAATGGAACCGAGCGGAATCATCACGCCAAGTCCAAATGTAACGGCAGACAAAAGAAGACCAGCCATCAGCCCTTTAGAATATGTAAAGCGCACTTCTTCATAGATATCTTGAATTCTTGTATGGAAGGATTTACGCTCCCGCTTGATGCGAATAAACCCAAGCACAAGTGAATAAATAAGGAAAAAATAAACGAGAGGATGAATAAAAAACCTTCCCATTGCCAAAAGAAATTCCAGCAACCAGTTTTCGAGCAAACTTCATACACCACCTTGATTGCTTTCGTCTGTTTTATAAGTAAACGATTAATGCTATTTTATCAGATATAGAATAGGATGAATATCTTATTCTGACCGAGTTTACTTTAATTTGCTCCAAAGATGCAAATTCGAAAGTGAAAAATCAAGGAGTGAATCATCTACTTTAATATCCAGCACTTCTTCAATCAGCTGCATAGACCGTTTTATATCCGTGAGGTTTAACGAAAGACGCTTGTAGTTCTCCGTTAAATAGTGAAAGTATTCTTGAATGCAAACTTTATCGATTTCCTGCAGTCTCTTAACATCTGTGTAGTTTGCCAAGTACATGCAGAACAGCTGAACCCATTTGCTGACCTTCGCATGTGAGGAATTTTCAGTTTGTAATCGTTCTTTGAATTCTTCTGTCAACTGTCGATAAGTTTGTTCTCTCATCACACTTGCCCTTTTTTTCAATTGATCTCCCCATCTTTCTGTGTTTAGAGTGTGTTGTAGAACAGTACTTCCATCGTAAAACTATTATCCCGATTAATCAACTAGCTAAAGTTTCATTTTTATGTGCGCGAAAAGTCTGAACTAATTATAAAAATACGGAAATCCCTTCTGATTTTCGTCGTATTTTCCACAAATAAATTGAAAATCGTCCTAAATGTAGCTATTTTGTTAGTAATTCCCATAAAAACAGGGCCAGCTCACTAGTTTGCAAGCTGACCCTGTTTTTATTTAGATAATGTTTCAATCGCTTTCTCAAGCTGAAGATCATGTTTTCCGTCCAAACGCTGCTCAGAAACCTTTTGATTAATGGTGTCTGCTGTCTGAACATCAATATTCCCTGTAGCTGCAAGTTTATTTTTCTTTTGAAAATCCTTTACGGCTACAGCCATCTTCTTGCCAAAATATCCATCTTCTCTGCCCGGATCATAGCCTAATCCCTTTAGAAGAATTTGTGCTGTTTTGATTTGTTCATCATTCATATCGACTGCGAGCGGTTTTTCCAGCTGAATCGGCGGGGTTGTCAGATGTTTAGGCTGTGAGACCCTAACGGTTGGTTCAACCCCTTTTTTATGAATCCAATTGCCTTCAGGTGTGAGCCATTTATAAAGAGTCAGCTTGATGTTGCTTCCGTCACCCATAGGCACAGCCTGCTGAACAGTGCCTTTACCAAAAGAAGTCTCGCCAATAATCTCATACTTCCCGGCTTCTTTTAAAGCACCCGCAAGAATTTCAGAAGCAGATGCACTTCCTTTATCAATCAGCACTGTAACCGGATAGTCTTTTTTCTCAGTCAAGCTTGAGAAATAGCGTTTTTTATCGCCATTGCGCTCTTCAATTTGAATATATGGCTGTTCCTTTGTCACAAACTGCTTCAGAATCTCCTCGACACTCTGCAAGTAACCGCCCGGATTTCCGCGAACATCAAGGACTAATCCTTTTATGTTTTTTTGCTCAAGCTTTGTTAATTCTTCATTGAAATCTTTAGCCGTATCCTCTGAAAAAGAGGTAATTTCAATATAGCCGTATTTTGATTTCCCTTTCGTTTTAACTGAGCTGAAGACTGTTTCAATTGGAATTTCGTCACGGGTCACATCAAAGCTCAGCTTTTCTTTTGAACCGGTCCGCAGAACTTCAATCTTAACCTTTGTCCCTTTTTTACCGCGGATCTTCAGAACCGTATCGTTCAAATCGCTGCCCACTACAGACTCGCCATCAATGGCAATGACCTGATCATTCGGCTGCAAACCTGCTTTTTCTGCAGGTGAATTTTTAAACGGGGAGACGATAATGATTTTGCCGCCATCCATTCCCACTTCAGCTCCGATGCCTTCAAAAGAAGAATCAAGACTGTCAGAGAATTGCTTGGCCGTTTCTTTATCCATATAGACAGAATAAGGATCATCGAGAGTCGACAGCATGCCTTGAATGGCACCCTCAAGCAGCTCCTCCTCATCGACTTCTTCCACATATTTGCTCGAGATTAACTCATAGGCCTGTTTCACTTTATCAAGGCCTTCAACTTCCTGATTCCGGTCTTGCTTTAACACATCAGTCACAGCAGGAACGGCAAGCTCTTCTGCTCTTGTCTCCTGCTGATCATGCTCCATAAACTGCTGACCTGCGTACATGCCGCCCGCACCCAGTGCCACTGAGAGAACCATCATAAGAGCTGTGACTTTTTGCTTCATCTTGTTCCTCCTTCTAAAAGGTAAAGTATGTACGGTCTTTTATATAAACTCGTATCTCTAGTATATGTGAAAAAAGGATAAATCATGTAGGACAAGATGATTCCTCTGAAAATTAGGGGAACATACGAAAAGCGCGAGCGTCTTGGTCAAATCCTGCAGGCAGATAAGGATCCGAAGGAAAAGAGAGGTTAGCGGTGGTATTCTAACCCTCCGTTACTGTTATTCGGTTTGGCGGGGTACGATTCTGGCGGTTTCCTACCCTCCCATATCGTTACTCGATTTGCCGGGGTATGATTCAAGCGGTTTCTTACCCTCCCATATCGTTTTTCGATTTTGCAGGGTACGATTCTGGCGGTTTCTTACCCTCCCATATCGTTACTCGATTTGGCGGGGTACGATTCAGACGCTTCCTTATGTTAGATTGTTGTTTTTACTATAAAAATAATAAATCAATACACGTGACAAATAAAAAACTCCTAAAACAAAATGTTTTAGGAGTTTGATTACTATTGTAAGAACTGCATTGGGTTAACTGGGTTTTTCCAAGCACCATCGTGAATTTCGAAGTGAAGATGCTTCCCTGTTGAACGTCCTGTGTTACCCATGAATCCAAGCTGCTGGCCTTTGCTTACAGATTGTCCGCTGCTTACATGGCGTGCATCTAGATGAGCATAAACAGTTGTGTATACTTTACCGTCGATGTTATGTGAGATGAATACACAGTTTCCATAGCTGCTTGAGTAGTAAGAACGGATAACTGTTCCTGCTGCTGCTGCAACAACCGGTACATTGCTTGCTCTGTTTGCAATATCAATACCAGCGTGCAATTTGCCCCAGCGATGGCCATAACCTGATGTAAATGTACCTTGTGCAGGCCACATGAACTTGCCTCCAGTTACTGCCGGTGCAGGTGCTGGCTCTGGAGCCGGAGCTGGCGCTGCTGATTCGTTAGAAGAACTGTCAGATGAAGAAGCTGCAGGCTTAGCCGCTGCTGCCTTTGCAGCTGATGCTTTCGCTGCCGCCGCCGCTGCTGCTTCCTGTTTTGCTCTTGCTGCAGCTTCTGCCGCTTCACGCTTACGCTGTTCTTCTAATTGTTTTTGACGTTCCATTTCTTTTTGGATTGCTGCTTCCTGCTCTTTCAAGAATGATGCTTCGTCTTCTAATTCATAGATCGCAGCTTCTGTTTCTTGATGCTGGGCTTGTACTTGCTTAACTAAAGCAGCTTTTTCTTTTGCCTGCTTATTTAACTGCTGTTTTAATGCCTCTAATTCAGTTAAAGCTGTTTCAAGCTTCTGAAGCTGGCTACTTAGTTCTGCTTCACTTTGCTCTAGAAGTTTTTTGTCTTCCTCGTGAGCTTTGATAATTTCTTTATCTGCATCAACGATCGTTGTCACTGCACTTACGCGTGTAACAAGATCACCGAAATCCTGAGCACCTAGTAGCACATCTAAATAGCTTACTACGCCGCCGCTCTCCTGTAGAGATCGCACACGGTCCTCTAGAAGTAGATTGCGTTTTTTGATACGCTCTTTAACTTCTTCAATTTGAATCTTTAATTCTTCGATTTTCTGTTTTGCCTCTTCGATCTCAGCTTGACGCTCACGGATTTTCTCATTTGTATCCGCTGTTTGCTTATCAAGTTTTTCGATTTCGCTGTTCAAGCTTTTCTCTTTTTGTTCAAGCTCTGATAATTGACCTTGTTTTTCTTGAATGTTTGAATCAATGCCGGAACGCTCATTTTGAATATCTGCTTTTTTCTTTTCAAGATCAGCGTTTGCATAAGCTTTTTCTTGGGTAATTGGAATAATAATAGAGCTTGTCCCTATTAAAGCAGCCAACCCAAGCGATAAGATTTTCTTTCTCACTCTCTAGTTCCTCCCTTTATCTATCATCCTCTGAACGAGGAAACCAGCAATCAGTCAGATTGCCAGTTTATACTCTTAAGAACTTGCGGACAGACATTAAGCTTCCCCATACTCCGATTAATGCGCCTATTAAGATCAGAATAGCTGATACTTGGAAGACGAATGGACTAAACGGAAGTAATTGAACGAATGAACCTGCAACTTTCGGTTCAACCCATGTAAATAAATAGTTGTACGTGGCCATTACGAGTACAATCGGAATGATTGAGCCCATAATTCCAAGCATTAATCCTTCTAAGAAGAACGGCCAGCGGATAAACCAGTTTGTTGCGCCTACTAGTTTCATAATCTCGATTTCATGCCTTCTGGCAAAAATCGTAATTTTAATTGTATTTGAGATAAGGAACATGGCCGTAAAGACTAATCCAATAATCAATGCGATGCCGATGTTTCTTGAGATTTCAACGAAATTGAACAGTTTTTCTACTTCTTCCTTGCCGTACAGAACTTTATACGCTCCATTAAAGCCCTCAATCTTCTTCGCGATTTGAGGTGTATCGCGCGGATCTTCCGTTTTGATGACGATCACATCATTCAAAGGATTGTTCTGTTCAAAAAGCTGATATGATTTCCCCTGTTCTCCCATGCTGCTGATCAGGTTATCAAGCTCTTTTTCTTTCGGAGAAAGTTTGGCAGATGCAATTCCGCTCAGGTTATCTACCTTGTTCCTGAGCTCTTTTTGTTCCTCCGGCGTGCTTGTCACATCAACCAGCACCCGTATTTCAACGTCCTCTTCAACTTTAGAAGCAAAGTTGTTTAAGTTCATCATAATAACCAGGAACGTTCCGACAAGGATTAAAGTGACAGTTACGGCACTGACTGACGCAAATGTCATCCAAGCATTACGGCTTAAGCTTTTTAACGTTTCTTTGAAGTGACGCCCAAGGGTTCTAATCATAAATCCCATACTCCCCTCTAGCCTCGTCACGCACAATCTTTCCATCTTCGATCGCGATGACGCGTTTTTTCATGGTGTTTACTATCTCACGGTTGTGTGTCGCCATCACAACAGTCGTTCCTCGATTGTTGATTTCCTCGAAGATGCTCATGATCTCCCAGGACGTATCAGGGTCAAGGTTTCCTGTCGGCTCATCTGCAATGACAACCCCAGGATTGTTAATAATTGACCGTGCAATCGATACGCGCTGCTGTTCTCCTCCTGATAACTCATTAGGGAAAAATCTAGCCTTATGCTTGAGCTGAACAAGATCTAAAACGTCCAGCACTTTCTTTTTGATAATTCTAGGATTCTCTCCAATAACTTCAAGGGCAAATGCAATGTTCTCAAAAACTGTTAACTTAGGCAAAAGTTTAAAGTCCTGGAAAACAACACCGATGCTTCTTCTTAAATAAGGAACTTTCTTTTCCCGCAATTTAGCAAGATTAATTCCATTGATCACAATTTTGCCGTCTGTTGGTCTTTCTTCACGGTACATCATTTTAATAAATGTTGATTTACCAGCACCGCTCGGACCGACAACATAAACAAATTCGCCCTGATCTATTTTTACATTTATTCCATTAATGGCGAGTACGCCATTTGAATACGTTTTAAAAACGTCTGTCATTTCGATCATATTTTTATCACCCAAAGCTGTTTATTTTGTAGATTACGTGGTGTCCGCTGGTTCGTGTTTAGTAGAGTCTCGGAATATGTATCCAATATTTTCATATATTAATAAGATTACCCACAAAAAATATTATAACATCAAAGTTCGGCAAAAATAGACTTAAAAATATTACAGTTTCATTTCAACGTCGTAAATTGTAGAATTTTATCGATTTACAATCATTTATAGTTCCAATGTTAGAGCTATTGACAGCGCTTTAATCTAAATATTAGAACTTTCTGACTAAAAAGACAATCTTTTTTTAGGGATTTATTAATGGAAAATATTTCTGAGTGTCGAAAGGTTTTACTTGCGGATTTGGATTAATTAGGTTAAATAGGGGGATAAAAACAGGAAAACCAGCCATATGATCTGGCTGGCCTTTTTATGCAAATTACTTTTTCTGAGCAAGCCATTCTGCTACGACAGCTGCGTCTGTTTCATTAATAAGACCTGCAGGCATTCCGCCCTGACCTTTGTTAATAATGCTTTCAATTTTCTCTTGATCATATTTACCGCCTACTTTTTCAAGGCTTGGTGCCGCCCCGCCGCCTTCAAGATTTTGACCATGACAGCTGATGCAGTTTTGCTGAACGATTTCTTCAGCTTGTGCCGTATCCTTTGACCCTGTATCGTCCTTCGGCTCTTCTCCGGCATTATCTCCGCCTCCGCATGCCGCGAGCGCAAGTGATGTTCCAAATAATAGTGCGAATAGTTTTGTTTTCATTGCCAAAATCCTCCTCAAATAAGGATATAAAATACATTTCTATTATATCCTATCTAGGCCCTCTTGAAACCTTCACCGAGGACATCAGAAGCATCCATAACGACGACAAACGCAGACGTATCAATGCTTTTTACGAGTTGTTTCAATTTGGTGAATTCTGTTTGATCGACTACACACATCAAAATCGGCCGTTCATTCTCCGTGTAGCCTCCAAAAGCAGACAGCTTGGTAACGCCTCTGTCGATTTCACTGAGAATCGCCTTTCTGACCTCTTCTTCCTGGTTCGTAATGATCATCGTCATTTTTGAACGGCCAAGGCCAACTTGAACGATATCAATCGTTTTGCTGGTCACATAAAGAGCTACAAGCGCATAAAGGCCGAGTTCAATATCAAAAACAACCGCCGCTGTCAGCACAATCAGACCATCTATTAAAGCTACACATGTTCCGAGAGACAGACCCGTGAACTTATGAATGATCTGTGCAGCAAGGTCTGTCCCTCCTGTTGAGGCTTTTCCTCTAAAAACAAGACCGAGGCCAAGGCCAACCCCGATCCCGCCGAAAATCGCTCCAAGCAAAGGGTCTGTAGTTGCAGGTGACATATCTTTCGTTAAAAAAACGACAAACGGAAGGAAAATAGTTCCTATCAATGTTTTTAAACCAAATTGTTTGCCCAGGAGCAGCACTCCCGCAATAAATAAAGGAATGTTGAACGCCCACTGCACATAAGCAGGTTCAAATCCAAATAACGAATCTGTAATCGTACTGATGCCGCTCACTCCACCGGATGCTATGCGGTTAGGCAGAAGAAACAAATTAAAGGCGATGGCAACGATTCCAGACCCGAGTAAAATAAAGAAATAGGAAGAAATTTTTTCTAAAACAGGATTGTATGTACGAGTGCGTTTACGCTGAAACATCTTATATCCTCCATCTATGAAAACACTTGTTTTTTAACATAACCTTACAGAGTATAGCACCAGGCTGATCAAGCTGTAAATAACAGTGAAATAACGTGCTAAAGAGGTAAAGCGGTGGAGTTAGTTTTTACTATAGAATAAAGATTTAGCCATATTTAGTTTAAGTCGAAACAGTTAACTTCGCTGAATTACTGTCCGAAATTGGAACTATACTTGCCGAATAGCGTATTTTACTTGAAAAAATAATAGAAATACTTGCCGAATTGATTCATTTACTTTCTTTTTTCCAGACACCTCCTAATTTTCCGACCGTGCAGTTGGCCATAAAAAAGCAGCCGCCCAAAGGACAGCTGCTTCATTTCTTTATGAAAGTTTTGAACGCAAGTAAGCATCAATAAACGGATCCAAGTCCCCGTCCATGACACCTTGAACGTTTCCGCTCTCCGTACTTGTACGGTGATCTTTTACAAGAGAGTACGGGTGGAAAACGTAAGAACGGATCTGGGATCCCCAGCCGATTTCTTTTTGTTCTCCGCGGATTTCGTCAAGCTCTGCCTGCTGCTCGTCAAGCTTCAGCTGATAAAGCTTTGCCTGAAGCATTTTCATCGCTCTCTCACGGTTTTTAATCTGTGAGCGCTCAGTTTGGCAAGTCACAACCGTATTGGTAGGAACGTGTGTGATGCGGACGGCTGAGTCAGTTGTATTGATATGCTGACCGCCGGCACCGCTCGCACGGTACGTATCAATTTTCAGGTCCTCTGTGCGGATATCAATATCAATTTCATCATTGAATTCAGGCATCACTTCGCACGATACAAACGATGTATGGCGGCGGCCTGATGCATCAAACGGAGAAATACGGACAAGACGGTGAACACCTTTTTCCGCTTTCAAGTAACCGTAGGCGTTATGGCCTTTGAAAAGAAGCGTGACACTCTTGATGCCGGCTTCATCGCCAGGCAGATAATCAAGTGTTTCAACCTTAAAGCCTTTCTTTTCGCCCCAGCGGGTATACATGCGGAGCAGCATGGAACCCCAGTCCTGGGACTCCGTGCCGCCAGCGCCCGGATGAAGTTCAAGAATCGCATTGTTTTTGTCATGAGGCTCGCTTAATAGGAGCTGAAGCTCAAATTCGCTCATAGCCGTTGTCAGGTCTGTTACTTCACTTTCAAGTTCAGCATGAAGTTCAGCATCAAACTCTTCTTTTAAAAGCTCATGAGTCATTTCGAGATTTTCATGTGTTTCGTTCATTTCATTAAATTGATTGACCGCTTCTTTTAAAGCATTGCTTTCATTAATAACTGCCTGTGCTTCACTTTGACTGTCCCAGAAATTTGGATGGGACATCATTTCATCTAGCTCATCAATGCGAGCCTGTTTATGATCGAGGTCAAAGAGACCCCCTAAAAGCCGCTAATTTCTTAGCCATTTTTTCAAGTTCGTTCCGGATATCTGCTAGTTCCATCATAATTCTCCTCTAAAATGGGGTAAAGAGAGGTGCTTAACACCTCTCTTTCCTGATTTACTTACCGCAGCAGTTTTTGTATTTTTTGCCGCTTCCGCATACACATGCTTCATTTCGGCCAATTTCCATCTGCTTTTTCACAGGTTTTTTCTTAGGCGCCTCGTCTCCCTCTTTCGTGTGTGTGGCCTCCTGTGGTTTTGCAACTTCCTCACGCTCAAGGTTGTTGCGGATTTCTGCTTTCATGATATATTTTGCAGCATCTTCTTCAATCGATGCAATCATGTTTTCAAACATTGCAAAGCCTTCCATTTGATACTCGCGAAGCGGATCTGTCTGACCATATGCGCGAAGGTGAATACCTTGACGCAATTGATCCATCGCATCAATATGATCCATCCATTTCGTATCAACCGCACGAAGCAGAATAACCTTTTCGAATTCGCGCATCTGCTCTTCGCCGAACGCTTCTTCTTTTTGGCTGTAGCGTGCTTTTGTTTTCTCAAGCACAAGCTCTGTGATTTCTTCAGATTCTTTTCCTTTGAAATCATTCACTGTAAACACGCCTTCTTCAAGAAGATTGGCATTCAGATAATCAAGCAGTCCTTCAAGATTCCATTCCTCAGGAAGCTCGTCCTTAGGAGTGTACATCGCAACCACACGCTCAACAGTGGATGTAACCATTCCTTCAACGATGCTGCGAAGATTTTCTGAATCAATCACATCAAAGCGCTGCTTGTAAATAACTTCACGCTGCTGACGAAGAACATCATCATACTGCAGAAGCTGTTTACGCGCATCGAAGTTATTGCCCTCAACACGTTTTTGCGCAGATTCAACCGCACGGGTAACAATTTTACTTTGAATCGGCTGTGAATCATCCATTCCGAGACGGTCCATCATCGCCATCATATTCTCAGAACCGAAGCGTCTCATCAATTCATCTTCCATTGAAAGGTAGAATTGAGTCACACCAGGATCTCCCTGACGGCCGGAACGTCCGCGGAGCTGATTATCGATTCGGCGTGATTCATGACGCTCAGTACCGATTACAGCTAAACCGCCAAGCTCTCTTACACCAGGTCCAAGCTTGATATCCGTACCGCGTCCAGCCATGTTTGTTGCGATTGTAACAGAGCCTTGGTGACCGGCATTTTCGATAATTTCGGCTTCGCGCTCATGGTTCTTCGCATTAAGAACATTATGAGGAACACCTTTTTTCTTCAAAAGCTTAGAAATAAGCTCTGACGTTTCAACAGCGACTGTACCGACCAAAACGGGCTGTCCTGCAAAATAACGAGTCGTTACATCATCTACAACTGCTTTAAACTTGCCTTCCATTGAACGGTAAACAAGATCTGCGCGGTCATCACGAACAACATCACGGTTCGTCGGAATCGCAACAACCTGCATGTTGTAAATGTTGCGGAACTCCTCTTCTTCCGTTTTCGCTGTACCGGTCATACCGGAGAGCTTCTCGTACATGCGGAAGTAGTTCTGGAACGTAATCGTCGCAAGCGTCATGCTCTCATTTTGAATCTCAAGACCCTCTTTAGCTTCAATCGCCTGATGAAGACCATCACTGTAGCGGCGGCCTTTCATTAGACGTCCTGTAAACTGGTCAACGATGACAACATTTCCTTCTTCGACTACGTAATCTACATCATTGTGCATCACAACATGCGCTCTTAATGCCATATTAATATGATGATTCAATGAAACATGTGTAAGATCAAATAGATTTTCAATATGGAATGCTTTTTCAGCTTTGGACATCCCGTCTTCTGTCAGCTGAACGCCCTTTGTTTTTTCATCAAACGTATAATCCTCATCACGTTTAAGAGAACGGACAAAACCGTTTGCCTGCACATAAAGCATAGTTGACTTAGCAGCAGAGCCGGAAATAATCAGCGGTGTACGCGCTTCGTCAATCAAGATGGAGTCAACTTCATCAATAACAGCAAAATGAAGCGGACGCTGAACCATCTGCTCTTTGTAAAGCACCATGTTATCGCGCAAGTAATCAAAGCCTAATTCATTATTAGTAGAATACGTAACATCAGCCGCATAAGCTGCACGCTTTTCTTCTTTTGAAAGGCCGTTTGTATTTAAGCCTACCGTTAGACCAAGGAATTCATACAGCTTGCCCATTTCAACAGCATCACGGCTTGCCAAGTATTCATTGACTGTTACAACATGAACGCCTTTTCCAGAAAGAGCATTCAAATAAACAGGCATTGTGGAAGTCAATGTTTTACCTTCCCCTGTTTTCATCTCAGAGATATTCCCGTCATGAAGGGCAATACCCCCCATTAGCTGAACAGGATAAGGATATAAGCCAAGAACACGCTTTGAAGCTTCACGTACGACTGCGAATGCTTCAGTCAGAAGGTCGTTTACGCTTTCGCCTTTTGCAATGCGCCCTTTGAACTCCTCTGTTTTCGCTTTTAGATCTTCATCAGAAAGCTTCTCCATGTCTGATGCAAGCGACTCTATTTGATTAGCCATTTTTTCATATTTATTTAATGCACGTTTGTTAAAATCAAACACCTTATTTAAGATTCCAAGCATTTTATACGCTCCTCTGTCTAATGAAGTGCCATACATGAACAGTATTCATGAGAACCCGCTAGAAATTTCAAAACTATTATCTATTTTACCATATATTTAATGTTTTCAACAGTATATCGGGTATGCACACAAAAAGCATGTTTCTTGTTGAAAATATGGGCTGTTTTCGCATAGATTGATGTGTTTTCGATTATAAATGTATTTCGTTTCATTCCGCTTAGAGTTTTAACATTTTGTCTATAAGCGACAAAGATTATGAAAAGAACAAAAAAAATAAGACCAAGATAAAATCCGGTCACATTAAAATGCAGCCCGCTCGGTAGAACGGACTGCATTGGGTTATTGGTATTATTCAGTTGGTTCAATAATCGCGTATTTACCGTCTTTGCGCTGATAAACCACATTCGTTGTATTCGTTTCAGCATTTGTGAAAACGAAGAAATTATGGCCCAGCATGTTCATTTGAAGAATCGCTTCTTCACTGTCCATCGGCTTTAAGTTAAAGCGCTTTGTGCGGACAACTTGAATTTGATCTTCTTCTTCCTGAACAGCCGTTTGCGCCTGTGCACCTTCCGGCTCGTCTGTTCCATTAGCGAACATGAATTTAGCAGAACCCTGCTCGCGCAATTTGCGGTTTACTTTCGTTTTATGTTTACGGATCTGACGCTCAAGCTTGTTTGTCACAAGATCGATCGCAGCGTACATATCCTCGTTGTATTCCTCAGCACGCAACACTAAATTGGTCATTGGAATCGTCACTTCAATCTTTGATTCTTGATCATTGTAGAATTTTAAATTCACATTTACGTTTGCTTCAATTGAATCCTCAAAATAGCGTTCCAGTTTGCCGATTTTCTTCTCGACATACTCTCTTAAAGCTGGAGTTACCTCAATGTTTTCGCCTCTGACGTTATAATTCAAAATGAACTCCTCCTTTGTAAAGGATATGTAAACTTAATTCTTCTTTTCCCTCTAGTATTCCTGCTCAAACTTAAAAATAATGTTAAACGTTTGTGAATTTTGTTGAAGATTGCGGATGAACGTCTGGCCTGGAAGGATGTGAATAGAATATGCCGGGGAATCTTTATTTATTCTAAAGAAAAAATCCCATCCGGATACAGATGAGATTACTGGAGAATATATGGCATAAGGTATGCCTGAACCTCCCTTTTCCACTGGAGAAACAGGACGGAAAGCTCTTCTTTAATAAAAACCTGAAATGAAAACACATCGTCCTTATTTAATGTAAACGGCTTCAACACTTCAATGATCTGATCAAATAAGAGAATCTGATTTTGGAGATACTCATCTTCTCCAGCCAGGTGAAACATGCCGGAATGTTTCGTATCTATTTGGATGAACGCATCCACAAGATCGTCCATGACATGCTCGCCTTCTGTGTATTCCATCGATGAAAAGCTCTGAATCAAAAAGACCAAGTCCTCCTCAATGCAATTCAGCAATTCATTATAGGCATAAAAGAGCTCATATTCACTTTGTGTGAGGAGGTTATTTCCGTTTATCATAATACATCCCGTCCACTGATGCGTTCTGATAAGGATTAATATACTTCTGATTCGATGTTTTTTGGACTCTAAGCCTGGTTATATCATTTTTGATTTCCTGTTTCAGCAGATTCAGCTTGTCATGAATGATGGCGTTCCATTCGTTAATCTCTTTGCCAAGCTGTTTTTCCTCACGATTGTACGGAGGCTTCAGCTGATGGATCAGGCTGTCACGCTGTTCAATCCACTCCTGGATGTTCACGATGTGGCTGTCTCTCATGTCTTTATCCCCGGCACCGTGCACTTCTGACAGCAATTGCTTTGTAAGCTGATGCAGTTTGTTTACGGCACTCACTACACCTGACCGCCTTGCCCGAACTGCTGCTTGCGGTTCGATTGAATCACTTGCTTCCACGCATCGCGGAACTCCGTTACATACTCTTCCACTTCATGAAGAATTTCCAAATCGTTTGATATATTAGCTTCTACTAAACGGCGATTTATATAGTCATACATCGCCATCATCGATTCTGATACAGCAGCTTCAGGATTTAACGTGATCATCAGCTCCTGAATAATCCGCTGTGCTTTTTGAAGATTGAGGTTTTTCTCTTGCGTATTTTTCTGCTGAATTGCCTGGCGTGCCTGCTTAATAAACTTAAGACAGCCATTATAAAGCATCAGCGTTAATTCGCCCGGTGAAGCTGTACTCACAGAATTTTGCTGATACGCTTGATAAGGGTTGTTAAGTGCCATATTTATTCCTCCTTTTTTAACCGAATTGCTGCATAAGATAACTCATTTGTTCATTTGAACGCTGAATCGCTTTTTCCATCGCCGTGAACTGCGCCCAATAGCGGTCTTCCACTTGCGTTAACCTGTCTTCAAACCGATTAATTTGATTGTCAATCGATGAAAGGTTTCTGCCGATTGTAAACTGCTGGCTAGTTGAGCTTGAAGTTCCTGCCTTGGCATTCAGCTTATCCATTGTAGTCTTCAGATTGTCATAGAGATTTGTGATAATCCCTTTTTCACCGCTTGTCGCACCGCTGCTTGTGAATAGCTTCTCCACACCTTCAGGGTTCTCTTCAATCGCTTTTTTCAGCTTCGCTTCATCGATAATCAGCTTGCCGCCTTCACGATAGTTCGAAGTAGTTGAGATACCAATGTTAGACAGATGAGTGAAAGACGAGCCAGATGCGGCTGATAGAGTAGAATAAAAATCTGAACGCATTTGGCTGAGTGCACCCGTTAAGATGGAGTCTTTTCTGAGCAGTCCGCTTTGCGCCTTTTCATCCCATTGTTCCTGCTGTTTATCCGTCAGAGATTCGCGCTCTTCATCCGACAGCGGCTGGTAATCACGGTAGCGTGTTTCATCTGTTTTACCCTGAATTTTAGCAATGGTTTCATTATATAGAGTCACAAACTTTTTAATGTTGTCGAAGACAGCGTTCGTGTCGTTTGTGATGTTAATGGAAACGGCAGGGTCTGCTGCTGTGAATGTGTCTTTTAGAGTAAAGGTAACTCCGCTCATTTCAAAGGTGTTCGATGTACGCTCTGTTGAAAGACCATTGATCGTGAATTTTGCGTTCTGGCCGCCCGTTTCCGTTCCAGAACCAAATCTCAGCACATTGTTCAAGAAACCGGTAGAAGTAATGATTTCATTGCCAGCTGTATTAAAGTCACCTGTCTCTTTTCTGGTCAGCGTAATTTTATCTGAAAAAGAATCATATAAAGCGGTAACACCCAGCTGAGATGAGTTTATTTTATTAAAAACGGTATTTAAGGAATCTGTTCCCTTGATCAGAAAATTTTCTTTGATTTGCCCTTTGGACGTGTGTGTCTGCATATCAAAAGACATGTAATTGTCTGTACTGTCGATTACGTAATCCACTTTTACTGTACTGCCTTTTTTGACAGTCTCTCCGAATGTGAGATTGCCGGCACTGTCTACCTGTACTTCTCCAGCCTGCGGCGTTCCTGTTACTAGAGTAAACGATTTTCCGTCCACTTTTACGACTGCATCTTTATCAAAGTTTTTAAGAACTTCTCCGCTCTCTAATGTCAGTTTTAAAGAACTTCCATCGGCAGCAGCAGTAATCGTCTGATTTTTCACCGTCCCTGTCTGCCAGTTGAAATTCTGGTTGGCAAACGAATCTTTGATTTCGTAAAGAGACTTTGAAGGATCAACCTTTGATCCGGATGCCGAGATGGCACCAGCGTTAACTTTAGTTGCAGCAGTTGCCAGCTGGTCTACCTTCGAAATACTATAAGAAGATGTACTAGCAGAACTCGTCGCAGTTGCCGTTACCTTATCGGAGTTCGAGCTGTTCGTTGCCCGTGCACGGTAGTTGCTGGAGAACTTCATATCAAATGTCGCATTACGAAATGTAAACAGAAGGCTGTTCATTTCCCGATAGCCGTCCCGCTGCCACTCGAGCGTCTGTTTGCTTTGCTTTAATTTATTTAGCGGCATTCTCTCTGCTTTCATAAGATCGGCTACAAGCGAATCAATGTCCATCCCGCTTGCTAAACCACCTATTCGAACCATGCTGAATCACCTCTTTAAATTTTCTTATCTACAACAAAGCCAAGGAACTCTGTCATAGCTGCATATAAATCGAGCATTTTTTTCGATGGAATTTCTCGTACAATCTCTTTTGTTTGATTATCAACAACTGTTACGTAATATTCATTTAGCTTTTCATGCAGCTGGAATTGAATATGCGTGTTAGTAGGCTGCAGAAAATCATTCATGCCATTTATCACTTTTTTTAATTCATCTTTGGGAAAAACAGGTTTGTATTCTTCTTTATTATGTTCTGGAAGTTTAATAGGTATTGTGTCGATTTCTGAGATGCGCGGACCAGGCTGCGATGACATTTTTTCGATCATCATGGTGGGTCGCTCCTTGGATTTTATTCTATTTGTAATATCGGATGTTTTAAGAATTTTTTACACTTTATATCAAAACATTTTATTTTTGTTGGAAAGCAAGACATAAAAATAGAACTACTATCTCTTCTTAGCAGTTCTTAATTTTTTTATTTATTTTGATTTTAATATTCAGGAAAACTGATTTTGTATTGCACACATCTATTAATGAAAGAGGAACCCTCATTACTAGGGTTCCATGTATAAAATACCTGTATTAACGTAATAATTGTAAAACGCCTTGAGGAGCCTGGTTGGCTTGAGCTAGCATAGCTTGAGAAGCTTGAGCAAGGATAGAGTTCTTAGTTTGCTCCATCATAGTTTTAGCCATGTCTGTATCTCTGATACGAGACTCAGCTGCAGTTAAGTTTTCAGATGTAGTTCCAAGATTATTGATGGTATGTTCTAAACGGTTTTGAACAGCTCCTAAGTTAGAACGGTTTTCAGAAACAGTGTTAATAGCATCTTGGATTTTTGTTAAATTAGCTTTTGCAGTTGCGTTAGTTCCATCTAATGCTACAAGCCCAGCAGCAGTATCTACTCCTAATGTTGCTGCTTTGTTATCAGTCAAAGTAAGAGTGATCGTTTCGTCAGCATTTGCACCTACTTGAAATACAACATCACTTGTACCATCAAGTAATGATTTCGTATTAAATTTTGTTTGTGTAGCAACATTATCGATTTGGGCAGATAATTCTACTAGTTCAGCTTGAATTTTATCAGAATCATCTGTAGTTAGTGTTTCGTTTGCAGCTTGAGTAGTTAACTCTGCCATACGTTGTAGCATAGCATGTGTTTCGTTTAATGCACCTTCAGCTGTTTGAATTAAAGAAATACCATCTTGAGCGTTACGAGATGCTTGATCTAATCCACGTACTTGGTTACGCATCTTTTCTGAAATTGCAAGACCTGCCGCATCATCTGCAGAACGGTTAATTTTCATTCCTGATGACAACTTCTCCATTGACTTAGCTTGTGCATTGTTTGCATTTCCAAGCTGACGGTAAGTGTTCATTGCTGAAATATTATGATTAATTCTCATTTTAAAATTTCCTCCTTGAAATAAGTGTAGTAATCCACATCCATGTGAATTCTTATATACTAGCAGTCGCAACGGTCGGCCGCCTGTTGGTTCTGCTTGTTACACTTCTTATATCGACATGTTCTGGAGTTGTTTTATAGCATTTAGAAAATTTCATAAAAAAACCTTAAGCGAATGTGCTTAAGGTTTTCTGTTCTTCAATTGAGCAAGCATATCTAAAGATACTTCTGCTGCTTTGTTATTTTCTTCTTGAATGGAGAGGTAGATTTCTTTTCTATGAATATCTACATTTTTAGGAGCGTTAATACCGATTTTGACTTGATCGCCAGCGATAGATATCACTGAAAGTTCAATATCATCGCCAATTTGAATGGCTTCTCCCGTTTTTCTGGTTAAGACAAGCATTATGCTCCCTCCCATAAACGGTGTTTGGTTGTGTACTCCGGCTGGTTTAGGATGAGCTGCTTGCCCAATTTTTTGCCTTTATTTAAGATCAGCGGACCTTGTAAATTTGCCGTTGAGTTCGTAAACGGATCACTCACTGTTAAAATCACAAACACTTCGACATCATTTGGAGATTCTATCATTAGTAATTCTTTTGTTGATTCATCCAAATCAAATTCATAGTCTTTGAAAAAGACAAAAGGGCTCGTTACGACAAATGCTGTGTTTTGGGATTGAACGGATTGCAGAATAAAGAATGACGAGTCATCTTCAAGCGGAAGCATGATAAAGTGCTTCTCTTCAATAAATCCTGGAATCCCATGTTCAAAGGTGATCTTTTGGGCTTCATCAATTGTTGCTTCCCCATGATATTTCGTTTGAATTAACATGCTTCACATTCCTTTTTTTGAGTCTATTAAATCTTTCTGTCGATTGAAACGAAGTCTATCTTCAGCTGGTTTTTTTCAGCAAGTTCCACTTTGACCTCTCCAGCTTGATACTCCATGATCGGCTTGTTGATTTTGCTCTCAATGATCGGAGCATTTCTTTGTACATCGATTTTCACTTCAGCAGGCTGATAGTCGAGCTTGACGCTAAAATGTGATGGAAGAAAGCCAATGTTAAATTGCTTGATTTCGCGTTCGCTGTTTTTTTTCGCCTGAGCCGTAAGAGGCTTGCCGCCATTTTCAATTCTCATTTGTTCGTCGCCTTGCTGGATTCGTCTTGCAATACCGGAGAGAACATCTTGATGACCTTGATCTGCCGCTTCAGCTATCCGCTTAGAAATATGCTTTAAATCAACATCTTCTCTGGCTTTTGTCTGATCGATTGTTAGCTTACCTGGTGTAGTTTGAATGGATAGCTCTGCTTTAGGCTGCTGGATGGACAGGTCCGCTTTGGGCTGCTGAATATCAAGTGAAGCATTGACCGTTTCTAAACCTAGTTTAGCAAACCGGCTTTCCAGTCTTATTTGAGGAATGTTCATGTTTGTCCTCCTAGTAAAAAAGCTATCTTATAAAAAGATAGCTTATCTTAAAAAGTCCATTAATGTTGGCTGTATGATTCTTGCGCCGACCGATAAGGCAGCGCGGTGGATGCTTTCTTGTGCCGTCATATCCATGATGACCTTCTCTAAATCTGCATCTTCATTTTCAGAAAGGATGCGCGTGGAGACAATTTCTTGTTTGCCTACTCGATCTTCGATTAGCTCTAAGCGGTTGTACCTCGCTCCAAGCTCTGCACGTTCTGCTGACATTAAGTCCATTTTTCCGTCAAGATCAGAAAGTAATCCGTCTAGTCCGGAGGCATCACCTGAACTTAACGCCTTTTCTATTGAGCCCATCACTGCAAATAAATCCTCGCTGAAAACATTGTCGGAATTAATATTCGCTTTCAATTGAACACCTTTAGAAACCTCAATTTCAAAGGGTGATTTATCAATATTTACCGTTACTGTTCCATCTGCATTCAAAGTAACAGGTGCCTTTTTCGTTTCAGTCCCATTAAAAATATAATTCCCTGCCACCTGCGTATTCGCAGAACCGACTAAATCTTCTTTCAGCTGTTTAATCTCGGCACCGATTGCTTTTAAATCTTCAGGTCCGTTCGTGCCGTTACTGGCTTGAACCATCAGTTCACGCACGCGCTGCAAAACTTGTGTTCCTTGTTCAATCCCGGCCTCTGAGTTTTCCATCCACTGATAGGTCTCAGAAATATTGCGCTGGTATTGTTCGACTTCGGTTAAGTTTGTGCGATAGTGCATTCCCTTCATGGCTACCACCGGATCATCTGAAGGACGGTTGATTTTTTTGCCGGTTGCGAGCTGATCCTGGTAGGTGCCCATTTTTTCATAGCTTTTACTTAAATTGCGGAGTGAGTTGCCTGCTAGCATGCTTTGGGTTACGCGCATGACTGTTCACCTACCTTCTTAGTCCGTTAATAATGGTATCGAGCATTTCATCCTGCAGTGAGATCATTTTGGCTGAAGCATTGTATGCGTGCTGGAATTGGATCATGTTTGTCATTTCTTCATCCAGTGAGACAGCGCTGACTGACTGGCGGCGCTGGTCGACTGCTGAACGGAGCACATCGCTGTTGCTGACTAAGCGGTTTGCTTCCTGTGCATCAACGGCCATGCCTCCAATTAAGCTTTCATAAAAATCCTGGATCGTTGTCGTTTTGCCTCCGATTGAGAAGGTCTGATTCTTCACTTCTGCAAGTGCAAGCGCATTTTTGCCATCACCGATGTTGCCATTTGAAGAAGCTGCAATGTTATCAGTTGAGTCAATGATAGACTGATGAAGGGTTAACAAAGATGCTGCGTCTTTTGGCGGATCTGTCATGTTAGTAAAATCAAAAAACGGTGTACTGCTTGCCCCGCCTTCCTCAATTCTCTTGATGCTGTATCCTGCCTCCTGAACTTTGTTCACTTCAGTTGCAAAGCTGTAAGCCAGCTGATCAAGCTGTCCAAGCATTTCCGGATACAGCCCGGCTGCTTCTCCGTCAAGATTGTATCCGTACGAATCGATTAGACTGCGGATTTCTCCAACACTGCCAAAATCTTTTACATCTATTTTATTTGACCCGATAGAAACTGAGTCTGCTAGTCCATTATCAGAAGAAAAGTCAATGCTGATTTCATTGACGGCTTTACTTTTACCATCAACTAAAGTTCCAAGAGATTTACCACTCGAATCCATGATTTCAATGGTGACAGAGCCTTCTGCTATAGAAAGCGAGTTCCCGCCGCTTTTTTCGTTCGAAATTTTAATGTTCGCAAGACCTGATAACTGATCAAGCAGGCGATCGCGTTCATCGTATAGATCGTTCGCCAGGTAGCCATGCGGTTCTATCTCAGAAATTTGTTTATTGATGCTGTTAATTTGCTTTGCCAGTGAATTGATTTCTTTTGTCGATACTTCTAATTCACTTTTCAATTCTCCCTGTACAGCTTTAAGAGAAGTTGATAAGTATTTGAACGTTTCTGCCACTGCAGCCCCGCGTTCGCGGACAACCGCACGCGCCCCTGCATTTGTAGGATTCAACGCAAGGTCCTGCATCGACTGCCAGAAGCGGTCAAAGCTTTTGGAAAGACCCGTTTCCGATGGCTCGTTCATGATCTCTTCCATTTTCAAAAGAGAATCGGCACGAGAATCCCAGTAGCCTACTTTGTTATTTTCATAGCGGAATTGTGTATCGAGAAAGCTGTCTCTCACCCGCTCAATGGTTCCCGCTTCAACACCCGTGCCAATTTGACCCGGAAACTCAGGTCGGTTCATGGATGGTGCAGGATATGGCTCTGTCTGCACAAAATTAACACGCTGTCGTGTGTAGCCTGGCGTGTTGGCGTTTGCAATATTATGTCCAGTTGTATTTAAGGCGCTTTGCTGTGTAAACATACCTCTTTTTGCGATTTCAAGACCTGAAAAAGTCGAGCGCAAGGTTCATTCCTCCGAGCATTAGGCTTTTGAATCAAATAAAGATCTTCGTTTTGGTACTGAAGCCGTTCCGCCCGGAGGCTTATAGGCTGGAGATTGTTCCTTCGGCATCAGCATGTCCAAAGAGATTGAGACAAACTGCAGGGCCTGGATGGTCAGCTGCTGATTCAGCTTGTTCGCGTTCTTCAGCTTCTCCATAACTTCTGTTAATGACTGAAAAAGACCTGAAAATTTTTCTTTGTCTGCTCCCTCTGCTTTTTCAATGCAGGCTGATAAAGTTAAATCATTTTCACGTTTTAAATAAGCCGAAGCAAGGGCGATCCGTTCATTTTCCACTTGCCTGATGGCCTGTACATAGATTTGTTCCTGCTTGAGTGTTTGCTGCAACACAGTCAGGTCTTCTGTCTTCAGGGCTTCTGTTTTCGTTTGAGCTAATTGATACAGCTGCTGATTCAGCCCGAGCAGCTTTTCAAGTTTTAGAATTAATGAATGTGCTGACACTGCAAGTCCTCCCGAATCTACTTTTGATAGTGTTTAATCACGCTGCTCGCGATAGCTTTTGGATCAATCGTATAGGTGCCTGTTTCCACCTGTTTTTTTATGGCAGCTACTTTTTCCTGTCTTGCCTGATCAATGGCATTTTGCTGCTGAAGCTCTTTAGCCTGTGTTGAGATTTCAACTTTATCCTGCTTTTTTGCCGGCTGCGCTGCTTCCTGCTGCTTTTCTGTATTTCGTTTATAAGGGTTTATCCCTGCTGAGTTTAAGTGATTGATCTTCATCCCTTTTCCTCCATTCTTTCGTTCTTCACGTTACTGTTTATATCGGCTGAAAAAAGTCGTTGTTAATATATTTAGGTATTTTTAGGCTGAATGGTATAGTAGGTTGCCTGCTTTTCTGTGACTTTTTGCCGGCGTTCTTCTTCTTGCTCTAATTCAAACAGCTGGGTTTTGATGTCTTTTCCGCATGAAGTGCAGAGGTTGTTTTCTCTGATCAGCTTTCCGCATTTCCGGCACGGATATCCAAGGTTTGGAAAGTTAGCCAGCTGAATTCTGCCTTGTCTGATGAATTTCAGAATCAAGTCTTCTTCTACATCTGTTTGTTCTTCCACCTCGAAAAGTGTTGCCATTCGATTTTTACTCTGCTTTAAAAAGCCGTAAACCACTTCGAATTTTTGTTCTACTTCTTTATAACATGCATCACAGACGGTTTTAAACTGTGTTCTCACAAATAGCTGGTAGCATTCCGGACAGTTCGATAGTTCTCCCATTGATGATTCTCCTATCATTGTACTATATCTTTACTATCGGAAGCTGGCTGAAAACGTTTAGCCCCGGACGAGCGTAAGTGAAGAAACAGTTTCAGCGCCGTTGCCGATTAGAAGTTTGGCTGCGTGTCTGATTGTGGTTCCTGTTGTATAAATATCGTCAATCAGCAGCAGTTTTTTTCCGTATATTTCAGAGGCATTATCAATGTAAAAAACATTTTCAGTCTGAAGGCGTTCCGTTCTTGTTTTCTTGGATTGTTTTTCTAAGTGAATTCGCATGAGCGGTTCGCGGATGGGGGCATTGAGCAAGTCAGCCAGCAGGCGGGCCTGATTGAACCCTCGTTCATAAAGCCGTTCTTTACTTAGGGGAATGGGGGCAATAAGATAATCCTTTGAGAAGTGTTCCAAGAAGACGGTTCGGAGGGGGGATGAAAAGAGATCCGCTAATTGGGCATCGCTTCTATATTTATATCTGGCAATCAGCTCTTTCATAAATTCATTGTACTGATATACAGATCGATTACCCGCAAGAACGCTGCCAAACACAGGATCTGCTTGCCATCTTTCACAGTCATAGCAGGTCTCAGCATTCGATTGAGGCCGATCACATATTGGACATGCAGTCTCCCCAATCAAACTGAACTTAGATGAACAAACAGAACAGCAGGCAGTTCCTTGCTCATCTAAAAAAAATACGCTCCTCCAGGAGACAGTTCTTTCAAGCTCAGCATGGCAAATGAGACATTTGCTCATATCTCACCTCTCACATAAGTTTCGCACCGCGGCATGTTTGAGACCATTTTTGCACATTCAGCTAAATTGACGATTAAAGACGTCATCTGCTGTTTGTCGACAAATTCAGCTTTTACATATGCAACCTTCTCAGGATTGGTTACATATCTTGGCTGAACACGGTTTAAAACAAGGGCAAGCACGTCATTTAAGCATTCTTCACACGTACAGGACATCTGCAGGGCACTCTTATATTCATATAATAAATCAATCATGATTCGTTCCATCGCATTTACTACCAACGCTCTATCCCCTGTCTGTTTATCTTTTAAATGATTATGCCACAGAAGGAATATGTTGGATAGAAATAACACTTTAAACAGTTACAAAGTCACTTCTTCGCCTCTTCATTCATCATTTGAATGTGCTTTTTGGCACGGAGCATCGCTTCTGTTTTCCCGTAATGGAAAAAGCGAACATCGCCGCTTGGATACTTCGCACTTCTGCCTGCCCGGCCGGCAATTTGCACAAGTGCGCTCTCTGTAAATACGCTGTCCTCTGCACCTAACACAGCGACATCAGAATTCGGGATGGTGACGCCTCTTTCTAAAATAGTGGTTGTAATCATAATGGGAATCCCTCCATTTCGGAAGCGCTGAACCTTTTCCTTGCGGTTCGGGTCTTCTGCATAAACTCCTTCTATTAGAGGGTTCTGCTTTTTTAATAGAGCCGTTGTTTCTTCTAATACCGGGATGGATGATACGAACAGAAAGGCTTGTTTTTGATTTTCCAGATGGGAAGTGATCCATGCTTGAACGTTTTTGGGAAGGCTGCCTTTTTGAATGGCGCGTTTGTAATTTCCGCACCATGAAAAGTCAGGTACAGGAAGAGGATGACCATGGTATCTCTGTGGGATTTTGACTTGATTGACGATTTGTTTTTTCAGGGCAGCGGATGGAGTTGCGGTTAAATAAATAAGGGTACTGTGTTCTTTTTTTGCCCGTTCTGCAGCAAACTGGAGACTTTGATCAGCTGAGTAAGGAAAGGCATCAACTTCATCTATGACCATTAAATCAAACGTTTGTTTAAAACGGAGAAGCTGGTGGGTTGTGGCTATAGTGAGGCTGGCACGCTTAAATCGGTCTTCGCTTCCACCAAATAGAGCGGCAATTTCCGCTTGAGGAAAAACGGACTTAAGTCTCGGAGCGAGTTCGAGAACAACATCTGTGCGGGGAGTAGCAATGCAGACTTGCTTTCTCTCAAGTAAGGCTTGTTCAATTCCTTTAAAGAGCATTTCTGTTTTTCCTGCACCGCATACAGCCCATATGAGCAGATCACTTTTATTTTTTAGAGCATCAAGCATGCGGTCTGACCCTTTTTGCTGCTCTTTTGATAGCTGCCCGTCCCATTGCATCGCATTAAATTCAGGCTGCTGGAACTCTGATTCAGGACCTGTCCATTCAAGAAGAGGTGTACATTCGCTGACTCTTCCCATAAGGATGCAGGCGCGGCAATAAGAGCAATGTTCACCGCACCTTGCACACTTAAAAGCACCGATCATGCTTAGATCACTGTTATTGCAGCGATTGCATTTTTGTCTTTTATTCACTTTCTCCAAGCCATACTCATATTTAATATAGCCGTTCTCATAATGCTGTTGTATGATTTCGAATGGAAATGGGATTTCATCAATGAGCAGCTTTCTTCCCTGAAGGTGTTTTTGGAGGTCTTTGGAATATGCAGACGATGGATTGATTTGGCTAACACGGAGGTGATGCTTTGAAATTGGGAGTCCTTCTTCGATTTTCTCTGTGGGTTTCAACAATCCGTTATGTATGAGAAATCTCATTTTTAATTAAATTTCGTTTTTTCGATTTTTCTGAAACGTTTTTCCACACTAATAGGTGTACGGTTTAATTGTTGAGCAATTTCTCTGAATTTAACGCCTTTTTTCCTCAAGTCTACCAGCTTTTTGTCTTCTAATGTCGTCCAGTGCCGGTATGCCCGTTTCTGGATGTCAGTTTCCTGCATATCATCGCTCCTCTACCATAATGAAGTATTATCCTTAGTATCTAAAATTTTGCAGGAAATGTCTAGTGTTATCCACAAATAACATCTATAGAATTCAATATTTTCGGTGCCGTTTTCGTTATTTTTTCGTTGATTTTCATATTTTGTTGTTTCGTGGACCGAAAGATCGTTGCGGGCCTTTTAAAAACAAGGAAAAATTGCTCGTGCATTGAATTAGTTGAGCGTTTTTAAGATGGATCTTTATAAACACAATGACGAAACAAATTTTCAGTTTGACCTCTCAAATTTTTATTTTGCCTATCAGCTGATTTTTCAATATAACAAATCCATCTGCATAAAAAAACTGACTCTTAAAGCCGCATGCTGCGACTTTAAGAGCCAGTCTCACGTTCCTTATCTCTTATACCATCCAAGTCCCATCGCACCTTCGCCTAAATGCGTGCCGATCACCGGTCCGAAATAGCTGATGGAGTATTCAACATGGGGATACTTCGCTTCTAGTTCTTCCTTCATTTGCTGCGCTTCATCCGGGCGGTTGGCATGAATGATGACTGCGCGCATTGGCTCTTTAGCACTTGCGACTTCATCAAAAAGATCATAAATACGGTTGATTGCTTTTTTGCGTGTGCGGATTTTTTCAAACGGGACGATCTTTTTATCGACAAAATGCAGGATCGGCTTGACCTGCAGGATGCTTCCGATCAGAGCCTGTGCACCGCTTAAACGTCCGCCGCGCTGTAAATGGGATAAATCATCTACCATGAAATAAGCTTGATTTGTTTTTTTCACTTCGTTCAGCCGTGACATGATTTCCTCAGGCGATTTGCCTTCTGCAGCAAGTTCTGCAGCCTCAACCGCATAAAACCCTTGAACCATACAGCTGACTTCTGAATCAAATGCATAAACATCGATGTTATCAACCATTTGGCCCGCTGAAACAGCCCCGTTGTAGGTTCCGCTGATTCCGCTTGATAAATGAACACTGATGACCGCATCATTTTCCTTTGAAAGCTCTTCGAATAATTCAACAAATTTTCCAACTGACGGCTGTGACGTAGTCGGAAGCTCGCCTCTGTTTTTCACTTCTGCATAAAAGTCTGCAGCTGTAATTTCCACTTCCTCCTGGTACACTTCCCCGCCAAAAATCACGCTCAGCGGAATCATATGGATATTTAACCGCTCCCGAGTTTCTTTTGGAATATAAGCTGTGCTGTCCGTAACTATTGCCGTTTTCATATATGTACCATCCTTGTAATCGACTTCTCTTATTGTTCTTTTATTTTATAAGATAATTCTTTTGATTTCATTACTTTGTTAGTAAAGGCTGTTTTTCATGGATAGTTGTTTTGATTATTAATGTTGTCCGTTGCTTTCCGCGGGGAGCGTGGAAGCCTCCTCGGCGAGCCTGCGGGGTCTTCCATTTCGCTCTATTTTCCCGCAGGAGTCAAGTTCCTTCCGCTGCAATCCACTCAACGTTTTTAACATATAGTCTAAAAGTGTTTACGAAAGTGCCTGTGTAAATAAACGGTGAACAAAAATAAATCCCTGCTATCTACTATAACAGGGATTTGAGAGATATAGAATGCATTCTGGCTGTGAAAAGCAAAAAACCTGCCGAAGCAGGTTTTATCGCACTTCCACCCAGCCGTTTTTGATGGCAACGACTACAGCTTGAGTACGGTCATTTACGTTCATTTTTTGAAGAATGTTGCTTACGTGATTTTTAACGGTTTTCTCACTGATGAAAAGGGCTTCGCCGATGCCGCGGTTGCTTTTTCCGTCCGCAAGCATTTGCAGCACTTCACATTCACGGCGAGTTAAGATATGTAATGGACGTCGGATTTCAGTCGTGATGGTTGTTGTGCCTCCGCCTGATCCGCTTGTTGCAAGACGTCTGAATTCATTCACAAGGTTATGTGTTACTTTAGGATGCAAGTATGAACCGCCATCAGAAACGACTTTTACAGCTTCGATCAGTGTGTCTGCATCCATTTCTTTTAACAGATAGCCGCGAGCGCCTGTTTTCAAAGCGTGAGTTACATAGTTCTCATCGTCGTGAATCGACAGAATGATTACCTTTGTTTCCGGATTTGCTTCCACAAGCTGTTTTGTAGCTTCCACGCCGTTTACTTTAGGCATGTTGATGTCCATGATGACAACATCAGGCTTGCTGTCTTCAACGATGGCTAATGCATCTTCGCCGTCATCGCCTTCTGATACAACTTCAAAGCTTGGTTCGAAATCCAAGATTCGTTTGACGCCTTCTCGGAATAATTGGTGATCATCGATTATCGCAATTCTTGTCTTCATGCATACGCCTCCCATTTTTTTATTCTAGTCTATTACACAGTGATGCCGTCAATATGCCTTTAGTCTATTTTTTCAGACGTTGAGCGGCACTTGTATCATGATGAATGTCCCAAGACCTATTTTAGAATCAATTGTAATTCGGCCGTTTAAGAGCTCTACACGCTCTCTCATGCCAAGGAGACCGAACGATTTGTTCTGATTTTGCTTCATTTCTTTCGTATCGAAGCCTTTACCGTTATCTTTGATCATCAGAATAATATTATTCTGATTCACCTCAACCTTAACCTGAATCTCACGGGCTTCAGCATGCTTCAAAGCATTTGTGACTGCTTCCTGGGCCAGTCTGAACAGCGCTACTTCAAAACGCGGCGGAAGCCGGTTTTCTTCAAAATCGCCGAGGCTTGAAAATAAGATGCGGGTTTTGCCGTTATACTCTTCGATTGTATAAAGGTACTTTCTGAGGGTCGGTATGAGTCCAAGGTCATCCAGTGCCATTGGCCTTAAATCATAAATAATCCTCCGAACCTCATACAGGGCATTGCGCACATTTTGGCGGAGGCTGCGGATTTCTTTAAATCCTTCGTCAGAACCGCGCTCTCTGAAGATCCGTTCAATCAGCTCAGAACGCATCATGACATTTGCAAGCATCTGCGCAGGCCCGTCGTGAATTTCCCTTGAAACACGCTTGCGCTCTTCTTCCTGAGCTTCAATGATTCTCAGGCCGAAATCCTGCTTCTGCTGTGCATCTTCAATCAGCATGCCGACCTGCCGAAGATCCTGATGCAGATAATTCAAGACAACAGAGATTTGGCTGACAAGCACCTCAGCCCGCTCAATTGTCTCCTGAAGCCCAAGCAGTCTTCTCTCCAAGTCATCACGCCGGTCTCTGAGCTGCTTTTCCTTTTGCTGAAGCATGGTGAGCTCCACCTGAAGCTTGTGGGCTTTCTCATAGGCTTCCCGGATCTCTTCCTCGCTGAATTGCTTAAAGTGCTTGCTCACCTCAGACAGACGCGACCTTGCAAACCTGGCATGGACCTCAAGCTTGTCTCCCTGTTCGATCACATCATTAACCTGTATTTTAATTTGTTTTAGTTCTTCTACAAGCTCTTCGTATTGCTGACGGGACTGTTCGCCGATTTTAAAAATCTCGCCTTTGCTGCCGTCAACCGTCTTTACCATCTTATCCAGAATTTGATCAAGCACTTTGCAGTCAAGCTTCTTGGAGTCCACTATATCTCCTCCACTAATGGGTTAAAATAAACTTCACACAATATCACACAATATAATGATTGAAGTGAAAATTTTGTCGCTTTATAATAGAAGAATGTGCATTTATAATTCCATTTGCCTTCTATAAGCTTGCAAGGAGGTGTACGAGCATGCTTTCACACTATTATACCGTAAAAGGATACGGAGAGCATGAAATATCCATACAGAAATCACGTTTTATTTGTTATATAAACCGCGCAGAAACCGAAGAAGAGGCGCAGGCCTTCATTCAGCAGATAAAAAAGAAGCATTGGGATGCGACACATAACTGCTCAGCCTATTTAATCGGCGAACACGATCTGATTCAAAAAGCAAATGATGACGGAGAACCAAGCGGAACCGCAGGAGTGCCGATCCTTGAAGTACTTAAAAAGAGACAGCTGAAAGATACCGCAGCCGTTGTCACCCGTTATTTCGGCGGCATAAAGCTTGGTGCAGGCGGACTGATCCGCGCATACGGCAGCTCAACCTCTGAAGCTCTAAACGCAATCGGCATCGTCGAGCGTAAGTTAACGCGCGTGATGCATACTAAGATTGATTATACATGGCTTGGAAAAGTGGAAAATGAACTGAGAAATTCACACTATCAGCTTAAAGAAATTCATTATCTTGATAGCGTTGAAGTTGAAACGTTTGTTGAAGAAGGTCAGAAGGATCATTTCATAGAATGGATGACGGAGCTGACAAATGGCCAGGGCGTAATCAGTGAAGGTGCTCAAATTTATTTGGAACAGCCAAAAATTTAAATGTACAGAGGAGTAACTTATGAATAGGCAGGAAGTTAAAAAAATAAAGAAAAAAAAGAAGAAAAGTGTCTTTAAACGAATTTTATTTTTGTTCTTCATACTATTTTTATTAGTCGGCGGATACGCCGGATATGTTTTTTATCAAACCTATCAGGCAGCAAACAATTCATTTGACGATTTAGGAAGAGATAAATCGAAACTTCGCGATGAGGCGGTCACTATCTCCAACGATCCCGTTTCAATCCTGTTAATGGGTGTTGAAAACTATTCGAGCGGCGGATCTGGAGGACGGGCTGATACACTTATGGTTGCTACCTTCAACCCAAAGGATCAAACGATGAAATTGCTGAGTCTCCCGCGTGATACCCGCGTAGAAATCCCAGGGAAAGAAACAAAGCGAAAAATCAATTCAGCCTATTCAACAGGCGGAAAAGAATTGACGATTGAAACAGTCGAAGGATTTTTGGAAATTCCGATCGATTACTATGCAACTGTTAACTTTGAGGGCTTCAAAAACATCATCGATATCGTTGGCGGCATTACTGTGGATGTTCCTTTTGATTTCACTCAAAACAGTGATGATCCAAAAGCCGAAAAACTCGAGTTCACAGAAGGCCCTATGAAAATGGACGGAAGATACGCACTGGCCTATGCAAGAATGAGGCTGCAGGATCCTAACAATGACATCGGACGCAACGAACGACAGCAGCAGGTTGTAAAAGAAGTGATCAATGAAATTGTATCAGCAGGCACTCTGCTGAAGGTTGACCAGCTGACAAATGAAGTTGGCAAAAACGTTGAAACCAACATGAGAATGTCCGAGCTATTAGGCTTTTACAAAAAGTACAACAACTTTAACACCGATAAGATCGATACAGTTAAGCTAGAAGGCGTCGGTGAATACATCGGCAATGCCGCTTACTGGATTCCGGATGATACAAGCCTGGAAGAAGTCAAAGCTGAACTGAAAGAGCATTTAGAGCTTCAAACATCTCAGAATGATACGTTAGAGAGCAATTAATAAAGAGAATCCCCAGCCATCATTGGCTGGGGATTCTTTCTTTTTACTTTGGTCCAACCCGCAGCCCTTCAGATAGAAAACATAAAAAAACCGCACAGCAGCATGCTATGCGGAATTAATTATCTTTTTGAGGCTTAGGCTTAGCCAGAAGCTTTCTGAATGCATTGATAAGCGGTTTATGGCCTTCCCCGATTAATCCGACGAGTTCAGCTGTAATCTGGATGAAAAACAGCAGGATCATCATTATCAAGAGAGCCATCCACATCGTTGCATTTGAGAAAAGAATAGCCGACAGTCCAAAGCATGCACTGAAGAAGTAAATAAGCAGCACGGATTTTCTGTGGCTGAATCCCATGTCCACTAAACAATAGTGCAAATGCAGCTTATCAGGTGCAGCGATATTCTGTCTGTTCACAAGTCTTCGCACAATCGCAAAGAGTGTGTCGAAAATAGGTATAGCCAAAACAATGATCGGTATAATAAAACCGAACAAAGTGATGTTCTTAAATAATCCCATTGTCGAAAGGATCGCGATGGAGTATCCGAGAAACAGCGCTCCGGTGTCTCCCATAAAAATCTTCGCCGGGTAGAAATTGTGGATCAGGAATCCGAGTGTGCTTCCGATCAGAATGATACACAGCGATACAACCGCAAACTGAAAATTCGTAAACGCCATGATCAGAATGCTTGTCATTGCAATAGACGAAACGCCAGCTGCCAGTCCGTCTAATCCATCAATCAGGTTGATGGCATTTGTGACGCCGACAATCCAGAGGATGGTTACAGGATAGCTCCAGTAATCAAGGTAAATCAATCCGAAAAACGGAAGGGTAATCTTGTTAATGAGCAAGCCGGATGAGACAACGACTGCAGCTGCAGCCAGCTGGCCTGCAAGCTTATACTTTGCCGAAAGAGTAAAGCGGTCATCAAGAATACCAATAATGATAATGATGAAAGCACCGATTATAATCTCTTTCATATACATTGATTCAGGACGCAGGTACAGGTAACCTGCCACAACGCCGATAAATATGGCAAGACCGCCAAGCCTCGGCATTAGGCCCTGATGAATTTTTCTGCTGTTGGGCTTATCTACCGCCCCGATTTTAATCGCAAGTTTTTTTATAAGTGGTGTAATAGATACAGCCACTATAAAAGATACTATAAAAGCTATAATATAATTAGAATAATCTAACATGCTTACACCAACTTGTGTGAGATATTTTCACTTCCTCCATCATAGCAAAAATATATAAACTTGCAATTATTATTTTGTTAAGATTCTGTGCGCTTTATTCTAAGTATGAACTCTTTTTGAACAAAATAATGATGGCTATTGCTGCTTCAGCAATTTTTTATAAAACGATACTAACTTTCTTTCTTCTGTTTCCCAATTATAGGTCGTCTCGAAACTCTTTCTTCCATTTATACCAAATTCTTTTGTCATTTTAGGGTTATCAAGCAGTTCATTCAATGCACCTGCAATGGATTCAGGCTTCTCAGGATCAATTAAAAGGCCGCTGTCCGAATTCTCCACCACTCTCCGGTAATGAGGGAAATCTGAAGCCAAAATGGCAACACCCGCTGCCATGTATTCAAACAATTTATTAGGCAGACAGACCAAATGATTGGGCTCAGGCAAATAAGGAATAATTCCTATTGAAGCTTTTGAGAGATAGGTTTCGATCTCTGAATAAGGCACACTCCCCATAAATTCCACACGGTCGGCAAAACCTGAAGCTTTAACCTTTTCTTTGATTTTCCGCTCAAAGGCTTCGGACTCAAACCTTCCAACAAAAAGAAATCTCGCATTCGGATGCTTGTCCGCCGCTAAGGAAAAGGCCTCTGTTAATTGTTCAATCCCTCTGATAGGGGTAATTCCGCCAAGATAAAGAACCATATTAGGGTCTTTCAGGGCAGAATGATTCAGCGTAAACATTTCCGTCAGAGGATAATTTTCAATCTTGCAGGAGTGATAGCGCTGATATCTCTCCCCTACTTCATCCGTTGTGTAAATTACGCCTGATAAAATTGGAAGACAGATTCTTTCAATTGCCTCGTAGATGAGACGAACAGGTTTTTTCATCCAGCTTTTCAAGTATTTTTTGCTCATAATGGCATTCGGATAATGCTCATGAGCATCAAAAATGACAGGTTTCCCGGTGAAAATACGAAGCAGCACGCCTGCCGGGATAAGCTCTGGATCATGAAAATGATAGAGGTCTGCATTTGTTTTTCTGGCAGCCTTAAAAACCGTAAACGTATGTAAAAAGCGCTTCAATTCCTGCTTTGGCTTTTCAATTGGAATAAGCTTGATTGAATCGTCCAACATTATATCAGGCTTCGGTGCGACAAGAGAAACATCATACCCCGCCTTTACCAGAGACTTGCATTGCTTATGATAAATCCGGCCGTCATATGTGTTATGAACAGACGTGATTACACAGATTTTCTTCATTATATCCATTCCTTTATTAAAGTTATAGCTAACTTCAGCGCCCAGCTTTTCGGTCAGAGCGGATCTAACCAAGGCACTTCCGCTTTTCTCAACTCAAAGTTGTAACTTTCCCAATTATACTTTACACTATTATATTGACATATCCTAATTTTTAATGGAAAGGGATCACTATGAAAATCGTTTATATAACACAGCACTTTCCGCCTGAAATCGGTGCAGCACAAGGCCGTGCCTTTGATATGAGCACGAATCTTTCAAACCTGGGGCATGATCTGCATGTGCTGACGGCCTTTCCAAATCATGAATCAACTTCTAAATTGTACAGTAAAGAGGAGATAAACAAGCTATCCGTTTACCGCTCTTTTCGCATACGTGATACTAAAAAAAGCTCAATCCGCCGTTTAGCCAACTACTTGTCGTTTATGTGCTCAAGCATCATAAGCGGCATGCTCGTTAAAAAGCCGGACATTGTTTATGCAACCTCCCCTCAGCTTTTTCAAGGGGTGACCGGGTACGTGCTGAGCCGCATTCATAGAACAAAGTTCGTTTTTGAAGTCCGTGATTTATGGGTCGACTTCGCAGAAATTTTAGGTCAGTTTAAAAACAAAAAATTACTGAATCTTGCCCGAAAACTTGAAAATTTCATCTATAAGAAAGCCGATCTGATTGTTGTCGTCACACACGGCTACAAAGATCGTCTGATAGACCTGGGTATTTCAGCAGAGAAGATCATTGTCATTCCAAATGGCGTGAATCCAAGTGCCTTAAAACCTGTAATAAAAAGGAACGATGTGAAAAAGGACTACGGGATTGAAGATAAATTCCTCGTCCTTTATACAGGCAATATTGGCGCAGCGCAAGGTCTTCAGACCATCATTTCGGCTGCGGTAAAGCTGAAAAATGACCCTTCTGTCTGCTTTATGTTCATAGGTGACGGCGTTGAAAAAGAAGCTTTAATGGAACAAGTAAAAGCAAATCATTTAACCAATGTGCTTTTTCTGGACAGCAAAAGAAAGGAAGAATTGGCTTCCTACTATGACAGCGCCGATCTTGGCATTGTCAGTTTAAAAAAGCATCCGTTATTTGAAATCACGATTCCTTCCAAAGTGTTTGATTATATGGCTGTATCACTGCCGGTTCTGATCGGAGTTGAAGGTGAAGCAAGGGAGATCGTCGAAAAAAATCATGCCGGCTTCACATTTGAACCTGAGAATCCGGAAGACTTTATCCGCGCACTCAAGCTCGCTCAAAGCCAGCCTGAAACACTTAAAGACATGAAGAAAAACCTGCGTCACCATCTCCTGCAATCATTTAACAGAGAAACACAGGCAGCAGAGCTTTCGGAAGCCCTGCAGAACTGTAAAGAATCTCATAGCATGAACCATATAAAAAAGACGACCTGATGTCAGAATCAGGTCGTCTTTTTTGTCCATCATACCTCAAAAGGCACAGGCTTTTCATCACGCTTTTTAAAATAATGCAGAATCGCTTCCACAATACGTCTTGAAGCTTCTCCGTCTCCGTATGGATTAGAGGCTTTCGACATCTCTTCATAGCGTTCTTTATTGTTAAGCAGCTCATAAGCAAGCTTATAAATGGTTTCTTCATCTGTTCCTGCAAGCTTCAATGTACCTGCTTCAATTCCTTCAGGGCGCTCAGTTGTGTCGCGCAGAACAAGTACCGGCACTCCAAGAGATGGCGCTTCTTCCTGTACGCCGCCCGAATCGGTAAGAATGATGTGCGCTTTAGAAGCGAAGTTATGGAAATCATAAACGCCAAGCGGCTCGATCAAATGAATTCTAGGATCGTTTCCGAGAATTTCATCTGCCACTTCACGAACAGCCGGATTTAAATGAACCGGATACACGACCTGCACATCATCATGCTCTGTGATCAGACGCTTAATCGCACGGAACATGTTGCGCATTGGCTCTCCTAAATTCTCGCGGCGATGCGCTGTTAATAGAATCATGCGGTCTGATCCTACTTTTTCAAGCACTTCATGAGTATAAGTTTCCTTAACAGTTGTTTTTAAAGCATCAATGGCCGTATTGCCTGTTATGTAAATCGTCTCGCCTTTTTTATTCTCCTGAAGCAGATTTGCCTCTGCTTTGTTCGTTGGAGCAAAATGAAGATCAGCGATGACACCTGTAATTTGACGGTTCACTTCTTCAGGGAATGGAGAGTATTTATTCCACGTTCTGAGTCCTGCTTCTACATGGCCGACAGCAATTTGATTGTAAAATGCAGCCAGGCTTGCTACAAATGTTGTCGTTGTATCACCATGAACTAGTACAAGATCAGGCTTCACGTCTTTCATCACTTCATCTAAGCCTTCAAGCGCCTTTGTCGTCACACCTGTCAGTGTCTGACGGTCCTTCATAATGTTCAGGTCGTGGTCTGGCGTAACTTCAAACAATTCCAGTACCTGATCAAGCATTTGACGATGCTGGGCCGTTACAGTAACGATTGAATCAATTTCATCCGGATACTTTTCAAGTTCAAGCACAAGCGGCGCCATTTTGATGGCTTCAGGTCTTGTACCGAAAATAGTCATGACTTTTAATTTACGATCCATATATACGAAACTCCTTTATAGTCCATTTTAGGCAGCTATTGTTCATTATATCACGTGCCTGAAAAGAGTATTTTTCTTTATTATTAGGATTTCATTACATTTTTATCAGAAAAGCGGAATCGCCTGTTTAGCTCCGACAGACAGATAAGGAATTGCCAGAAAAGGCGCTTTTTGCCTTTACTGGCAATTTCGTTCTGGCCGAGGAGTTAGGCGATGGAGCTAGACATCGAAGTGCAAAAAACTTTTTAAAAAAGATGTGGTGCCTAAACCCCCACATCCACTACGATAAGTCCTCATACATCTGAATCAGCTTTTTGCTTTCTGCCTCCCAAGTTAAAACCTCTCTTGCACGGAGACAGTTTTGCTGATAGGAAGCATATTGGTTCATAATCTCTAAAATGCCATTTACAATGCCTTCTGGCGTTTCGTCTGCCAGCACACCGGTTTTGTACTCATCAATAATGACAGATTTGCCGGGATGATTGGAAGAAACGGCGGGAACGCCTGCCTGCAGGTATTCAAAGATTTTATTTGGTGTTGAATAATAGTTATTTTTAGATACCTTCTCATACATCACAAGGCCGATGTCAGCTTTCATGGTGTAATGAATTAAATCCTCAGACGAAACCTGATCGTGAAAAAAGACCCTGTCTGACAGTCCAAGTGATCCAGTACGGCTGACCAGCTCATCTTTCAGTATGCCTGAACCAATCATCACCAGTTTATAGGTTTCAGGAAGCTTAGCCATTGCATCGATAATCAATTCCAGACCGCGGTACGGAGAAAATCCGCCTTGATAGAGCAGAATCGTATCCTTTTCATTGAATGGATAATCCCAGTCAATCGCTTTCTCCTCTTTAAGGTCATGCTTGTGAAAAAGAGGGATATTTTGAATGAGCACACATGGTTTTTCTCCATTTTTTTCAAACAAATAATCTCTCAGATAAGGATTTACAGTAACAAGATAATCGATTTTTTGAAAAAGCCGTTTTTCCATCGCATAACCTGCGATGCGGTCAAGCTGATTGCGCCCGGCCATCTCATTGAAGATTTCATGTGAATCATAGATAAGCTTCGCAGAGAAATCCTTTGACAGCATTTGCCCCTGCCACAGCGTATTTAAATCATGACAATGAACAGCGTCAATCGAGATGTCTTTCAAATGTGCTTTGACCTTTTTATAAAACTCATAGTAGGCCAGGTAGTCTTTAGGGATTTTGACAAGCGGCAATCTGGCCGTGCGGACGATCAGCTTCTTCACTGCCGATTGCCTTGTTTGTGCACTTGCATTCCCTTTAGACATAGTAGCTTTAATGCTTTTAACGGAAATGCCAATCCGAATTAAATGAATGTTTTTATGTAAAAAAGGATCAGGCTCCTGGAATTCCCTGACGCAGGCTAAGTATACGGCATGTCCTGCTTCAGCTAATGCCAGGGCCTCTCTTTTTACTCTCGCATCATAAGGAATATCCTTATACAGCAGCATGAGAATATTCATTTTCTTGCCAGTTTCATAAACTCATCATATTCCTTGACGATCGGACCTGTCTCGCCGACTGCCTTTTGTTCACCAAGGTGGATCCATACAACACGGTCACAGATCGCTCTTACTAGATTCGATGAGTGGGTTACAAGAATAACCGTTCTTTCTTGTTTGATTTTCTCCATAATCGCTTCACGGCATTTTTGCTGAAAAGCTGTGTCGCCTACGCCCAGAACTTCATCAATGAGAAGAATCTCAGGATCAAGTGAAATAGCCGTAGCGAATGCAAGCCTTGATTTCATCCCTGCAGAGTACGTGCGCACAGGTTTATAAATAAAATCGCCAAGCTCGGAAAATTCAATAATATCATCGATTTTTTCATCAATCGTTTTCTTATTATGACCTAAAAGCAGTCCATTCAAATAGATATTCTCAATTCCAGCAAGCTCCGGCTGAAATCCAGCTCCTAATGAAAGAAGAACCGGGTGCTCTTCGTCCATGATGCTGAATTCGCCTTTATCAGGTGAAATCAGTCCGCTGAGCAGCTTTAACAGCGTGCTTTTTCCAGAACCGTTACGTCCGATGACGCCAAGAACCTCGCCTTTTTTCACTTCGAAGTTCAGGCCTTTAAGCGCCCAGAAGCGGTCATCTTTTTTATGAAGATTCAATAGTTTTTTTAATGGTTTTTCTGTATGCTCCGGATAAGATACCCAGAGATCTTTTACTTCAATTATATTTTCACTCAATTAAATCACCTTAGCATATTCTTTTTCATTTTTGTTTAACAGGCGTATTCCCAAATACAAGATAGCAAGTGAAAGAATGGTCAAGATAAGCATCGGTAAAAATTCAGGAGGTCTGCCGTAAATCAGTACGTCTCTATAGGATTCCAAAAATGTTGTAAAAGGATTCAAATAGAGATATGGAACTAAACTAGCAGGTACGTCTTTCATTTCAAACAATACAGGTGATAGATACATTAAGACCCTTGAAATATATTGCATCATATTTTTCACATCCCTGATAAAAACGCCAAGATGGGCAAGGAAAATCATCACGCCTAATAGGCAGAATGCATTTATCAAAAAGATGAACGGGAAATAAAGAATATTCCATGAAAAGTCAATTCCGTATATCGCCAAAAATAAAATAAGCACAACGGCGCTGATTATAAATTTAATGCAGTTAACAAGTAAGCGAACGATAATAAAAATAATTTTCGGTACATATACCTGCTGCAGGATATTCCCTTTAGATGAGATGGCGTTCGTTCCATCTACAAGAGCAGCCGTTACAAATTTCAGCGGAATTAAGCCAGTAAAGATAATCACTGCATAATTCTCTCCGCCTCTATCAAGGATAACCACGACCAGCAAGTAAAAAATGGCCATATAAAAAACCGGATCCAAGATCCACCACAGAAAACCAAAGTATGTTCTTGAGTTGTTTGCTTTAAAATCAGAAGCAGTCAAGTGATAGATCAAGTCTTTGTTATTTTTTATGGCCTTTAATGTATCTAATAGCATAAGATGTTCTCCTAACTAACAAAATGTTGCACCTTAATAATAATATACTTAGTTAAATCACCTTTCAAGTTTTACAATGAAATGTAAAAGTTTTGACATGATTTGAAACAGGTGTGTGCAAAATGGTGATGGATTGAAGTTGTAATTGGGTAACCATTGGCTGCGGTTGTTTCCTCTTTCCTGCGAAAAAACCAAAATTGTGGAATCATAGCATGCGGTTGATTCCTCTTTACGGCATATGAACCCAAAATAGAGGAATCACAGCATATTGTTGATTCCTTATTCCAGCACAAAACCAAATACAGCCCCAAAGTGTCTTTTCTAGCAAAAGATCACTTTATGATTTTCTGCTTAGTACCTGTCTCCAATACCCATTAAATTCCCGCTTCAAAACCTTGCATCGAATAAAAAAAGACCATAAACGAATATGGTCCAATTTTACATTAAGATGTGTGTTACTTTACAAATTTATAAAGGTTGCCGAAGTTGATGTATGTGATCTCTTCAGGGCAATTCTTCAAAATGTTTTTCGTGTCGAAAATTCTTTTTGTTTTCATGCCTGTGAAGTCAGCTGCATCAAGTGATTTGAATTCGTTGTGATCTGTCAGTACTAAAACAAGATCAGAATTGTTTACAGCTGTTTGAATGTCTTTTTCTACCCAGTCTTTTTGAACATGAGGATCATATGCGATCACTTCGTTGGCACCAGCCATTTTCAGCTGCTGGTAGATGTCCATTGCCGGACTTTCACGGATGTCATCTACGTTTCCTTTGTATGTCAGACCGAATACTGTGATTTTTTTATCGTCTAAGCCGCCAAGCATTTTAGATACATTTTCTACGACAAATGATGGCATAGAAACGTTGATGTCACGTGCCTGGTAGATCAGCTTTGCTTGTTCAGGAGCTTCTGCAACGATGAAATAAGGGTCAACCGCTAAGCAATGTCCGCCAACGCCCGGTCCAGGGTGATGAAGGTTAACACGCGGATGCTTGTTAGCCATCTCGATTACATCAAGTGCATTGATATCAAGCTGTGTACAGATTTTCACAAGCTCGTTTGCAAGGGAAATATTCACGTCTCTGAATGTATTTTCCATTAATTTTGACATTTCAGCTGTCTTCGCATCTGTCAAAATCAGTTCGCCTTCAACAAATGTGCTGTACACTTTTGCTCCTGCTTCTTTACACGCTTCTGTCACACCGCCGATAATGCGGTTGTTGTGAATGAGCTCGTGCATGATTTGGCCAGGCAGTACGCGCTCTGGGCAATGTACTAAGAAAATATCTTCGCCGATTGTAAAGCCATGCTTCTCAAGCAAAGGTTTTACATGGTCGTCTGTTGTACGAGGCGCGATTGTTGATTCTACGATGACTGTATTGCCCTTTTCAAGGTAAGGAATCATCATTTCAGTTGCGCTTAATACATATTTTAAATCTACAGATTTATATTGATCATCTTTATTTGGAGTTGGAACAGCAATAATGAATACATCTGCTTTTTCAGGCTGTGTTGATGCTTTGAATTTGCCAGATGCCATAACCTCTTCTAGTGCATCTTGCAGGCCAGGCTCTTCAATATGAATTTTACCTTGGTTTAATGAATCTACAACATGCTGCTGAACATCTACGCCAAGCACGTCTACGCCATGCTTTGCAAACATAATAGAAGTCGGCAGTCCAATATAACCAAGACCAAGTGTTGCGATCTTCATGTGAATTCTCCTCCAGTTGATAGTTCATAAAATTCTCCTTTTACCACATTACAGTTTTGAAAACATCATGTCAATGATGAAGTCGCGGCTGCTATTGGAGAACTTTTTCGTTAGATGCTTCTGTTATTTCCTTTACTTCCGCCCGGATCATTTTGTCCTTGCCGCACTGATATCGGACGCGGTGTGCAGCTTCTTCTGATTTCTCAAGAAACGTCTTCGGATTATAGTACAGCTCTTCGATTGCCTGAGCCAAGCCCAAATAATCTTCCTTGTCTGCTAAGAATCCGCACGTCTCATCAATGAATTCAGGGATTGCATACACCTTGGTCGTTACCGGGACCAGCCCGCTCGACATCGCCTCGCCAAGAGAAACTCCCTGAGAATCCATTCTCGATGGCCCGAGGAAAATACCGTGGCTCTTATGCTGCTTCGCAATCTGTTCCTGAGACAGGAAATGGTTGTGCAGGTGAACATTTGAAAGACCGCGGACCGGCTCCACTTCCTTGTCGAACAAGGGTCCTTGTCCAAAAATATTAAATTCAAGCTCACCAAAAAATGGCTGATCTTTCAGGGCTAATATCGCTTTTACCATTAAATCATTTGCATAAGTCCTTGATGCAAATGGCCGGATCGTCAGAATTCTTTTCCTCTGTTCAGCTGACTTCGGTTCATAGCGGTATAGCTGATCGTCGATGACATTGTGAATAATGCTGTAATTTTTCACAATGGCATTTGCATCTTTTTCTGCAACATTTTCCTTATACCATTTCGAAACGAAGATGAACTTTATGGTGCTATCATTCGAACTGTATAATTTATGCATAAAATCAAGCTGGCGCTGATTGCCCGGTGCCTGATTCAGAGCAGAACGAAGGCCTTTGGAATCTTTGTAAAAGTTAAACCATCTGCGGTACCATTTTGTCGTTTCATATCCGTGAACCCAGATCAGCTTAGGTGTAGTTTTTGCATTCGATTTATGGACTGCTTCATACATCCGTTCAGTGATGAAATGAAATAAGATTTTTTTATAAGAGCGGAAATCCAATAATCGTGTCAGCTCTTCATCGCCGCTCATGTAAACAGGGATACCCTCGTATTCATAGTAGCCGATGCTCGGTGACGTATTGAGCCTGAAAATCGCTACATTGATCCCTCTTTCTTTATAGGACAAAGCTCTCCGGTGAATAAACATATTCTGATAATAATTGTTTTTTTCCGGATAAACATTTGTGATCAGCAGGTAATCAACATCCGCACGGGCAGAGAAAAGCTCTTTTTTGCTGACCAATGGAGGCTGGTTATAGGACTTTAATGCAAACTCCGATAAAACGGCTTCTCCGTCACCTGATATTCTTAAACCAACGGCATAGCTTACTGCTGATTCTGGAAACGTCACAATCATTTCGCAGCCTAAAGGGTTGTAGACACTGAAGACTTGCTTGTCATTGCTGTCAAAGCCGACGATGACCTGCTGCAGCTGAAGGCTTCCCGAAGTTTTTCCATCAAGCTTCGCAGTCATTGTAGCATCAGGCTTTAAACTATCTTTGTAGATCTTTTTGTTATCCTGATAAATGATGATGGGCGGCGCCTCTTTTTTCTGCTGAACCGACTTGATTGCAAGACCGTCTTTTTTCTGGATCGTGACAGCATAAGTTGAGTTCGTTTTTTCCGGCCATTTATCCAAATAGCTGTATACGTCAGCTGGATCGATTTTTAACACTCATTCCTCCCCCTGTCCCTCTAGTCTTATTTATTCCGCTTTCTAAGCTGCCAGTATTTCAGCTGCAGCTTGCCGAGCTTTGATTTCTCAAGCTTTGATAATCTTGCTTGCAGGTCATTGATGGCTGCTTCCTGCTGTTTGATGGTTTCTATGATCACTTCTGGCTTCATATCCATAGCCTTAAAGGATTCTAATTCCTTTTTGCCGAGGATTTCGCCAATTTTTTCTCTCATTTCTATATCATCGGTAATAGCGGACAGAATTTCTTTGAATTCTTCCTCCATTTCCTTCTTATCTTCAATAAGCCTGTTCGATAGTTGTACCAATGCATCGTACTCTTCTTTATTCACTTCAATCATATCCTGCTGCGATCTCGTTTGGCTGTTCATCTGTTCAGCTCCTCTCATCTATAACAGAAGATTTTAAATCTTTATCCCTACACACATTTAACCAAAGTTCCTGGCCTTTTAAAAGTAACAAAACCGTTACAAGACAATTATTCCAATTTTTAATGATATAGATGATACTTATATTTTCTCTTGATGTGCCCTTTTCATTCTGTTTACAGCTTCCAGTTCAGGACAAAAGAAAAAACAGAAAAATATGAAACGGACTCATACTTTTCTGTTTTCGGGATTATTTATTGAATTTTTTATGGACCATTTTTTCGTAAACTTCAGCGGCAGCCTTCGTATTGTTAAGCGGAGACAGGAATGCTGCATGCTCGCTTTGGCTGAGGACGCTGCCTTCTTCGTAAATCGCCCAAATATCAGATCCGCTGCCAATGTAGTCACTCAATTTAGAAGGCAAATATGGATTCACCTCTTTATTGTCCTTCGTAACAGCATCGTTTACGATCAATGTATCGAATTTCGTACATAAGTTAAGGAAATGATAAAAATCGACGAAATCGTTCACGATAATATTGTCTTCAAGCGGATCGTTTTCAAGCTGGCTTGCAAGCTCATCAGGTTTTGAAGTGAAAACATGAATAAGTACGCGGTCCTGCACATCAGCGCCAGCAGCTTTCAAGCCATCAAACATGTCGTTTAGATTACGTTTGCTGTAAAAATTGCCGAAGTAAGCAATATTGACGTGTTCATCTGAAATAAGCGGATATTCGAATTCGTTTAGATGATAATAGCGCTCAGACAGCGTCGGATGCGGCTCAATCACAGCTTTTTCCCTGATCATAGGTTTAATTTCTTCAATCGGGAAGGAATCAACCATATAGTTCAGCTGATTGATGTTCGTGAAAATCAATTCATCCGCAAAAACATACGGCAGATATTCACACCAGAAAAAGAGGCTGTCTTCGCTTGAACCTGGTGCTCCCGCTTTCTTCACGCTCTCTTCTATTTTCTTCAAGTAAGAAGCATCTGTGACTTCAACTTGTCTCTTTTTAGCTTCAATATCGTATAAAAGCGGATCAGAAAATTCAGCAATCCATTTCGTTTCAGGATGCTTCATTTTGAACTCATAGGCAAGAAAGTGTGAAGCAACCCACATTGCGCGGCTATAAACTTCTTTATGTACACCATTTTTGGCAACAAGTTCATCAATTTCAGCCATGCCCATATCCACAAACTTCTTAATCGAATTCCAATTTGAAAAGCTTGGAGGAGATTTTATCGGCAGACGGGTGCTGATCAAGTCATCCACCATCTGGTTCAAGGACAAGTTTTTATTTCGGACAGAGTCCATCGTATTATAAACAACATCCGAAATCTTCCCAGACACTCTCATCCGTTTAGCCATTACATTTCCTGCCGTATCATTATACGGAGGGAAGCAATAGGAAATGACCAGACGTTCCACAAGGTCCTTATTTATTAAGTGATATGGGAAATAGACCGGCTTCACATCAGATATTTCTCTGATGATGTCACTGTATTCCTCTGGATGTGCTTCATAGTATTTTACAATAAAACTGCTTTGAGCATTGATTTTCCGTTCAACGAAATCTCTTTTCGTGGCTGACAGTTCTTCCTCAGCAAGGATTTGATTCAGCTTCGCAATAACCTGCACACGCTGCTTCACGTTAAAATCAAAAGTCATTCCCTGTCTTGAAACGGAATTAGCTCTCAGTGTACGATAATAAACAACTTGTTTTGTAAGGGGTGCAAGCTCATATTTCAAGTCATTTTTAACAACTAGCTCTGTGAAAAATGCAATGTCTTCTCCGCTTTTTAATGATTCATCAAAGCGGTACTTTTGCAAATACAAAGTCGGAATTAATTTGCAGCCGTTGATTGTAAGAACGGTATGCAGCTTGTAATAGGCGTGCTGTTTGCTGACAACGGACTTCATAATTTGTCTGTTGATCACGTTTGAAGCCACCACTTTTCCGTCCGGCTCAACGTTGAAGATTTGTGAAATCACCATAGTGTCAGGCTTTGCAAGCTTGTACATTTCTTCTAAATAGTTCTTTGAGAAGTAGTCATCATCATCAAGGAATGTGCAATATTCACGGGATGCAATGGAGATTCCTTTGTTTCTCGCAAGTGATGCTCCTGCTTCTTCTAAAACAACGACGTTAATATTCGTAAGATTTCTCTCAGCAATCAGCTGATTGATGAGTTCTTCTGAACGGTCTTTTTCCCCGTTAATGATGACAATGACTTCAAATAATGAAGGATCAAGCGTTTGATCTGCCAATGACTCAAGGCACTTAACAATGACATCTTCACCTTTATAGGTAGGTAAAATAATGCTGATCCCTTTATCGTAAAGAGGCTTATCATTCTTGCGCACGATCTCCTCTTCAATGTCATACCCCAGTTTCATTGCTCGTGTTAGTCGGACTCTCTCTAAACGTTTGAGTATTTCCTCTTTAAGCATTATTTCCTACCTCTTCCAGCTATTTTTTTCTTTAATTCCCAGAACTTCAATTGAACTCTGCCGAATCTGGATTTTCTCAGAACATTATAGCGATGTTCCAGGTTTGCTGCTTTTCTGCTTAGCTCTTCAATTCTCTCTGAGCGGCTGAGGGCAGCTTTTAACGCTTCCTCTTCACGGTTCAGCAGTTCAACCGTTTCAATTTGCAGCTGACGGATATATTCATCCTTTTCACGGCTTTGCGTTTTCAGCTCTTCATATAAAATCTTCATTTTTTCAGCTGATGCTTGATTCTTCTGCAATTCCTTCATTTCTTTTTCCTCTCTTGCTGATTGTCCCATCAGCGTGCCGATGCGCTGAAGATACTCTCTTTCAAGCCAGTAAAAGCCCTGCTCCAATTTCTGCGTGCTTTCTGCCGAATAAAAAGACGAATTGGCATCTTTGGAAGCTGTGCAGATAACGCCAGTCCATTTCCCCAAATAATCAAAGGACTCCACTTTAAAATGAGCGCCCAATTGTTCTGATAGTAAAGAATAGTAATAAGTGCGTTTATGATCCAAGTAATCATTAATGCCAAATGGCACAGTTACGATCAATCTGCCGCCCGGCTTCAAATGAGACGCCGTTTTCTTTAAAAAAGAATCCGGGTCACTGATGTGTTCAAGGACTTCGGTCAATAAAATGGTATCATAGTCATTTTCTATATCATGATCCGTCATGAAGTTTGACACCTTGAATGATACGGATGCCTGTACAGACGGGTGTTCTTTGCCAAGCTCTGTGTTTGCATATTCTATTGATTCATGAGAGATATCGATTCCATCTACTTTTTTGCCTTCCCGACCTAATAATATGGCATTGATGCCCTGTGAGCAACCAATATCAAGCACTTTGCTGCCTGTAACATGTGTAACAATCCAATTTATGCGCTCTCTGGTTTTCTTGCTGAAATCTGTTCCTAAAGCTCCATAATATGCTTCATTAACACGATCTATAATAAGTTTACTCAAAGAAACTCCTCCAATTAATTATGTAAAATGGCAAAGACGTAATTTTTATTCTCGATGGTGCTAGTTTTTGCAGAATTATTCTATGTATTCTGTAAGGCCCTACTTATTATATCGAAAATTGTCTTTCGGCAACAACCATAAAAAAAACCGGCAATCAAAAACGCTGATGGCCGGCTTAGACGATTAGTTATTTTTCTTCCATTGATAAAAGTCGTTGACTCCCTGTGCAATCGCCTCGGCAGCTGTATCTCTGCCGCTGTTTGTTTTAAATATAGAAGCATCATTTTTGTTTGAAATAAAGCCCATTTCAATGAGCACAGATCTCGTATAATTTTTATCAATGACATAGAAGGCTTCTTCTTTTATGCCCCGATTTGTCGTTTTTAAGGCAGTTACTAATCTTGATTGAATAAATGCTGCAAGTTTTGCACTGTCTGCTTTTTCTTTGTCAGTCATAGATGCCGTGCTAAAGCTGCCGCTGCCGTTTGTAGCAAACGTTTCTGTTCCATTAGCAGATGTTGCCGTGCTTGAATTCATATGCAGGCTGACAAAAACGCCTGCTTTCTTGCTGTATGAAAAGTCTGTCCGTTCGTTTAAAGAAAGAAACGTGTCATCTGATCGGGTCATATGAACGTCATAGCCTAATTTCTTAAGCTTGTCAGCTGCAGTTTTACCCACTGCCAAAGTGACATCTTTTTCCTGCATTCCGTTTCCAATGGCTCCAGGATCTTTCCCGCCGTGACCAGGATCGATCACAATGACCTTGTTCAGCTCTGTTTCTTTAGCAACAGGCTCAAGAGTGAGATATTTTGCTGAGACATATCCTGTTTTTCCGCTGTATTTAACAGAAACCCAGTCATCTTTAAGTTCCGCAGTGTTCAGCACTTCTACTTCTTTTCCCCGAGGGATTGTCAGGATAATGGAAGAGCTTGTACTTTTATTCGTGCGAAGACTCAAATTTTCGCGTACATAGTAAATTAGTTCCTCTGGTGCAATTTCTTCTACATCGACTGGTTTATTTACAATATCAGATGATTTTAAGTATCCTGTTTTGCCATTATGATTAGCTTCAGCCCATCCATTAGCGATTCCGCCCTGTCTGATCTTTGTTTGATCGTTGATTGTCAGTGAGGCGAGTACAGATGAACCTGTGCTTTTCGACGTATAAACTTTTGTGTTTTTATTTGCGTAGTAGGTAAAGTAAACAGGTTTGCTCGAGATGCTGCTGTATGGTCCATACCCTTTTATCCCATTGTATTCGATTCTGCTCCAGCCGCTGATGACACTGCCTTTTTTGACTTTCACAACAGAACCTGGTGCAATTTGTGTCTTAGGTGTTTTTGTATTTCTCTCGTTATATAAGGTGAAATTTTTAACGGCATAGTAGGTAAAATATTCAGGCTGGGATGATGTCAGTTTTGAGTAATCAGCATAATACTTTTTTCCTTTATGATTGATTTCCACCCATCCATTTAGAACCGTTCCTTTAGCAACTTTAATGACAGCATCCTCTGCTATAGATCCGTATCTTTTCGTCTGGGTCCCTCTGCCTTCGTAAAAACTCACAGGTTCCTTTGTATAATAGGTAAAGTAAACTGGCTGTGAAGGCTTTTTGTTTGTAATATCTGCAGCCTTGGCATACATGGCTTTGCCGCCAAGCTTAATTTCAGCCCATCCGCTGCTGATTCCGCCTTTTTTAATGGTAAAGGCAGTCTGAAACTCGACTCTTCCCGCTTTTGAAAAACGATCTCCAGGTCCTGTCCGCGCTTCAAACTCATTTTTTGCATAGTATGTAAAGGCAACAGTTGTGGCTTCTGCTTTTTGAGGCGTCCAAAATTCAATTATTCCTGCAGCAAGTAAAAAAACGGCAATCACACTGACTAAAAGCTTTTTCATTCCTTACGTTCCTCCCGGGTGTTTGTAAACTGGCAAACTGCCCGGGACTTACCGCACAGCCTGCTCAGTTTATATATCGAATCAATCCGGAAAATCTTTAGGGATATTTAGAAAATAATGTATGGATTTTTGTTGGGAGACAAATGGAAAAAGGAAAGTAAATCATTGAAATCGGCAAGTATTTCACTCTTTTCAGAAAGTAAATGGACCATTCCGGCAAGTATTTTTGCCGTTTTGGAAAGTATTTCAGAAGCCAGACCAAAAAAAGACCATCCTCAAGCGTTTGAAACCACTTAAGAACGGCCTTTTATTACTTCTTTGCGTCCTACTGAAACATAAGTCATCCATTCAGGAATATCTCTCAGCGGATAGATGTTTCTTCCATCAATTAAGATAGGTGTGTTCATTTTTTCCTGATAGAAGTTCATAGGAAACGTTCGAACTTCATCCCACTCCGTCACAATAAATGCCGCATCTGCATCCGTGATTGCTTCAGCAATAGTACTGCAATATGTAATCGATTCCTTTAACACTTTTCGTGCTTCATTCAGTGCGATAGGATCGTATCCAGTAACGAGTGCACCTTCCGCAACCAAATTCTTCGCAATAACAAGCGAAGCAGCTTCTCTGACATCATCTGTATTAGGTTTGAAGGCTAAGCCGAGAAGAGCAACTTTTTTCCCTTCAAGAGAACCCAAATGCTTTTTCGCAGACTCGATTAATTTTAACGGCTGCCGGTTGTTTACGGTGATGACCGAATTCAGCAGATCGAATTTATGCTGCACGTTGCCGGCTAATTGAACTAATGCCTTTGTATCTTTCGGAAAACAGGAGCCGCCATATCCGATACCTGCTTTTAAAAATTGCGAACCGATTCTTTCGTCTTTCCCGATGCCTTCTGCCACATCTTCAATGTCGGCGCCTAATTTTTCGCAAATATTGGCGATCTCATTGATAAAGCTGATTTTCGTTGCCAAAAATGCATTCGCAGCATATTTAATCATTTCCGCACTTCTAATATCCGTCCTGACAACCGGAATTCCAAGCGGTTTGTAGATTTGTTCAAGCTTATCCCCGGCATAAACGGAACGTGCTCCAATAACGATGCGATCTCCGTGAAAAGTATCATGGATGGCAGATCCTTCTCTCAGAAATTCAGGGTTTGATGCGACTTCTGCTTGGATGGATGGCGCCTTATACTGATGCACAATCTCAAGAATATGTTCATTCGTGCCGACGGGAACGGTGCTTTTCACAACAATAATCACATCATTTTGAATCTGTTCGGCAATTTGCACAGCCGCCGCTTCCACATACGTCAAATCAGCAGATCCGTCTTGCTTTTCCGGCGTTCCGACAGCAATGAAAATGATTTCGCTTTCCCCATAAGCTGTGCGGGAATCGGCGGTAAAAGACAATCTTCCTGCCAGGACATTTTTCTTCATTAAGTCCTCTAGCCCAGGTTCATAAATAGGAGAAACTCCATTTTTCAGAAGATCAACTTTCTTTTCATCGATATCCACACACGTTACATGATGGCCGATCTCAGCTAAGCATACTCCCGTGACAAGCCCGACATATCCAGTTCCAGCAACTGATATTCTCACTGAGTAATCCCCTGACCTTTCTCTATCCGTTTGAAACTTTATTTTTTATATACTGTAGAATATCTTCTCTCAGCTCGCTGTTATCCATGGCAAAATCAATTGTCGCCTGAATAAAGCCAAGCTTGTCTCCGACATCATATCTTTTGCCGCTAAAATGAAAAGCCGTTACTTCTTCTTGATGGGCAAGTTCTTTTAGAGCATCTGTTAATTGAATTTCTCCGCCTGAACCCGGCTTAAGATTTGCGAGAATGTCAAAAATCTCCGGACGCAGGATATACCGTCCTAAAATTGCCGTATTGGAAGGTGCATCTTCCCGCTTTGGTTTTTCGACTAAATCTTTGACTTTATAAACATTTTCAGCCATTTTTTCATTTTCATTGTAGCTGACGATCCCATACTTCGAAACATCTTCAGACTTTACATTTTGTACACCGATCACTGTGCTTTGAAATTGATCATAAACATCAATTAATTGCTTTAAGCAAGGAACCTCAGATTGAACAATGTCATCACCAAGCATAACAGCGAAGGGTTCATTGCCTATGAATCTTCTGGCGCAATAAATCGCATGCCCGAGACCAAGCGGCTCTTTTTGACGGATATAATGAATATTGGCAAGCTCCGAAATGCCCTGAACCTTGCTGAGCAAATCCCATTTCTCTTTTTTAATCAGCGTCTCTTCAAGCTCATAGGATTTATCAAAATGATCCTCAATCGCGCGTTTCCCCCGACCTGATACAATCAAGATGTCCTCAATTCCGGAAGCAACGGCTTCTTCGATAATATATTGAATGGTTGGTTTATCTACTATAGGCAGCATTTCTTTAGGCTGCGCCTTCGTAGCAGGCAAAAACCTTGTACCCAAACCCGCAGCCGGTATGATCGCTTTCTTCACATGCATGTCTCTACCCCCTGGTTATGTCAAAAGTCTCTCTCTCTTTATATTACAACATCAATAGAGTCTATTCCTTTAACGTTTTATAAATCTTTGGTAAACAAGAAAAGCGGAATCACCCGTTTAGCGCAGGCAGACAGATAAGGATCCGGCTGAAAAGGCGCTTTTTACCTTTACAGAAGGATCCGTTCTGGCCGAGGAGCTGGGTGATGGAGCTAGACAACACGAAAAGCGGAACCGACTGGGCAGACTCAGGCAGACAGATAAAGATCCGGCAGAAAAACAGAAAAAAACTGACTCCAAAATACGTCTTCCAACGTTTTCAGAGTCAGTTTCTATTCTTTATTGCAAGAACCAGTTTTGCAGACTGCTGCGGGTTTGATCAGAGATGGCCCCTTTTCCGCCCAGGTAGTGAATGTGCGGGATAAATGTCATGTGATCATAGATGTAGCTTGAGACATGCAGCGGAACGGCATCTTTTTCTACGAGAATGATAGGTGCGCGGTCGTTCGCTGCCAGCACTGAACCAGGAAGAGCATCAATAAACTCTGTTCCTCTTGCAAAGAAGACTTTACGATTGTCCAGGTTGTATTTTTTCACGATATTTACGCTTGTTTCATAGCGGTCTTCTCCGTACACGCGGTCAACATTGCCGGCACCTACTAAAGCTTCAAGCTGAGATTGAACCTTAGCAGATACAGCTGTCTCTCCCCCGACAATCGTTACTTTGCGGACACCGCTTCCGCTGATGTAATCTGAAACGGCTTTTGGAACAGTTTCTGCTTTTGTATAAAGAATCGGCATCTGCTCAGCTGCTGCATAGGAAGCAATGGACAAAGCATCCGGCGATTCACTGCTGTCAGAAGTAAGAAAGATTGAGCCTGAATGGCCTACTTGTTTAGCAACTGCTGCTGCCGTATCATATCGCTCTGAGCCGCTGATGCGGTGGACATTTGCTGCGATTCCTTTCAGCTCTGCTTCCACTGAATCAGAAATCGCTGATTTTCCGCCAAGAATATAGATGTTTGCAGGGTTCAGATTCCCCAACGTTTGTTTAACAGAATCAGATAATTCATTTGGATTGGATAATAGCAATGGTGCATTGTATTTTTTGGCAAGAACGCTTCCAGTTAAAGCATCAACCGGGTTGTCTCCGCGTCCGATAAAGACCGTGCCGGCAGATGCCCATCCGTATTCCGCAATGGCTGCACTTGTGTCATAGCGGTCGTCGCCTCCAATTTCCACAATGGCTTGATCGATATAATTATCATAGTTTGTGCCGGGGTAATAGAAATTGGTAATTTCCATATAATTTTGCTTTTGATCGGACATGGCTTTAGCGCCGTATTGGCTCATTCCGACTCCATGGCCAAAGCCGCGGCCGTTAAACGTGTAGACACCTTTTTCAAATGTCAGGGAATCAATTAAATGACTTTTGAATTCTGCCGCGCCAAACATAGAACGCAGGGTAGAGATGTTTACGTTTGTACCTTCTTTTACGGCTGTTTCAAGCTTGCCGTCTTTCATCTGATAGGTGCCATTTGCATTTTTGACATAAAATTCAATGCGGTAGCTGCCTGTTTTTCTGCGATCTCCGCTTGTTTTTTCATTAGAAACAACAAGCTTTGATACTTTTACAATTTTAAGGTCTTTGCCCGTGTAATTTTTATCTGTTTTAAGCCATGTCTTGAGATTGTTTGCATACTTCTCGTCTTTTTCCTTAACAGTCCCCCACCAATTTGCAGGCTTCGTTAAATCAAGAAGAGCAGGATCCAGCTGATTTTCATTCACGCTGATTTTCCAGGGTGTTCTAGGATCATATGGATCATTTTTTGCAGGGAAATAAGACAGCGGCGTTCCGCTTGTCCATACATTTGCATTATTTTCTGTTTTACCGCCGTTGCTTGAGCTGTAAAGAGCATCAATCAAGCTGCCATCCATTTTCAAAACTTGGCCTTTTGTGCGATTTACCGCTTCATTCGTATTTTTATATAGGGATGATGTCCAGATATACCCATCATATTTTTGAAAGCTAACCGTATCATCAATAGTTTGGTTTATTCTTTTTAACGCGTACGTTCTTGCTGTAACAGTTTGAGCTTTCAATGCCTCAACAGACCAGCTTGCAGGCATTTCCCCAGGTACGACGCCTTTTAAATAATCTTCAAGAGGAAGCTCATTTTCCGGACGGACGTACTGACTGTTTTCAACCTTGAATTTCATTGTGCCTAAATAAGATCGGCCATTGATTTTTATATAATTTTCTGTGCCGTATTTTGCAGGCATAAACGCTGCAGAACTGTTCAGCGTTTTATTCTTGACGCTGCCATTATACAAGACCAGCCTGCCGCTTTCATTTTTGACTTTATAGGTATGGCCGTTTTTTAATTTGAAATCATTTTCTCCGGCCAAATAGTATTCGCCTTCAACTTGAACCGTCACTTCTTTAGCATTGCCGACATAGTGTTTGAGATTAACAGACACTTCTGAAGGATTACTATTAGCAGCAAACGTATTTTCTTCCGCAAACAAAAAGAATAGAGTTAACGCAACAATTGACATAAAAGCCTTATTCAAAAGTAGTTCCTCCGCTATGTTAGATTGAGAGCTTCTAGCATTAGCAGTTTATTCCACAGAAGATAAACTTGACTCACCTTTATACCCATTTTCACCGGTAAGTTCAAAATTTTCTTTTACTAGTCCGAGATTAGGAGCGTAATATCTTGTAAAAATGGTTTCCTCGCCTACTACTTCATTTGATATTTTCTGAATGACGAAAACATTCTTCTGTTTTCCGTAAGGCGTTTCGACAACTGCTGATTTTTCTAATAGTTTCCAATCAGCTCCGCTTCCGAGCAGCTTTTCATTCATATTCGGCTCAAATGAGTCCAGTATACTCAAACTATGATCCTGCAGTTCACGATCCTCATACACTAAGGTAATTTCAGAGTCTGTCCATTTAAAGATCTGAGTGGTGGTTGAATCACCCAATGTCAGAGCAATTTGGACATATTCTTTATTAGCTGCTGTCACATTTTCTGTGAGTAATACGGCTCCGCCTTCTTTAAATTGTTTTTTTGCTCCCGTCTCAGGACGATAGTCCAAATATGGACCTGCCGTACTTTGTTCACTCTCCTTTTTTTTATCGGTATTTTCTGGAGATTTTTTAGGCTTTTCCTTATTTTCTTCTGAACTTGCTTCCGGTTCACTTGCTTCATTTTGATTCTTTTCTTGCTCTTTAGCCGGTTCCTCTTCAGCAGGAGGCTCTGCAGCTTCTTCTTTTTCAGCAGGCTCAGTTGCAGAAGGATTCTCTTCTTGTTTGCCCGCTTCTTCATCATTTGCTGCACATCCTGATAAAAAGAGAAGAATCAGAGAGAAAATAGTCAGCATTTTTTTCATGATTATCACCCTTAACTTAAGAAAGATTCGGGCGAGTAGTGCGCCCGAATCCATCCTGAATTATCTTACTCTGTTAAAAATCTCACCGGTTATCGCATCAGGAACAGCTCCGCCGATCAGCGTCACTTCTTTCATATGATGTTTGCCGCCATACTCCATGATGTAGGTTTCGAGAGATTTATTAAACGTTGAACCTGTCAGAATCAGCGGTGCCTTTGTCACTAGAGATAATGGCGCTGCCGCTAATGCATCAGGGAAATTGGCCCCTGTTGAGACTAGAATCGAATCTGAGTTTAGATATGGATCAAAACGCCAAAGTACTTTTGCAAGTGTCTCGTAGCGGTCTTTGCCAGCTAAGCGTGCATAGCTTGATGGAGCTGCGTTCTTCACCTGTGCATCAATATTAGAAGTGAGAACGCCATTTCCTCCAAGAATCAGTGCCTGCTTGCCTTTAAGCTTCAGTCTTGCTTCACTTGATAGACTGTTTGTATCAGAGAGCATAATCGCCCAGTTTTTCTGAGCAGCAATAGGCGCTGCGCCGAGAGCATCTGGATAGTTGCGTCCCGATGTGACAAAGTAGCCGTCAACGTTTCCGATTTGATTCAAAATAACCTGGTTTGTTTTATATCGATCGGCTCCGCTGATTCTTTCAACTGTTAATTTCATTGATTGAAGCTGTGTTGCGATGCCTTTTGAAACGGCACCTTCACCGCCGATAATAATTGCTTTTTTTGCTTTTAAACGGGTAATTTCATTTGTTATGTAAGAATCCATTCCATTTCCTTTAACTAAAAGGATTGGCGCTGCCCCGTGCTTTCTTGATAATGGACCTGCTGAAAGTGCATCTGCGTATCCTGTGCCTGTTGCAATGATTACGGTTTTATCCGGCTTGCTGTCTGCAAAGCCTGCAGGATACATTTTCTTTGAAACATGAATCGCTGTTTGATAACGATCTGCACCTATTAATTTTGTTAATGGGAGCTTTCTCGTTACTTTATCGTTTACGATATTAGTAAATACCACTTCGCCAGAAACTTTATTTATCACTCTCGCATTAGGAGAATACTGACCTGCAACGTAACGGGCATGCTCAAAATCAACATAGCTTGATTTCTTTGCGCCATTTACATATAAATCGTATTTGGCCGGAAGGAAGTTCGACCAAAGTGTAAAGCCGTTGCTCTTATAAACGAGTCTCGTATTCTTGTAGCTTTTTGCAAAAGTCATCGCTTCACTTGAAGTGTAGAACTCTCCTAATTTCCCATTCGTTCTGTGGTGCACTTCATATTTCGTGCTTGTTTTGTAGATGTCTTTTTGAGCATTCTTGTCGAACACTCTGACTGGCTTCGTTTGTTTTTTGGCAAATTGCAGAGCCTGATCCTTTGATTTCGTCGTTAATAATTTATGATTGCTGGAATCGTATACTTCATAGACTTTAAAGTAATTTACGACAGATGAGGCAATTGCCTGTGCTGCTTTATTTTGAAAATCCGATGTTTTAATGCGTGCTTCTTCTTCACGGTTCGTCATGAAGCCCATTTCTACAAGGACCGCAGGCATTTTCGCATTGCGGATGACATAGAAGCTTTGATCATCGGCAATTCCTCTGTCAATTGACCCTAGTTTAGCTAAAACAGTCGGATGGATTTCACCCGCTAAACGCTGATTATCTGCTAAGTATTTGATTTGCAGGGGATCATGAGGATATTCTTCCTTTGCGTGGTCAACACCATTATAGTAGTAGGTTTCGTATCCTTTTACATAAGGGTTGCTTGGATGGGCATTATGGTGAATGGAAACAAATACGCTGTTGTCGTTATTTCCTTTTGCAAACTGATTGGCCTTCTGCATTCTTAGATCAAAATCACCGCCATCTGTGCTACCGTCCGCTTTTTTTAAATATGGTGCAAACTCCATATCCGTATCTCTTGTTAAGTAAACTTTAATACCGCTTGTTTTAAGGTAATCCCTTACTTTTTGCGACACAATCAGATTCGCTTTTTTCTCGCAAAAACCAGTCGTGTTTCCTGTTAATCCGCATGTACCGCTGAATTTCCCGCCATGACCCGGATCTATCACAAGGACTTTTTCCGCAAAACTTGTATTCGGGGCGAGTAAGAGCATTAAAAATAGAAAGATGCCCAGTGCCCATGACCTGCTGCTTTTCATCATTCACTCTCCTTTTTCTTCATTATTCGCTATTACTCTCCTATTATAGCACCCGTATTCTATCAATTTTTTAAAAATATGGGTAATGAGGATAATTAGTGATTTAGACATTATCAACATATAGCACTTTTGGCAGGCAAACAAAAAAAGCTGCCGGGCCTATAAGCCCAGCAGCAGGATGGTCATTAAATGTTCTATTATTGGATCAGTTTATGAATTTCAGAAAGGACCTCATCAGATACGGCACCCTTTCCGCCAAATACTTTCACTTGTCCAATTTCATTTCCTCCGAAGAAATTTTTCACTTCCGGAGATAATGTTTTGCCGACTAGGATGACTCCGCTATCATGCTTAGCGGCTAATGCTGCACCAGCTAAAGCATCTGCAAAGTTTTGTCCAGTTGCAGCATAGACTACGTCTAATGAAGGTTCAAAGAAGTCTGCAAGAGCTACACTTGTTGCATAGCGGTCTTTTCCGTAGACTCTTTCAGCATCTGGAAGCTTCTTATATACACTGTCAGAAAGAGCACCTTGGCCCCCGACTACCAATGTATGTTCAACTCCCAAATCTTCCAGGACCTGACTTGATGCTGCTGGAAGCTTATCTTTTTCAGACAATACGATCGGCATGCCGTACTGACCTGCATAAGAAGCAACTGCCAGTGCATCAGCAAAGCTTGTTCCATTTACTACAACTGCATCTTCTGAACCTTCCGGAGCTACTTCTTCAGCAATGGCTGCAGCAGTTGCCCATCTGTCTTTACCGAAGATGCGGTCGACTTCAAGACCCATGTCATTTAATTGTTCTTCAACTTCTGCAGAAACGGCGCCTTTACCTCCAAGGATGACAACTGTTTCTGCTCCAAGCCTTTCAAGCTCAGCTTTCGTAGCTTTTGATAAGCCTTTTGAATCTGTTAATAAAACTGGAGCATCATATTGAGCTGCAAGCGGAACACCTGCCAGTGCATCAGCAAATTCCTGTCCTTTTGCAAGGAAGACAAGCTCAGAGCTTTCCCATCCTTCAGCACTGATCGCAGCTGCTGTCGCATAGCGGTCAGCCCCGCTGATGCGGCTCACTTTATCATCTCCGCGGTATACTTTTACTTCTTTAACCGTTTTGTGTCCTGCCAAGTCAACAGCTTCTACTGTGAACGTGTTTTCACCCGGCTGAAGCGCAACTTCTGTCTTGATTTCTTTCTCAATGCCTCTCATTTCGTAAGGCTCTCTCAGCATGTTGTAGAAGACCTCATCTCCATCAACCACTACTCGAAGCTCTTCGAAATTATCAGAAACATTTGTTGTTAATGTCGCTTTTTCTGTTGCAGCACTTACACTTGCAGGTGCGTTTACAGAAAGTTCAGGTGCAGTCGTGTCAACGAAAAATTGCTTTAAGAAAGAAATTTCGTTGCCTGCTTCATCTGTACCTGCGATGCGGATTTTATGGAATCCATCTTCTAATGTAAGAGTTGTTTCAAACTCATAGCGGTTTGTTTCAGCATTCCATTTCAATTCAACTGATTTGCCGTCTACCGTGAAGTTTGACACTTTAGACTCATCTGTTACATAGCCTTTCACAGGAACTTCGCTTGTTTTATATGTTCCAAGGGCTTCAGGAAGCTCGGCAATGATTGAAGGAATTGTATCATCATTGACGCCTTTGAATTCCTTTGCAGAAGTGTTGCCTGCATTGTCAGCTGTAAGAACCGTTACAGTTGAACCTGTTGCAAGATTTTCAAGCTTGTACTCTTTTGTTGTCGGGGCAAGCGTTATTGGATTTCCATCTTTATCTTTTCCAAGTACAGACTGACCGTTAACAAGTACATCAAAGTATGCAACACCTGAACGCTCATCGGCTGCATCAAATGTTACCGTGTTATCTTTAAATGCTGCATTTAACGTTGGCTGAACCGTATCAACGATTACAGGAACCTGAACCTTTTGAGGCGCTTTTCCTGCATAATCTACAGTTGCAGCAATTTCAAAGTAATACTGCCCGTCTTTCACAAGAGCGTTTTTCACTTTTCCATCCCATTGATTTGCAGGGTTTAAAGTGTAAGGCGTGTATCTTCCGTCGTAATAATGCTTGCGCACTTCAACTTCCGAACGGATGGTACGCAATTGGTTTTTGTTCTCATCGAGTACATTGTATTTCACTTCTTTAGCATTGCGCAGGAATGAAAGAATCGGAATTAACTCATCTTTGCTGCCATCGCCATTTGGTGAGATCGCAATTTTACGGGCGTCGAATGGAACTTTCGCATTGAATGGATCAGATCCAAGGTAGTCAAAATTCTCTCCTACACGCGAAACCACTCCAGCCTCACCATAGAACGTTTCGTTTTCTAAATCAAAGTTCATCGCATCAAGAATTGGAGCCTTGCCCCAGTCTCCATTGAAACCTACATAAGGTACTGTAAGCTGTGATAAACCTTCAGCAGAGAATGTGACGAATCCTTCTACAAAGTATCCGTTTTTGAAGACATCCTTCACTGGTACAGGCGTTTCAAAATCATCGCCTAAAACTTTTGCATTTGTTGTATCAAGCGTTACCTTAACTGTTTTTGTTTCACCGGCTGCAACCTCTACTTTAGTAGTGTCTTTACCGTCTACTTTAATAACAGCATCCAATAATTGTTGCGCTTCAAGCTCATCATAGTTATATCCAAGAGATCCGCCGTTAGCGAAATCTGTTTGAACATTTGCTTTTACATCGTAAGAAACAGCTTTATCGCTGAAGTTTTTAAGATCAAGTGAAAACTCCACTTTATCGCCGACTTCTTTCAGAGCCACTTTTCCTTCACCTGTTTTTGATTCTGTGACAACTGCAGGTGTATTAAGAGCAGAATAGAGTTTCATTAATCCCGCACCCTGACGGCGTGGAGAGTATGGATTTTCCCATCCAAGCGCGTCATTCACCAATCCTTTGTCGATTACAGGCTGAGACGTATTCATTAAGATGTTTTTCGCCATTAACACGCGATCTGCACCTTCTAAATTGAATAACTCGTCTACACGCTCAAGCACAATCGCAGATCCGCCGGCCACGTGAGGCGCAGCCATTGACGTACCACTCATAATACCATATTGATTATCATTAAATGTTGATAAGATTTTTCCGCCCGGAGCAGTGATTTCAGGTTTGAAATCCAGGTTCGGTGTCACGCCCCATGAAGTAAAGGCAGACATTTTACCTGCTTCAGCATTCGGCGCAGCTACTTTATCATCACCAAATGTTACTTCAAGCTTTTTGCCTTCTTTTGCTTGCGCTTCAAGGGCATTGCCATCCGCAATGCTTAATGAAACTAAAGGAAGCTGCGGCTTATCAAGCGCCATGCTTACATAATCGCCATGTGCAGGCAATCCGCGGATAATAACACCGGCAGCGCCTTGTGCTTCAGCCGTTTTTTGGATATTTGCATAGAAATATCCGCCTGAACGAACCGCAAACACTACTTTACCTTTTACATCTTTGCCTTCATATGCTGCCGGCTGGCCATCTCCGACATAGACAATATCAAGTTTTTGACCTTTAAACTTTTCAAGGAATTTCGGGCCGTCCTGTTTTTGGTATCCAATTGTTCCAAAATCAGCGCCGTCTACTTGAACTTTCATCGCCTCAAGATCAATGGTTGAATTTTCAATGGAAGCAACCTGAAGGGAATCATAAGAAAGACCCGGAGATCCGACTACTCCCACATCTGGATTGCTTGCATAAGGATTTGCCCAGGCATTTCCTAAATGAGCTGAGTTGCCAGCGGAAACAGACATGACTACTCCGTTTTCAACTGCTCTTTCGATTGCCTTCTGTTCAGGATCTTCCGGCAGCACGAATGATGCTGTTGAACCTAAACTCATGTTCAGTACATCTGCACCTAATTGAATCGAATCATCGATTGCTTTTACATAGATATCACTCCATGTAGAAGGCATTTCAGGGTCATTTCCGAATACTTTCAGAGCTAAAAGCTGCGCCTCAGGAGCCACGCCTTTTAAGCCTCCGTTGTCTTCATCCCCATTTGCACCAACTGTTCCGCCAACGTGCATTCCATGCATCGATGCGCCAGGTCCCAAATCAAGAATTTCTTCATTCTCGTCCATATAGTTATATCCGTAAGGCACTTTTTCTGTGTAATACTTTCCTGGCAGGTTAAGGTCAGAAACAGCATCACCTACAGAACCTTCTGTTAAAGCAGGCACTGTATCTTCACTTAAAATCATGTCTCTGTGACTTGGATCAATCCCTGTATCAATGATACCAACGATCATTCCTTCGCCGTCATAGCCCAAGTCCCAAGACTCGCGTGCTTCTACCAAGTCTTTGCTGTATTTCATTTCAGGCTCTGCAGCAGGACGCTCGTATTCATGAGCGATCGTTACTTTATGAACGCCTGTCAGTTTTTCAAGCAAAGCAATTTTTCCGTAAGCAACTTCTCCAGAGAAGCCGTTGACTACAGTTGTAAACTCCTGCTCGAATTTCATTCCAAGGTTTTTTGAAGCGATTTGGTTTTTAACCGCTTTTTGCTCTTTCAAAGCGTTCGCTTTCAGCTCATCCTGCTTTGATTTTGCAAGAGCATCAAATTTCTTTCCTTGCTTTGTTGCATATGTAATTGCGGGCTCGCCCTCGACTTCGACAATTACACGAACTTTGTCAGTACTCTTATATTGTTTATCAGCGTCTGATTTTTTAATAGATTGCTTGCCGGCATTTTTCTTAACTTCAGTATTGGCATTGCCCTTTTGCGGTGTCGGAACCGCTGCTAATGCTGCATTTGAGAAAACTAACAAGAAAGCGAACATTAAAAATAACGATCTTTTCAGTTTTACCTTCAACTACTTGACCCCCCTAGTAATTTAGCAGTGCATTTCACTAAAAAAATACTATTTTATCCCTCCTTTAACATATATAGAAATTATTTACTCTTTTATTCTATTTGTAAAATATTGAATAGTCAAACATTTATAAAAACTTTTATTCGTTAGTATATTAAAGACAAATTCCGACAAAATCCAGGACCTTAAGATGCTTGCTGTGCATTGATGCATCAATGTTTTAAAGCGGAAAACAGAAATGAAAGCCGGCAGCTATGCATTTAAACAGGAATTATAAATATCCAATTATTTGTATATCGGAATAGAGTTTAGGCGGAGGGAAAAAAGTCCTGCTCCCGTTCGACTTTAATCAGGCAATTTTCAACACTTTTCCCGGGGAATTATTTTTATTTGACGAAATTTTTAATAGAAAATAAAAAAACTGTCAGATTTGGATCTGACAGTCTGGCAGAAAGATTTAATTTTTTAATAGGTTGATCATTTCTTTTTCGATGTCAGCATTTACTGCTCCCTGTCCTCCAAGAATAGTAGCTGCTTGATACTTGCCGATTAATGTTTTTGATGATGTATCGTTTACAAGAAGGACCGAAGCATTATTCTTTGATGCAAGAACAGCTCCTGAGAGAGCATCCGGGAATTGATCTCCCCTTGCTGTGAAAATTTCGTTTTGTCCAAGTTTTAATTGCTCTGCAACTTGAATGCTCGTTTTGTAGCGGTCTTTCCCGCTGATTCTTACTGCACCTTTGCTTTTCAGCTCATTAAATACCTGGGCTGAAATTGCATTTTCTCCTCCTATTACAACAGTCTTCGTTACGTTAGTTAAAGACCCCTTAATTTCATCTGGAATCGCAGTTACTTCACTAAGCAAGATCGGGTATCCTTTTTTGGAAGCATAAGCCGCAACAGATATGGCATCAGGAAAATTCCTTCCTGTTGCAACAATAGCTGTAGTTGATGGAAGACTTTCTGCGATTTTTGCCGATGTTTCAAATCGGTCTTTACCCGATATTCGGGTAACGGATATACCTGACCCTCGAAGTTCATTTTCTACTTCTAACGGGATGGCTCCTTTTCCGCCCAGAATAATGGCTTTTTTGACTCCTAATCTGCTGATTTCCTGTTTAGCCGGCAAGTTATACTTTGATTGAATTGTTTTTGATTTGCCATCCACTAAAAGAAGCGGAGCACCGTATTTTGCAGCTAATGGCGTGCCTGATAAAGCATCAGGAAAGTCCGTTCCAGTCGCAAGGACCACTGTATCAGACTGCTTCCAGCCTTCTTTAGAGATTTCTGCAGCTGTATGGTAGCGGCTTGTGCCTTCGAGTCTGGTTAAGATTCTTTTTAAATAGCTGGATGCCACATATCCTTCAGTTTGAGAATCCTTCACCTGAACGGGATACCATACGAACTGATTGGAAGATCCGGTACTGCTGTCATAAACAAATTCTCCAGCAGGTTTTACCAGTATACCTTTGCCTGCTTTAACTATTGGTGCAGACCCTGTTGCCCCCTGACGGATTTTCGGGTCAGCAGCATCTTCGTTAAACGTGATGAGAGTATCGTTTTGTTTAAATAAATGCTTTGTTTCTGTCATGTGAGCATTAAGTCTAAAATCTGTTTTATTAAATGTAATATTTTCTTTGGATCCACAAGGATAAGTGAAATCCTCAGGCTGCATATCTATCAATGCAATCTTGGTATTGATATCCTGTATGCCTTTGCCGGAATCACTTTTAATCAGTTCATATAGCTCTTCCTGATAAGCTCCTGTATTTCTCTCTCCATTGCCTTCGCATACTGCAAGAGGACTGTTCCCGGGTTTAATTCCGTTGTATCGCAAAGCGGAAAAATACCATCTTTCCAAATATGTATTTGAATCGTCTTTTTGGACGAGAGGTGCAGGCTTATTTGAGCCGATAGGCACTGTCAGGTAGTCTTTTAATCTCTTAACCCCTGAGTAGATATTGAAAATCGCATTGTTTTTCAAATTTTCTTCATCTGCTGCGGGGTAAACCGTTATCTGCATAATGCCAATTCCGCCATCACCAGATATAATAGGATCCCCATTTTTAAATTGCTGCCAGTCGATGCTTTCTTTAGTCGCAACAGCTTTTACAATTTCCGCAGGGACTTCAAGTTCCAGGGAAACATTCGTTAATAGACAATTTCCTGTTTGATAGGGAATAAACTTTCCATATTGTGAGAGCGGATCATAGCTGCATTTCTGACTGACTTTCTGCTGAACACTGCTGAAATCCGAAGTTGCCGCCTCTGACACTGCCGGCACCGCTAAAACAAATACAAACGACATGAACATGAAAAGGGCGATTTTTTTAAAATACACGTACCTTGCCTCCAAAGTTTAGATTCTAGTAAAATCTTAACATACAATCCAACAGTTTTTGTATGATTTTCCAAATTAAGATAAAAAAATAGACCCCTTTTAATAGGATCTATTCCGCGGTTTTCACAAAGTATTTTGTTAAATAGTCTGCCCATATCTTGTTTCCCTCAGCATTCGGTGCTGCTTGATCTTCAATTAGAAGAGATTTTATCTTTTCATCTTTCAGATCTGGCCAGCCTTCCCAATGATGAAGAAATGTCAGTTCTTTCCCCTCAACAAATTCTTTTAATGCATCCACTTCTTTTGGATAAAAGGTTGCATTAAAGATTGGATGGGATGGCTGAACAAAAATAACGGCCTGCGGGTTCTTTTCTTTAAAGTCTGCCACAATTTCACCGACATTTTTCAAAGTATTCTCAAGACCTACACTTCCATTATCGTTTAAAGAAAAGGGTTCAAATAATAAGATATCCGGCTGAAGTTTATTCACTTCTTCACCGTGGTTTTCATTGATAAATGTTCTGGTTGTGCCTTCTGGATAAGATAAGACTTGAAGAGTGAACATTTCCTCCCCATATGCTTCCTGTAGGCTAGTTTTCAATAGTGCAGGCCAGCCTGTGCTCTGTACAGAAGTGCTCTCTGAACCAACTGCCACAATTTTTAATGATTTGCCGTTTTCTATTGCAAGTTTCATTTTTTCTTTTACCGGTGCCGGCAGGTTAGCAGCTTTGGCCATCCATTCAGGCTGTTCTTCTTTTACTGCTGTTTCTTCTGTATTTGAATCTTCCTGCTTTTCTTGAGCTGAGCTTATTTTCTGTTTCCAGTGATGGTTGCCTAGTACAAGTGCGCATACCGTTAAGATAATGACACACATTGTAATTACTTTACTCATGTCAAAGTTCCTCCAAAATCTACAAAGTTCTACATTCTATCATAGTTATCTATATGTAAACCTGCAAGAGAATTAAAGGAAATTTATTATTAATTTATCAATATTTTACTATTGTTCCCAAAACAAAAAGCAGCGAAAGAGATCGCTGCTTAATTAATCACACTTTTCACACCTAAGTAACGAGGTTCAAAGTATACGTTATCCATTGAGGAAATCGTTACGCCTTTTGAAGAACTAGCATGGATAAACTCATTGTTGCCGATAAAAATTCCTACATGAGACGGCCCTGCTTTATAAGTTTCAAAGAATACAAGGTCTCCCTTTTGCGGAACGGCCACTACTGTTGCGCTGTTCCATTGATCAACCGTTGTTCTCGGCAGATCTACCTCATGCTTGTCGAACACATATTGTGTGTAGCCGCTGCAGTCAAATCCTGATGTTGTTGTGCCGCCATACTTGTAAGGCACGCCTTGCAGGGATTTTGCTGTTTCAATAAGCTTGTCTACTGGAAAATAAATCGAGGTAAGCACACTGTTGCTGATTGCACTTGTTCCGCCGATTACGGTGACGGTTTGTACATTTTTCGAATCGATTAATTTTCCAATTTCAGCTGGAAGAGCTGATGAATTTGTAAGCAGCATCGGAATGTTTTGTTTTGCTGCATAGATAGATCCAGTTAAAGCATCAGCATATGTAATGCCTGATACGAGCAAGGAACGCGACGCAGAGAAGCTTGCAAACTTAGTGGCAACTTTTGCTGATGTGTCATAGCGGTTCGCTCCTGCAATCCGTTCTGCATACGGAAGCTGTGACGCTGTACCGGATGCAATAACACCTGTACCGCCAATGACATATGATTTCGTAAAACCGTTTACATAGTTTTTCACTGATGCCGGAACACTGGTTTTCTTGACCAGCAGGATGGGTGAGCCCTGCCTCGCAGCAACCGCAGATGCTGAAAGACTGTCCGGGAAATTGCTGCCGTTTGTAATAAATGCTTTTGTAGATGCAGATCCTAATTTTTTAGCTATAGCCACCGATGTTTCGTAGCGGTCTGGGCCCGATATACGGGTTACAGTAAGTCCCATATTTTTCAGTTTGCCGGCTACGGCTGCAGAGACTGCACTTTCACCGCCGAGTATGTATACATTTGCAGCATTTAATCTATCAATTTCTTCAATAATTGCTGAAGGGATTGCGTCTTTTCCCGTAAGAAGGATTGGCGCATTCAGTTTGTAAGCAAGCGGTCCTCCTGCTAAAGCATCAGGAAAGTTGTTTCCGACTGCAATGACAACATTGGATGTGCCGTTCGGAAAAGTCTTCTTTGAAACTTCCACTGACGTTTTATAACGATCCTGACCATAGATTCTGCTTGTAGTCCCTGCTTCTGCCTCTTTAGGCTGGGAGATCAAAAGAATCATCAAAAGACTGAGACAGCTCAACATTGTAATAGTTATTCGCTTCATACCATTCTCCTATGATGTTTTTACCCTTTCATATTATATAACAGAATAATAGTCTGACAGTTTACAAGTATGTTACAAATTGCTGCTTCATTCGATGGAAGACAACAAAAAAACAGCGTTTCCGCTGTCTTTTGCTGACTCTTTATGCCTTTTTTCGACGCGCTGCATACAAGGCAGCACCCGCCATCATGAGAATGGCTCCAAAAAAGACGGACTGATACATGACAGTTGCTGTTTTTGGAAGTTCATTTTCTCTAATGCCAGAAGCAGGTTTTGCTTTCTCCGGCAAGATTGGCTCATTCGTATTTTCTTTTTCCGGCTCATCTTTACCCGGAGTTTCTTTACCTGGATCCGGTGTTTCTCCTGTCTCAGGCTTTTCAGATCCTAAAACAAACACCAGTGGATTTTTCAAATAGTCTATCTCTTCTTCAATTGTAAATTCATATTCGTATTCAATGCCTTCACTGTAAACGAAGAGGCTGTAGGCACCGGCTTTCAAGTTGAATTTCCCTTCATCAGCCTGAACGTCATTAATCAGCTGGCCAAATTCATCAGAATAGCCTTCAAATACAACGTCTTCATTGTTTTCATCAAGACCCTCTATCAAAAACTCTGCTTCACTGACCGGCTGTTCTTCCTCGTTGATCAAATAAAGCTCAGCTTGCTTCATGCCTTCTTCATCCTCAGGCAAAGTGGTTACTTCAATTGACGCAGCGTTGCCAAACTCTTCACTTTCACCATAGACTTCAATTAGATAGGTTGTATCAGGTTCCAAATCAGTTAACTCGTATGAGGTAACAGAAGCAGGCAACGGCTCTTCCTCTCCTGTAAATTCTCCATCAACGATGACAAAATAAGAACCTTCTGTTCCTTCGAACATTTTATCCCACGAGAATGAAATGGAATGCTGAGTCACGTCCTCAATATGAATTTCAGGATAGTGCGTGATGTCGATCTGAACTGTAACGCCTCTCTCTCTCAGCTCCTGTACGACGAGATTAGCGTCTGAACCGGATGACAGATCAAGTGTGCTGATTCCATACAGTGAGACAAGACTCAAGCTTTCAAGATTCAACAGCTCATCAATAGCTGTTAATTCTGTTCTTTCTAAGGTGAGGACTTCCAATGAATGAAATTGATCGATTCCAGCTAAATCTTTCAGGGGATTACGGGATATCTCAAGGAACATAAGTCCTTCTAAACCATCATCTCCAAAGTGTTCGATCTGATTATCAAACAATACCAATACTTCTAACTCATCAAGCTTAGAAAGCACGGAGATATCAAGGATCTCATTTTGAGAAAGATCCAGATAATCAAGCTGTTCCATTCCCTTTATAAACGAAATATCTTTGAGCTGATTCTTTCTGATTGAAAGGGAAACAAGGCTTTCCATTTCAGCAATCTGTTCATAGCCATTAATCTTCGTATGTTCGATTGTTAAATCGAAGATCGGCAGTCCGCGGAGCGGAGACAAATCGAGTTCAGACTCATTGTTTAAAAGATATACATACGTTAAATTTGCCGCATATTCCATGCCTGTCAAATCTTTGATATCCATATCTGCAAGGAATAATTCCTCAAGGCGCTCCATATCGCTCGCACGGACATCACGGTTTAGACCAAGCTGTTCTTTAATGATTTCTCTTAAAGTACTGTCTTTGAATTTCACAACAGGACCTGTTGGAGCAGCCGCTGTTGTTTCAGTTGTTTCGGCGCTTGCAATCAGTTCACCATCTGAATCATAAGCCTGCACCTCAATGTCATAAGAAGTCTCAGCCTGAAGACCTCTGATCCAGTAGCCGTACTCATAGCCATCGATTTTATCTGCGGCCGTTTTCCCGTCGACTGCTACTTTGTAATGATCAATCTCTTTTTCCCCGAAGTAGTCCCAAGAGATTTCAATCGAGTCTTCTGTTGCTCTAGTTGAGTAAACATGAAAAGCTTCCTCTTCTTCAAACTCGTACTCAACATAAACACCCTTATCTCTAAGCTGCGTGATGACATCAAAAGCTGCAGATCCATCAGATAGATCAAGCGTTTCTATATCAAATAAGAGAACATATTCCAGAGAATCAAGCGCAAGCAATGGATCAATGCTTTCGATTGAAGTGGTGGACAAGTCCAGGAAAGAAAGATTTTTTAATGCCGTAAGCTCCTCTACATCTGTAAGAGATAAATTCTCGCTTACACTGAGTTCGGTTAGTCCTGTTAATCTTTCAATCCCTTTTAAGGAAGAAAGATCATTCCCGCCTAAATAAAGGGATGCTAATTGCTTTAACTCAGGCATTCCTGAAAGATTTTCTATATTATTGTAAGCAAGACCCAGTGCACCTAACTCCTTCAGAGGGGAAAGAACGGATAAATCTTTTAATCCAGTATCAGAAAGGTCTAAATACTGCAGGTTCGGCCATTTTTTTAAGGATGAGAAATCCTGAAGAGGGTTTCCGTCTAAAAGAAGGAACGTCATTCCCGTCAGGCTTTCAATCGGTTTTAAATCTTTAATAAGATTCCCCGATAGACCTAGCATGTTTAAATTTTTGGCTGTTTCAAGGCCGGATAAATCACGAATATCAGCACCCGTCAGGTCAAGCTCAGTCAGATGCTCCATATCGCTCTCTACAATATCCCGTTTAAAGCCGAAGTATTCTTTCATTGCTTTTTTAAGATTAGCATCTGCAAAAATCACTTTTTCCCCGGACGGCGTTTTTAAAGTAGAGAACATGCCGTTAGTGAAGCCGAGCAGTTTTCCGTCTTTATTAAAAGCCTGTACGGCGAAAGAATACTGAGTATCCGGTTTTAAGTCTGCTGCTTCATAACGGAAGGATTTCTTGCTTGTTTCTATTTTTTCTTTTTCCCCATCAATCGTCACTTCATAATAGGCAAGGCGCCCCTCACCTTCATAATCCCATTCAAGAACGGCGTTTGTATCTCCCGGCTTCACTTGATTGATATACATATTCAAGCTGTCATCGTAGACAAATTCCACCGATTCTTTAAAGAGGCCGGTCTCATCAAGGATATCGATGTAGGCAGGTCCGTAAATAATGACCTTTTGAAGAGACGGAAGGTCAACAAGCCCTTTTATACTCTTAATCTCTGTATAAGAAAGGTTGATTTCCTCGAGCTGTTTAAATGTTGCTAAAACAGACAAATCTTTAACGCCTGTAAAGCTTACATCCAAGAGTTTTAATCCCGTAAGGTTCCCAATTTGCTTTAGATCCTTGAAGCTTGTGTCTCCAAGCAGCAGGCTGTGGAGATTTGTCAGCGAATTCAGAGGAGAAAAATCAGCTGCAGCAGACATCGTTAAATCCAGGTACTCGAGCTTCGCAAATGTTTTTAACGCCTCTAAATTTTTCAATCTGTTTCCAGCCAGTTCTAAATGCTGCAAATTCACCGCATATTCAAGGCCGGATAAATCCTTAATTTCATATGCAGAAGCATTTAAATAAGTCAGTTTCTCTAAATCACTTTCCGTGATATCCCGTTGAATACGAAGCTGTTCCTGTACCGCAAACTTCAGGTTTTTATCTTTGAACTCGATCGTCTTCCCTTTAGCTGCTTCCTTCGTTTTTCCTTTAACGGCTGCTTCACTGATCATCTTTCCATCTTTATCGAATGCCGCAGCTTTCACTTCATATTCAGCAGCCGGCTTCAAATCTGTAAAGATATTCTCTGTTTCTGCTGTTTTCTCAAACATTAATTTCCCATCGAGATACACATCATAGGAAACGGCGCCGTCTAGAAACCAGCTTGCTTCAAATGATGAATCATTCACTTGGTAAAAGAACACCGTGTAGTTTGGTTTTTGTGCCGCTTCTGTTTGAGCGCTTGTTTCTTTCGTTTCAAGCAGCTTATCCCCCGCTATCACCTTCATGGTAAATGCGTAGGTTGTCTCAGGCGTTAAATCCTTAGAAACGTATTCGCCTGCCCCGCTGAAGCTTTGAACAAACTTGCCGTCCTGAAACAGCTGATATTCCACAGCTTCTGTGACATTGTATGTTGGCCAGGACACGATAATAGAAGTGCCTTCCACTCTTGCATTTAGTTTGAATTTATCATCAATCACAACCGGTTCACCCGGATCAACAGGAGTGCCGCTGTCATCGTTCCCTTGTTTATATACAACAGTAATCGCTTCTGTCTGAACAGAATCGTCCCCAGCAAGCTTTACAAAATATGTATACGTTTCTTTTTCTTTCACGTCTTCATCAATGAATTCGTACGTTCTAGCAGTTGAACCATCTCTATTTTTCAGTTCATCTACAAGTTTGGCTTCAATCGCATTGTCCTGGTCATTTTTCTTCAGGACAAATGTTTCAGGTTCTGCCGATGCTGATGTCGTTGTCCACAGCAGCTGAATCCCTTTTCCTGTGTTTTTAAACGAATGAAACCCGATAAGTGTCGTCCCTGCTTCAGCTGCCGCCGTATAAGGCAATGCCATGGTAACAAGCAAAGAGAAAATCATGAAGATCGACAGCATTCTTTTCATAGTAATTTCGTAATCCCCCTAGTTTCTTATAAACATCTAAATCTATTATAGTTATGGAAAATTCGATTGTATATTTGTATTTATAGACAAAAATCTACAAATAGATGAAACTTTCCGCTCATGAACAACGTCTCATAGTGTGATATCACTTATTTTTACAAAAAAAGTATTGTTTACCTGATTCGGTAAAAATATAATGTGTATAGGCTAATAAATTTTTAAAAGGATGGTATTATGAGAGAGACTCGAAACAAAAAGCGCAAATGGCTTTGGATTGTCCTCAGCATTATTGGATTGCTCGTGCTGGGTACTGGAGGCTATGCCTTTTATTTGTATAAAACCGCATCAGACACTGTTGCAAAAATTCAAGAGGATATCGGAAGAGACGTATCTGAAAAACGTCCTGAAGCTGTAGCTTTCAAAGAAAAAGATCCTATCTCTGTCCTTCTATTAGGTGTTGATGAGAGAAAAGGAGACCGCGGACGTTCGGATTCTTTAATTCTATTAACAGTAAATCCGAATAAAAAATCCATGAACATGGTAAGCATTCCGCGTGATACCCGCACAGAAATCATCGGAAAAGGCAAAGAAGATAAAATCAACCATGCCTATGCATTCGGCGGCACGGAAATGGCCATTAATACCGTTGAGCACTTCCTTGATGTACCTGTTGATTATTTTGTAAAAGTGAACATGGAAAGCTTTAAAGATATTGTAGATGCTGTCGGCGGAGTAGACGTGAATAATACGCTTGATTTTACACAAGACGGCAAGACATTCAACAAAGGCACGATTTCATTAGATGGGGAAAGTGCATTAAGCTATACAAGAATGAGATATGAAGACCCTCGCGGTGATTTTGGCCGTCAGGAGCGTCAGCGTCAAATCATACAGGCTGTTATCTCTAAAGGAGCAAACATTTCTTCTCTGACAAAGTTTGGGGAAATGTTCAAAGTTGTCGAAAATAACGTGAAAACAAACCTGGATATGAACGAAATGTGGAGCATTCAGGAAAACTATAAAGATGCGCGCAATTCTATGGAACAGTATCAATTAAAAGGAAAAGGCGATATGATTGGCGGCATTTATTATTATATCGTTCCTGAAGAGGAAAGAACCGGTTTATCCAACCAGCTGAAAGAGCATTTGGAGCTTGAACCTAGTACGGCATCTTCAAATTAATAGAAAGAAGCGAATTTCATTTGAAATTCGCTTCTTTTTTATGGGATTAAATTTTTACCATTTAGTCTAAAATCAGCTGTTTTCCTTCGCCCATTTCATCAGCTCAGGGTGTTTCGACCAAATATATTCATTCTCATAAACATATTGGACAGCTTCGTTTTTGTCTCCCATTCCATAGGAAACAGGAGGTGCCGGCAGCTTTTCTTTGCCTGTCAAAAAGTCGAACACAAATGGATTAACCTTCTTCGCTTTTTCTGCCAGCTGCTTTAATTTTGAAGTAGTCCCGTTTACAGCATATTCAAGCAATACTCGATTATATGCTCCTGATGCCATATGACTTTCATCAAACTTCTTCAGCAGTTTTTCAGCCTGCTTGTACATCCCTAAATCCATGTACATGATAAAGAGTGTGTAGCGGACGCCCTGATTATCATTTTGATTTAGTTTAATCAAATCTTCACATTGCTTAACGGCTATATCTAAATGACCGACTGCCGCTTCAAGAACTGCATAATTGAACTTAGACCTCATATATGGTCTTGTTTCAGCAAGTTCCCAGAACATGCCTTTATTCTGTTTGAAATAGTCGCTGCCAAGATCTGTTTCACCAGCTTCCATCCCTTTTTTATATAAAAACAGCTGTTTCTCAATGTCATGCTCTGCTTCTGCAAGCATATTGTAAGCTTCAGGATGCGGATAAAGTTCTAACGCCTTTTTTGAAAGCTTTACTCTCTTTTTCGGTTCACTTTCCATAGCTTTAAAAATCAGTTCCTGGGCTTGATCACGATTAATGATCCGCTGTCTGCTCACCTTTTCACCGGCAGTCTTCAAATCAGCCTCTAATTCCCCTTTTATTTCACGGTAAAGCTTTGAAAGAGAGCTTGCACTAACTTCATACATTTCAGCAAGTTTTTTCTGAGTCAGACCTTGCTTATGAATATGCTTTTCGACAAAATAGTGCATGGCTGCTGCATAAATTTCATGCTTATTTATTGAAGGCTTTTCCCGGTGGAAATAAGTGTGCATGGTTTCAACCGCCAACTCACCTGCTTCTGCATAAATTCCTTGTCTGAGAATGTTATTTTCTAAAATGAGTGCCGCTGTTTCATAATTTATATCATCCCAAACAAGTGCTTTTTCCGGCTCAGCTGTTTCCTCATCCGGCTCAGGCTCTGTCAGCATTGAAATGATCATCTCTGGATAGTTAGCACCCATAAATGCTTCGTGATCAGTGAAGTCACTCTGCCTGAATAAATCTAATGTCAGCTCTGTATTGTGTGCTGTTTGATTTTTCTCAAACTCAAGCTGCATCAAATAATAAGTGTGGTACTCTCCATACGGAAGCAAATAGCCAAGAAGCATGCCGCTCTCTTCGAAAGAGGCAGCTCCCTGTGCCACTTTGACTTTCTTTTCTTCATTTGAAAAGATGTCTCTTACCGTAATCCACTCGTCATCCATTTTGCTTTCAATGACAGAAAAAGATGGTGCCGCTTCTGCCCATTGTTTAAGCTGGGACAACGTAGATGGCCGAACTTCTTCTTTCTCTTTCTTCTCCACAAAGGCCTCAATTGCCCTTCCGTGAACAAATGGGACAGAAAAGACAGCCCACATTAATAGTGCACCATACACATTTTGATGTTCGTCCCGATCCAGCTTACCCATTTTTTCTTTAACGGCATCATCCATTTGCCTTGCAAAATTCGCAGAAGCAAATTCCATTAATTCGACCTGAAGCTTCTCAAGCTCCTCATGGCGGATAGCCTCAAGTGACGTTTCTTTCTTCATACAGCATTTCTTATATTTTTTCCCGCTGCCGCAATGGCATGGGTCGTTGCGTCCAATATCCATAGATAAACTCCTTTTATTGCTTGATTCCCTTGTCTATTGTGCCAGTAAATTGATTAGAATTCAATGTGCGCATCAATTCAATGTATATCTAATAGGAAAAACCGCAGAAATATGATCTGCGGTTTACAATAATTATTGTTTATTCATAGAGAAAGTGTAAGGGATAAAGATACTTGAATGATGATCAGTTACTCTAATGTAGTATTTCCCTGCTTTAAGGTTAAGATTTACACTTTCCTCACCTTTAGCAAATTCGTCATAGTCTGTATTTAAATCTGCAATTTCTTTCCCATATTGATCAGTAATAACATAATACCATGAGGCATTTGATTGGTTTTTCATTTTAATAATAAAATTTGACTGTTTTTCTACTTGGAAATAATAAAAATCACTGTCGTTATACTTTGATGATAAAGATCCTTGATAAGTCTTATTCAACTCTATTTTATTTGCCGTTTGTACATTATCATTAATTTCCTTTTCAAATGAATCGCCTGCAGTAAAATTCACTTTAAATTGGTAAGGCTCTCTTTCAGCCCCATTTCTAATTTCGATATAGTAATCGCCTGCAGGCAATCCAACGGGAATTGCCGTTTCGCCTGAAGCATAATCGTTTCCAGCTGTCTCAAATGAAGCAAGGTCTGTGCCGCTGCTGTTCATTACAGCTACGTACCATCTTGAGCCTGGTTTCTGCTTCACGTTCACTGAAATATTCCCTGCTTCTTTAAGAGTTAATCTGAAATAGTCAACATCATTGTAATAATTTTCAATGTTACCTGTGTAATATTGATTTAATTCTATTGAATTCGCAGCTGCTGTATTGTCATTAAACTCTTTTTCATAAAAATTGCTTTTCGTATACTTTAAATGAAATTTATATTCCACTTGTTCAGAGCCGTTATTAACTTGCACATAATATGTTCCTTTTGGTAATCCTATATTAAAGTTCGAAGTACCTGAAGCAGAACTCCCGCTTATCGTTTCAAGATCGCCGTATTCTTTTCCATTGCCATCCATGATAACAGCATCCCATCGGGAACCGGACTTATTATCCACTTTCAATTCAACGTTTCCTGGCTGGTCTAAAGTAAACTTATAATAATCCGTATCATTATATACATCCTGGATGATGCCTTTATAATCTTTATTCAGTTCAACAGGACTTGATGAAGCTAATGTATTATTAAGTTCTTTTTCATAGTAATTGCTGTCTTCGTAGTTAATTGTAAACGTATAAGGTACCTTGTAGCTATCGTTAATACCATTTACTTTAAAATAAAATACACCTGCAGGCAAACCGACGCTTTTGTTAGTGAAATTATCAATACTTGAACCATCTTCTGTTCGGAAATCAAGATAAACCTTTCCATCCTTATCTATCATTTCACCTTCCCAGTAATGATCGGCATTTTGCTTAAACTGTACGGTAACATTTCCCGGCTTAGCCAAGGTAACTTTAAAATAATCTGACTGATATTCCGTTGTCTGCAGCGTATAACCTGTATTCACCTTAATAGGAGCAGCTTTCTGAATTGTATCATTCACATTCAATTCTTCAATCTTCTGAAGCACTGCATTAGAAACAGCCCCTTCGCCTCCAAGGGAAACGACAGTTACGAATGTTTTAACTGATAGAAGATTTGTCATCGCTTTTGGAACCTGTTTTGGATTGACAAGAACCATCGCTCCATTTTTCTTTGCCGCCAGTACCGAACCTGTTAAAGCATCAGCAAAGTTCATGCCAGTTGCCACATATGCGTTTGATGCATCCGGCTGGTACTGCTTGATGATTGCTGCTGCTGTATCGAATCGGTCTGCACCCGAAATTCTTTTCCCATTTGGCGCTTGTTTGATGACAGCATCACTTAATATAGATTTCCCGCCGACAAAAATGGTTTCTTTTTTCCCGTTTAATTCTTTTTTTGTAGGATCAGGAAGTTCGTTTGTTTTACTTAAAAGAATTGGATATCCTTTTTGAGCAGCATACGGAGCAATCGCCAATGCATCCGGGAAATTCATGCCATACGCTACTACTGCTTTGTCTGTTTTTCCAAGCTGTGCTGCAATGATTGCCGCAGTTTCATAACGGTCCTTACCGCCCAGTCTTGTAAAAGTAAGTCCAAGAGATTTGAGCTCTGTTTCTACCTTTTTTGTAATGACATTTACACTTCCAAGAATAATAGCTTTCTTAGGTTTCAATCTTTGAATCTCTGTGATTGTAGATTTGCCTAATGTGTCTTTTTGAGACAGCAAAATAGGAGCGTTCAGTTTATAAGCAAGCGGGCCGCCTGCAAGAGCATCAGGGAAATTGTTCCCGATTGCAAGGACAACGGTATCTGCTTGAGACCAGCCGTTTTTAGAAATGTTAACCGCTGTTTCATAGCGGTCTGCACCCTTAAGGCGAGATGCAGCTGAACCTTCTGCAATAAAAAAGGTAAATGATAAGAGAAAAGCCAGTGCCAACATGAACAGTTTTTTCATTACGTTTCCTCCAATTTAAATTGATATTACTAGATATGTAAAATATGTTAAATAATTAACATTCTATAATTTAACACAACTTTAGAACTATGAACATATACACATTAAAATTTTGTGAGAATTTATTAAAAATATATAGAAATAGTTTCTATTAAAAAAAAGCATCTTCAATAGATGCTTCTCAAAATTAAATCCTGCTTAATTTTTTTCCACGTTCCCCATTAAAGAAAGAACAGTCACCTCACTCCTAACCCCAAACCGATAATTCCAATGCGCCTGTCCAATCCCTTTGGAGATGTAAAGATAAGACCCTCCGACTTTATGTAAGCCCTGGTATATCCCCCGCCTCGCAAGCTCTCCCTTTGAAATAAAGGTAAAGAAGAATGGAACATTAAACTGCTTTCCATGCAAGTGCCCGGAGAGCATTAAATCAAATGGATCCGCAACTTCAGCTATATCATTAGGGTCATGACATAGTACAATTCCAGGCTTACCGGATTTCACTTTAGAAAATGCTTTAGTCAATCCAAGCTCATCTTCTCTATAAAAATCCAACCCTATCAATGTGAAATCTGGAAGTTCAATCGATTCATTCACAAGTACCTTTACTTTGTTTTCTTCGAGCCATGGCCGCAGACGCGAACTAAGCTGAAAAGTACGATAATCGTGATTGCCAAATACAGCATAAACTTCAATCCCATACTCATTAAAAACATCCAGGTAAGGTTTTATACGCGGAATATGCCGTTCTCTTGCAGTAAAATCACCGGTGATAAACACATAATCAGGTTTTTCCCTATGCAGCAGTTCTTTTATTTTTTCAGGATGAATCCGATTTCTTTCAATATGAAGATCTGATACCTGCAGAATTTTTTTATCAATCCCAAGCGGGACCTCTATATGTTCAACTTTCAGCCACTTTGTAGGCATTACAAATAATAAATAAAACAGCCCCATGCATCCAATTAGACCAATCAATAATTCAGCCATGCTATACCCCATTTTTTTCTATTTGTTCTATTTTACTAAAGACAAGCATCATTTAGTATAAAAAAACAGCCAAATCCCATAAAGGAACTTGACTGCTTCCATTTAATAAACTTCATAGCCCTCATAGGTTTCAGCTAAGTGAGCCGTTAAATCCCACATTTCCTCCTGACGGTCCAAATAAGTCAGAACGAGCTGCTGGGCATATCCGGCTTTGGTTAAATAGCTTTCCACACTCCCTTGAATCTCAATTTCTTCTTTGTTTCTGCATTCAATCATCGTTCTGTTATTTTTCTCGAAAATCTTCTTCACATGATGATAGGAGACCCATATGCACTCTTCGCTGTCTGGAGATAATGTTGGCACCATACAGATTCTAAAGCCTGGCGACAAACAAACCGGCAGCATCTTTTTGCCCGGCAAAATTAATTTCGCTGCCTCTATCATCCCTTGGTACGATGCACCGGCATGGATACAGCTGCGATTCATAATTTCTCTTGGGGACATTTTCACAATCAGCTTTTTGTACAGCTCATGAACAACGGACCACAGCTCCCCATTTTCTGTGTACATCGGTTTCACTGCCATCGTCTCTCTCCAAACTGCATAGCTTTCTTTCATCAGCATTCTCTCCACCTCAATCTTCTGTATTTGTTATGAAAAATTTTCCACATTGTTATTTTACAAAAAAATTAAGAGAAGGAAATAAGAAATAGGTAAAATTAACTAGAACTATACATTACATTTACAATGTATTTAAATAAACAAAGAGACCTCCCATATGGAGGCCTACTCATATTCCCACACAATCTTCCAATCTCCCTTTTCTTTCACAACATATACATCCTGCATCACATCGAATGTCCCGAACTTGCTTTTGAATGTCTGTCTTACCTTGATGAGACGCGCCTCATTAAAGACCGGTGACCCTTTTGCCATCCTCCACCTTCGAACCTTCTTCTGCTTCAAAATTTCAAAAGAAAACGTGTTAACACCGTAATGACTCATATAGATATGAGACCGCTCTGTCACATAAGCATTCTTTGTAAACCGGTCCTTCATCAGCGGATGAAACAGATCCCAGGCACCGCCGAAGTTCCCAGTCTGTTCAGCTGTATAAAAGAGCTGAACCGCCTTTTTCGGAGAGGATGGAGTGAAGAGATGAAACAGCCCGATGAGAAGAAGAATGGCAGCTGCGATCATGGCTATTGGAATAAGAGGGAAAGGTTTACGTCTTCGCATTTTATCACCCTTTTGAGCATGTCTAAGAAAGTGTATGAGGGAGAGTTAAAGATAATACGAAAAGGTTAATAAATAAAACATACTAACATTAGTA
>NZ_JBCMYF010000033.1:0-174940 GCF_050483325.1 Metabacillus idriensis
AAAGCGGGGGATATTGGCGTCCCCCGCTTTTTTAAAGTATCAGAATTTATATGTTTTTCTATGGTGTCCAGCTCCATCGCCCAGCTCCTCGGCCAGAACGGACCCGTCTGTAAAGGCAAAAAGCGCCTTTTCAGCCGGTTCCTTATCTGTCTGTCGGAGCTAAACGGGCGATTCCGCTTTTCTTAGTACAAAAATCTTTTCAAATTCGGTCTAATTCAATAAACAGCTCGTATACATAGTAGTACAAACTGCCTTAGGAGGGAATTGTATGTCTCAAACTAGAAATATGAAGATTGCTGCTACTGTTTTAACATCGACGCTGCTCTTGTCAGGATGCGGATTATTCGGCGGGGAAAAAGCAAAGGAAATCGATCCTCCGCAAGATGTTTCATACACAGAAAATGCTGATAAAGGGAACGAAGAAACGCTGAAAGAAGAAAAAACAACAGCAGAGGGTGAAAAAGGAGAAGAGTCTGCAGAAACCTATACTAGGCAGTTATATTTGATTGACAGCAACGGGCTTGTTGTTGCCCAGACATTTGACTTGCCTAAGCAAGAAGGAGTAGCCAAACAAGTTCTTGAATACCTTGTAGATGGCGGACCAGTGAGCAATATTCTTCCTGATGGGTTCAGGGCCGTTATCCCGCAGGACACACAAGTGGATGTGAATGTTAAAGATGGTACTGCCATCGTAGACTTTTCTAAAGAGTTTAAAAACTATCAAGCTGAAGATGAGCTGAAAATCCTTCAGTCAATTACTTGGACACTGACTCAATTTGACTCAGTCAAAACAGTGAAAATTATGATTAACGGCCATGAACAAAATGAAATGCCTGTAGGGGGCACCCCGATAAGCAGCGAGCTGAGCCGTGCTGACGGCATCAATCTGGATACAGCGGGTGTTATGGATATTACGAATACAAAGCCTCTGACGGTTTATTATACAGCCCAGCATAACGATCAGACATACTATGTACCTGTAACGACCCGGGTAAGCAATGACGAAGAAGATCCGATAGCAGCCGTGGTGAAAAAATTAACAGAGGAACCGAACATCTCACATGCACTGCTCACTGACATGCAAAAGGATGTAAAGCTTCTTGAAGAACCTGTAGTGGAAGATGGCACTGTCACTTTGAATTTCAACGAGTCCATTTATGGAAGTGCAGATGAAGAGAAAAAGATGGTTTCAACTCATGTTCTGAATTCTCTTGTCTTATCGCTGACAGAACAGCCTGGCATTGAAAACGTGGTCTTAACGGTTGACGGAAAAGCAGAACTTGTAAATGAAGACGGCAAAAAGATTACTGAACCTGTCTCCCGTCCAGTCAATGTGAACACAGGTAGTTTTTAATCGCTGATTTTTGATATACTATATAGAGAAACTAAGAGGTAGTCATAAGCGCTGCCTCTTCTTTATTGTTTATACATAAAACGAAAGCTTGATCAGCATAAGAATTGATCGGAGGAATAGGATGAGACATGATGGCCGTAAACAAGATGAATTAAGAAGAGTTGAAATTCTGACAGACTACGTAAAGCACCCTGAAGGTTCAGTGTTAATAAGTGTTGGCGATACAAAAGTAATTTGCAATGCAAGCATTGAGGATCGTGTGCCTCCATTTATGCGGGGAGAAGGAAAGGGATGGATCACAGCTGAATATTCCATGCTGCCCCGAGCTACTGAACAGCGGACGATCAGAGAGTCTTCAAAAGGTAAAATAACAGGCCGCACGATGGAAATACAGCGCTTGATTGGACGAGCTTTGCGAGCAGTGGTTGATCTTGAAAAGTTAGGCGAGCGCACCATCTGGATTGACTGCGATGTGATTCAGGCAGATGGGGGGACGCGCACAGCTTCCATTACCGGAGCTTTCGTTGCCATGACTTTAGCGCTTGGAAAGCTGATGTCTCAGAAGAAACTCAGCACGCTGCCAATCACCGATTTTCTTGCGGCGACATCAGTCGGAATGGATTCAAAGCTTGGAGAGATCTTAGATTTAAACTATATTGAGGATTCATCAGCAGAGGTGGATATGAATGTCATCATGACGTCTTCAGGAAAATTCGTAGAGCTTCAGGGAACTGGAGAAGAAGCGACTTTTTCAAGAGAAGAACTGAATGAATTACTTGATTTAGCTGAAAAAGGAATAAACTCGCTAATTTCAATTCAAATGGAGGCCCTTGGAGATTTAGCTCTGAAAATCATCGATCAAAAAGATGGAAAGGGATGAATCAGATGAAGGAAGTTATTATTGCAACGAAAAATGCAGGTAAATTACTTGAATTTCAATCAATCTTATCTCAATACGATTTAAAGGCCATTTCACTGATGGACCTGGAAGATTCTCCAGATGTTGAAGAAACGGGCTCTACGTTTGAAGAAAATGCCGTTATAAAAGCGGAAGCAATCTCAAAGCTATATGGAAAAATGGCCATTGCAGACGATTCCGGACTATCAGTCGATTATCTTGGCGGAGAACCTGGTGTTTATTCAGCACGCTATGCAGGAGCTGAGAAAAGTGATGCAGCCAATATTGAAAAAGTGCTGCTTCAGCTGAATGGTGTTTCAAAGGAAGAACGGAATGCAAGATTCCGCTGTGCACTCGCACTTGCTGAGCCTGGCCGTGAAACGGTGACGGTAGAAGGTTCAGTTGAAGGCTATATCACAGAAGAGCCAATTGGAGAAAACGGATTCGGGTACGATCCGATTTTCTTAGTGAAAGATAAAGCAAAAACGATGGCAGAGTTAACAAAAGAAGAGAAAAATAAAATCAGCCATCGTGCGGTTGCGCTTCAAAAGCTTGCAAAACTGCTTAAAGCCTGACGATGGGGAGTTTTATACGTGAAAGTATTAATAATCAGTGACAGCCACGGCTTAACCGATGAGCTTCAGGAAATCAGGAAACGCCACGCAGGGGATACAGATGCCATGTTTCATTGCGGCGATTCTGAACTTGAAGCAGATCATTCTGCTATTTTGGGATATACGTCTGTCCGCGGAAACTGTGATTTTGAAGCGCGGTTTGCAAATGAAATCATCGAAGATGTGGAAGGATATCGTTTCTTTGTTGCTCATGGCCATTTGCACAATGTAAAATCGACTCTCATGAATGTGATGTACAGTGCGAAAGAACACGATGCGAAGATTGTCTGCTTTGGTCACTCTCATACGGCAGGAGCGGAATATGTCGATAATATTCTATTCATTAATCCTGGAAGCATCAGACTTCCGCGGATGCGAACTGAAAAAACATATGTTATATTAGAAATACAAAATCAAACGGCACAAGTTACCTTTTTCGAGCTTGACGGATCCCCTGTAACCGGCCTCACGCAAAGGTTTGAGCTTGCTTCATCGTGAAAGAGGGATATTTTTCCCTCTTTCATAAAATTTTAGAAAAAGTTATTGACTTTTAATCTAATCGAACATATAATAAAAAATGTCGCTGATACATAAACGCGATGTTAAACAAAATAACATGTCCCAGTAGCTCAGTGGATAGAGCAACGGCCTTCTAAGCCGTTGGTCGGGAGTTCGAATCTCTCCTGGGACGCCATACTTTATACATACAACTTCTTTCGATAAACCGAAAGAAGTTTTTTTGTTGTTTCATAAAATTTTCCCGAAAAAAGTTTAGAATTGTTAACAGGATCACATTCGTATAACAAACGCTTCTATTGCTAACAATCATCCTTCTGGACTCAAAAAAAATTTTTAATGCTGGATTTTTTAAAATTTTTTCTTCCTAATTTACCCCTTATCAAATCAGCCAAAACCTTGTCAGGCAATCTCACAGAAAAAAACTTCTGAAAAATTTTTAAAAAACACAATTCCCATAATGACAGGCATGTAAGCGTATACAAATTGTTAAACAAATCTAAATTATCTAACAATTCGAAAAAAGACGGTTGACACCGCTATTTAATGGGCGTAATATAGGCTCAAATATAAGTTACATGAACATGTGAGGTTCATTTAAAAGAGTCCATAACAAACGTTATACGGATTTTTTTTACACACTGGAATTCAACTGATTAACGCGTTTAGACTTTAAAAGAAAGGTGTGCTCTTTATGGGTGACCAATGGATTTTTCTAAATAATGAATTTGTAAAAAAAGAAGATGCGAAAATTTCGGTGTATGACCACGGATTCCTTTACGGAGACGGTATTTTCGAAGGAATCAGAGTATACAGCGGCAACATCTTCAGATTAAATGAGCACATGAAAAGATTATATGAGTCAGCAAGATCCATCTTGCTCAACATGCCTTATACGCAAGAGGAAATGACGGATTTAACTGTTAAGACTGTTGAGAAAAACGGATTAGATGACGCATACATCAGACTGGTTGTCTCAAGAGGAGTCGGAGATCTTGGGCTTGATCCATATAAATGCAAAGAAGCAAATGTTGTTATTATTGTAGAGCCGCTGTCCATCTTCCCTAAACATCTTTATGAAACAGGAATTGATATTGTGACAGTTCCGACAAGGCGAAATAGACCGGACGTTTTAAGTCCTAAAGTAAAATCACTGAATTACCTGAACAACGTACTTGTAAAAATTGAAGCACATCTTGCAAATGTAAGCGAAGCTCTGATGCTGAATGATCAAGGCTATGTCGCAGAAGGATCTGCTGATAATGTCTTTATCTATAAAAATAAAAAACTTCTGACTCCTCCAGGTTACTTGGGAGCTCTTGAAGGAGTTACCCGAAACGTCATCATCGAAATAGCTGAAGAACTTGGCTATGATGTGCGTGAGGAACCTTTCACAAGACATGATGTTTATACAGCAGATGAAGTCTTCCTGACTGGGACTGCCGCTGAAGTCATTGCTGTTGTAAAGGTAGACGGCAGGGAAATCGGCGATGGGCAGCCGGGAGAACATACGAACCGTCTGCTTGAGTGTTTCAGAGAAAAAGTATTATCAGATGGTGTAAAAGTAAAAGGAAACAGTTCAAGCTTAAGTGTAAGCTGATCACAAAATAATTTAAAACGCTGAAGAGGATAAGTAGCTTAGAAAACAAGGATCTAAAGAGAGCTGGTGGAGCTGAGAACCGGCGGTCCCTTTTTAAGTGAACTCGCCTCTGAGTGCTGATTTGAAGTTTAGTAGAATCAGCCGGGTGTCATTTACACAGCACTCGTTATTAAAAAGAAAGCCAAGTGCTTTCATAAGGTGGTCTGATGCAGACCATGAACAAGGGTGGTACCGCGAAAAGTGTTTTCAAACCTTCTCGCCCCTTTGACTCACATTACACGTGGGCAATATTGGGGCGGGGAGGTTTTTTATTTTGAAATAATTAGATAAAAAAATAAGGCTTTAGATGATAGCGGGAAAAAAGGAGGCAATAATCAATGAGTATGAAGGTACAATTGGATGCAAAGTCTGCCAAATGTACGAAAACAATGTCCGGGGCCATGATGATGATTGAAGCTTTAAAACGGGAGAAAGTAGAGGTGATTTTCGGTTATCCGGGAGGGGCTGTTCTTCCAATTTACGACAAACTCTATAACTCCGGCATGTATCACATTTTAACAAGGCATGAGCAAGGCGGTATTCATGCAGCTGAGGGTTATGCAAGAGTATCAGGCAAACCTGGTGTTGTCATTGCAACATCCGGGCCAGGCGCCACGAACCTGATTACAGGACTTACAGATGCCATGATTGATTCCCTGCCGCTGGTTGTATTTACAGGCCAGGTTGCATCTTCTGTCATTGGAACAGATGCTTTCCAGGAAGCGGATGTTCTTGGAATCACAATGCCGATTACAAAGCACAATTATCAAGTCCGGGATGTAAATGATTTTCCCCGCATCATCAAAGAAGCTTTTCACATTGCCACAACGGGAAGACCGGGACCGGTTCTCATTGATGTTCCAAAGGATATCGCAGTAGCGGAAGGAATTTTTAATTATGACGCACCTGTCCATCTGCCGGGATATCAGCCAAAAACAGAACCGAATTATCTTCAGATCAGAAAGCTTGTTGAAGCTGTCAGCAGTGCTAAAAAACCGGTCATTTTAGCCGGTGCAGGAGTGCTGCATGCCAAGGGAAGCGAGCAGCTGAAAGAATATGCAGAACAGCAGCACATTCCAGTTGTAAACACACTGCTTGGTCTTGGCAGTTTTCCAGCAGATCATCCGCTCTTTCTCGGGATGGCCGGGATGCACGGTACATATACCGCAAACATGGCGTTATATGAATGTGATCTATTAATCAGCGTCGGTGCAAGGTTTGACGACAGGGTAACAGGAAATTTAAATCATTTTGCAAAAAGTGCAACAATTGCCCATATTGATATCGATCCTGCTGAAATCGGCAAAGTGGTTGAAACAAAAATTCCAGTCGTTGGCGATGCAAGACTTGTTCTTGAAAATCTTATTCATCAAAACGGAAAACGCAGTCAGCATGATGATTGGTATACAGCCTTGCAGAATAACAAAAAGTCCTTGCCGTTATGGTACAAAAAATCAGATGAAGAGCTTAAACCTCAGCATATGATTGAACTCATTCATGAATGGACAAATGGAGAGGCAATTATTACAACGGATGTCGGTCAGCACCAAATGTGGGCAGCGCAGTATTACCGCCTGCAGCAGCCTAATCGCTGGGTTACATCAGGGGGTCTCGGCACAATGGGCTTCGGATTGCCTGCAGCTATTGGAGCCCAGCTTGCTGAAAAAGACGCAAATGTCATTGCGATCCTTGGAGACGGCGGTTTCCAGATGACCCTTCAGGAACTATCTGTTATCCATGAGCTCAATCTGCCGGTTAAAGTGATTCTATTGAACAACGGAGTGCTTGGAATGGTCAGACAGTGGCAGGAAATCTTCTATGAAGAAAGATATTCACAATCTGTTTTTCAATCTCAGCCAGATTTCGTGAAGTTAGCGGAAGCATACGGCATGAAAGGACTGAAAATTCAGACTGAAAAAGACTTTCCGGCGTTCAAACAGGCTCTTTTATCAAAAGAACCAGTACTGATAAACGTAAATGTAAGCCAGATGGAAAATGTATACCCGATGATTGCTCCAGGAAAAGGATTACATGAAATGGTGGGTGTTAAACCGTGAAGCGAATTCTTACACTGACTGTCAATAATCGCTCAGGGGTCCTTAATCGGATCACCGGTTTATTTACAAAAAGACATTATAATATCGAAAGCATCACAGTCGGCCATGCAGAAATTGAAGGTATCTCAAGAATGACGTTTGTTATTCACGTAGAAGACGAAAAAGAAGTTGAGCAGATTACTAAACAGCTGAATAAACAGATTGATGTTTTAAAAGTACAGGATATTACGAATCAATCAATCGTCGCAAGAGAGCTCGCCTTAATTAAAGTCATTGCGCCTCCGGCGACGAGAATGGAAGTTCAAGGTGTGATTGAGCCTTTCAGAGCAACTGTCATTGACGTGAGCCGTGACAGCGTAGTAGTTCAGGTTACAGGCGAATCAGAAAAAATTGAAGCAATTATTGATTTATTGCGGCCATATGGAATCAAAGAAATTGCCAGAACCGGCACAACTGCTTTCCCAAGAGGAACACAGCGTACTGCAAATGGCGCTAAAACATATTCAATCGTCTAAACTAATTGACATTAAAAGGAGAGAATGGACATGGTAAAAGTATATTATAACGGTGATGTTAAAGAGGAAGTATTAGCAGGGAAAAAGGTTGCAGTAATCGGCTACGGATCACAGGGCCACGCTCATGCACTGAACTTGAAGGACAGCGGAATTGATGTTGTTGTCGGCGTTCGCAAAGGAAATTCATTTAACAAGGCTGCCTCAGACGGAGTAGAGGTTACAACGGTTAAAGAAGCAGCAGCTCAGGCAGATGTTGTGATGGTGCTCTTGCCGGATGAACAGCAGCAAAAAGTATATGAAGCAGAAATCAAAGACCAGCTTCAGCCAGGAAATGCACTAGTATTTGCACACGGATTTAATGTACATTTCAACCAGATTGTTCCTCCTGAATTTGTAGACGTATTTTTAGTCGCTCCAAAAGGTCCTGGACATCTTGTCAGAAGAACATTTGAAGACGGTGCCGGTGTACCTGCATTGTTCGCAGTCTATCAGGATGTAACAGGCGAGGCGAAAGATCTTGCTTTAGCCTATGCTAAAGCGATCGGAGGAGCTCGTGCAGGAGTGCTTGAAACAACGTTTAAAGAAGAAACAGAAACAGACCTTTTCGGTGAGCAGGCGGTTTTATGCGGAGGGTTAACATCTCTCGTAAAAGCTGGATTTGAAACATTAGTAGAAGCGGGATACCAGCCGGAGCTTGCATACTTCGAGTGTCTGCACGAGCTGAAGCTGATTGTTGATCTTATGTATGAAGATGGAATGGCAGGAATGAGATATTCCATTTCAGACACAGCACAGTGGGGAGATTTCGTATCTGGACCTAGAGTTGTAGATGAAAGAGTAAAAGAATCGATGAAAGAAGTCTTGCATGATATCCAATCCGGTAAATTTGCAAAAGACTGGATCATCGAGAATCAGGTAAATCGCCCTCAATTCAATGCAATCAACAATCGTGAAAATGAACATCAAATTGAGGTAGTAGGGAGAAAGCTTCGTGAAATGATGCCATTTGTTAAGCCAAAACGGAAAGAAGTGGTCGCAAGTGCGAAAAATTAACCTATTTGATACAACTCTTAGAGATGGAGAACAATCAGCCGGAGTCAATTTAAATGCTAAAGAAAAACTGCAGATTGCCCTTCAGCTGGAACGTCTTGGTGTTGATATAATGGAGGCCGGGTTTCCGGCTTCCTCAAAAGGAGATTTTTTAGCTGTACAGGAGATCGCCAGAACAATTAAAAATGGTTCAGTTACAGGACTTGCAAGATCTGTGAAAACAGATATCGATGCAGCGTGGGATGCGCTGAAGGATGGTGCAAACCCGAGACTGCACGTATTCCTTGCTACTTCTCCCATTCATATGCACTATAAATTAAAGCAATCTCCTGAGCAGGTCATTGAAACAGCCGTTGAATCAGTCAAGTATGCATCGAAATACTTTCCGCTTATCCAATGGTCAGCCGAAGATGCCTGCAGAAGCGAACTCCCGTTTTTGGCGAAAATCGTTGAACAAGTAATTGCAGCGGGGGCAAACGTAATTAATATCCCGGATACAGTGGGATACATTAACCCGAAAGAATACGGTGAGATTTTTCAATATTTGAAATCAAATGTCAGAGGCATTGATAACGTCATCTTATCTGCCCATTGCCACGATGATCTTGGGATGGCCGTTGCGAATTCTCTTGCAGCCATCGAAAACGGAGCCGGGCAAATTGAAGGTACGATTAATGGAATAGGCGAGCGTGCTGGAAATGCCTCACTTGAGGAAATCGGCGTAGCTCTTCACATTCGCTCAGATTATTTTGGCGCAAAAACCAATATGAAACTGGATGAAATTAAGAAAACAAGCGATCTAGTAAGCAAGCTGACTGGAATGATGATTCCTCCTAACAAAGCAGTTGTCGGGAAAAATGCGTTTGCCCATGAATCAGGCATTCATCAGGATGGAGTACTGAAGGAAAAAACAACGTACGAAATCATCTCGCCTGAGCTAGTTGGAGTCGGCTCAAATTCAATGGTGCTTGGAAAACATTCAGGCCGCCACGCTTTCAAAAGCAAGCTTGCAGAGCTTGGCTTCAGTGTAACGGAAGAAGAATCTCATAAAATCTTTAATACGTTCAAAACACTGTCTGAGAAAAAGAAGGAATTCACAGACGAAGATATTGCCGCTCTTGTAATAGAAGAAAAAGTAGAAAGAAGCGAGGATATGTTTGAACTTGTATCTCTGCAGGTTCAGTACGGAACATCCCAGGTGCCGACTGCTACAGTTACTCTTAAAAACCAGAAGCAGCAGTTAGTGCAGGAAGCAGCCACTGGCGGAGGAAGCGTAGAAGCCATCTACAATACGCTTGAGCGGTGCACAGGTTTTTCTATTAAGCTGCAGGACTACCGGATTCAATCAAACAGCAGCGGCCGGGATGCCTTTGCTCAAGTCTTTGTAAGAGTCATGGTCGGAGGCGTTGAATCAAGCGGCAGAGGAATGGCGCAGGATGTTCTTGAAGCCTCTGCGAAAGCCTATCTGAATGCTGTAAATCGAATTCTTATATTAAATGCTCAGGCCGAGGAAAGTTTAAAAGCTACTGTTTAATAAAAATCATGAAGGAGGCAGAGTTAAATGGAGAAGAAAATTGCATTATTGCCGGGTGACGGTATTGGAAAAGAAGTTATGGATGGTGCTGTGGAAATTCTAAAAGCAATTGAAGAACATTACTATCATCGTTTTCATTTTCAATATGGAGTGATTGGAGGAGCGGCGATCGATGAAATGAATTCTCCGCTTCCGCAGGAAACACTGCAAATATGCAGAGAATCTGATGCAGTTCTGCTTGGTTCAGTAGGAGGGCCGAAATGGGATAAGAACCCATCTCATTTAAGACCTGAAAAAGGCCTGCTTGCTCTTCGGAAGGAACTGGATTTGTACGCAAATCTCCGGCCTGTTGAAACGGTTGAAAGCCTGCTCGATTCTTCTCCGCTTAAGCGGGAGTATGTGGAAGGCGTCGACTTCATGATTGTAAGAGAATTAACAGGCGGGCTTTATTTCGGAAAGCCGAGTGAACGAAATGTAAAAAATGGGGAACATACAGTAGTCGATACGCTGTTTTATAAGCGGGATGAAATGGTGCGCATTATTGAAAGAGCGTTTCAGCTGGCACAGGACAGAAAAAAGAAAGTGACGTCTGTCGATAAAGCGAATGTTTTAGAATCAAGCCGAATGTGGAGAGAAGTCGCTGAAGAAGTTGCAATGAAATTCCCTGATGTGGAACTTCAGCATATGCTGGTTGATCATGCTGCGATGGCACTTATTCATAATCCTAAACAATTTGATGTGATTGTTACTGAAAATATGTTTGGCGACATTTTAAGCGACGAGGCTTCTATGCTCACAGGATCTCTTGGAATGCTGCCGTCAGCAAGCTTGAGTGCAACAGGACTGCATCTTTATGAGCCTGTTCATGGCTCTGCTCCTGATATTGCGGGAGAAGATAAAGCGAACCCTGTCGCCATGATTTTATCAACAGCTATGATGCTGAGACACTCCTTTAAAATGGAGGAAGAGGCCGAAGCAATCGAAAATGCGGTTAAACATGTACTCGATTCAGGCAAAAGAACAGCTGATTTATCAAGAAAGGGAGAAACACCCCTTTCTACCTCAAAGCTTGTTGAAGAAATCAAAGCAGCTCTTGCAGATGATCATACCATTTTTAACATTATGGAAGCTTACGCATAAACCTTTCGGCGCTTTTCATTAGATGAAGAGCGCCAATCTATTAAATAGGCTCTTTTCGTAAGCTTTGTTGCTTTTAGATTATATGTTTATATCCTTATGTGGATTGCAGCGGAAGGAACGGAAAACATATTTAATCGAAAATAACAATCTATGCGAAAACAGCCTTTAAATATTAAAGGGGGTATTTGTTTGAAAGCCAGAACAATAGTAGAAAAAATATGGGATGATCATGTTGTCTACCGGAAAAATGATCAGCCTGATCTTCTTTATATAGATCTTCATCTGATTCATGAGGTCACTTCCCCGCAGGCGTTTGAAGGTTTAAGGCAGAACGGGAGAAAGGTAAGAAAGCCCGGGAATACGTTTGCCACAATGGATCATAACATTCCAACAGTTAACCGGTTTGAGATTAAAGATGAAGTGGCAAAACTCCAGGTAAATGCACTTGAGGCCAATTGCCGCGAATTTGGAATCAGGCTTGCTGACCTTAATAGTACAGATCAGGGAATTGTCCATGTAATCGGACCTGAGCTTGGACTTACACTGCCTGGAAAAACAATTGTCTGCGGAGACAGTCATACTTCTACACATGGTGCCTTTGGGGCATTGGCATTTGGAATCGGAACAAGCGAAGTGGAACATGTGCTCGCAACTCAAACGCTTTGGCAGCAGAAACCAAAAACATTAAACATCCATATAAATGGCCCGTTGAATAAAGGGGTAACAGCAAAAGATGTCATTTTATATATTATCGGGACATTCGGGGTCCGCTTTGGTACAGGGTATGTCATTGAATTTACCGGAGAAGCGATTGAGAATATGTCAATGGACGAACGGATGACCGTCTGCAACATGTCAATTGAAGCTGGTGCTCGTGCAGGGCTCATGGCTCCTGATGAAACCACATTTGAATACATTAAAGGACGTCCTTATGCTCCAAAGGGAGAAGAATTAGAGGAAGCCATTGCCTATTGGAAAAACCTCAAGAGCGATCCAGGGGCTGAATATGACGATAAAATCAGCATTGACGCTGCCGATATTTCTCCAATGGTTACTTGGGGAACGAATCCGGGCATGGCTGTAGCGGTGGATCAAAAAGTGCCGAACACGGGCATGTTCAATAAACAGGAAGAGAAGCAGGAAGCGGAGAGAGCTTATTTCTATATGGGTCTTGAACCGGATACAAGGGTGCAGGATATTGAAATTGATTATGTGTTTATCGGATCCTGTACAAATTCCAGAATAACAGACCTTCGTCAGGCTGCTGATATAATTAATGATAGAAAAGTAAATCCATCTGTAAGAGCAATCGTCGTTCCCGGCTCCCAAAAAGTGAAGCTTCAGGCAGAAGAAGAAGGGCTGCATCAGATTTTTATTAATGCAGGATTTGAATGGCGTGAATCAGGCTGCAGCATGTGTCTAAGCATGAATGATGATATTGTGCCTGAAGGAAAGCGCTGCGCTTCAACGTCAAACCGGAACTTCGAAGGAAGACAGGGAAAAGGTGCCAGAACGCATCTTGTCAGTCCGGCCATGGCTGCAGCAGCAGCTGTTTACGGCAGATTTGTTGATGTCAGAGAACTAACAGGAGGGATTGCAAGTGGAAGCATTTCAAGTGCACAAAGGTAAACTGGCTGTATTAAACCGGTCGAATGTTGATACAGATCAGATTATTCCGAAGCAGTTTTTAAAAAGGATTGAACGGACCGGATATGGCAGATTTGCTTTCTTTGACTGGAGATATTTAAATGACGGAACAGATAATCCAAAATTTGAGCTGAATAAGCCTGAAGCAGCAGGAGCAAGCATCTTAGTGGCTGGAGAGAATTTCGGCTGCGGATCTTCACGGGAGCATGCGCCTTGGGCATTAGGGGATTATGGGTTCAAAGTTATCATCGCCCCGTCTTTTGCAGATATATTTCATCAAAATTGCCTGAAAAATGGACTTCTTCCTATTAGAATAGAAGAAAGTTTTCATCAGCAATTCATTCAGCTGGCCTCAAACCCTCATTTTGAGTGCACGATTGACCTTGAAAAACAAGAAATCCGCGACGAGGAAATGGTCCTTTATTCGTTCACGGTCGATCCATATTGGAAAGATATGCTGCTGAACGGACATGACGAAATTTCACTTACTTTCATGTATGAAGAACAGATTGCTGAATATGAAAAAGCAAGAAGAGTCTGGATGTCGTAATTCCGGGCTCTTCTTTCCTTGTTTTCTAAAGCGTCCATTGGTACACTTGTAGGCAAATAGCAAGCCGGAGTTGATCCTACAATGATGGATGGAAAAAAACAGAGAAAAGTCATTCCCTTTCCTAACTTAAGTGAGCGTTTAGTTGATAAAGGATTGGAAGCTCTGAAAAATAAACAATTTAAAGAAGCACTCACTCTCTTTTATGAGGTGCAGGAACTTGGAGAGGAACGGGCTGAAATTCATCTCGGAATCGCATTATGCCTGATGGAGCTTGGAGAGCTTGAAGAAGCAAAGACAGTCTGCCGTAAAATGCTCCATGAAGACATAGGGGACTATTTTACTGTGCTGCAGGTTTATTTAACGGTTCTTATTCAGCTTAGACAATACAGTGAAGTGCAGCAGACGATCGAGGCTGTGCTGCAGGAAAATCAGCTGCCTCACGATCAGGCCGAGCACTTTTATAAGCTTCTCGATTTCAGCCGTAAAATGACCGAGGACGAAGATTTTCCGATTGATGTGGAAGAGGAAGATGAAAGCTATACAGAACCGGGAAATTTGCTTGATACGATTAATCAGCAGGTAGCCTATGTCCAATCCTTAAAAGACCGGAATGTATCAAGGCACATGCTGCAGCTTCAATCAATTTTAAAAGATGGAGGCAGCCATCCTGTTGTTCAATCGATGATTCTTCATTTGCTTATGGAAAATGAGGTAGCAAAAGAAGTGAAAATTTCTAAGTTCGGCAAAACGATTTCGCTGATTCCCGCAGAGCTTGAAGACTCATCTGAGCTACCTTTTACCAAGAAAGTCCTGAATGTCCTGGATGATATTCTTGGTCAGGAGAACCCTGCGCTGTTTGAAGCAGTAAAAGAAGTATGGATTCGCCATTTGTATGTGTTGTTTCCATTTTTGCCGGAACCGGCCGAAGCAAGGCTGTGGGCAGCTGCCCTTCATTATGCAGGCTATGAAATGCATGGAATAGCCGCACCGGCAGAAGAGGTCAGCTATACATATGAAGTAAAAGAAAATACACTGATTGAAGCTGCAAGAAAAATATATGAAATAGAAGAAATTTCTTATTTGCAAATCTAACGTAAATGTTGAAAGGAATTTTTTCTATGTTATAATAAAATGGTTGTAAAATGATGATCAGCCGTACCAAAGGGAATGTACCCTTATGCGCGCAGACATCATACACTACACTGGCCGATTTAGTAAATCATCTACATAGGGGTATAACAAAGGAAGCACTTGTTTAAAATGGACAAGGCATACTTTGCCAAACCTAACCTAGATTATGTCACTATTTCAATAGATTTTTTGGAGGGAAACATATGTCTGCAAAATGGGAAAAGTTAGAGGGTAACCAAGGCGTTCTGACAGTAGAAGTTGATGCGGAAACGTTCAGCAAAGCCCTTGATGAAGCATTTAAAAAAGTATCAAAGCAAGTAAATATTCCGGGATTCCGCAAAGGTAAAGTACCGCGCGGCATGTTCGAACAGCGTTTTGGCGTAGAGTCACTTTATCAAGATGCTTTGGATATCATTCTTCCAGAAGTATATCCACAAGCAGTTGAAGAAGCTGGCATCGAACCAATCGACCGCCCTGAAATTGATGTTGAACAAATCGAAAAAGGCAAAAACTTAATTTTCACTGCTAAAGTTGTTGTAAAACCAGAAGTGAAATTAGGCGAATACAAAGGCCTTGAAGCAGAAAAATTGAATGCAGAAGTATCTGAAGAAGATGTTGATGCTGAACTTAAAACATTGCAGGAGCGTCATGCTGAACTAGTTGTAAAAGAAGGCGGCGCTGTTGAAAATGGCGATACAGTCGTAATCGATTTCGAAGGATTCGAAGGCGGCGAAGCATTTGAAGGCGGAACAGCTGAGAACTATACGCTTGAAATCGGATCTGGCTCTTTCATCCCTGGCTTTGAAGAGCAGCTTGTAGGCCTTGAGGCAGGCGGAGAAAAAGAAGTTGAAGTAACATTCCCTGAAGAGTACCACGCTGAAAACCTTGCTGGTAAGCCGGCAACTTTCAAAGTGAAGCTTCATGAAATCAAAGCAAAAGAACTTCCTGCTTTAGATGATGAATTTGCTAAAGACGTAGATGAAGAAGTGGAAAGCCTTGAAGCTTTAAAAGCTAAAACAAGAACCCGCCTAGAAGAAACTAGAAAAGCTGAAGCGGAAAACACACTTCGTGACTCACTTGTAGACAAAGCTTCTGACAATGCAGAAGTTGACATTCCTCAAGTATTGATCGAAAACGAAGTAAGCCGCATGATGCAGGAGTTCGAACAGCGTCTTCAAGCACAAGGCATGAACCTTGAGTTATACTTCCAATTCTCAGGTCAAGATGAAGATGCTTTAAAAGAGCAAATGAAAGAAGATGCTTCTAAACGCGTGAAGTACAACTTGACTCTTGAAGCAATCGCTAAAGCAGAAAACATCGAAGCTACAGACGAAGAAGTAGATGCTGAGATTGCTAAAATGGCTGAAATGTACAACATGCCTGTTGAGAACATCAAGCAAGCTCTGGGATCTTTAGAAGGACTAAAAGAAGATCTTAAAGTACGTAAAGCGATCGACTTCCTTGTTGAAAACAGCAAAGAAATTGCATAATAAATTATAAAGAAACAAGGCGCGAGATGATTCGTGCCTTGTTTTGCAAAATAGATTTATTTTTAATCGCATTGGGTACTATATAATTACCGGATGCTACATACATATGATAAGAAAAAGATTCATTCAGAGAGCAAGGATTTTAAATCCAGAGAGCGAATTATATATACAAACACTCTAATCTGCTCAGGCAGAGTGGTTTTATTTCCTGTACTCTACATACTTATGGTACAATGCAATACATACCAATTTTTCAGACTTTAACCGCTTCGGACCAGCGGTCAAGGTAAGTTGCGTGATATTCATTCCCATTACCTTTATACTTAGGAATAAGAAAGATAATCCATCCAGAGCAGCTTCTCCTATAGATGAAGATGTATGGGTACTTTGATGATACAAAGATATAAGGGGTGAAAACATGTTTAAATTTAATGACGAAAAAGGTCAGCTGAAGTGTTCATTTTGCGGTAAAACTCAAGACCAGGTTCGTAAATTAGTTGCTGGACCGGGTGTCTATATATGTGACGAGTGCATTGAATTATGCACAGAAATCGTCGAAGAAGAACTGGGAACAGAAGAAGAAGTTGAATTTAAAGATGTTCCTAAGCCGAAAGAAATTCGCGAAATTTTGGACGAATATGTCATCGGGCAGGAACAAGCGAAAAAGAGCCTTGCTGTAGCTGTTTATAACCACTACAAGCGAATTAATTCAAACAGCAAGATCGATGAAGTAGAGCTTTCAAAGAGTAATATCGCGATGATCGGGCCGACAGGAAGCGGTAAAACACTCCTTGCTCAAACATTAGCCCGTATTCTGAATGTTCCTTTTGCAATTGCTGATGCTACATCTTTAACGGAAGCTGGATATGTTGGAGAAGATGTTGAAAACATTCTTTTAAAACTGATCCAAGCTGCAGATTATGATGTGGAAAAAGCAGAAAAAGGAATTATTTACATCGATGAAATTGATAAAGTTGCCCGCAAGTCTGAAAATCCGTCTATTACACGTGATGTTTCAGGTGAAGGTGTTCAGCAGGCGCTTCTTAAAATTCTTGAAGGCACGGTTGCAAGTGTTCCACCTCAGGGCGGACGCAAACACCCACATCAAGAATTCATTCAAATTGATACAACAAACATCTTATTTATTTGCGGCGGAGCCTTCGACGGCATCGAGCAAATCGTTAAGCGCCGCTTAGGCCAAAAGGTTATTGGCTTTGGCTCTGACAAAAAAGATGATGAGCTGGACCAAAAAATGCTTCTTTCAAAAGTGCTTCCGGAAGATCTTCTGCGTTTTGGACTTATTCCGGAATTCATCGGCCGTCTGCCGGTTATTGCAAGTCTTCAGCCTTTAGATGAAGAAGCACTTGTTGAAATTCTGACTAAACCTAAGAATGCTCTTGTAAAGCAATATCAAAAAATGCTTGATTTAGATGGTGTAGAACTTGAATTTGAAGAGAATGCATTGATGGAAATTTCTAAAAAAGCAATTGAACGCAAAACAGGGGCGCGCGGACTTCGTTCTATTATTGAAGGACTCATGCTTGAAGTCATGTTTGAACTTCCATCACGAGATGATATTACGAAATGCATCATTACTGCTGAAACAGTCACTGATAAAGTGCCGCCTAAATTGGTTCTGACTGACGGCACGATTATTGAAGAAGATACGAAAACATCTGCATAATGACAAAGCGGAAGCGCCTTGGCCAGATCAGGCAGGCAGATTAGGATTCGCCGGAAAGTCGGGGTTTGACTTTTTAGGCGGAGCCGTTCTGGCCGAAGAGTCATCAGGCGCTGGAGCTGGACTCAGAAGCGGAAAACTTTTTACTTTATTTAATATCTAATTAAAAGCCTTGCGGGATGTAAATCCGCAAGGCTTTTTTGTATTTTTAAATTTGAAAGACTGCTTTTTTTATACATTAATATCGTAATTATAGTTAGGATAATAACGTTTATTCCAGAAGTCCCTCGGAGATACTAGCTTATACAGTGAAACTTTCATCAGCAGAAACGGTGATGATTTGTTGAACAGATCGGGTATTTACGGGCAGTTGCCCTCACCAGAGAGTAAGTATTCCCTACTATTATTAGGTGAGGGTTTTTACTGCCCGTTAATGCGGGATAAATTGACATCGCAGTAGGAGGGACCACTATGAGCTGGACTGGAATTGCATTATTTGTGCAACTGTTTTTCGGGGTCATTATTGGCTTGTATTTTTGGAATTTATTAAAAAATCAGCGTACCCAAAAAGTATCAATCGACCGCGAATCACGCAAAGAAATGGAACAACTGAAAAAGATGAGATCGATTAAATTATCGGAGCCTCTTTCTGAAAGAGTCCGTCCTAAAAGCTTTTCAGATATTGTTGGCCAGGAAGATGGAATCAAAGCGCTAAAAGCAGCCCTATGCGGACCCAATCCTCAGCATGTAATCGTATACGGTCCTCCAGGTGTCGGAAAAACGGCGGCTGCAAGACTGGTACTCGAAGAAGCAAAACGAAATAATAAATCGCCATTTAAGACTGCGGCTGTTTTTATCGAATTAGATGCAACTACTGCAAGGTTTGATGAAAGAGGGATTGCAGATCCTTTAATTGGATCTGTGCACGACCCGATTTATCAGGGGGCAGGCGCGATGGGACAAGCCGGTATTCCCCAGCCTAAGCAGGGGGCTGTGACAAATGCACACGGAGGCGTTCTGTTTATAGATGAAATCGGCGAATTGCATCCGATACAGATGAACAAACTGCTGAAGGTTTTAGAAGATCGGAAAGTTTTTTTAGAAAGCGCCTATTACAGTGAGGAAAATACACAGATTCCTAATCACATACATGATATTTTTCAAAATGGACTGCCGGCTGATTTTCGTTTGATTGGCGCAACGACCAGAACGCCTAATGAAATCCCTCCTGCCATCCGCTCCCGCTGTCTTGAAGTTTTCTTCAGAGATTTAGAGCAGGCTGAACTTGCGGTTGTGGCAAGGAAAGCGGCAGTCAAAGTAAATATGAAGGTAAGCGAACCAAGCATAGCTACTTTAACTTCATATGTGAGAAACGGTCGCGAAGTTGTGAACATGATGCAAATTGCAGCAGGCATGGCGATGACAGAAGACCGCACAGAAATTACTATGCAGGATATTGAATGGGTGGTAAGTTCAAGTCAGCTTACCCCGCGATATGATAAAAAAATCTATGCGGATGCAAAAGTAGGTCTCGTCAATGGGCTCGCAGTTCACGGTCCGAATTCAGGTTCTCTTCTTGAAATAGAAGTGACGGTCATTCATGCCAAAGATAAAGGGAATATTAATATAACAGGTATAGTGGAAGAGGAAAGCATCGGTGACAGAGGCAAATCAGTCAGAAGAAAAAGCATGGCCAAAGGCTCGATTGAAAATGTCATTACAGTCTTGAGGTCAATGGGAATTAAAGCAGATGATTATGATATCCATGTCAACTTTCCGGGAGGCATACCAGTAGACGGGCCATCAGCGGGAATCGCCATGGCAACGGGCATTTTCTCGGCTATCCACAAAATACCGGTCGATCATACAGTAGCCATGACGGGAGAAATCAGCATTCACGGCAGTGTAAAACCGATTGGCGGAGTTGTGCCGAAAATTAAAGCTGCTAAGCTTGCAGGTGCGAAAACAGTCATAATTCCGGCTGAAAATATGCAATCGATATTAAAAACGGTTGAAGGCATACATATCATCCCGGTTACGAATTTGCAGGAAGTGTTCGATGTCGCGCTGCTGAATCCTCCAACTGAAGTGCCAGCGCCGATACCATCATTAATAAAACAAGACCTCGGGTAATCTCGGGGTTTTTTAAGTGAAAAGAATGAAATCATTCTGCGATCGCAGATATGGCTTCGATCATTCCCTATGGAAAGCCAAAACCGGACTTTTCTGGTGAAGTTTTATCTGTCTGAATGAGTCTGAACAGTCTTCTGCTTTTCTTGTTGTCCAGCTCAGCGGCCGGAACGGATTTGGCAGGAAAAGCAAAAAGCGCTTTTTCTGCCAAATCCTTATCTGTCTGCCCGCGCTAACCGGACGATTCCGCTTTTCTTGTTGTCCAGTTCCATCGCCCAACTCCTCGGCCAGAACGGCTCCGTCTGTAAAGGCAAAAAGCGCCTTTTCAGCCGGATCCTTATCTGTCTGACGGAGCTAAACGGGCGATTCCACTTTTCTTTGATCACAAAAGTAATTTCTTTAGTCTTCTGACTGAGGAAAGGGTATACTACATAAGGTAACACTATATGATTTACAAATAGACACTGTATTGCCGATAAGTTAGAATTGTACAAGAATGAACTCATTATATTATAATGATTGATACTAAAGTCATGGAGGTGTATGACAGTTGGCGAAAAAAGAAGAGAAAATCGTCCCCCTCCTACCTCTTAGAGGATTGTTAGTGTACCCGACAATGGTACTTCACCTTGATGTAGGACGCGAAAAATCCGTACAGGCGCTTGAAAAAGCGATGATGGATGATCATATAATCTTTTTAACAACTCAACGTGATATTTCAATTGATGAACCAACCGAAGAAGATATCTTTACAGTAGGAACATTAACGAAAATAAAACAAATGCTGAAGCTCCCAAATGGGACAATCCGGGTTCTCGTAGAAGGAATTCAGCGGGGGAAAATCACTAAATATGTAGATGAAGGTGACTATTTTGCAGTCGGTGCAGCTTCCTTAGAAGAAAGCACAGATAAAGACGCCGAAGATGAAGCGCTTATGAGAACGCTGATCGATCACTTTGATCAATACATAAAACTGTCTAAAAAAATATCCGGTGAAACTCTTTCAACTGTTACAGATATTGATGAGCCTGGCAGGATGGCTGACATTGTTGCATCTCACCTGCCGCTTAAATTGAAAGAAAAACAGGAAGTTCTTGAAACTCTGGATATTAAAGAGCGTTTAAACCGTGTCATTGAAATCATTCATAATGAAAAAGAAGTGCTGCAGCTTGAAAAGAAAATCGGCCAGCGTGTGAAACGGTCAATGGAGCGGACGCAAAAGGAATACTATCTCCGCGAACAAATGAAGGCGATTCAAAAAGAACTTGGCGATAAAGAAGGCAAAACGGGTGAAGTGGATATTCTGAATGAGAAGATTGAAAAGGCCGGCATGCCGGATCATATCAAACTTACTGCTTTGAAAGAACTTGAGCGCTATGAAAAAGTTCCTTCAACCTCAGCTGAGAGTTCAGTAGTCCGAAATTATCTCGAGTGGCTTATCTCCTTGCCGTGGTCGAATGCAACGGTTGACCGTCTTGATTTAAAACGGGCTGAAACCATTTTGGACGAGGACCACTACGGGCTTGAAAAAGTAAAAGACCGAGTGCTTGAATATTTGGCCGTCCAAAAACTGACAAACTCACTTAAAGGACCGATTTTATGCTTATCAGGACCTCCCGGAGTAGGGAAAACATCCCTTGCCCGTTCAGTTGCTAAATCTCTTGACAGGAATTTCGTGCGCATTTCACTCGGAGGAGTCAGGGATGAATCTGAAATCCGCGGTCACCGCCGGACATATGTCGGCGCAATGCCGGGCCGAATTATTCAGGGGATGAAAAAAGCGGGAACCATTAACCCGGTTTTTTTACTTGATGAAATTGATAAAATGTCCAATGATTTCAGAGGAGACCCTTCTTCAGCCCTTCTCGAGGTTCTAGATCCTGAACAAAATCATACGTTCAGCGATCATTATATTGAAGAGACCTATGATTTATCCAAAGTTATGTTTATCGCTACAGCAAATAACCTGTCAACCATACCTGGCCCATTGCGTGACCGGATGGAGATAATCACGATTGCAGGCTATACAGAATTGGAGAAAATTCATATTGCCAAAGATCATCTGCTGTCTAAGCAACTAAAAGATCACGGTTTGAAAAAGTCTAATTTGCAAATCCGCGAGTCAGCTATACAAAATATCATTCGCTATCATACCCGTGAAGCAGGAGTCAGAAGTCTTGAAAGACAGCTGGCAGCGATTTGCCGAAAAGCAGCCAAGCAAGTTGTTTCTGAAGAACGCAAGAAAATTATCGTAACAGACAAAAACCTTGCTGATTATTTAGGGAAGAACAAGTTCCGTTACGGTCAGGCTGAACTCGAAGATCAAATTGGAGTGGCAACAGGCCTTGCATATACAACCGTAGGCGGAGATACACTCTCAATTGAAGTATCGTTATCACCTGGAAAAGGCAAGCTGATTTTAACCGGAAAACTTGGGGATGTCATGAAAGAATCTGCACAGGCGGCATTCAGTTTTATCCGCTCCAGGGCAAAAGAGCTGAATATTGAAGAGAATTTTCATGAATTGCATGACATTCATATTCATGTTCCTGAAGGTGCAGTTCCAAAAGATGGCCCTTCAGCAGGAATTACAATGGCAACAGCGCTGATTTCAGCTTTGACCGGAAGACCGGTCAGAAAAGAAGTCGGCATGACCGGAGAAATTACATTAAGAGGAAGAGTACTGCCGATCGGCGGACTAAAAGAAAAAACGCTGAGTGCGCACCGGGCAGGATTAACAAAAATCATTATGCCAAAGGACAATGAAAAAGATATTGAAGATATCCCTGAAAGTGTCCGCAATGATTTAACATTTGTGCCTGTATCACACCTGGATGAAGTGCTGCAGCATGCGTTAGTAGGAGAGAATGAATGAAAGTAACAAGTTCCGAGATTGTCATCAGTGCAGTAAAGCCCGAGCAGTATCCAGATCTGGAATTGCCGGAAATTGCTCTGGCCGGACGATCAAACGTAGGAAAATCGTCGTTTATCAATAAATTGCTGAACCGGAAAAACCTGGCGAGGACGTCATCAAAGCCGGGAAAAACGCAAACTTTAAATTTTTATATCATTAATGAAGTGCTTCATTTTGTCGATGTACCGGGCTACGGCTATGCAAAAGTTTCTAAGTCCGAGCGGGATGCATGGGGGAAAATGATTGAAACGTATTTTACAAAACGCAGACAGCTTTGTGCAGCTGTGTTGCTTGTTGACCTTCGCCATGCGCCATCAAAAGACGATGTGATGATGTATGAGTTTCTTAAGCATTATGATATTCCGACAATTGTAGTTGCCACTAAAGCCGACAAAATTCCTAAAGGCAAATGGCAAAAACATATGAAGGTTGTCAGAGAAACACTGAACAAGGATCCGAATGATCCCTTGATCTGCTTCTCTTCTGAAACAGGGCAGGGCAAAGTTGAAGCCTGGTCTGCAATCGAGCATTATACACATTTAAAAAAATAAACTGAAACCAGCCACAGGGCTGGTTCTTTTTATTGGGTAAAAAGAAAACCAGCCGCACATTGGGGCTGGAAGCTCATCATTTAAATCCCTGATCTTACATAATTTACTTTCTTTTAATAAATAATAAGTAAAAACCTCCAAGAATTAGCAGGACAGGCCAAAATTTCTGGATGACCTCCATTCCTTGCTCGACCCAGCCAAGACCGTTTATGATCGAATCAAATGAGTGGAGAAAAACGGCAAGCAGGAGTAAAATGAAACCGTGTAAATAGCCTGTTTTGGCTTTTGCTCCCCGCAGCAGCATTCCGAGTCCGATAATAAAGGTAATGGCAGGTGCATGCTCAGGCCAATTCGGAAAACGTTCGATGCTATGAAAATGAATCCCAAGTCCAAGCAAAAGAATCCCGGGAAGAATGGCGCTGTCATCTTGATCGAAGTGCCCGCCAATCAGAAACACCAGGCCAAACAGGACGAGCAAAGTTTGCCAGGATTCCTGATTTTCAAACAGCTGGATTTGAAAGGTTTGCAGAAAGTAGTAAAATCCGATTGCAAGCAGGGCGAGAGCAGAGAAATTTGTCGATTTTTTCATTGATTTTCACCTCTAAATAGAACGATTTCCTTGATTGTAAGCACTTTTTTTGGTATTGTTCAAGGTGGACGAATATGTAACAGCTTTGCTTTTAAATAGTATCATACCATAGACGAACAAGCTTTCAAGAACTGTTCACATTTAAAAAAAGAGAAAAATGCAGGTCATGGTATAATGGTAATAGTATTCTTGTATGTGGGGTGTATAGGATCATGCATATTTTAGTTGTCGGCTTAAATTATAAAACTGCCCCTGTCGAAATCCGTGAAAAATTAACGTTTAATCCAAATGAGCTCGGAGATGCAATGAAGGCTTTGAAAGGCAAGAAAAGCATCTTGGAGAATATCATTGTTTCGACTTGTAATCGGACAGAAATTTATACAGTTGTGGACCAGCTTCATACTGGCCGTTATTATATTAAAGCATTTTTAGCAGAGTGGTTCGGAATCGACAAAGATTCTTTTTCACCCTTTTTAACGATGTATGAAAATGATGGAGCAATCGATCATTTATTCAGCGTTTCATGCGGACTTGATTCGATGGTTCTTGGTGAAACCCAGATTCTTGGACAAGTACGGTCAAGCTTCATGCTTGGGCAAACAGAAGACACAATTGGAACGGTTTTTCAGCACCTGTTTAAACAAGCCATCACCCTTGCCAAAAAAGCACACTCAGAAACAGATATTGGCGCAAATGCCGTTTCTGTCAGCTATGCTGCTGTAGAACTTGCAAAGAAAATTTTTGGTGATTTATCAAACAAGCATGTTCTTATTCTCGGAGCAGGCAAAATGGGAGAGCTTGCTGTGCAGAATCTGCACGGAAGCGGAGTGCGCAAAGTGACTGTCATTAACCGCACATTTGAAAAAGCAGAGGTTCTGGCCAAGAAATTCAGCGGCAGCGCAAAAAGCATGAATGAACTGCAATGTGCGCTTGTTGAAGCTGATATTCTGATCAGTTCTACAGGTGCAAACGAGTTTGTCATTACAAAGGAAATCATGGCAGGGGCCGAAAAAATGAGAAAGGGCAAACCGCTGTTTATGGTGGATATTGCTGTTCCCCGTGATCTTGATCCTGCACTTGATGAGCTTGAAAGTGTCTTTTTGTATGATATTGATGATCTGCAGGGAATTGTGGATGCAAATCTTCAAGAAAGACAAAAGGCAGCTGAGGAGATTGGAATTATGGTTGAAGGTGAGATTGTTGCCTTTAAACAGTGGCTCAGCACACTGGGTGTTGTTCCTGTGATTTCCGCTCTCCGTCAAAAAGCACTTGGTATTCAGGCTGAGACCATGCAAAGCCTTGAACGGAAGATGCCAAATCTTTCAGAACGTGAATTAAAACTTTTAAACAAGCATACGAAAAGCATCATCAATCAAATGCTCCGTGATCCAATATTAAAGGTGAAAGAATTGTCTGCAGCACCTGATGCAGATCACACGCTGGATCTTTTTATGAAAATCTTTGATATTGAAGAAGCAGTAGAAGAGCAAAAAAGACAAGAAAACTCAATTTCTTTTAGCAGCTCAAAAGCACCGGTTGAGCAAGCAAAAGCTTCACTTCAATCGTAAGTGAAAGGAATTTGATTTATGCCAGAGATGAGTTTAACAAGAATCAATGAATTAATCATCATTATTTACGCATTTAGTGTTCTCTTTTTTTTCATAGATTTTATCCATAACAACCGGAAGGCAAACAAGATTGCCTTCTGGTTGCTTTCTATTGTTTGGCTGCTGCAAACAATTTTTTTGTTTTATCAAATGTTTACAACCGGAAGATTTCCAATTTTGAATATTTCTGAAGGCTTGTACTTTTATTCGTGGGTGCTTGTTACGCTTTCTGTTGTATTAAACCGCTTTCTAAGAGTGGACTTTATTATCTTTTTTACAAACGTATTAGGGTTTATTATGCTGTCGATTCATACATTTGCTCCTTCCCAGTATGAATCGGCGGCAGTTACAGGCCAGCTGATCTCTGAATTGCTGTTTATCCACATTACGATGGCTATTCTCTCATATGGCGCTTTTACACTGTCATTCGTTTTTTCTCTGCTTTACTTGATTCAATTCAACCTGCTGAAAAAGAAAAAATGGGGAAAGCAATTGCTTCGAATCGATGATTTGGCAAAGCTTGATCATATGTCATATGTATTAAATGTCATAGGAGTACCAATGCTGTTACTAAGCTTAATTCTAGGAGTCATTTGGGCGTATTTAAAACTTCCAAATTTCCACTGGTACGATGCAAAAGTGCTTGGATCTTTTATGATGCTCCTCGTTTATAGTTTTTATTTATACAGCCGCATTGTGAAAGAGTGGCAGGGCAAGCAGGTTGCTTACTTGAATGCAGCATCCTTTTTAATTCTATTAATTAACTTCTTTTTATTTGGAAGTTTGTCCCGGTTTCATATATGGGATTCATAATAAATGCACCATACATCAGGCTGAAAGTTGGAGGTACTCAATATGCGCAAAATAATTGTAGGTTCTAGACGCAGTAAATTGGCATTAACCCAAACAAACTGGGTGATTGATCAGTTAAAAAACATAGGGCTGCCTTTTGATTTTGAAGTGCATGAAATCGTGACAAAAGGCGATCAGATATTAGATGTGACACTTTCAAAAGTAGGCGGAAAAGGTCTTTTTGTCAAAGAAATCGAGCAGGCCATGCTTGACGGCAAAATTGATATGGCTGTACATAGCATGAAAGACATGCCTGCTGTATTGCCTGAAGGGCTGACTATCGGCTGCATTCCTTTCCGCGAAGATCCGAGAGATGCTTTCATTTCAAAAAATCATGTAAAGCTTTCTGAGCTTCCGGCAGGAGCAATTGTTGGAACGAGCAGTTTAAGAAGAAGCGCGCAGCTGCTTGCGATGAGGCCGGATCTTGAGATTAAGTGGATTCGTGGAAATATTGATACACGTCTTGCAAAGCTTCAGCATGAAGAATATGACGCTATTATTTTAGCTGCTGCGGGTCTTGCCAGAATGGGATGGAGTCAGGATGTTGTCACTGAATTCCTTGATGCAAATGATTGTGTCCCGGCAGTTGGACAAGGTGCACTTTCTATTGAATGCAGAGAAGATGATCACGAGCTGCTTGAGCTCTTGTCTCATTTTACGGATGAAGCAACAAAGCTCGCTGTTTTGGCAGAGAGAACATTCCTGCACGTCATGGAAGGCGGTTGTCAGGTTCCGATTGCAGGATATGCTACAGTTGCTTTTGATAATGAAATCTCCCTGACTGCATTAATTGCTTCACCTGACGGAAAAGAGATTTATAAAGAAAGAATCGTTGGAAAAGATCCTGAGGCGATCGGCAAGGAAGTTTCAGACCGCCTGATCAAACAAGGGGCTAAAGATTTGATAGACCGGGTGAAAGAGGAGCTTGATCTATAATGGCTCCTGACCTCTCCGGTAAGAAAATCTTAATTACGAGAGAGCATACACAGGCGACCACATTTGCCAAAAAAATAATAAACGCCGGCGGAGTTCCCATTGCAGCTCCGCTTATCCGTTTTGAAAAGGCAAAGAATGAAAAGCAAATTCATGAGATTATAGACAGCATCAGACCCAAAGACTGCCTGGTTTTTACAAGCACAAATGGGGTTGCTTACTTTTTTGACTTCCTGACAGAACATAATATACATATAACCAAATTATCAGAGTGCATCTTTGCCGCAGTCGGGAGAAAAACAAAGAAATTGATTGAAGACAAAGGCTTCCCGGTCACCATCATTCCAAAAGAATATGTGGCAGAGCGATTAGCAGAGGAAATTGCAGCAAATGCCAGCTCCTCTCAGCATATTTTCCTGTTCAGAGGAAACCTCGCCAGGGAAATCTTAATCAATAAGCTTACGGATAAGGGCTTCTCCGTGACAGATGCCAAGCTGTATGAAACAATACATAATGTAGAAGATGGTCAAAATATTGAGCATTTGCTGAAGCAGAATGAGCTGGATTATATCACATTTACAAGCTCTTCAACCGTAGATGCTTTTATGAAAGTAATGAAAAACAGGGATCTGGATTCGCTGCTTTCCGGGGTTACTTTAGTGAGCATTGGGCCCATTACTCACCAGACCCTGACCAATTACGGATTTAATGGGATTGTTTGTGAAACGTACACAATCGATGCCATGATAAATAGAATGAAAACTCATATTCAATCTGAAAGGAAATGAATCATTATGGATCTTCAATTTACAAGACACCGCAGACTACGCACCACAAGCAGCATGAGATCAATTGTACGTGAAACTCACCTTCATGCAGAAGACTTCATTTATCCAATCTTTGTAGTAGAGGGAGAAAAAAAGAGAAATGAAGTAAAATCAATGCCAGGCGTTGATCAGATTTCACTTGATTATTTAGATGCAGAGATGCAGGAAGTATCTGATCTGGGCATTAAATCAGTTATCGTGTTCGGTGTTCCCGACAAAAAGGACGAGGTCGGTTCACAAGCATATCATGATCACGGAATTGTTCAGAGAGCGATTACCCAAATTAAAGAGAACTTCCCTGATCTTGTTGTCATTGCCGATACGTGTTTATGCCAATTTACAGACCATGGACATTGCGGCATTGTTAAAGAAGGCAAAATCTTAAATGATCCTACACTGGATCTGCTTGCACGGACAGCGGTCAGCCAGGCAAAAGCAGGAGCTGACATTATTGCACCATCCAATATGATGGACGGATTTGTAGCAGCAATCCGCCACGGATTAGACGAAGCAGGCTTTGAAGATGTGCCGGTTATGTCATATGGAATCAAGTACTCAAGCGCATTTTACGGCCCATTCCGCGATGCTGCACACAGCACCCCGCAATTTGGCGACCGCAAAACCTATCAAATGGATCCTGCTAACCGCATGGAGGCTTTAAGAGAAGCAGAATCTGATTTATTGGAAGGCGCAGATTTTCTGATTGTGAAGCCTGCTTTATCTTATCTTGATATTATCCGTGATGTAAAAAACAACTTTAATGTACCAATTGTAGCTTATAACGTAAGCGGAGAATATGCCATGATCAAAGCGGCTGCACAAAATGGCTGGGTTGATGAAAAAGCGATCGTGATGGAAATGATGATCAGCATGAAACGTGCGGGCGTTGATATGATTTTGACGTATCATGCAAAGGATGCTGCACGCTGGCTTAAAGAACAACACTAATCGTAAGGGAGAATTCTTATGCGCAATTATGAAAAATCAAAGCAGGCCTTTAAAGAAGCGCAGGATTTAATGCCAGGCGGTGTAAACAGCCCAGTGCGCGCATTTAAATCGGTTGCAATGGATCCTATCTTCATGGAGCGCGGTAAAGGCTCCAAGATTTATGATATCGATGGAAATGAATATATTGATTATGTATTATCATGGGGACCGCTTATTTTAGGTCATACAAATGATGAAGTGGTTGAAGCCATCAAAAAGGTGACGGAATCAGGTACAAGCTTTGGTGCTCCCACATTAATTGAAAATGAACTTGCAAAGCTTGTGATTGACCGTGTCCCTTCAATTGAAGTGATTCGCATGGTAAGCTCAGGAACAGAAGCAACAATGAGTGCATTGCGCCTTGCCCGGGGTTTTACCGGCCGAAACAAAATTCTCAAATTTGAAGGCTGCTACCATGGACATGGTGACTCATTATTAATCAAAGCAGGGTCTGGTGTTGCAACACTCGGTCTGCCGGACAGTCCTGGTGTGCCTGAGGGAATTGCGAAAAACACGATAACAGTTCCTTACAATGATATGGAAAGCGTCAAATACGCATTTGAACAATTCGGAGACGATATTGCTGGTGTGATTGTTGAACCAGTTGCAGGAAATATGGGAGTGGTGCCGCCGCTCAAAGGATTCCTGGAAAGCCTCAGAGAAATGACCGCTCAATACGGCTCACTGCTTATCTTTGATGAAGTAATGACAGGTTTCCGTGTTGACTATGGCTGTGCGCAAGACTATTTTGGTGTAACACCTGATATTACTTGCCTCGGAAAAGTCATTGGCGGAGGATTGCCTGTTGGAGCTTATGGCGGCCGTGCAGACATTATGCAGCAGATTGCTCCAAGCGGGCCGATTTATCAGGCTGGTACTTTATCCGGAAATCCGCTTGCTATGACTGCAGGTTATGCAACTTTAAAACAGCTGACTCCGGATTCTTATAAAGAATTTGGCCGCAAAGCAGATATTCTCGAAGAAGGCCTGACGGCTGCAGCGAAAAAGCATGATATTCCGATCACATTCAACAGAGCCGGCTCCATGATAGGCTTCTTCTTTACAAATGAAAAAGTAACAAACTTTGAGACAGCCAAAACATCCAATTTAGACTTTTTCTCAAAATTCTACCGTGAAATGGCAAATGAGGGTGTCTTCCTTCCGCCGTCACAATTTGAAGGTCTATTCTTATCTACAGCCCATACAGATGAAGATTTGGATAAAACCATTGCTGCTGCTGAAAAAGCTTTTTCTAAATTAAAATAAGCATAGGAAAACCCCTGCATGAAAATGTGCAGGGGTTTGTTTTTATTTTTCCTCATAACCAGATTTCCTGCTCAGCCACTTGCTTGCAAAAATAATTGTAAAACCAATTAAACCTACTGCAGCCATCAGCCAGTCATCGACAATATTGAACCATAACGGGATCTGAAGCAAAAAAATCAGACCAATTATTATAAAAAATAAGGGTTTCATAGAATCTCCTGTGTTTTTCTTCTAGTATAGCAAATATGCCATGAAATAAAAAAGAGAGCCGGGCTTTCGCCAGACTCTCTTTATGTACATTAATAGCGGCGGGAATCATCCTTCGCTTTTCCTACACCTTCTTGGATGTTGCCTTTAAGCTTATCTTTTTTGCCTTCACGCTGCATATTCGGATTGTCTGTCGCATTGCCGACCTGGTCTTTCACTTCACCTTTGGCCTGGTTAACCTTGCCTTTTACTTTGTCGCTTAAACCTTGATCTTTTGACATTGCAGATCACTCCTTTTTGTATGTTACAGTCTTTATTCCCGGACCGGGGATAGTTAAAACACTTTATTGAAAATACTAAAAGCCTTCATGGAATGAAGTCTAATTCTAAAAATCACTCATAATCTTTGAATCTGGAACATAAAAATTTAATGTCATAGCTATTTGGTTAGGCCATTGAAAGGAGGAGTTCAAGTTGTCACAGGATCAACAATCATCATTACGGTTTTCTGTTGAAGAATCCGTTTGGTTTCAAAAGGGACAGGAAGTAGGTGAGCTGTTATCCATCTCATTAGATCCAGACATCACCATCCAGGAATTTGACCAGTACATCTCCATTCGGGGTGCACTGCAGTTAACGGGTGAGTACAAAATAGATGAGGATTATAACGAAGAGGAATTTGAATACGCCAATCTCCGGTTTGTAAGCAGTGTTGAAACCCGGGAGGATGACGGCATTTCGCAGCTTGTTCACCGATTTCCTGTGGATATTACAATCCCAAGAAACAGAATTGGAAATTTAGAAGAAGTATATGTGACGATTGAATCTTTTGACTATGATTTATCTGAAAGCAGAAACCTGAAGCTTGTTGCCGATTTAGAAATAAGCGGAATCGCAAGTCAGGATTCTTTTGAAGAAGTTCAGGAAGAGGAAGAAGAGCACACATATAATCACACATCTGAAGAAGAGCTTGAGCCTTTGTACCGTTCGTCACAGGCTTTGCTCTACGAGGAGGAGACAGAGGAAGCCTATTCAGAAAGCTATGATGCCGTACTTGCTGAGAACAGCGGAACTCCTCAAAAAGAAGAGTTTTATCAGCCTTTTGATGTAGAGGTCAGAAAGCAGGCTATTGAAGAAGAAATTGTTCAGCCTGAGATTCATTATAATGCAGGAAGGCCGGCTGAAGATGAGTTCGAAGAGGTTTACTCAGCTCCGCCTAAAAAAAGTCCTAAAAGCCGAAAAGAAGAAGCAAAAAAGCAGGAGCAGCCGAAGGAGACCGAAAACTCTCTTTATTTAACAAAGCTTTTTGGCAGAGAAGACGAAGAAGAGTTTTCAAAACTGAAAATCTGCATTGTTCAGCAGGGTGATTCCATTGACAGCATTTGCGACCGTTATAATATTACGGTCCAGCAGCTGCACAGAGTGAACCAGATCAGCTCAACGGCAGATGTCCATGAAGGGCAGACATTATACATTCCGGTTTATGCAAACACGCATTAAGATGGACAGAACAGCTTGGGGAGGAGTATTCCTCAGCTGTTTTTTTATAAGAATCGTTCACTTATTCCTTCATAAAGGAAAGTGAGGTATAGAGTGGTGAGAGGAATTATGGAAAAGCTGGTGCCTGTAATCAGCCAATATGATTTAACTGGCGAGTACGCGGAATCAATCAGTGACAAGCTGACCAAAATCTATGCAAGCTCAGGAGCATCATATGCTCTAAAAAAAGTGACAGCAAACCGGAACGGGAATTTTATAGAAACTCTTCATACTGCACATCAAAAAGGATTTTCAGGCTATGTGCCGATCTTCAGAAATAAACACAGGCAATTTTTCACCTCAGATGGCGAGAACTGGTATTACATCATGCCGTGGCTTCACAATGAACCGGAAGAGGAAAGAGATGAGCGCCATAAAAATATGTTCAGGGAACTCGCCTTGCTCCATCAGAAAACAGCAGCTTCGGAAAAATTGAATCAGGAGGCACTTAAAGGACATTATGAAACGTTATCTAAGCAATGGGATGACAACAAAGCCATGTACGAAAAATATGTAGAAGAATGTGAAAAAAGATGGTACTTGTCCCCGTTTGAACTGCAGGCGGTTACGTATTATTTTGAAACAGCAAGAGCGACGGATTTCGCGCGGAAGAAACTTGATGAATGGTATGAGATGATGAAGGAAAAGGAAGATGTCCGCCAGGTTATTATTCACGGCAGAGCTTCCATCCATCACTTCCTGTATGATGAACAGGGCACTGGATTTTTAACGAATTTTGAACAAGCCAGATACTCATCTCCGATCGATGATTTGCTTCTCTTTTATCATCGCACGTTTCATACGTATCCATTTGCAGATGATGAGTGTGTGGATTGGCTCTATACGCATCAGCAGCATTTTCCCTTAAGGGAAGAAGAAATGCTTTTATTCATTTGCTATCTTGCATACCCTGATTTCATTTACAGGAATTTAAAAAAGCATATGAACCATGGAACCCGGAGTGTCCCACAGCTCAAACGCAATCAGGATCTCATTAAATCTTATTGGACGTTTAAAAATATCGAATATTTTGTTATGAAAGTAACGGAAATTGAAGAGAATAAGAAAATAGCAGCTGAGCAATCATCATAAAAAAATCCCAATCATCTCTTTGATTGGGTTCTTTAAATCCACTCCATGTGAAGGGCAACGCCAAGCAATATCAGCAGGGATAATAGAACAAGGTCTACTGGAGAAGGAAAGATCAAAGTCCTTATCGTCTGGAAAATCGTGATCGGTACAATGAACTGGCCTGCAATCACTTTGAATTGCTTTACCCATGGTGACATATTGTAGTAATTAATTTTTTTGCGCATACAAATTCTCCTAACCTGTTGACTCATGCTATCAAGATATGTGCATTTACCCAAATTTGTGCTGACTGTGAATAAAGGATAGAAAAATTGGAGAAGATGATTGACGTAAAATGATATGATTGTATACAATAATACATATATGCTTTTATTGAATAAAAGAACATACATTGACAGGGAAGAGTAAAGCCGAATGCTGTTTTTAGAGAGAGAAATCAGTTGCTGAAAGATTTCTTAAACTAGCTCGCTTGAAGGTCGCCCTCGAGTAATTCTCTTGAACTTGAAGTAGAGAGAATCGGCATGAACGCCGTTACCCCATTTGAGAGCATAGGCTTATTTTCGCCTGTGAAAAAAGGTGGCACCGCGAAATCAACTCCTTTCGTCCTTTTATTGGATGAGAGGAGTTTTTTATTTTGTCCAGCTGCTGCGGCTGGTTCCCCGGGTCAGGACGGCTCCGCCATTCATTCTGCCGGACGTTTATCTTCCTGCCGGAGCGGGCATGGCGCTTACGCCTTACAATTTTATCAGAATTTATTTAGTGTTATGGGTCTATGTCTCGCGCAAGCGCCTAGATCCTCGGTCAGAACAAGGCGCTTGCGCTTTTCTAGTTCACCGGTTTAATTTTAAGGAGGAAGAAAAATGGAGAACAAGGAACAAACACTCTCTACAAAATACGATCCGCAGGCAATCGAGCGTAACCGCTATGATTACTGGCTTGAGGGCAAGTACTTTGAAGCGACAAATGATCAGGAAAAACAGCCATATACAATCGTTATCCCGCCGCCAAATGTTACTGGAAAACTTCACCTCGGGCATGCTTGGGACACAACACTTCAAGACATTGTGACCCGCATGAAAAGAATGCAGGGCTACGACGTACTGTGGCTTCCCGGCATGGACCATGCAGGAATTGCTACTCAGGCAAAAGTAGAAGGCAAGCTGCGCGAAGAAGGCAAATCCCGCTATGATCTTGGACGGGAAAAATTTGTTGAAGAAACGTGGAAGTGGAAAGAGGAGTATGCGTCCCACATTCGTACGCAATGGTCTAAGCTTGGCCTTGGACTTGATTACTCCAGAGAACGTTTTACTTTAGATGAAGGCTTATCAAAAGCAGTAAATGAAGTATTTGTATCCCTTTATAAAAAGGGACTTATATATCGCGGCGAATATATCATCAACTGGGATCCGCAAACGAAAACTGCTTTATCGGACATCGAAGTTATCTACAAAGATGTACAAGGCGCTTTTTACCATATGCGCTATCCTCTTTCTGACGGTTCTGGACATATTGAAATCGCTACTACCCGTCCTGAAACGATGCTTGGCGATACAGCAGTTGCCGTTCATCCGGAAGATGACCGCTACAAGCATTTGATCGGAAAGACAGTTGTTCTGCCAATCGTTGGCCGCGAGATTCCGATTGTAGGTGACGACTATGTAGATATGGAATTTGGATCAGGAGCAGTTAAAATAACGCCTGCACATGATCCGAACGATTTTGAAATCGGAAACCGCCATGACTTAGAACGTGTTTTAGTTATGAATGAAGACGGAACAATGAATGCTAAAGCAGGCAAATACAATGGTCTTGACCGTTTTGACTGCCGCAAGCAAATCGTGAAAGACCTTCAGGAGATGGATGTTTTATTCAAGATTGAAGAGCATCTTCATTCTGTAGGGCACAGTGAACGAAGCGGAGCAGTTGTAGAACCATATCTTTCAACACAATGGTTTGTTAAAATGCAGCCGCTTGCTGATGCAGCAATCGAACTGCAAAGCAAGGAAGAAAAAGTAAACTTTGTTCCAAACCGGTTTGAAAATACGTATATGCGCTGGATGGAAAACATCCGTGACTGGTGTATTTCAAGACAGCTTTGGTGGGGACACAGAATTCCTGCCTGGTATAACAAAGAAACAGGCGAGGTTCATGTTGATCACTCACCGCCTGCAGATATTGAAAACTGGGAGCAGGATACAGATGTTCTTGATACGTGGTTCAGTTCCGCGCTATGGCCGTTCTCGACAATGGGCTGGCCTGATACAGAATCAATCGACTATCAGCGCTTCTATCCGACAGATGTGCTCGTAACGGGCTACGATATTATTTTCTTCTGGGTATCCCGCATGATTTTCCAGGGTCTTGAATTTACAGGTAAGCGTCCATTTAAAGATGTGCTGATTCACGGACTTGTACGTGATGAACAGGGCCGCAAAATGAGTAAATCTCTTGGCAACGGCGTCGATCCAATGGAAGTCATCGAGAAATACGGAGCAGATTCACTGCGTTACTTCCTGTCTACCGGAAGCTCTCCGGGCCAGGACTTGCGTTTCAGCTACGAAAAGGTAGAAGCGACTTGGAACTTTGCAAATAAGATCTGGAATGCTTCACGTTTTGCTTTAATGAACATGGACGGCCTGAAATATGAAGAAATTGATATCAGCGGAGAAAAGTCAGTCGCTGACAAATGGATTTTGACTCGATTGAACGAAACCATTGAGCATGTGACCAAACTTGCTGATAAATATGAATTCGGTGAAGTAGGCCGCCTTCTTTATAACTTCATTTGGGATGATTTCTGTGACTGGTATATCGAAATGGCGAAGCTTCCGCTTTATGGAGACAATGAAGAGGCGAAGAAAACAACTCGTTCCATTCTTGCTTATGTGCTTGATAACACGATGAGACTTCTTCATCCATTCATGCCATTCATTACCGAGGAAATATGGCAGAACCTTCCTCACGAAGGCGAATCCATTACAATTGCTAAATGGCCTGAAGTTGATGCTTCATTAACAGATCTAGAAGCTGCGGCAGATATGAAGCTGCTTGTTGAAGTGATCCGTTCTGTGAGAAACGTGCGTGCAGAGGTAAATACACCTATGAGCAAGCAGATTCCAATGCTGATTAAAGCGAAGAATGAGGATGTTGCAAAGCAGCTTGATCAAAATCGTGCTTACATTGAGCGTTTCTGCAACACAAGCAGTTTGGCAATCAGCACGGATGCAGAGTCAGGCGAAAAAGCGATGACTTCTGTCGTAACGGGAGCTGAGCTTATTTTCCCTCTTGAAGGCTTAATCAATATTGATGAGGAAATCTCACGCCTTCAAAAAGAGCTGGACAAATTAAATAAAGAAGTCGAACGTGTTCAAAAGAAACTGAGCAACGAAGGCTTTGTGAAAAAAGCACCTGAAAAAGTAATTGAAGAAGAACGTGCGAAAGAAAACGATTATGTGGAGAAAAGAGAAGCAGTTCTCTCAAGAATCGGCGAATTAAAAGGGTAAGCTTTTTAGAGAAGCTCGGGTTGTGATCAGCAGAATCACACCCGAGTTTTCATGTAAATAGAGAGAAAAGGGGCAGAGGCTCATGTTTCAAACCTATGAGGAAGCTGTAGATTGGATTCATTCCCGCTTAAGATTTGGGATCAAACCAGGATTAAAGCGGATGACCTGGATGATGGAAAAGTTAAATAATCCCCATAAACACATTCGCGCCATTCATGTTGCGGGGACAAACGGCAAGGGGTCAACTATTTCCTATATGCGGAATGTTCTTCAAGAAGCAGGGTATACGACAGGTACATTTACCTCTCCGTTTCTAGAAACATTCAACGAAAGAATCAGCATGAACGGCAAACCCATTTCCGATGAAGAAATGCTGTTTTTAGTAAATATGATCAAGCCACTTGCAGATGATCTTGAAGGGACAGAGCTCGGCGGACCGACTGAATTTGAAGTGATCACGGCCATGGCTTTCTACTATTTTGGAAGACATGAAAAAACAGATATTCTGCTGCTTGAAACAGGTCTTGGCGGCACATATGATTCAACCAATATTGCAGAGCCGATCTTAACGATGATTACAAGCATCGGCTATGATCACATGAATATTCTCGGCAATACGATCGAAGAAATCGCTGGTGAAAAAGCGGGCATCATCAAGCAGGGCATTCCTATGCTCACGTCTGTAGCAGATGAACGTGCTTTAAACGTCATAAAGAAGAAGGCAAAGGAGATGAACGCTTCTCTTTACTATGATTCTTTTCCAGTATTGTCTCACAGGCCTATCCCAAGCGGAGAAAGGTTTGAAATGAAGACGCCGTTCAGTCATTACCAAAATCTTGAGATATCAATGCGCGGTGAGCATCAAGTCCAAAATGCCGCTCTTGCAGTGATGGCACTGGATTATCTTCGGGCGAATGAATGGTTTCATATAGACCGGCAGCATGTCATTAAAGGTCTTTTACAGACAAGCTGGAACGGCAGGTTTGAACAGGTATGCGAATACCCCGCCATTATTGTTGACGGAGCTCATAATAAAGAGGGAGTCGAAAGCCTGGCAGCAGTCATGAAACGCCATTATCCCTGCAAAAAGATTCATATTCTTTTTTCTGCTTTAAAAGATAAGGAATACGCTGAGATGATTGATATTCTCTCATCAATTGCTGACAGCATGCATTTTACAACCTTTGACTTTCCAAGGGCCGCTTCAGCTGCAGAGCTTTTTGAGGCGTGCGGGCATCCGAAAAAAGATTTTGATGAAGATTGGAAATCTGCTTTTGATAAAATGATGACGGAGAAAGAATTAGGAGATATCTTCTTAGTTACTGGTTCGTTGTACTTTATTTCAGAAGTCAGGCCATATTGTCGGAATTTCTTATCGAAAGATTAGGCTGATAGTCCTAAAATAAATGACAAATATCTGAATTTTTGTTAAAATATAAAAATAATAAATGATAGAGAGGGGGGAACAGTACGTGGATAAACATCTTAAAGTTGTATTGTGGGTGTCATGGGCTATTATATTTCCGTCAGCACTATGTGCAGCCTACTATTTCTGGCCGCCGATGATAGCAGGCAATGAGCTGGAAATTGCAACTTTCCTGATCTTGATGTGTATTGTTTCCATCTTTCCTATAATCGTAAATGAAACACCTGTTTTTTTCGCTCAGGGTGTGTCGATTTCTGTTTTTCTGCTGTTCGGTCCATTTGTTGAAATGATTCTGATGCAGGTTTCCCTGACGGTTCTTCTTCTTAAGCTTCGCATAGGCTTTAAAGAAATCTACCGATATCCTACAAATTCATTGATGTTCTTAATCGTTTCTATTGCAGGGGCGGCCGTCTATTATGCAATCGGCGGATCACACGGGCAAACAGAATTCACTCTGGAATTTTTATTGAAGATCATTATTTATGCTTTCACCATTTGCCTGACCAATCATTTTTTTCTTCAGCATGTGATCAGAGGCTTCTTTTATAAAAATAAAGAAAAATTCTTTTCGAAAGATTTTTTATGGGAGATCCTCACCACTCTCATGTTCCTGCCCGTTGGAATCATGCTGTATCTTTTATATAAAGAACTGGGTCTAGAAGCCTTGTTCTATGTAGGAACTCCGTTCGTCGGAATATCCTTTATTCTGCTTCTGCTTTCAAACAGCCAGCGTTTGAATACTTACCTTCAGCAATCGAGTGAAATTGGCCATCAGCTCACTGAAAGGCTGGAAGTGAAGGAAGTGCTGGACGTCTATATTGATAAACTGACTTCCATGATCAAGACAGACTACGCTTATATCATTGATGTCATCAATGAATATGAGCTTAAAGTCATCCGGAAGCTTGAAAATGGACAGATTTTATCCAATACAAAAGAAACGCTTTCCGTTCATCAGGGGATCGGCGGGCTGGTTTATGCCAAAAAGAAAAGCGTTCTGTACAAAAAACGTGATCATTGGGCAAAGCTTGAGAAAACCCTGCTGCCGGAAACGATTGAAAGCATGATTGCGGTGCCGATTGTAAGAAACCAAAAAGTCGTTGGCATCGTGGTGCTTGCTTCTGACAAAAAACGCTCCTATGATCAGTCACAGCTGATGATCGTTGATTTATTAACAGCCTATCTCGGCGTTGCGATTGATAATGCAAGAAGCTATGAGGAAACGAAAAAACAAAGTGAACGCTGTGCGTTAACAGGTCTCTATAACTACCGCTATATGGAGAAGCTGCTTGAATCGGAGTATATGGAACTAGAAGAGGGCAATCTACATCATTTATCCCTTATTTTACTCGATATTGATCACTTCAAAAAAGTGAACGATACTTACGGGCACCAGGCGGGTAATGAAATCCTGATCGCACTCGCAGACAGGCTTGTTAAGTTTATCGGGGACCGGGGCACAGTTGCAAGATATGGAGGAGAAGAATTCGTTATCCTTCTGCCAAACGTGGACAAAATGGCATGCTTTGCCATCGCTGAAGGGATCCGTAAAACGATCGCCAACCGGTCATTTTTAATTGATCAGGGCATTCAAACCATTGGCAGGCGCCAATCCGTTCCGATCACTGCAAGCATAGGATACGCAACGGCTCCTTTTGACGCAGAGGGTGCACTCGACCTAATCAGACATGCAGACCGTGCCATGTATATCGGAGCCAAACAGGCGGGACGGAACCGGGTAGCAGAGTATGTGAAATAGAAAACCAGCATCCTTGTGCGGATGCTGGTTTTTTGGTGTTATTCGATTTTTTGGTCGATTTCGGTAAACTGAAGGTTCTCTACAGTCGGTATCCCTACAGGAGGATTTAAAATTAAATCAGGCTTAAATTCGATTTGCAGTCTGGATTTTAGAGAAGGATTCTGCTGGTTTTTTTGAATATATAAGTATCCAATAGAATCAAAACGGCTTAGATCCAGGTTTTGAACATAATTTGAATAGCCATCTTTCGGATAGGTTTCACCTTTTGTTGCATTCAGCTTTATGTTTCGCCCGTAAATGCCTCCGCGTATTTTCATATTGGATCCGACTCCATAAATTTCTAAATCTTTATTTGAATATAAAAAAGCATCAAGTACGCGGATGTTACGTTCATACACATTGTTATTAGCGACTTGAATGTTCCCTTCGCTCAGGATGACAGCTGTTCCTCCGCTTTGGTTTGACAAATTCCGAATCGATACATTTTCTGAAACATACATCGTCCCATTCATATTCAAGTTATCACTGATAGAAATTTCTCCATTGCTGAACATCTGTCCATTGAAGGTAAGATCTTTAATATTAGAGTTTCCTTGTATATACATATAGTTATTTCGTTTTGTTAATTCAATGGTTCCTGTCAAATTATTTGGATTCCACCAGCCATAATTATTATAGATATACAAATTTCCCTCTACGGTTAGTTTGCCTCCTTGAGCAATGTTAAGACCGTTAAGGAGAAACAAGTCACCTTTAACCGTTAATCGATTAGACGATAAGTTAAGTCTGTTATTAAAAAGTATGTCCTGATTGATGACAGTATTATTTTTAACAGTGCCCGATTCAACAACATTTCTGACCTTATTGTAAAGGCTGTAAAAGTTCTCTTTTTTTTCATTAATCAGCTGATTAATATTAAATTGATTAAATGATACGTTTCGATCTTTGAATGTTGGAGCTTTCGTAAAATAATCAGTTATGTTTTGATTACTTTGCAGCGGCGAGAAATTCGGTTCAATGCCTGTGTAATATTTTGTTCCGCCGATATTTCCTTTAACAGTAAGGTTGCCTTCAATGGAAGGAAATGCTGTTAATGGCTGATAAATGGTTTCGTTTCCCCGCCCATCTGTTGTCGTAAATTTTCCGGCACGACTGATATTTACTGTGCGATTGACAAATAAGTCTCCTTTAATATCAACTGCTCCATTTAACGTTAAATCTCCCTCTGTCACTACACTGTGCCGAAAAACATCTGGAAAGGTTGAAATTGTAATGGTTTTTTTTATAGATTTCTTTTTGCTTGTACCAACAGGAACTTCAATAACAGCTTTGCGCAAAAAAAGATTGTTTGCGTCACTGAGATCTTTAATAGTTTCTATCGAAATAGCATACTTTGAACTTTTAGCATCCAAAGAGCTTTGCAGTCTGTTTATCTCCCCCGGTAATGTTTGAATATTAATTGAACTGATTCGATTATTAATCGTTTCAATGCCGTGTTCCAGTTCAGCGGTTGCAGTCTCCATAGTTTTTTCGGCTTCTGCTAATTCTTTAGTGTAGGTTTCCGAGTAGGCAACGAAATGCCTGGAACTGACTACAGATGCAAGCAAGGCTAAACCGGCTATTGTGACGATAGTAAAAACGAGAATGACGTTAAGCAGTGCATAACCATCTTGATTCATTTTCTTCATACTGTTATCCGCCTCATTTCAGCTCATAAATCTTAATCAACTCATATGGTTTAGATGGGGTGTTTTTTTCCTTAATGATAATCTTGCAAACTAATTTGTTCTCTTTTTGATAAAAGACTGAATCTGCCATGGAGAAATTCGGATGATTTACAATGTTATTGTTGATCAGAAGATTTCCGTTTTTAATTTCAATGATAAAGGTAATGGGGTTCTCTTTAAAAACCCCGTTCTCATCTATAATATTTATCTGGCTCACATTTACTTTTTTAACTATTTCTGAAGCACCTTCACTTAGTAATAATCCGTCTGCGTTTTCCATCGCTTTATTAAGAGAATCAAGAATAAGAACAGATTCATTGCGTAACTCTGTTTCAAGAAGTGTTTGATCAGACGTTTTGAACATAGTAAATAAAAATGACGCACTGAGTGTCAGAACCATTGATGACAGTACAAGGACTAAAAGCAATTCAATAAGTGTAACTCCTCGTTCGTTATTACTCATTTGCGAACATATCCTTCCAGTTCTGCTTCTGATTTTCCATCTTTATTACTTACAGTAACTTTTATAAGAATAAACCGACTCAACAAGGCAGGGTCCATAACCGGTTCATCATGCCGGCTTATGGTGAAATACTCAATCTTGGCCTCATATGTTACCGGGACAAAATCTTCACTTAGTTCAAGTACAGAATTTATTTCAGCACTTGATAAAGATTTGGATCCGGTCTGTAGCCTTTTTTGAGCCGCTTCAAATCCTTCTGCCTGAAATTTTTCAAGAAGGCTCTTGCTCAATTGCACCGAATTCAATTTTTTGTCGAAAGAATTTGAGTAAGAAGCACTATTTACGAAAAAGCTGCTCAGAACTGAAAACATAATGGTCAAAATGACGATGGAGGCTAAAACTTCGATCAATGTGAACCCCTGTTCCTTTTTAAAAGCCTTTTTCATAGGCATCCCCGTACTTTCTCTTATAATTTATGGATTTGAAGGAAAATCTTTCTTTTCATCTGAATAAAGCTATTATACAATAAAACTAGTCGATTTTTGTCTAGTATTTGGAAATAAATAATTCGAATTACTTAGGTTTATTTAACTAGTAGAGAGTGTGTTGTGACAAAGGGGGGCATGAAGTGGGTACAGCATCAAAAAGGAAAGTGTTTCTTGTTTTGTTCGGATGTGTTTTTATTCTCTTTGGATTTTCTTTTTTCGGAGTGAAAGCGTATGGGGCGCTTTTTAATGAAAAAACGGTTCCGGAAGGTGTCATGGCTGGAGGAAATGTACTATCCGGTTTAACAAAGGAAGAAGCGGAAGAGAAGCTGAATCAGGCTGTTGCCGCGTGGAAAGAAAACAGCTTTTATTTTCTTCAGGCAGACCGGGAGCTTGGTCTTGATTTGAATCTTGTAACATTCGATGTGAATAAAACAGCAGAGCTTGCTGTTGCCAATAAAACGAACAGGCTGATAGCCGCAGTTGATGAAAAAGCTCTTACCACTTTTCTTGAAAATGAGCTCAGTGCCGACACGTTCGGGGCAGTTGATCAAAAAGCACTTGCAGCGGAAATTGAGCTTGCAGCATCCGAATTGACGGAGGGGATTTTCACTCTGTCTATTAATAATTACCTTTTAAAAGAAAAGCTTCCTAAAACGCTGCTTGCAGGATCTGAGCTTCCTGCGGATTCGGCTGTGCTCCTGCAGCCGGCTGTCATCCAGATAAAACCCCTTGAAACTTTTTCATTGGAAGCTTATCTAGAAGAGTTTCTTCTTCAGCTGGATGATGCCGCTTTGAGCCGGATGGCGACAGGAATCTATCAGACAATCCTTCTAACGAACTTTGACATTCTTGAACGCCACATAAGTGCAGAACTGCCGGCTTATGCAGAGCTTGGAAAAGAAGCTGCATTTATAAAAGGGAAGCAGGACCTTGTCTTCTACAACCCGAACGATGCCGCGTATGAACTGAAGCTTGTTCAGGACGAATCATCTCTGAACATCAGTCTTGAAGGAGCTGCCTTTGAGAATACGTACAGCTTAACAATGGAAAGTGAAAAAAGTTTTAAGCCTAAAACCATCATTCAATATGATTCGGCTCTTGATCATGATACAACGAGAGTAAAAGAGGAAGGCAGAAACGGCCAGTCGGCTGAAGTGTACCGGAATGAGCTTGACAGTAACGGAAACATTTTATCAAGCACCCTGATTTCAGACGACTTTTACGCACCTGTTCACAGAGTGGAAGTAAAAGCGCTGAAGTCAGAACAGCAGGAATCCGTTCAGGGTGAGGCTGAAGGAGCCGTTCAGCCGGAAGCAGGGGCTGTTCAAAACAAACCTGAGGTCAATACGGTGAACCCTTCATCAGAGAATCAGCCTGGAAATAATCCTCCGGCCGAAGGCGATCGAGATCAGGAGCTGTGGGAAGAACCGGCATTTGAGAAAGGGGATGAATAGCACTGTGAAGCAGACGCGGAAAAGGCTCGGAGATCTTCTTGTAGAAACAGGACTGATTACAGATGAGCAGCTGAAGGTAACGCTGAAAGAAAAAAGCGAACGTCAAAAGCTTGGGGATGCGCTCCTGCAGCGCGGCTACATTACAGAGCAGCAGCTGATAGAGGTGCTTGAATTTCAGCTTGGCATTCCCCACGTAAGTTTGTTCAGGTATCCCTTCGATACGAAGCTTTTCACCTTAATTCCGAAGGAAACGGCCAAACGCAATTATATGATTCCTCTGAAAAAAGAAGGGGACAAGCTGTACGTCGCAATGGCAGATCCGATGGATTACTATGCAATTGAGGACTTGAGGCTTTCCACAGGCTTTCAGGTAGAGCCGGCCATTGCCACGAAGGATGATATATTAAGAACCATTACAAAATATTTTGATATGGAAGAAGACATTGATCAGCTGATCGGTGCGCCGCAGGAAACGGTGCAGGATGAGAAAGCTGCGGATGCGGATTCGCCGATTGTGAGGCTTGTCAATCAGCTGCTGCAAAATGCCGTTCAGCAGCGGGCGAGCGATATTCATATAGATCCTCAGGAGACAAAGATTGCAGTGCGCTACAGAATAGACGGCGTCCTGAAAACGGAGCGGGTCCTTCCAAAACACATGCAGAGTGTTCTTACGGCAAGAATCAAAATCATGTCCAATCTCGATATTACAGAGCAGCGCGTTCCTCAGGACGGAAGGATTAAACTGACGCTTGATTTTCATCCGATTGATCTGCGTGTTGCCACACTGCCGACCGTCTACGGGGAAAAGATTGTTCTGCGGGTGCTTGATTTGAGCAGTGCATTAAATGACATGACGCAGCTTGGCTTCCATCAAATGAATCTGGAGCGCTTCTCACAGCTGATTGAACGGCCGTCCGGAATTGTGCTGATTACCGGCCCGACCGGTTCAGGGAAATCGTCGACGCTCTATGCAGCTTTGAACAAGCTGAATTCTGAAGAGGTCAACATTATTACAATTGAAGATCCGGTTGAATACCAGCTTGAAGGCATCAATCAGATTCAGGTGAATCAGACTGTCGGCATGACATTTGCAAAAGGACTTCGCTCTATCCTGAGGCAGGATCCGAATATCATTATGGTCGGAGAGATCCGTGATAAAGAGACGGCTGAGGTTGCTATACGGGCGTCGCTCACAGGTCACCTTGTTCTCAGCACACTTCATACGAATGACTCGGTCGGCACCATTACCCGCCTGATTGATATGGGAGTAGAGCCGTTTCTCGTGGCTACATCGCTTTCCGGGGTAGTTGCCCAGAGGCTTGTCCGAAAAGTTTGCCGCGACTGTGCTGAAACGGTTCAGCCGACTGTCCGGGAAAAAGAGATTTTCGCCAAACGCGGCATGACGGTTGAATCCATTGTCAGAGGAAGAGGCTGCGGAACATGCAACATGACGGGGTATAAAGGCCGCCTTGCCATCCATGAACTGCTTGTTGTGACAGATGAAATGAAAAAAGTCATTATGAACGGAGAATCCTTCTCCGCTATACGTGATCTTGCTGTTAAAAACAGAACGCTCTTCTTGATTGATGACGGCCTGCTGAAAGTGAAACAGGGGCTGACGACGACAGAAGAAATTTTGCGCGTAGCCTTATCGGAGTGATGAAGATGAAATTGAAACTTGAAGAAATCATGAGAGCTGCGTTTGAACTGAGAGCATCCGATATTCACTTGACAGTCGGAATTGCTCCTATGCTGAGAGTGAATGGGGAACTGAGAAGCTACAGCGATATGGTTCTAGTGCCGGAGGATACAGAGGAAATGGCAAGGTCCATTCTTCCGCCGGCGATGTGGGAAAAGTTTCAGGAAAAAGGAGAGCTTGACTTCTCCTACGGGATAGCCGGTGTATCGAGATTCAGAATAAATGCCTACAAGCAGCGCTCCTGTACAGCGCTTGCCGTCCGGATTATACCGACGTCCATCCCGACTCTTGAAGACCTGCACCTACCGGATGTGCTGAAGACACTTTCCCATAAACCCCAGGGGCTTATTTTAGTAACAGGACCGACTGGAAGCGGAAAATCTACAACACTTGCAGCAATGATTCATCATATGAACCAGTCAGCCAGAAAGCACATTATTACTCTTGAAGATCCGATTGAATATCTTCATAAGCACGGATCCTGCATCATTGACCAAAGAGAAGTGGGGTTTGATACATTGAACTTTGCCAACGGTCTGAGGGCAGCGCTCAGGCAGGACCCGGATGTTATCCTTGTCGGGGAAATGAGAGATTTGGAGACTGTCCATACAGCGATTACCGCTGCTGAAACAGGCCATCTTGTCCTTGGGACTCTTCATACTTCAAGCGCTCATGCCACCATTGACAGAATCATTGATGTTTTCCCTCCAAACCAGCAGGCGCAGGTAAGAATTCAGCTTGCCTCCGTTTTAACCGGTATTTTGTCCCAGCGTCTTTTTCAGACTTCGGACTTTAGAGGGAGAAGAGCGGCAACGGAAATTCTTGTGAATAACCCGGCCATTGCAAACCTGATCCGGAATGAAAAAATCCACCAGATTCCCAATATACTTCAAACGAGCCGTAATCAGGGGATGATGACACTTGAAGGGTCGATAAGAGAGCTTATTCAATCGGGCGTCATTTTAAGGGAAATGGCAGAACCATACTTACAGGAGACGATGCGATAATGGCGCGGTTTAAATATGAAGGACGGGGAAAAACAGGCCAGACAAGCGGTGTAATCGCCGGTACTTCAAAAAGGGATGTCATTGTGAAGCTGCAGGAAAAAGGCCTTCGGATTACAAAGATTGAAGAGCTGCAGGAAACCTTTTTGACAAAGGAAATCAGCTTAGGCAACCCTGTGAAGCTTCAGGACTTTGTCATCTACCTGCGGCAGTTTTCGACTCTGCTCAAAGCGGGAATTTCTGTCGTGGATGCGACGAATATTCTTGCCAGACAAACAGAAAGCAAAGCTTTAGGGAAAACGCTTTTTGACGTTGAAGAAGAGCTCAGGTCAGGGAATCCGCTGTCTGCTGCAGCGGCTAAACATAAAAAAATCTTCTCCAATATGTTTACGAACATGGTCAAGGCCGGCGAAGCAGCCGGTAACATGGACGAAACCCTTGACCGGCTTGCCCTGCATTATGAAAAACAGCATAAAACAAAACAGAAAATCATTTCCGCGCTTGCCTATCCTGCGGTTGTCGGAGTTGTGGCCATTGCGGTCGTTATTTTTCTATTAGTGGCTGTTGTGCCGACGTTTGTTGATATGTTCCAGGATTTCGGAGCCGAACTGCCCCTGATTACTAGGTTTGTACTCGGAGCGAGTGGATGGATGCAGTCGTTTTGGTGGCTTGTCATTCTTTTCATCCTTCTGTTCTTTGCCGGGATTGCAGCTATGAAATCACAGCCTTCATCAAAATACTATTTGGATGCCGCTGTTCTGAGAATGCCGATATTCGGCAAAATGCTGCAAAAGGCAGCGCTGGCAAGAATGACGAGAACACTCAGCTCGCTGTTTTCAAGCTCTGTGCCGATCCTGCAGGCGATTTCCATTGTAGAAAGTATCGTTGAAAACGAGGTCATCAGCCGGGTGCTGAAGGACTCAAGAAACGCGCTTGAAAAAGGACATTCACTGACGGAGCCTATGAGAGACCACTGGGTATTCCCTCCGCTCGTCACACAGATGATCGCAATCGGAGAAGAAACGGGCTCACTCGATGAAATGCTCTCAAAAGTCGCAGATTTCTACGAAGATGAGGTCGAGCAGGCGACAGACAGACTGAAGTCCCTGATCGAACCGCTGATGATCGTCTTTCTTGCAGGAATTGTCGGTGTGGTAGTGACTTCCATCCTAGTACCTATGTTTGATATTTTCAACAAAATTAATTAATTTTCGAGAAAAATTAGCAGTAAAACCCAATTTTGTATGCTATAATGACGATAGACTAAACATAAAGACCTATACTTCTAATTTACTAGATAAGGAGAAAGAGACATGTTTAAAAAAATGCTGAAAAACGAACGGGGATTAACACTGATCGAATTGCTTGCTGTTGTTGTGATTTTGGGGATTATTGCCGCTATTGCTGTGCCGAGTATAAGCGGCATAATTAAAAGCTCAAAACAAGATGCAATAATCACTGAAGCATCTCAAATTATTGATGCTGCTAAATTATACGTAACGAATGATGAACCAGCATTCACTTCGAACGCTCTTACAATTACAAAAAGCACTGCAGGTTTTGATAAATACCTTGATACTTCATCTAACTTTACCGTTAAAGTAACAGAAACTAATGGGAAATTTACTTATTCTATAACGGGACACAAAATCAATAGTATTACTAGCATCAGTGCTTTTACTGATACAGATGGTGCCACTGAAGCAGAAATCAAAGCTAATCTAAATTGATAAAATGTTTTTATTAATATATGTAATTACCAACGGCCTCCTACTAGGCTCTTTCTACAACGTAGTCGGCCTCCGCGTTCCAATGAAACAATCCATAGTCGCACCCCGTTCCGCGTGTCCGGGGTGCGGACATACATTAACAGCAGGCGAGCTTATTCCTGTTGTTTCTTATGTTTTACAGGGCGGTAAGTGCAAAAAGTGCAAAGCCTCCATTTCTCCGCTGTATCCGTTTGTGGAGGCGATGACGGCGCTGCTTTTTGCAGCGGCGGCTTTGCTTTTGGGGTGGACAGGTGAACTGGCTGTTGCCCTGACGCTGATTTCGCTGTTTATGATTATTTTTGTGTCTGATGTGAAATACATGGTGATTCCTGATAAAGTGCTGCTGTTTTTCGGCGGGCTTTTGGCTCTTGAAAGAATCTTGATTCCGCTTTCGCCTTGGTGGGATCCGCTTGCAGGCGCTGCAGCCGGGTTTTCGCTGCTTTATGCGATTGCTTTCGTGACAAGGGGCAAAGGCATGGGCGGCGGCGATATCAAGCTTTTTGCCGTTCTTGGCATTGTGCTTGGATGGAAACTTGTTCTTTTGGCCTTCTTCCTTTCGTGCCTGGCGGGTTCGATTGCCGGAGGGATTGCGATGCTTCTTGGCAAAGCAAAGCGGAAGGAACCGATGCCGTTCGGTCCTTTCATTATGGCGGGGACTCTTGCAGCCTACTTTTTCGGGGAACAATTAATAGACTGGTATATCCGTTTGATCGGTTATTAGGAAAGGAGGGAGCATATTGAGGCTTTCGGGATTTCGTTTCAGCAAAAAGACAGGAAATTTTACGATTAAAGATGATGCCATCCGCTATGCGGAATTGAAGCAGGCAGAACCATTGATTATGGGGATGTGCGAAGAGCGCCTGCTTCCAGAAGGACTTGTCCGCGGAGGGGTCATCCAGGATTTTGACACCCTTTCACTCATACTGGATGAGTGTGTGAGGGAATGGGGCATTAAAGGCAGGAAAATCAGGTTTACGGTTCCTGATTCCCATGTAGTGATCCGGAAGGTGACTGTCCCCGGCGATTTAATAGACGATGAGATTCGCGGGCATCTCTATATTGAAATCGGTTCGTCGATTCATCTGCCTTTTGATGAGGCTGTTTTTGATTTTATCGTGACTGGTAGAACGGAAAAAGAGCTTCACCTGCTGCTGTTTGCTTCGAGCGAAGAGCTTGTGAGAAGCTATTCCGACCTGTTTGAAAGTGCAGGCCTGAAACCGGATGCTGCCGATATCTCTCCCCTTTGCCAGTACCGTTTTTATTTGAATCAAAAGACAAAAGTGGATCATGCGTCCTCTGTCATGCTCATTCAGTATGATCTGTCAGGCGTAAACCTCAGCATTTTTCAGCATGAGCAGCCTGTGTTTATGCGCAACCTAGAGGTAGAGAAGAGTATCCGTGAATCTGACAAAATGAGCGGGAGCATAACACAAGATGACTTCAGACTCCAAGTGAATGAAATCATAAAGGAAATCGACCATGTCCTCAATTTTTACAGATTTTCACTGAATCAGGGAAATGATGAAGTTTCATCCTTTATCCTGACGGGTGATCACCCGCTGCTCCAGGAAGCAGAGCGGCTTCTGATTGAACGATATGACTATCCTGTTGATTCATTAAAGAATGCGCAAGCTGAAATTTCGAATAAATCTCCGCTGCCTGCTTCGTTTTATCTGACTGCCGGTCTGGCATTAAAAGAGGTGCGTTAAATGCTGGCTGATATTAATTTACTGCCGAAAAAAGATCCCAGGAATGTGGCCAATGCCACTCTCTATATTCTGCTTGCTTTTATCGCAGTCGTCTTTGCGGGGCTTTTTATCATTCAATTTACTTCTGCCAATGGAGAAAAAGCAGAAGTGAAAATGCGGGTTGCGGCACTTGAATCAGAGTATGAGCGGCTCGCGGCTGAGAAAGGAACAGAAAGCAGTTCCAGCTCTTCTGTTTCCGCTCTTCAAAGTGCTGTTGAGTATGCAGACGGTGTGTCGCTCGATTCTGTTCCGGCTGTAAAAGAGCTTGCAGGCAAGCTTCCTGAACGGGGCTTCTTTAAAACCTTCTCTTACAATGATGCAGGAGAGCTGACGCTTTCCGTTCAATTTGATACAAACCGCGAGGCTGCGTACTATCTTGCGAGATTAAAAGAATCTTCTTTTTTCACTAGTGCCGAACTAATCAGTATTGCCGCTGTTAAAGAAGAGGGAACAGAGACGCCGGAAGAAGAATCCAATGAGCTTCCACGGTCAGAAGCACAGTATATGCTTAAATTGAATCCGGATTATTTACAAGCAGAGAGCGGGGAAGCAGCTGATGACGATTCATCTTCATAAAAAACATCTCATTGTTCTGCTTGCAGCAGTCGTCACTCTCGGGTTGCTTTATTTTGGTGCTTACCATCTCTTTATAAAGCCTGTTAAGGAAGAAATCAGCACGCTGCAGACTTCAAAAGATATGTATCAGAGCCAAATCGGAACTTTAGCTGAAAATCCTTCGACAGAAACGAAGGCGCCTGTTCATTCTGTAGAATTACAGCGAAAAGTCCCGGTTTCCCCGATGGTGGAACAGCTTGTGCTCGATCTTGAAAAGGCGGAGACTGTTTCAAACAGTAAAATTGAAAGCATGACGTTTGCAGAAAGCGAAGATGCATTGCTTCCGCCACCGGCACAAGCGGAAGCTGAAAGTCCAGAGGCTCCGGCAGATCAATCTGGAAATTCAGAGGTGCCGTCAGAATCAGCGGACGCAGCGTCTGCACAGCCTGTAAATGCGCAGGGGACGGCTGAGCTGCCTGCAGCACCTGAGGGGCTAAAGCGAATTCTCATTTCCCTTGAAGTGACGTCAAGCCACTATTTTGATATGGAGGCGTTTATTGCTGAGCTTGAAAATCAGCAGCGTGTTTCGAAAGTGGATCTGCTGACTTTTAATGGGGTAAAAGAACTTACGTCACTCGATCAAGAGGCTGAGCCGCTGAAATATACTCTGCAAGTCTCTGCTTTTTACATGGACAACCTTCCGGACCTTGAGGGTGAAACCCCGAAGGTAGCAGCCCCGGAGCCTGAAGGCAAGCTCAATCCCCTGAATACTTCCCTCGTAAAGGAAAAAGATGGCGAATAGAGTGTTTATTTGACGAAAACCTTTCTGAACAAGACGACAAATGTCTTGTTCTTTTTTTATTTTCATATGCTAGCATGGAATTCAGATACGAGAATCGTTTCAGATAGGCGGTGTTGAATTGGACAAGCAGCAGGCTAATGCAATTAAGATCAAGATTAATGGGGAAGAACGCAAACTGAAGAGCGTGAAGCAGCCGAAAAAGAAACCGGAAGAAACCGAACATGATGAGGCATCTCTGGATTTTCCTGTTCTGAGCTGGGATGAGAAAGTGCTGGCTGAGAAAGAAGTTGCCGCTTCTGGTGCAGAGAAAGAGGATGAATTTTCTTGGGTTTTGCCTGAGGATGACGGTGAAGTATTTCAGGATGATCCAAAAGTAGTTACTGCTAAAAAATCATCGTCAAAGGGGAAAGTGTCCCCATACTTCGGCATAGGCAGAAAGAATTCGCTCAGCACCTATCCATTTAAACAATATGCGGTTACCATCATTCTTGCAATCGTGCTCGGAGTGAGCTTTGGATTTGTTGCACTGAATTTTATTTCAAATGAGGATTTGCCGGCAGCCCTGCAGCAGGCTGGCGCTGAGACAGAGCAAGCATCCTCCCAACCGGATTCTAAGGATGGCGCGGCAGGTTCAGGGGAAGCTTCAGCTGATTTTCAGCTGTTCTTCGCTCAAATCGGAAAGTTTTCAACGGAGGACGGGGCAAAAACTACAGCTTCTGAGCTAAAAAGCAAAGGGTTCCCTGCAATAGCCGTTGAAGAAGAGGGATCATACTTTGTGTATGGCGGCGTCGGAAATGCCAAACAGGAAACAGATGGGTTAAGCAATGTGTACAAAACGAGCGCCATTGAACCATGGAGCGGGAAAAGTGCTGTTTTTTCAATGAAAACAAGTGAAGATGCAAGTGCCCTTATCAATCATTTTAAATCGTTAGTAACTTTATCTTCCTCTGCTGCTGCAGGTCAGACAGATGGAATTGAGTCTGAAGCTGATGCGATTGCGGCAGAACTGAACAAGCTCAAACCGAAAGATGAAAATCTTGCAGCTGTCAAAAAAGAGCTGACTGATGTTTCCAAGCTTCTAAAAGAAGATGTAACCGATAAAACAGGGTGGGCCGCCCAGCAGAAGCTTATGGATCTCTTGCTGACTTTAAAATGAGGATTGTCCTAATTTTTAGGGCAATCTTTTTTTATTGTTTTGCGAAAGTTGCGGTGAAGTAAATAATGTTATCTGCGGCAAGCGTAAGCGCCTAGATCATTGCAAAATGAATCCGCCCAAAAAGTCGGGACCAGGGCTTTGCTGTGATCTGACCAAGGTGCTTGCGCTTTTGATCTTGTATCAGAATTTATATGTGTAATCCTTCACTGGCAAGTTGAATCCTACCCCGCGAAACCGAATAACGATATGGGAGGGTAAGATTCCCATGGATAACCTCCCCTATAAATAAAAACAAGCGGGCTTTCGCGCTTGCCCATTTATTCTGCAAAATCGGATTTTTCCTATTTGTGTATCCCTTCAGTGTTTGCTACGATACGAGTGTATCTCCCTTTTAAACCGAATGAAAGGATGTTGAAGGATGGAGCAGCACCTTATTTTGGCATCAGGTTCTCCGCGCAGAAAAGAACTGCTTGAGAATGTTCGTGTGCCTTTTACAGTTGTAATCAGTGATGTAGAAGAAGTTGTGGATCCGAAGCTTCCGCCTTCTGAGGTTGTGATGTCGCTTGCAGAGCAAAAAGCTGCAGCCGTTGCAGACCGTTTTAATGAATCATTTGTTCTTGGAGCAGATACCATTGTTGTATATGATGGAGAAGTTTTAGGGAAGCCGGCCAATACTGAAGAAGCAAAGCGGATGCTGACTAAATTATCAGGCAATACTCACCAGGTTTTAACGGGAGTTGCCATTCTTTTTGAAAACGAAAAAATCCTGTTTTATGAACAGACAGATGTTACTTTCTGGACGATTACAGATGAAGAGATTGAAGATTACATCGAAACAGAGGAGCCGATGGATAAAGCGGGATCCTATGGAATTCAAGAGCTCGGTTCCCTCTTTGTAAAAGAAATAAAAGGTGACTATTTTTCTGTTGTGGGATTGCCTGTCGCACGCACGGTCAAAGAGCTGAAGAAAGCAGGATTTTCGCTTAAGTAAAGGATGAAGCAGAGAGGGAAATAGGAGGAGACGACGATTGGAAGCTTTAAAAATCCATGATTTCCCTGAAGAAGACAGGCCGCGTGAACGATTGATCAACGACGGTCCTGAAAGTCTTGCAAATCACGAGCTGCTTGCTATTTTGCTTAGAACAGGTTCAAAAAAGGAATCTGTTCTGCAGCTTTCAAACAGACTCCTCACTCACTTTGAGGGTTTAAGGTATCTTAAAGAAGCATCGGTTGGGGAACTGACAAGCATCTCTGGAATAGGGGAAGCGAAGGCCGTGCAGATTCTCGCAGCTCTTGAATTGGGCAGAAGAATCAACCGCCTCACTTATGAAGACAGATATGTCATCAAGTCTCCTCAAGATGGTGCCAATTATGTAATGGAAGAAATGCGGTTTTTATCACAGGAGCATTTCGTTTGCCTCTATTTAAATACGAAAAACCAAGTGCTTCACAAACAAACGGTTTTTATCGGCAGCCTGAATGCCTCGATTGTCCATCCCCGCGAAGTGTATAAAGAAGCTCTGAAACGCTCGGCAGCTTCGATTATCTGCATCCATAATCACCCCTCGGGAGACCCTACTCCAAGCCGCGAAGACATCGAAGTCACAAAAAGGTTAACAGAGTGTGGTAAAATGTTAGGGATAGAGCTTTTGGACCATCTTATTATCGGTGAACAAAAATATGTGAGTTTAAAAGAAAAAGGATATTTGTAACACTTTTATTTTTGCGTAATTACGCTATAATAATGTTTATGAGTTTTTTTAGTTCTCATATGACCATGTGAAAATAAATAGTAGAAAGTAATTCGGTTTTTAGAAAGGGAGATACATCTGATGTTTGGAATTGGGACAAGAGACCTTGGTATAGATTTGGGTACAGCAAATACCCTTGTTTTCGTTAAAGGAAAAGGAATTGTGGTTCGTGAGCCTTCTGTAGTAGCGATGCAGACAGACACTAAGTCCATCGTAGCAGTAGGAAACGACGCAAAAAATATGATTGGACGCACACCGGGAAATGTTGTGGCGCTCCGTCCGATGAAAGACGGCGTCATTGCCGATTATGAAACAACCGCATCAATGATGAAGTATTACATAAAACAAGCAACAAAAGGTAAAGGTGTTTTCGCAAGCAAGCCTTATGTTATGGTCTGTGTTCCTTCCGGCATTACAGCAGTAGAAGAGCGAGCAGTTATTGATGCGACAAGACAAGCAGGCGCACGTGATGCTTATACGATTGAAGAGCCGTTTGCAGCTGCAATCGGTGCGAATCTTCCTGTTTGGGAACCGACTGGAAGCATGGTTGTTGATATTGGCGGAGGCACGACAGAAGTGGCGATTATTTCTCTTGGAGGAATCGTTACGTCACAGTCTATCCGCGTTGCCGGTGACGAAATGGACGATGCTATTGTCAACTATATCCGCAAAACATATAACTTAATGATCGGCGACCGTACTTCAGAATCTATTAAAATGGAAATTGGTTCTGCAGGGTCTGCTGAAGGTGTCGATAATATGGACATTCGCGGCCGCGATCTGCTGACAGGACTTCCAAAAACAATTGAAATTACCGCTAAAGAAATTGCAGAAGCTTTGCGTGATACGGTCAATTCGATTGTTGATTCTGTAAAAAATACACTTGAAAAAACACCGCCTGAGCTTGCGGCGGATATTATGGACCGCGGCATTGTTCTTACTGGAGGCGGAGCTTTGCTTCGCAACATCGATAAAGTGATCAGCGAAGAAACAAATATGCCTGTTTTAATTGCAGAAAACCCGCTTGATTGTGTTGCAATCGGTACAGGGAAAGCTCTTGAGCATATTCATTTGTTCAAAACAAAAGCAAGAGACAGCCGCTAATTGTGAAATAAACATTAAGAGGGTGTAAAAGTCACATGCCACAGTTTTTCTTGAATAAACGTCTTATCTTGTTGCTGGTCAGTATCATCTTTTTAGTGGCATTGATTGGGTATTCTTTAAAAGAAGACAGACAGCTAACATGGCCGGAACAATTTGTAAAAGATTCAACAGGACTATTCCAAACTGTTTTTCATAAGCCCGCACAATATGTAGCGGGCTTCTTTGAGAATGTCGGCGATTTGAAAAATACATATGAAGAAAATAAATTGCTTAAAAGCAAAATTGACGAGCATATGAAAATAGAGACCGAGCTTCAAGAGCTGAAACGGGATAACGAAAAGCTCCGGGCTGAAATCGGTGCAGAAGAATCGCTTCGGAAATATAATCCAATCGTAGCCACTCTAATTGCAAGAAATCCGGATCCTGGCCGCTGGTTTGACTTGATTACGATTGATAAGGGATCACAGCACGGCATCCAAAAGGACATGGCCGTTATTACGGATAAAGGATTAATCGGAAAAATAAAAAATACGTCCAAATTCAATTCTACCGTTCAGCTATTAAGCTCTCCGGACCGTAAAAACCGGATTGCAGCTGAAATACAGGGCAAAGAAGGGCAGCCAAATATTTTCGGATTGATCGAAGGATATGATGAGAAGAAAAAAGCGCTGCTCCTAAAAAAAATTGAATCTGATGTCAAGATCGAAAAAGGGCAGAAGGTGGTCACCTCCGGAAGCAGCGGAATCTTTCCCGAAGGCCTTGTCATTGGGGAAGTTCTGGAAGTAGAGCCTGATTCATACGGACTCTCGCAAATGGCCTACATTAAGCCTGAAGCTGATCTTTATGATATTGACCGTGTTTTTGTTACAGATCGAGTGAAAGAAACGATTGATATCGATAATATGGATCCAGAGGAGGAGGAAGAATAATGAACCGCATTCTCCTTCCTCTTTTGATCTTATTTATTTTTATTTCCGAAAGCACATTTGTTGACCTGATTGAGCTTCCATTTACAAATGAGGACCAGGTCATCATTCCGCGCTTTGTTATGCTCTCAATCGTTTTTATCACAGCTTATCACAGTCAAAAATTAGGGCTGATTTACGGACTGGTTTTTGGACTCCTGCATGATATTGTGTATACAGAAATACTTGGTATTTACTTATTTGCCTATCCGTTATTCGCTTACTTAATTTCAAAAGCTTTAAAAGCACTGCAGGGAAATATGCTCGTTGTGCTTTTCTTGTCTTTGCTTGCTGTTACACTTTTGGAATTTTACTCATATGGCATTCAAATGCTGATCGGCTACTCCAATTTGTCATTCTATGATTTTACTAATCTCAGGCTTTTGCCTACATTGGCTGCAAATTCGGTCGGGGCTGTTGTCCTGATTTATCCAATGAGCCGCTTTATATCGAGAATCAAAAGTGATTATCTGGATGACTAGCGATTATTGATGAATCACATTCTGGAAAACGGCTATCGCTGCGGCAGACATGTTGGATCATCAGCCGAATAATCAAAATTCTCTTATAAAAAAAAGAGGAAGATTGCATCTATCTGTCGAAATAGTATAGTCGTTGAGGTGAACGTCATGAAGGCTCAGAAACAGCAATTTGTCACAATAAAAGGTACAAAAGATGGACTAACGCTGCATCTCGATGATTCATGTTCTTTTGAAGAACTGCTGAATGAACTTGAGCAAATGTTATCTTTAAAGCAATACATTCATGAAGACGGGCCATATATCACCGTTAGCGTTAAAGCGGGTAACCGTCTGCTTCATAAAAAACAGCAGGATCAAATTGAAGCTGTTATACAAAAAAAGCGGAATCTGGTTGTTGAAACGTTCGAAAGCAATGTTGTGACAAAAGATCATGCCCTGCAAATGAAAAAAGAAGCAGAGGTGGTCACGGTTGCTAAAATGATTCGATCCGGACAGGTTCTTAAAGTTGAAGGCGATTTGCTCCTGATCGGAGATGTTAACCCGGGCGGCACTGTTATTGCACGCGGAAACATTTTTATCATGGGAACGATTAGAGGCATTGCACATGCTGGATATAATGGAAACAAATCGGCTGTCATCGCCGCTTCGGTGATGAAACCGTCGCAAATCAGAATTTGTGACATCGTAAACCGTGCCCCTGATTATATTCAGTCAGAAAAGCACGAGATGGAATGTGCTTACATAGATGAAAGTGAAACAATCATCATTGATCGACTGCAGCAGTTGACTCATTTACGACCTAACTTGACAAGGTTTGAAGGAGGAATTTGACCGTGGGTGAGGCTATCGTTATTACCTCTGGCAAAGGCGGAGTTGGCAAAACAACGACTTCTGCTAATTTAGGAACATCTTTAGCGATTTTAGGAAAACGTGTATGTCTCATAGATACAGACATCGGCCTGCGAAACCTCGATGTTGTGATGGGGCTTGAGAACCGCATCATTTACGATTTAGTGGATGTTGTGGATGGCCGCTGTAAAATTCATCAGGCGCTTGTAAAAGATAAACGCTTTGAAGACAGGCTCTATTTGCTTCCTGCTGCGCAGACGAGTGATAAATCGGCTGTAAATCCTGAACAGATGAAGAAGCTTGTAGATGAGCTTAAGCAAGACTATGACTATATTGTCATTGATTGTCCGGCAGGCATCGAGCAGGGGTTTAAAAACGCTGTTGCAGGTGCTGACAAGGCAATCGTTGTGACTACTCCTGAAATATCAGCAGTGCGTGATGCAGACCGCATTATCGGTTTGCTTGAGAAAGAAGAGGGCATTGAACCGCCGAAGCTTGTCATCAACCGAATCCGCAACCATTTAATGAAAAATGGGGACATGCTTGATGTGGATGAGATTGTAACGCATCTTTCGATCGATTTAATCGGAATTGTAGCGGACGATGATGATGTCATTAAGGCTTCAAATAATGGTGAACCGATCGCTATGGATTCAAACAACCGCGCTTCTATTGCATACCGGAACATCGCCCGACGGATTCTTGGAGAATCGATTCCGCTGCAATCATTAGAAGATGCAAATCCAGGAGTCTTTACAAAAATAAAACGCTTTTTCGGCGTTAGAGTATAAGGATTCAAGATTAAGAGAGCAAAATTTTATCTTTCTTTTTATTAAAAGCAATCTCTGATTTTAGGAGATTGCTTTTTTTATATGAATTATACTGCTGATGCATTTCAAAAACTCGTGGATGACCATCCCAGGCTTGTCATATTCCATACGGACAAGGCATAAAATTGAGTAAATGTGATTCGAGGGGATGGGTGTTTCAATGGGGAATCGAGCGGATGATTTGCGCAGGAGAATGGCAAAAAGAAAACGGGACCGCAATTTAGGAGCTGAGAGGGTAAAACCTCAAAAACAGCTGCCCGACCTAACATACACAGATGATGAAGAAAAATATGGAGGCTCCGCTTTTCACACGTATGATCCTGAAAGAGGCGGAGGCGGCTCCCACCCATTATTTAAACCGGATGTCTTTATGTTTAAACTGTTGATTGGAGCTTGTTTAGTTCTCGCGTCTGCCATCGTTTTTAAGAATGATTCGCCTCCATTTGAAAAAGTTCAGAGTGTGGTCTCAAGTACCTTTGAAGAGGAATTTCAGTTTGCGATGATTTCAAAGTGGTACGGTGATCAGTTTGGCGACCCGCTTGCCCTGATTAAAACTTCTGATCAGGCACCAAAGTCTGAAGATGCAGAATTCACAGCCCCTGCTTCAGGAAAAGTGCTTGAGACATTTGAAGATAATGGCCAGGGTGTGATGGTAGAAACGAGCAGCAACCTTGTAGAGGCAATGAATGAAGGGGTTGTTATTGAAATTGCTAATAAAGAAGACTCTGGTTTGACGGTTGTCGTTCAGCATGCAGATTCAACCGAGAGCTGGTACGGCAATCTGGAGGAAGTGAATGTTTCCCTGTATGATTTTGTGGAAAGCGGAAAAGAAATCGGCAAAATCAAAGCGTCAGAAGACCAAAAAGGGACATATTATTTCGCTATAAAAAAGGGTGATCAATTTATCGACCCGATTCAGGTGATATCCTTTGACTAAATATTTATCTGTTTTTCTGCATATTCATATTCACCCTATTCTATGGGTAATCATGGGGATTTCGATTATGACGGCTCACTTTCAGTCCCTGCTGATTTTGCTGTCCATTATTCTCATACATGAACTTGGACATGCGATGACAGCCAGACATTTCAACTGGAGACTGAAATCAATTGTTCTGCTTCCATTTGGAGGTGTGGCAGAAGTTGAGGAGCACGGGAACAGGCCTTTGAAGGAAGAGCTTCTGACAATTGCCGCAGGACCTCTGCAGCATCTTCCGCTTCAGGGAGCAGCTTTTCTATTGCAAACGGCAGGATTTCTTAGTTATGAAACCTATCAGCTATTTACCTTTTACAATGTCATGATTCTTCTGTTCAACTTATTGCCGATTTGGCCCCTTGACGGAGGGAAATTGCTGTTTTTGCTCGTATCAATGAAGCGGTCTTATCAGAATGCTCATCGAACGATGCTTATGGTTTCAGCTGGCTCCTTAGCCTTGTATCTTCTGTTTTTCCTGATTTTTTACCCCCAGCAGCTTAACGTTTGGGTGATAGCAGGTTTCCTTATTTATTCTTTATATATGGAATATAAACACCGCAGTTTTGTGAGCATGAGATTTTTGCTCGAGAGATATTACGGGAACCAGCAGGACCCTGGAGTATTAGAGCCGATCATTGTAGATGAAGGGGAGCCCATCTATCAAACGCTGCTGAAATTCAGACGGGGGTGCAAGCATCCGATTATTGTTGAACGAAATGGAAAGAAGCTGTTTGAGCTCGATGAAAATGAGCTTCTTCATGCCTTTTTTGCTGATAAGCGGACACAATCAACTGTCGGCGAGCTGAATTATGATTATTGACGCAGGGCTGATAAAATGAGTAAATATGAGAAAGACATCTACAGAAAAGAGGATGATCCTTGCGTAAGTTAGTTCTAAATGCAAAAGGCAGTCAAAATCGCTGTGCACTGATTGAAGAAAATCTAGTTCAGGAAATTCACATCCATCATATAAAGGAAACGGCCGGCAGCATATATGCGGGCCGTGTTTTAAATGTTCTTAAAGGCATGCAGGCTGCTTTCGTCGATATCGGCTTAGAAAAGAACGGATACCTTTCAGTTAATGATCTTCCCCCTGATTTGAAATCAGCCAAGCTGAATGAAGGACAGCAGCTTTTGGTTCAAGTGGCAAAAGAAGCAACTGAACATAAAGGGCCAAAACTGACCGGAAACCTTGAATTTGGAGGACAATATCTTGTATATATGCCGACTTCTGGCTATACGGCTGTTTCAAAAAAAATAGAGGAGCCATCTGAAAGGGAGCGGCTCAGGTCCATTGGAACTCATTTTTGCGAAGAGAATGAAGGACTTGTTTTCCGGACTGCAGCAAGCGGACAAGCAGAAGAAACTTTACATAACGAATATCGATATTTGAAGAAAAAATATGAGGCTCTGCTGCATGGAAATCCGAAGGCTCCTGCTCTTTTAACTGAAGGAACGCCGTTCTTTGACAGAATCCTGCGGGAAATTGATCCGGATACGCTGCACCAGATCGTAAGCGATGACAGTGATCTTGCCCTGGAATTAAAAAGCAGGTATGAGACCCTGGAAGTTGTGTTTCACCAATCAAAGCAGCCTGTTTTTGACGCATACAAGATTGAACAGGAAATAGAAAAAGCGCTTAAACGGATGGTTTGGCTGAAAAATGGAGCCTATCTTGTGATCGATCAGACAGAAGCATTAACCGCTATTGATGTAAATACAGGGAAATTCTCAGGCAAATCTTCTCTGCAGGATACGGTAATGAAGACGAATTTAGAAGCGGCAAGAGAAGCGGCAAGACAGATCAGGCTCCGCAACTTAAGCGGAATGATCATCATTGATTTCATTGATATGCCCAGGCAGGAGGACAGGCAGGCGATTTTGCGCGAAATGCAGAGGGAAGCGAAGCAGGACAGAGTTCAAACACAAATGCTTGGTTTTACTCAAATGAATATTTTTCAAATGACCCGTAAACGAGTGCGTCCTGATCTTCCATCTCTCCTCACGGATCCTTGCCCGGTCTGCACGGGCACAGGGCAAGTGCTCTCTCCTGAAACAATCGCTTTTAAAATTGAGCGTGAACTGTGGGAGCTGCAGTACATGGAGCATGAGGCTGCCTTAATTGAACTGCCTATCCATGCTGCTGAAGTATTAAGAGGGATAAAGGATGAACATCTTAAACGACTTGAAAAGGCGCTGCACTTTGAGATCTTTTTGACGGAAAAGAAAGAATGGACCGATCAGTATAAAATTGTGCAGCTGGGAAATCGTGAAATGATTCTGCGGCTTTTGAAAAATAAAGATAAAATATAATTGACATACAGGAGCCTATTTTGATAGTATTGTTATGTTATTGATTGTAGCACCCGTGCTACAACCGCACAGATGCAGGTATAAAGTTTTTCGGATTGCTCCGGATCACCTGTCTGCTGGCGAGTCTGAGTCTAATTAGGAGGTGCATAGGAATGTACGCAATTATTGAAACTGGTGGAAAACAAATCAAGGTAGAAGCTGGTCAAGCGATCTACGTTGAAAAGCTTGCTGGTGAACAAGGCGACACTGTTACTTTTGACAGAGTTTTATTCATTGGCGGAGATGACGTGAAAGTTGGTAGCCCGATCGTTGATGGAGCGACTGTTACAGCGAAAGTTGAAAAACAAGGCCGCGCTAAAAAGATCACTGTATTCAAATACAAAGCTAAGAAAAACTACCGCAAAAAACAAGGTCATCGTCAACCATACACGAAACTTGTTATTGACGCAATCAACGCTTAAGGCCATTTAAGATGATCAAAGCAGTCATTAACCGCTCAAGCAGCGGATTAATTGAATCCTTTACATTATCTGGACATGCCGATTTCGATGTACATGGAAAGGATATTGTCTGTGCCGGAGCATCTGCCGTCACATTTGGCGCTGTTAATGCGATACATAAGTTAACAGGCATAACGCCGATTGTTGAACAGGGAGGAGACGGAGGATTTCTTTCGTTTCAGCTGCCTCATGATCTAGAGCAAAAAGCGGGCGAACAGGCTCAGCTTCTGCTTGAAGGCATGCTCGTATCGCTGCAGTCAATTGAATTGAACTATGGACATTTCATAAAAATTACGATAAATAACAATCAGCAGGAGGTGGACTAGAATGTTTTTAAGTTTAGATCTTCAGTTCTTCGCTTCTAAAAAAGGAGTAGGTTCTACTAAGAACGGTCGTGATTCAATCTCTAAGCGTCTTGGCGCTAAAAGTGCGGATGGCGAATTCGTAAGCGGTGGTTCTATCCTTTTCCGTCAACGCGGAACGAAAATTTACCCAGGTGAAAACGTTGGCCGCGGCGGTGACGACACTCTTTTCGCGAAAGTGGACGGAGTTGTACGTTTCGAGCGTTTCGGACGTGACCGTAAAAAAGTTAGCGTATATCCTGTAGCACAAGAAGCATAATTTCTTTTAGGAAAACTCTAGCCTCTGGTTAGAGTTTTTCTTTTTTTTTATTTCTGTCTTGAGCTCCAAGTGTAAAATCACCTGGTAGCGGAATGATGAATACAAAACAGAAATCTTAAGAAAACAGTCACTTTTAGAAAGAAAACCTCCCCATACCATTGATTTCCTCTTGCTTTTTTCAAATTGCACTTATTTTCCCCCGGATAGTTTGTTATAATTTAGTACGACATTCAGTTTCCAAGTCTTAAAGCTCCTAGAGAAAAGAATAGAGAAAAAGGGAGTAGGAGTGCCGACATGAAAAAAACAAATGAAGAGTGGAATATTGTTGACGTGTTAAGTCATTCACGTCACGATTGGATGAATAAACTGCAATTAATCAAAGGAAACTTATCATTAAATAGACACGATCGCGTACAGCAGATTATTGAAGAAATCGTCATCGAAGCACAAAGCGAATCAAAGCTCTGCAATTTAAAAATGCTTTCATTTGCAAGCCTCTTAATGACGTTCAATTGGAAAAGGCATCACTATTCTCTGGAGTATGAAGTCCTTGGTTCCATTTATGACTTATCGGAATACGATGTGAAGGTTGCTGCATGGTGCGGGCAATTCTTTCAGATTCTAGACGATTCCGTTGACAAGTGCAATGAGAATCACTTAAGCATCACAATAGAAACAGAAGCCAATCAGGGACAAGTTCGATTCTTTTTTGATTTTAATGGCATAATAACAGAGAAAGCACTGTTATTAAATTGGCTGAAATCAAATGAAGAGAATCAGGTGTCTGTAAAGCATTATGAGCTTTCCCCGGACGAATTGACCATTACGGTTGCAGTCGTATAATTGGCTTGGAGCGGAGGATTACCATGTTTATAGATCAGGTGAAAATATATGTAAAAGGCGGCGACGGAGGAAACGGGCTTGTTGCGTTCCGCCGCGAGAAATATGTTCCTAAGGGCGGACCTGCAGGAGGCGACGGCGGTAAAGGCGCTGACGTTATTTTTGAAGTGGAAGAGGGCCTGCGCACATTAATGGATTTCCGCTATCAGCGTCATTTCAAAGCAGACCGCGGACAGCACGGCATGTCGAAAAATCAGCATGGCAGAAATGCAACGCCGATGATTGTTAAAGTTCCGCCGGGAACAGTCGTTATGGAAGAAGAAACAAGGACGGTTATTGCTGACCTGACTGAGCACGGACAGCAGGCTGTTATTGCAAAAGGCGGACGCGGAGGACGCGGAAACAGCCGTTTTGCCACACCTGCCAATCCTGCTCCTGAGCTTTCTGAAAATGGAGAGCCCGGACAGGAACGGAACATCATTATGGAGCTTAAGCTTCTTGCAGATGTTGGTTTAGTCGGTTTCCCGAGTGTTGGAAAATCAACGCTGCTTTCTGTGGTAAGCTCTGCAAAACCGAAAATTGCCGAATACCATTTTACAACGCTTGTGCCGAACCTGGGTGTAGTTGAAACAGGAGATGGCAGGAGCTTCGTTATGGCGGATTTGCCTGGATTAATTGAAGGTGCACATGAAGGAGTGGGACTTGGCCATCAATTCCTGCGCCACATTGAGAGAACCCGAGTCATCGTTCATGTGATTGATATGTCAAGCGGCGAGGGCCGTGATCCTTATGAAGATTATCTGACTATCAATGCTGAGCTTAAAGAATACAATTTGCGTCTGACAGAAAGACCGCAAATTATCGTTGCAAATAAAATGGACATGCCGGAATCAGAAGAAAACCTTGCTGCTTTTAAAGAAAAGCTTGAAGATGACCTTCCGATCTTCCCTGTTTCTGCTATTACCCGTGAGGGCGTCCGCGAACTTTTATTTGAAATCATGAACACAATTGAAAAGACACCGGAATTCCCGCTTTATGAGGAAGAGGATCTTTCCAATCACCGTGTTCTTTATAAATTCGATAAAGAAGCAGCAGAATTTGAAATTACCCGTGACAGTGACGGAACATTTGTCGTATCTGGAGAGAAAGTGGAGTATCTCTTCAAAATGACAAACTTCCTGCGCGAAGAGTCAATCAGACGATTCTCAAGACAGCTGCGCGGAATGGGAGTCGACGAAGCGCTTCGTCAAAGAGGAGCAAAAGACGGAGATATCGTGCGATTGCTTGAATTTGAATTTGAATTTGTTGAGTAGCCTAAAGAAGAAGAGCCTTAATCCGCTCTTCTTTTTTCACAGGCAGATAGAGAAAAGGAGCAGGTCATGAAGGAAGAAACCTTTTTTTTAGTACGGGAAGACATTCTGCCTGAGGCGATGAGAAAAACGCTTGAGGTCAAAAAATTGATTGAACGAAAAAAAGCAGACTCTGTTGCAGAGGCTGTTCAGCGCGTGGATATGAGCCGAAGCGCTTATTATAAATACCGTGATGCTGTATTTCCATTCCATACAATGGTAAACGAGCGCATTATCACGCTCTTTTTTCATCTCGAAGACAGATCAGGCACTTTATCACAGCTTCTCGCAGTTGTAGCCACAGCAGGCTGCAATGTCCTGACAATCCATCAGACGATTCCGCTGCAGGGACGCGCAAATGTAACGCTGTCTTTAAATACAAATGGGATGAAAGAAGATATCAATAGCGTCATGGCCAGGCTGAAGCGACTTGAATTTGTTGAGAAAGTAGAGATATTAGGATCTGGAGCTTAGGGGAGAGGATTTCTTATGTCATATAAAGTTGGTTATTTAGGACCGGCAGCTACATTTACACATCTTGCCGTCACAAAGTTTTTCGAAGATCATGACGGGCATGTTCCATTTTTGACCATCCCGCAATGCATGGATGCAGCAGCTGAGGGGAGAATTGACTTAGCTGTTGTCCCGCTTGAAAATGCGTTAGAGGGTTCTGTTAACTTAACAATCGACTACCTCGTTCATGAACAGCCGCTTTCTATCATTGGAGAAATTGTGGCGCCGATTCAGCAGCACTTGATGGTTCACCCATCAAGGGAAGATTCTTGGGAAGATGCAGAAAGAGTATACTCTCATTCCCATGCCATTGCCCAATGTCATAAATTTCTTCATCAACAGCTTCCTAAAGCGAAGTATGAGTACGCGACATCTACAGGTGCTGCTGCAAAATACATTCAGGAGCATCCTGAAGAAAATATCGCGGTTGTCGCAAATGAACTGGCAGCTGAAGAATATAATCTTAAAATTGTCCGCAAGAATATCCATGATTATGCCCATAATCATACCCGATTTGCTGTGCTGCACCCAAACCAGCATACATATATCAAGACCAAATTGAATAAGATCACAGACAGGACAACTCTCATGATTACCTTGCCTTCGGATCAGTCGGGTGCTCTTCACCAAGTCCTTTCTGCTTTTTCATGGAGAAAGCTGAATTTGTCAAAAATCGAATCCAGGCCAATGAAAACAGGTCTTGGAAACTACTTTTTTATAATCGACATTGATATGAAAATGGACGATGTCCTGATTCCGGGTGCGATGGCAGAACTTGAGGCTCTGGGCTGCAGTGTCCGGAATCTTGGTACATACAGCGCTTATTCTATCTGAAAAATAAACCGGCTTGCAAAAATGCAAGCCGGTTTTTACCTAGTTTAATCTTCTTCGTCAACAAGAAACCCCCCCGTCTTCAAAGCAGCACATACTTCATCTAATTTTTCCCTGCGGTCCGCTACTAATGTATGCAAGTGCAATCCTTCAGTGAGCTGGGATAAATAAGCTGCCTTTGTACCCTCAATTTTCTCAATGAAATCACGGACTTCCATGCGGTTGCTTACCATAATGGAAGCTGTCAATTCTCCGTATACAGGATGTTCAATAATCACATCTTTCACGGTTACCCCATAATCAACAATGATATTCAGTTCTTCAGCCGTTGCTTCGGGTTTGTGGCTGCTTGCGATAATGCGCTTAAAGGCAGGCAGTTCTTCATTTTCCTGTTTCATATAAACATAGCCTTGGCTCGTTGCAAGGATCGGTTCATTTTGTGCTTTTAACAAAGAAATGTCCTGAACAATGACTTGCCTGCTGACATTAGTCCTCTTTGCCATGTCGCTGCCTTTCATTGGAACTTTCGTTTCTTTCAGCCAATTCAGGATTAATTCTCTTCTTTTCGTTCCAGGAATTTTACCTTCGTTCATGCAGTCTTTCCCTTCTTTCCATATACCTCTCGCTAATTGCTTTTTTTATGATATCAGCCATTTTATCAAGATCTTCGGCCTTCGTATGTTTACCAGTTGAAATCCGGATGTACTGCAGAGCTTCATCGCTGGTCAACCCGATAGCCATCAGCGTCTTTGAGGGAGTCTGCATGCCTATTTGGCAGGCTGTGCCTGTTGAAATGGCCACTCCTCTCCGGTTGGCTTCAAGGAGCATATATTGTCCCTCGATCCCTCGAATCACAAGGCCGATAATAGATGGGAGCTGATCATCCAGATCTTTATTGATAATATGGATATATTCGTGATAGTCGCTGAGCTTTGCTGATAATCTCTCCTTCAGCGATTCCAGTCTGCTGAATTCTGATTGCATGACAGAACAAGCTGACGCGGCAGCATAAGTAAATGCTGCAATCCCCGGTACATTCACCGTGCCTGCTCTAAATCCATTTTCATGAGTGCCGCCCGAAACAGCAGGTATAAGGTGTTTGCGCGGATTCAAATAGAGACCGCCGACTCCTTTTGGTCCATACACCTTATGACTTGAGACAGAAATCGCATCCACTTTCCACGCATCCGCTTTAATGGGGATCTTTCCAAACGACTGAACACAATCACTGTGAAAATAAACAGGCATTTCGTTTAAAAAATAACCGATTTTCTCTAGATTTTGGATGCAGCCTATTTCAGAATTTGCGTGCTGAATGGAAACAACGGCGGTTTGTTCTGTTAAGGCATCTCTTATTGCTTCTACAGGTAGTTTACCATGTTTATCCGGCAATAAAAATGTTACCTCAAAGCCTTTTTGCTTAAGAGTCTGTAAATAATTATAGCTAGAAGAATGTTCCAGTGCAGACGCAATTATATGATTTTTATGATCAGGAGAATTTTTTAAGAGTGTTTCAATGGCAAGAACATTCGATTCACTGCCTCCGCTTGTGAAGCTAACTCCAGAGGCTTGACCGCCAATCAGGTTTGCTATCTGTCCGCGGCAAGCTTCTAATAACGTTCTGGCGGCATCTCCTTCATCATGCAGACTATTGCTGTTTGCGAACGCCTTTTTTGATGCCTCGGCAAATACATGGAGGGCTTCATCACTGATGGGTGTTGCAGCCGCGTAATCTAAATAGATCAAATTTGAGTCTCCTTTCATGGTTCAAAAAAATCTCTTGTCATTATTTTAGTTTTATGTAAATATAGGTGTCAAGACACTTGTAAAGAATAGGGGGTTATTTTGTGCCTCAAACGGATGCAGTCATTATCGGAAGCGGCATTGCAGCTCTATCTGCAGCCTATCAGCTTCAATCTTCAAGAAAAGTCACCATCCTTACTAAATCAACTAAATACGAGAGCAATTCTATGCTTGCCCAAGGCGGCATTGCAGCAGCTGTGGACAAATATGACAGCTGGAAGGATCATTACGAAGATACGATGATAGCAGGATCTCATCACAATGATGCTTTTGCAGCTGAATTGCTTGTAAAGCAAGGGGCAAAAGCAGTTCTTGGTCTTATAAAAGATGGATTTCAGTTTGACCGGGATTTACATGGTCATATACTGCTTGGTCAAGAAGGAGCACACAAATTCAGCAGAATTCTCCATGCAGGCGGAGATGCCACAGGAAAAGCTGTCATTCAATTTTTATTATCGCAGCTTAATGAAAACACAGAAATCATAGAAGATGAAATGGCGCTTGACCTTATTATCATTGATGGAATTTGCAGAGGAGCAGTTACACGGAATGCACATGGTGACATTAAGCAGTATTTTGCAGGACATACCATTCTCGCAACGGGCGGCTGCGGCAGCCTGTACAAACATACTTCCAATTCACTTGTTACATCAGGTGACGGACTTGCAATGGCATTTCGAGCAGGTGCTGTCCTCACAGATATGGAATTTACTCAATTTCATCCGACGATGCTTCTGATAAATGGTGAATGTGTAGGGCTTATATCTGAGGCAGTAAGAGGAGAAGGAGCCTTCCTTCAAAATGAGTGTGGAATTCGAGTTATGGAAGGGATCCATGAGTTTGAAGATCTTGCTCCAAGGGACATCGTAGCAAGAACGATTTTTTCACAGATGAAAAAAGGCCATCGCGTGTTCCTTAACATCTCATCCATCAGTGCATTTGAAAGCCGCTTTCCAACGATTTCAGCCATGTGTAAAAAACATGGTGTCAATCTGGAGGAAGGCTTGATTCCAGTAGCCCCCGGGATGCATTTTCTTATGGGCGGCATCAAAACAGATATAGATGGCAAAACGTCTGTCAGCAGATTATTTGCGGTTGGGGAAGCTGCATGCACAGGTGTTCACGGTGCAAATAGACTGGCAAGTAATTCATTGCTTGAAGGCCTTGTTTTTGGCAGCCGTCTAGGCATGCATATCTTAAATTCTTCTCAAGATGCATTTGCAGAGGCTGCTGAGTCGGCGAAAACCAGAACTGGCACGAAGCAGGATATCATTTTCCCTTCCAAAGAAGAGATAAAGTGGATGATGACAAACTTTGCTGCCATTGAGCGTTCTGAAGAAGGACTTTCTAGTGCAAAATGCTGGTTTGAAAAATTTTTATTGCCAATCTCTTTTTGGGATATCAATGTGAATAACTTCACAAATGAAGAATATGAAAAAATGAATATGATGACAGCAGGCTGGCTTATTGTGGCTTCGGCACTGAGAAGAACAGAAAGCAGGGGCGGCCATTTTAGAACAGATTATCCTTATAAAGAAGACCGGCTATGGCTGAAAAAACAAATTCTTCTTTCTAAATATGATACAGAGTTAAAGAATGATTCAGAGGTGATGGAAATTGAATTTACTTAAACTAAAAAAACAATTAGAAGCTTTCTTTATTGAAGATATCGGCGATCATGACGCTACAAGCTCGTATATTTTTTCAAAAGCCCAGCGGGGAAAAGCTGTGATTACAGCCAAGGAAAACGGGACTTTTGCGGGTGCGGATGTAATCAGGATCGGATATGAAATTCTTGATCGCAATATATCGGTTAAACTTCTGAAACAAGATGGAGAACAAATAAATAAGGGTGAACAAGCAGCTGTTATTGAAGGTCCAATAGGTTCCCTTCTTACTGGAGAACGAGTCATCCTTAACCTGCTTCAAAGAATGAGCGGAATTGCCACTCTGACAAACCAGGCAGTGATTGGCCTGAATTCTGCTCATACGAAGATTACTGATACCCGGAAAACGACACCAGGCCTGAGAATGATTGAAAAATATGCTGTTCGGTGCGGCGGCGGATACAATCATAGATTTGGCTTGTATGACGGAATCATGCTTAAAGATAATCATATTGCAAGCAGCGGGTCTATTTTTGAAGCTGTAAAACAAGTCAGGGCGCATGCAGGACATATGATAAAAGTAGAAGTTGAAATCGAATCTGAGGAACAGCTCCTAGAAGCCATTGAAGCAAAGGCGGACATCATTATGTTTGATAACCGGAGCCCTGAAGAAGTAAAAGCGTTTGCCGATCTGACACCTCCGTCAATCATTACAGAAGCTTCCGGGGGTATTACCCTTCAAAACCTGGCTGAATACGGCGGCACCGGAGTGGACTATATTTCACTTGGAATGCTGACTCATTCCGCCAAATCCCTTGATTTAAGCATGAATGCAGAATAAGGAGGAACTTACAATGAATGTACTGGATATGCTTCAATTTGAAACAAATGAAAAAATGCCTCCTCATTATAAAGAACTCTCAGAAGTGGAAATGATCGAAAGAGTGAAACAGATTAAAGAAAAGTTTGGCCGCAGGCTGCTGATACCCGGTCATCACTATCAAAAGGATGAGGTTATTCAGTTTGCAGATATTACGGGGGATTCCCTGCAGCTTGCACAGGCAGCTGCAGAAAACAAAGAGGCAGAATACATCGTTTTTTGCGGTGTGCATTTTATGGCTGAAACAGCAGACATGCTGACTAGTGAAGGGCAAACTGTTTTGCTGCCTGATATGAGAGCGGGATGCTCAATGGCTGACATGGCGGATATTGATCAGACTGAGCGGGCATGGACAAAGCTTCAGAAAATGTATGGGGATACCATTCTGCCATTGACCTATGTGAATTCAACAGCAGCAATTAAAGCCTTTGTCGGGAAAAATGGCGGAGCAACAGTCACTTCCTCAAATGCAGAAAAAATGCTGCGCTGGTCTCTTAACCAAAAACAGCGGATTCTATTTTTGCCGGATCAGCACTTAGGCAGAAATACGGCTTATAACTTAGGCGTTCCGCTTGATAAGATGGCGATTTGGAATCCGCTGACAAACGAACTTGAGTATGATGGGAATCCAGAGGACGTTATCGTGATTTTATGGAAAGGACATTGTTCCGTCCATGAAAAATTCACGGTGAAAAATATCGAAGATTTGCGCATTGAAAAGCCTGATATGAAAATCATCGTACATCCGGAATGCAGCAGGGAAGTAGTTGCTGCAAGTGATCTGGCAGGTTCAACAAAATATATCATCGACACGATTGAAGCATCTCCTGCCGGAAGCAAATGGGCGATTGGAACAGAAATGAATCTTGTGAAAAGGATTATTGACCGGCATCCTGATAAGGAAATTGTTTCGCTGAATCCGTTTATGTGTCCATGTTTAACGATGAACAGAATCGATCTTCCGCATTTATTGTGGTCACTTGAAGGAATAAATGAAGGTAAAATCATCAATCAAATTAAAGTTGATCCAGAAACAGCTGAACATGCCGTTCTCGCTTTAGAGCGAATGCTTGAACACGTATAAAATGGAACTGACAAAATAAGATGAACTAAGTGCAGTCAATAGCTGCCTTCATCTTAAGTTTGTCAGTTTTTTTATTGGCCGAGAAACATATATTTGTCTTCTTAAGCATAAGTTGTGATGAAGAAGAATGGCATAATTGCCTGCTAATCATATGCGATAAAGTTTCAAGCATAGGAGGGGGAAAGGTTGAAAATCCACATTGTTCAAAAAGGCGATACGCTTTGGAAAATTGCCAAAAAATATGGGGTAGATTTTGAAGAACTGAAAAAGATGAACTCTCAGCTAAGCAACCCTGACTTAATCATGCCTGGAATGAAAATAAAGGTTCCAAGCGGCGGAGTACCTGTTAAAAATGAAACAAAGGTTAACTTTTCAGGAAAAAAGGAAATGCCGAAATCCGAGCATCCTTTTGCAAAAGAAAAACCGAAACAAGTGATGGATGTCACAGATACCAAACCGAAGGAAGTTCCAAAAGAAAAGCCCTCGGTGCCATATGTTCCTCCAGTGCCGAACATTAAACAGCCAGCATATCCGGAGCTAGATATCAATAACTACTACATGCTGAATATGGGCATGATGCCGCAGGCACCGCAGCCGCAGCTTCCGCCAAAGCCGTCAAATGTTCTGCCTGAGATGATGAAACCAGCCGAAAAACCAGTTCAAAAACCGGCTGAAAAGCCAAAATCAGTTTCACCTGCTACTAAAGAGGAGGCCGCAAAGGATATGGAAAATAAGCCGAACATGCCGCAGCAAGGAGTAATGGGGGCTTATCAGGGCGGTCAGGGTCCACAAGGATTTCCTGGCGGCCAGGGCGGTGCACCGTATCAGAATCCTGGTGCAGTCGCAGGAGCCCAGGATCAGGCACCTGGAAGTCCAGGCTTTCCGGGCGGGGATGACTGTTATCCAGTTTCACCCGTAATGCCAGGACCGGGGTTTGGCGGGCCGGGATTCGGGGGTCCGGGATTCGGCGGACCAGGATTTGGCGGACCAGGATTTGGGGGTCCTCAAATGCAGCCCTATGGCATGCCGTTTCAGCAGGGAGCTGGCATGGGAATGCCGCAGCAAATGCAATTTGATGATGATGATGACGATGATGACGTAATGGGAGCATATATGCCACAGCAGCAAATGCAAATGCCGTTTGGTCAGCAAGGGTTTGGAGGCCCGGGATTCGGAAGCCCAGGTTTTGGAGGTCCGGGATTCGGGGGTCCGGGATTCGGAGGTCCGGGATTTGGAGGTCCAGGATTTGGCGGTCCAGGAGGATATCCGCCGGGCTGCTATCCGATGTCTCCGCCGATGCCGGGTCCGGGATTCGGATTTCCGCCTCAAGTTCAAGGAGCGTTCAGCGGCGGTCCTAATATGCCGCAGGGTGTAGCAGGTGCTTGGGATCAAGGGATGATGAACAATATGCCTCCGCAAGTAAGCCCTGCAATGGATAAAGAAGATTGCGGCTGCGGCGGACCTCAGCAAGGTTATGGAGGGATGCCGGGACAATTTGGTCAGGGCGGTCAATTCGGCGGAATGCCTGGACAATTCGGTCAGGGCGGCCAGTTCGGCGGAATGCCTGGACAATTTGGTCAAGGCGGCCAATTTGGCGGAATGCCGAGACAGTTTGGCCAGGGTCAATTTGGCGGAATGCCAGGGCAGTTTGTTCAGGGCGGTCAATTTGGCGGAATCCCGGGACAGTTTGTTCAGGGCGGCCAGTTCGGCGGAATGCCTGGACAATTCGGCGAGGATGGTCAATTTGGAATGCCAAGATTTGAAGATGATGACGACGACGATTAATATAGATAGATGTGAGAGACGAAACATATTGTTCGTCTCTTTTTTTTTATATTTCGTGTGCGGGTACAGTTGCTTTGATTCCACACTTCATGCTCTTTCAAGAAATAGAGGAATCATACGCGAAAAATCGTTTAGCGAATAAGCTTTTAAAAAGGTCTCTCATCAAACCAATATGTGTTTTCCGGCAAAAAAAGCAAGCCGCAAAACAGGCCATTGGCGGGCCATACATGCACAATAAAAGATCCCCATGTGAAAATTTGAAACAGATTCTTCATTTATTTTTCCCCAATTCCATAATCACCCTATAACACAAATCGTCTCCATTATTTAAAGGACTTACCGTTAACTAACAGATTATTGCTTCTCTAAAGCGAGCAACCTATACAAGAGCGAATTTGCTCGCTACAGGAAAATCAGGGGGGTTTTAATATTGAGGCATAAAGTTACTGCATTTGCTGCAATTGCTATAGCTGCGACTGGACTTGCAGGCTGCAACAATAATGAAGGCGCACTTGACACGAGATATGATGATTCAACAAGACCTATCGGTTATTATTCAGATGAACACAGGAATAATAACAACGATGGCGTAGATAACGTGGATAATGATGGACCTTTGACAGAAATGATGGAAGGCGACATGAATGATAATTACTTCACAAAAGTAAATGATCGTGATACCGCTTTTCATAATGGTAGAATGGACAATCCAACTGCCCCGCTTTCAAATGAAGACGGCATGATTGAAAAAGACAACCGTTTCAGCAGAAATGATGAAAATTATCATGGTCAGGTGAAGCAAGTCAATTTTTATAATGACCAAGATGAAGCCATTGCTAAAAATGTTTCTGAAAAAGCGGCAGATGTCAAAGATGTCGATGATGTCCGCACGGTTGTAAATGGAGATCAGGTGCTTGTTGCCATTGATACAGATGATAAAAACGATAAAGACGTTAAAAATGCCGTTTTGAATGCAGTACGTCCTGCAGCTGAAGGCAAAGATATTAAAGTTGTCACTGATGAAGGCACATTTACCCGCGTCAGAACGATTAATGACAATATTGAAACAGGACAGCCGAAAAATACAATTAATAAAGATATTAGAGATCTTTTTGATGATATGGGCAATGTCATGAAAGAGCCCTTTCAGCAAGCAAGATAAATAATAAAAGGGGTATCTGTATATAGATGCCCCTTTTTTATTATCTAAATAGAAAGGTTAATATTTCTAATTTTGGTCACACTAGAAATGACGAATACTTGCCTTTATGGTAAATAGCTCATGATATGGGGTGTATGTGATGATGTCGTCTTCGTCTCATCGTTTACTGATTGTTGCCTTTGCCTGCGTCATAGTCACATTATTTTTCATTATTCCTTCTTTCGAGCAGAAAGAATCAAGTGCATCAGAGAATGCAGCAGAAACGGAAAATAAAGTCTATGAGGTAAGCGGTCCGCTGACTGTCACGGTAGTGCTCGAACGAATCTATTTGGATGGTGAAATCAGTGAAGAAGTGAAAACGGAAACCATTCTGGCAATGGAAGATTTTTGGGCGAAATATGAGGATTGGCAATTAATTGATCAGGACGATCATCAGGTTATTTTTCAAAAAGAAGTGGATGATATCTCCCCTTTACTAAAAGCTAACGGGTATTTCGGCATTTCATCAGAAGGTGTCTTTTCTATTTTTAATGGAAAGCCTGATGATGCTTCGGAAATTATTCAGTCATTCTTTCAAATTGATGTTAAAAAACTTGAAACACGAAAGCATGATGAATTAAGGCAGGGAATACGCATAGAATCAAAAGATCAGTACTTAAAGGTCATTCAGTCATATAAAGCCTATTCATCACCGGCAGATATGAAATAAAGAAAGCTAGTGCAAAAGCGCTGGCTTTTTTTGTGTATAAAAGGATCATATTTTTTAGGATTATTACTGAATGCTGGATAGTGATTAAGGGGTGCTTGTCTTTGCTGCATCTGAAGCATTTAAACAGGAGAATTGCTGCTCCATAACTAAGATTGCAGCGCTTTTTTAGCTGACTGTCCCATTTAATTGCGTCAGAAAAATAACAATCCATAAGAAGACGGCTTTTTTAATGATTAATACTACAGGCAAAAGAAAAAATTATGATACAATGAGGTACAGTTGTAAAGAGGTGACTAACGTTTTGATTGAATTTATAAAAGGCTATATTGATTTTGTTACTCCGGAATATATTGTCATTGACCATGGCGGAATCGGTTATCAGGTGCACACTCCAAATCCATTCAGCTTTCAGCGCAATCGATCTTCAGAAGTGACGATTTATACATATCAGCATGTCAGAGAAGATATCCTCGCCTTATATGGTTTTCATACAAGAGAAGAAAAAGCATTATTTATGAAGCTCCTGAACGTTACAGGAATCGGGCCAAAAGGAGCGCTTGCCATACTTGCTTCAGGAAATCCTTCGCAAGTAGTCGGTGCGATTGAAAATGAGGACGAGAAGTTTCTTGTTAAGTTTCCTGGTGTAGGGAAGAAGACTGCGAGACAGATTATTCTTGATCTGAAAGGAAAGCTTGCCGATGTAGCAGGCGAGCTTGCCCCGGATTTGTTTACGCATGAGGAGCATGAACAAAAAGAAACAGCTTCAAAAGCCCTGAATGAGGCACTTGAAGCTCTAAAGGTGCTTGGATATGCTGAACGCGAAATTAATAAAGTTATTCCGTCTCTTAGGGAAGAAGAGCTATCAACAGATCAGTATGTGAAAAAAGCTTTGCAAAAGCTATTAAAGTAAGGTGAAAAGACATGGATGAACGTCTTGTATCAAGTGAAGCGGACTTAGATGAAGGTGCAATCGAGCTAAGTTTAAGACCTCAGACTTTATCTCAGTATATTGGACAGGATAAAGTAAAAGAAAACTTGAAAGTCTTTATTGAAGCCGCTAAACTCAGAAGCGAAACACTGGATCACGTCCTTTTATACGGTCCTCCGGGTCTTGGGAAAACAACGCTTGCAACGATTATTGCAAACGAAATGGGCGTAAATATCCGCACAACATCAGGACCGGCTATTGAAAGGCCGGGAGACCTGGCTGCCATTTTAACAGCTCTTGAGCCCGGTGATGTATTATTTATTGATGAAATCCATCGTCTGCAGCGCTCAATTGAAGAAGTACTGTATCCGGCGATGGAGGATTTCTGTCTGGACATTGTGATTGGAAAGGGTCCATCTGCCCGTTCTGTCCGCCTCGATCTGCCGCCGTTTACGCTTATAGGGGCTACCACGCGCGTCGGCTTGCTTACAGCACCGCTTAGAGACCGGTTTGGAGTTCTCAGCAGGCTGGAATATTATAATGAAGAGCAGCTGTCTCTCATTGTTGAACGGACAGGGGATATATTAGGGATTGGCATGGAAAAAGAAGCTTCGCTGGAACTTGCAAGAAGATCAAGGGGTACCCCTCGAATAGCGAACAGGCTATTAAGACGGGTAAGGGACTTTGCCCAGGTTCTTGGCGAGCCGTCAGTATCGGGAAGCCTTGCTAATGAAGCATTGGAAAAGCTCCAGGTCGACAGATTGGGCCTCGATCATATCGATCATAAGCTATTAATGGGGATCATTGAAAAGTATAAAGGCGGTCCAGTCGGAATTGATACGATTTCAGCAACAATTGGAGAAGAATCACATACGATTGAAGATGTATATGAACCGTATCTTTTGCAAATCGGTTTTATACAACGCACTCCAAGGGGTAGAATGGTAACGGAAGCAGTTTACCATCACTTTCAAATGGAGGCTCCAGAAAAATGACCCAATTCCCCAAAATCCTGATGATGATGGGCGCCGTTCTTTTTTTTGCAGGATTATTCATGCAGCTCATAGGAAGGCTGCCTGGTGATTTTGTTTTTAAAAAAGGCAGCACAACGTTTTATTTTCCGATCGTTACATCCATTGTAATCAGTATTTTGCTTACGATCTTGTTTAATGTTTTCGGACGGTTTAAATAATAGAAAAGGTGAAAAATAATGAAAGTAGATTTATTTGATTTTAACTTGCCTGAGGAACTAATTGCACAAGTGCCGCTTTTAGAAAGGGATGCTTCTAAACTGATGGTCCTTAATAAAGAGACTGGCACAATTCAGCATGAACAATTCAGATCCATCATTGATTATTTTCATGAAGGTGACTGTCTCGTACTGAATAATACCCGTGTTCTGCCTGCCCGTTTAATTGGGGAGAAAAAAGACACAGGGGCTAAAATTGAACTGCTGTTGCTTAAGCAAGAGCAGGGAGATGTCTGGGAAGTCCTCGCGAAACCGGCAAAACGTGTGAAAATCGGAACGGAGCTTGTATTTGGAGACGGCATTCTGCATGCTGTCTGCACAGGGGAGTCTGAACACGGCGGGAGATTGCTTGAGTTCAAGTATGAAGGAATTTTTTATGAAGCATTAGATTCTTTGGGGAAAATGCCGCTTCCTCCATATATTAAAGAGCAGCTGGATGACCAGGAGCGGTACCAGACTGTCTTCTCCAGAGAGAGAGGGTCAGCTGCAGCCCCGACTGCTGGACTGCATTTTACAGAGCAGATCTTAAATCAATTGAAAGATAAGGGTGTTCATATTGTCTTTATCACTCTGCACGTTGGTCTTGGAACTTTCCGGCCGGTAAACGCTGATGTAGTTGAAGAACATGAGATGCATGCTGAATTTTATCAAATGAGTGCAGGAACAGCCCAGCTGCTTAATCAAGTACGCGCTGATGGCGGACGGATTATTTCGGTTGGGACTACTTCAACACGCACTCTTGAAACCATCGCTTCAAAAAATAATGGAACATTCATTGAGGACAGCGGATGGACAAACATCTTTATTTATCCCGGCTATGAATTCCGTGCAATTGATGGAATGGTAACAAACTTCCACTTGCCTAAATCATCTTTGATCATGCTTGTAAGTGCCCTGGCAACAAGAGAGCATGTCATGAATGCCTATGAAACGGCAGTCAAAGAAAAATACCGATTCTTCAGCTTTGGCGATGCCATGCTTATCATCTAAAGAAAAACAGCCTTGAAGGAGGAAAAAAGGTGTCATCACCAATACGTTATGAATTAATTAAAACCTGTAAACAAACCGGTGCAAGACTCGGCCGTGTTCATACACCTCATGGGTCATTTGAAACGCCTGTGTTTATGCCCGTAGGAACGTTGGCTACTGTAAAGACAATGTCCCCGGAAGAACTCGTGCAGATGGGTGCAGGCATCATCTTAAGCAATACGTATCATTTATGGCTGCGTCCCGGTCATGAAATCGTAAAGGAAGCGGGGGGACTGCACAAATTCATGAACTGGGACCGCGCGATTTTAACGGATTCAGGCGGCTTTCAGGTCTTCAGTTTGAGCGAGTTCCGCAAAATAGAAGAAGAAGGCGTGCATTTCAGAAATCATCTGAACGGCGATAAATTATTTTTGTCCCCGGAAAAAGCGATGCAGATTCAAAATGCTCTCGGTTCTGATATTATGATGGCATTTGATGAATGTCCGCCGTTCCCTGCTGAATATGACTATATGAAAAAATCAGTGGAGCGGACAAGCAGATGGGCAGAGCGCTGCCTGAACGCTCATGAGCGTCCTCAAGATCAAGGGTTATTTGGAATTGTACAGGGCGGAGAATACGAAGAATTAAGAAAGCAAAGTGCCAGAGATTTAGTTTCAATGGATTTCCCTGGCTATGCTGTCGGCGGTCTTTCCGTTGGAGAACCAAAAGACATTATGAATCGTGTGCTTGAATCGACAACTCCATTGCTTCCTTCCAATAAACCTCGTTATCTGATGGGCGTCGGCTCTCCGGATTCTTTAATTGACGGAGCTATCAGAGGAATTGATATGTTTGACTGCGTACTGCCGACACGAATTGCGCGCAATGGCACCTTGATGACAAGCAGCGGGCGTTTAGTTGTAAAAAATGCTAAGTATGCACGTGATTTCGGTCCGATTGATGAGAATTGCGACTGCTACACTTGCCGCAATTACAGCCGCGCTTACATCCGTCATCTAATGAAGTGTGACGAGACTTTCGGGATCCGATTAACTTCTTACCATAACCTTCATTTTCTGTTAAAATTAATGGAGCAGGTCAGACAGGCAATCCGTGAAGACCGATTAGGCGATTTCAGAGATGAATTCTTTGAACAATATGGGTTTAACAAGCCGAATGCTAAAAACTTCTAACACTTGAAAGGGGTGAAAAATATGGAATTATTAACTACGGTTGGTCCGTTAATCTTAATGTTTGCGATCTTTTACTTTTTATTGATCCGTCCTCAGCAGAAACAGCAGAAGAAAGTGCGTGAAATGCAGGACAGTCTTTCAAAAGGCGACAAAATCGTAACGATTGGCGGTATGCACGGCATCGTTGATTCAATCGACGAAGAAAAAGTAATCGTCAAAGCCGGCGATGGCTCACGCCTCACATTTGACCGCCGCGCTGTTCGCGACGTTGTTGAACAAAAAGGCATCACGATGGAAAAAGCCTAATACATAAGGCATGAACAAAAAGAAGCGCAGTCTTTGCGCTTCTTTTTCCTTTTTCTGAATTATTTCGAAGAACCCGATAAATTCACTCCCATTACTCCGCCGAGCATGGCAATAGCAAGGAAACCTCCATGATACATCGTCTGCTCCATTGTAAATGTTTTTCCATATCCTAAAAATTGAAATAAAAAGATGATTAATGTATAAAGGACCGCTGTTGTGCCCCCTACAAGCCATCCGCGCTCTTTTCCTTTTCCGCCGGCAATAAAACCTCCGATGAAAACAGCTAAAAATGAGAGGCCCAGTATAAACCATTTAATGGAATCTTCCGTTAATCCAGTGAATTTAAGCAGCAATGAAAAAAGTAAACTTGTTGCAAGTGCTGCCATCAAAATGCTGGATAATCCGTAAAGAATGGCTTTACTCCATCTTCGCGTTTCGATTGCAATCTCCCCCTTATCCCTGTCAGCTTGTTTTTGCTCGTCTTATTACCATCCTATTCACATCCAAACAAAATAGAATCAATTTGCTTTACATGAAAATGATTTATCCGTTCAAAATAAACCTATCTATGCAAGCAAAGGGGGATCTATAGTGGAAGAGTCATTAATTATAATAGCAAGGACGATTTTTTTATATTTTATGATTGTTATTATCTTCAGACTGATGGGAAAACGGGAAATTGGCGAATTAAGCATCCTTGATCTTGTTGTCTTTCTGATGATCGCCGAAATGGCGGTAATGGCGATTGAAAATACGGAGGATCCCTTAATACATACCATTATTCCAATGTTTTTACTTTTGGGAATTCAAATTGGACTTGCTTATCTGTCGCTTAAAAATCAAAAACTAAGAAAACTGCTGGACGGAAAACCGACAATCATCATTGATAGAGGCAAAATCAATGAACATGCGATGAAAACCCAGCGGTATAATTTTGATGATCTTCTTACCCAGCTCAGGGAAAAAGATATTAATGATTTAAGTGAAGTGGATTTTGCCATCCTTGAACCATCTGGTAAGCTTTCTGTTATAAAAACAGAAAATGACCATGAACATCAGGAGCTGCAGCTGCCGTTAATTATTGACGGTACAATTCAGGAGGAGAACCTGTACCGCATTGGCAAAACAGACTTCTGGCTCCGGCAGCAGCTTAGGGATCTGGGCTATTTTGATATCAAAAATATCTCCTTTTGCACACATAATAAAGGGGCATTTTTCATCGATTTGAGAGATGAAAAATAATCATCAGCGTGGTGCAAACTTAGAAAGCGTGTTTCCTATATAGGGTATCCTTTTTATTTCTTCCTTGTGAACTAAGCGGAAGATAACCAAAAGAATGCAGTAAACTGTAAAAGTAAACATAACCGAAAGAATTAACTTTTTTCCCATGCCGAGGGAAAGCAGCTTGTAGAAATAAAAACCTGCTATGCCGGAGAGAATCATTGTCAAAAAGCACCTGGCATATTCTCCAATTCGAATTGAGAGAGAGATCACCTTCATGACGGTTGCTAAATGAAGCAGCGTGACAAGCATAATTCCCGCTACAATAGCAAGTGCGGCCCCCATGATTCCAAGAGATGGCCGCGTTGCTAAAAGAAAGATCAGGGCTGTTTTAATAGCAGATCCGACAAAGCTGTTAATCATGGCTGCTTTTGCCAAGTTTAGAGCCTGCAAAACGGCTTGAAGAGGTCCCTGAAAATAATAAAAGATAAAAAATGGAGCCATAACCTGAACAAAAATGGCGGCGTGGCTGCTTCCGTACATGACGGTCATCATTGGCGTGGCATAAATATATAAAATAACTACGGCGAATCCGCCTGTCACAAGTGACAGTCTGAATGCCTGCTGAAGCCTGTGCTGGACAAGGTGCAGCTTTTTTTGCGCCATAGCTTCGCTGATTGCCGGGACTAGTGCAGTAGATAAGGAATATGTAATGAAGGACGGAAGCATTAGAAGCGGAAGGGCATACCCTGTTAATTCGCCGTACTGTTTGGTTGCCATCGCTGCTGTAAATCCTGCTATAGCCAAGCTTTGGGCCACAACAATCGGCTCAAAAAACCAGGCAATGGAACCGATCATGCGGCTTCCGGTTGTCGGAAGCGCTATGCTCATTAAGTTTTGGAAGGTATCTTTTCCGTCGTGCAGAGATTTAAAGAACTTCCTGCGGATTTTAAATTTCTTTTTCATTTTAAACATTGAGAATAAATAGAGGAGAGAAATCAGTTCTCCGATGACAGCAGATGCCATGGCTCCTGCTGCTGCGTACTCAATTCCATATGGCAGGAATGTTTTTGTGAAAACCGCGATTAATGAGATTCGGACGATTTGCTCAAGTACCTGTGAGATTGCTGCAGGACGCATGTTCTGCTTTCCTTGAAAATATCCTCTTAAAACAGATGAAATGGCGATAATTGGAACAACCGGTGTTATCGCAAGGAGAGGATACAGTGTTCTTGGGTCAGTCAGTAAAGAATTTGATAAATAGGGAGCGAGAAGAACGATCGCCGGAGTAAATAAAAGACTAAGTGATCCTGTAATGGCAAGCGACACAATCAGGATTTTTTTGATTTTCCGCTGATTTCCCTCAGCTTCAGCTTCCGCAACTAATTTTGATATTGCTACAGGCAAACCAAACTGGGTAATCGTAATAATCAGAACCAGTGTAGGCATCGCCATCATATATAGCCCAACGCCTTCCTCCCCGATAAAACGAGCCACAACTATCCGGTTTATAAAGCCCAGAACCCTTGTAATGAGACCGGCCGCAATCAAGATTAACGTTCCCTGCAGAAATGTTTGCTTTGACATGGCTTTCCTTCCTTCTCAAATAGCTTGTAATCATATACAATTACTATATGCGCTATGATTGGCCAAGCATGACAAGTATGTTCAAGCTTAAGGCTTATTCAAAATAAATTATCCCGCAAATGATCAGGTGAAGGAGCGTGTCATGATGGAAAAAGTTGAAATCGAAAAATACCGCCATCACGTAAAGCCGGCGCTAGTCAGCAAAGCAGAGGAATTTAAAATTCTTGATTACGGCGAGGTGACAGTAGAAGAGCTTTGGAATTTCCTAAGAAATAAAAAATGGAAGAAAAAGAATGAGCTGATGGTGTATGAAATGGTTGCTGATATCATGGCCATCAAGCCAAACGAATTCATGACATTTGCTACGATTGAATCCTATAAGGCGGGCAGCTGGTTTGAAAGCGAAGAAGGCAAAAAGCTTGGTATAAGTGAAGGATAATACATATTGAATGGTTTTTCTTTAAGGAGGAAACAACATGATAAAAAAAGGACGCATACTTGCTTTTTTCTTACTCGTCCTTTGCGTAGGCAGTTTGATTGGCGCTTTTGGTAACAAAGCCGCAGATAATATTTTGCTTGGTCTGGATCTTCAGGGCGGATTTGAAATTCTTTATGATGTAGAGCCTGCTAATGAAGGCGACAAAATTGACCGCAATGCCCTTGTCAGTACAGTGAATGCTCTGCAAAAGAGAGCGAACGTGCTTGGAGTCAGTGAGCCGAACATCCAGATTGAAGGCGAAAACAGAATCAGAGTGCAGCTTGCCGGTGTAAAGGATCAAAACCAGGCAAGAGAAATTCTTTCAACACAGGCAGAACTGACATTCCGTGATGTAAACGATAAAGTCATGATGAATGGTTCGGATCTTGTGGAGGGCGCGTCCAAGCAGACGTTTGATCCCGATACACAAGAACCAATTGTGGCAGTTAAACTGAAGGATGCTGCCAAGTTTAAAAGCGTAACAGAAAAGATCGTAGCTATGCAGCCTGAAAATCAGCTTGTCATCTGGCTTGATTTTGAAGAAGGCGATTCGTATAAAAAAGAAGTTGTAAAAGAATCTCCTAAATTCTTATCAAATCCGAATGTAGGCGAAGTTTTCAACACAACTGATGTAACCATTACTGGACAGTTCACAGTTGAAGAAGCTAAGGATCTGGCGAATCTTCTAAATGCAGGATCTCTTCCTGTTAAACTCGATGAAACGTATTCTACTTCCGTAGGAGCGCAGTTTGGTGAAGAAGCACTGCAGAAAACGGTTCTTGCGGGTATTGTCGGCATTGGAATCATCTTTGCCTTTATGCTGTTTTTCTACAGATTGCCAGGTATCATCGCTGTTGTTACTTTAAGTACGTATATTTATCTTATTCTTCAGATATTCGATTGGATGAATGGGGTATTAACTTTGCCAGGTATCGCTGCCTTAATTTTAGGAGTAGGGATGGCGGTTGATGCCAACATTATTACTTACGAGCGGATCAAAGAAGAAATCAAGCTTGGAAAATCAGTCCGATCTGCTTTCAGAGCTGGCAGCAGACGCTCTTTTGCAACCATCTTTGATGCAAATATTACAACGATGCTTGCAGGAGGGGTACTGTTCTTCTTTGGAACAAGCTCTGTTAAAGGCTTTGCAACAATGCTTATATTAAGTATTCTTTTGAGCTTTTTAACATCTGTCTTTTTATCAAGAATCCTGCTGTGGCTCCTTGTAGAGAGCAGATGGCTGGATAAGAAACAGGGATATTTCGGCGTGAAGAAGAAAGATATTATTGATTTGAGCAAGTCCACTGAAGATGTAGACGCACCTACAAGCTTTGATAACGTGGATTTTATTAAGCATCGGAAAAAGTTTTTTGCTCTATCTGGCCTGCTCCTTGTAGCCGGAATTGTTCTTTTGCTTGTGATGAGGCTGAACCTTGGCATTGATTTTGCCAGCGGCACACGTATTGAGGTGGGCTCAGATCAATCATTAACAGCAGAAGAAGTGGAAAAGGAATTTGCTGAACTTGATCTTGAAACAAAAGACATCGTTCTCTCAGGCAATAATAATCAAATTGCCGTTGCGAGACTTATCGGCGTCCTTGACAAAAATGAAATTGCCGAAGTGAAGGATCATTTTAACAAAGCATATGGAAAAGAACCGAGCGTAAGCACAGTTTCGCCGACAGTCGGGAAGGAACTTGCCCGAAATGCAATGTACGGAATTTTAATTGCATCTATCGGAATTATCATTTATGTTTCCATCCGCTTTGAATTTAAAATGGCACTTGCATCAATTATCGCGCTTTTACATGACGCATTCTTTATCATTGCGTTCTTCAGCATCACAAGGCTTGAAGTGGATATCACTTTTATTGCAGCCATATTGACGATAGTAGGATACTCGATTAATGATACGATCGTCACCTTTGACCGGATACGAGAGCTATATAAAAAGACAAAAGTGAAAACATACGATGATTTAAAAACTATCGTAAACCGCAGTCTTCAGCAGACGTTCACTCGTTCTTTAAACACTGTTTTAACAGTTGTTATCGCTGTAATTGCTTTGCTGATTTTCGGCAGTGAGTCGATTCTGAACTTCTCAATTGCCCTATTGGTTGGGTTAGTTTCAGGAACATATTCCTCCTTATTCATCGCCTCGCAGCTTTGGATGATCTGGAAATGGAAAGAGATTAAGAAGAAAAGCACGATGAAAAAAGTTCAGGAAAATGACGAACCAGTCGTTTAACAAAGAACCGCGAGAAATCGCGGTTCTTTAATTTTGACCCTGACTGGTTAGGATAAGAACATATTCATTTGTTTTAATGAATGCCAAAAAAGGGTAAATGAAAAGAGATTTTTCAAAAGGGGGAAAGAAAATGAAGAGACAATGGAGCTTTATATTTGCGATCCTTTTTGCACTTATTGTTGCAATTTTTGCTGTCATAAATGTGGATCCGGTTGAAGTGGATTATTTATTCGGCGAAGCCAAATGGCCGCTGATTCTGATTATTCTAGGTTCTGTTCTGCTTGGAGGCTTAATGATTGCTTCTGCAGGATTAACAAGAATTTACGCTCTTCAGCGCAAAGTGAAAGTCCTTGAAAAAGAAAAGACAGAATTATTGAATGAAAACGAATCGCTGAAAAAAGATCCGCGTGTTCATGAAACGAACAGCAGTGCACATGGCGCCAAGCAAATAGGCCAAACATCAGAGGAATTATAATTTCCAGTTTGTCACCCCTTACCTACTCTAGTATAATAGTGTGGTTAAGGGGTGATTTTTTTGCTGAAAGCGAAGACTAGATGGGATATTTCCAAACCCCATCCGGATAAAGCTGATGAATTGATAAATGCGATGAATGTTACGCCTCTGGTTGCTTCCCTGCTGCTAAATCGCGGAATTGAGACTGCTGAACAGGCGGACCAATTCCTGAATATCGAAAAGCATGGTTTTATTGATCCATTCCTGCTTCTTGGAATGGACAAAACGGTTAAGCGTATAAATGATGCCATTGCAAATCAAGAAAAGATTTTGATTTTTGGAGATTATGATGCAGATGGAGTGAGTTCTACGACTGTTCTGCTTGAAACGCTGAACTCACTCGGAGCTGCTGCTGATTTTTATATACCTAATCGATTTACTGAAGGCTACGGTCCAAATGAGATGGCTTTCCGACATGCTCATAATGAAGGCTTCTCTTTAATTATTACAGTGGATACAGGGATCTCCGCCGTGAATGAAGCGGCTCTTGCAAAAGAGCTTGGCGTTGATCTGATCATAACCGATCATCATGAACCGGGACCGGTTCTTCCTGATGCTTACGCGATTATCCATCCAAAGCAGCCTGACTGCCCCTATCCATTTAAAGAGTTAGCGGGTGTTGGTGTAGCTTTTAAGCTTGCCCATGCATTGCTCGGGCAAGCTCCTGAGCATTTGCTGGAAATTGCTGCAATCGGAACCATCGCCGATCTTGTTCCGCTTCATGGAGAAAATCGGCTGATTGCACGTCTAGGAATTCAGCAACTAAAACGAACAGAACGAAAAGGATTAAAAGCGCTGCTTAAAGTGGCAGGAGCTGAAGGAAAAGATGTAAATGAAGAGACGATCGGATTTGCGATCGGGCCGCGGATAAATGCCGTAGGGAGGCTCGAATCTGCTGATCCGGCTGTTCATCTCCTTATGACAGAAGACGCTGATGAGGCTCAAAGTCTTGCAAAAGACATTGACCTGCTCAATAAAGAAAGACAGAAAATCGTCTCGCAAATTACCGAAGAAGCGATTGCACAAGTAGAATCTTTGTATCCGATTGAGGAAAATCGGGTGCTTGTTCTAGCAAAAGAAGATTGGAACCCCGGGGTTGTCGGAATAGTAGCTTCGAGAATGGTGGAGAAATATTACCGGCCTACAATTATCTTAAATATTGATCACGGCAAGGGAATGGCTAAGGGATCTGCAAGAAGCATAGCCGGTTTTGATTTATTTGCTAATTTGTCAGAGTGCCGGGAGATTCTGCCGCATTTTGGAGGACATCCAATGGCTGCTGGAATGACTCTTAACATAGAAGATGTTGATCAATTAAGGCAGCGATTGAATGCTCTTGCAGCTGATAAGCTGACTGAAGACGACTTCATTCCCCTTAAAAAAATTGATGCGGAATGTGCTTTAACCGAAATTACTACGGACTCCATCGAAGAAATCGGACTGCTTGCTCCATTTGGAATGAGCAATCCAAAGCCTCTCTTCCTGCTTGACTCTGTTCAACTTGGATCAATGAGGAAAATAGGTTCAGATCAAACACATTTGAAGCTTGCGGTTGAACAAAATCATCAGCAGCTAGATTGTATCGGATTTGGATTCGGGCATCTGCACGATCATATGGCACCTCTTGCAAAAGTGTCAATGGTTGGTGAATTATCCATTAATGAATGGAATAACTTCCGTAAACCGCAATTTATGATTCAGGATCTGGCTGTAAATGAATGGCAGCTGTTTGATGCCAGAGGCACCCGCAATCTTCACAAAGCGGTTGAAAAAATGAATGACAAAAAAAATGTCCATATTGTTTTCCAAAAGGAAACACTCACTTTGCTTGAAGGTCTGGACCTTAATCTTCTTTTTTGGGAAAATGGCCAAGCAGCAGAAGGTTTGGATTTAAAGAATAAATATGTCACGTTCATTGATACGCCATCTTCAATAGACCATCTGAATGCTCTTTTTGAACAGGCCCGTCCTGACCGGATCTATGCTATTTTCCATCAGCATATGGAACATTTTTTTGCCACAATCCCGACAAGGGAACATTTTAAATGGTATTATGGATTTTTGAAACAAAAAGGGTCATTTGACTTAAAAAAACATGCAGAAGCGCTTGCCAGGCATAAAGGCTGGTCAAAAGAAACAATAGATTTCATGTCACAGGTGTTTTTTGACCTGGAATTTGCTACAATAGAGAATGGCATTATTTCTGTCAATCATCATCCGCCAAAAAGAGATCTAGCCGAATCTACTGCGTATGCTTCTAAGCTGCAGCAATTAGAGCTTGAAAATACGCTATTATATTCGTCATACCAGGATTTAAAAACATGGTTTGATGAAAGAATGAAAATATCGTCAACGCTTGTCAATGCATGAGGAGGACAAACTTAATATGGATTTAAAGAAATATGTAACAGTGGTTCCGGATTATCCGAAGCCTGGTATTCAATTTAAAGATATTACTACACTAATGGACAACGGTGAAGCTTACCGCTATGCAACAGATCAAATCGTTGAATATGCGCGCAAGCAAAACGTTGATATAATTGTAGGACCGGAAGCCCGCGGATTTATCATCGGCTGCCCTGTAGCTTATTCACTTGGAGTAGGCTTTGCGCCAGTCCGCAAAGAAGGCAAGCTTCCTCGCGAGGTTGTACGCGTAGAGTATGGACTTGAGTATGGCAAAGATGTGCTGACAATGCATAAAGATGCCATCAAACCGGGTCAGCGCGTGTTAATCACAGATGATCTGCTTGCTACAGGCGGAACGATTGAAGCATCCATAAAATTGGTAGAAGAGCTTGGCGGAGTCGTTGCCGGCATTGCTTTCTTAATTGAATTAAGCTACCTTGACGGACGCAGCAAATTGGATGATTACGATATTTTGACTCTGATGAAATTTTAATCACATAGGGAAAAGCACTCGGGAATGGGTGCTTTTTCTATATTAAGGCAGGTACCAGCCATTATTTTGCCACAGAAAAGTCAGTATTTCTCTTTACTTCTTCTGTGTTTTTCATGATAATAGGTACAATAAAGTTTTCATTGTAAAGGTGATTCCATGGCTAATGAACAAGTACTGACTGCTGAGCAGGTCATAGAGAAGGCAAAACGATATTTAACGGATGAAGACTTGCTTTTCATTCAGAAAGCCTATGATTTTGCAGAAGAAGCGCATCGTGAACAATACCGTAAATCGGGTGAACCATATATAATTCATCCTATACAGGTCGCAGGGATTTTAGTTGATTTGGACATGGATCCGTCGACAATCGCGGGTGGATTTTTACATGACGTCGTAGAAGATACGGACGTGACACTTGATGACTTGAAACAAACATTTAATGATGAAGTCGCCATGCTAGTGGACGGGGTTACAAAGCTCGGAAAAATTAAATATAAATCTCACGAAGAACAACAGGCTGAAAATCATCGTAAAATGTTTGTCGCAATGGCACAGGACATTCGTGTGATCTTAATTAAACTTGCTGACCGTCTTCACAATATGCGCACTCTTAAGCACTTGCCGCAAGAAAAACAGCGGAGAATCTCTAATGAAACACTTGAAATTTTCGCGCCGCTTGCACACCGGCTGGGGATTTCAAAGATAAAGTGGGAGCTTGAGGACACAGCTCTGCGCTATTTGAATCCGCAGCAGTATTACCGCATCGTGAATTTGATGAAGAAAAAGCGTGCAGAACGCGAGCTTTATTTAGAAGAAGTCATTGGAGAAGTGAAAAACCGGGTACATGAAGTAAATATTAAAGCTGATTTTTCAGGCCGTCCAAAGCATATATACAGCATCTACCGAAAGATGGCCCTTCAAAATAAGCAATTCAATGAAATATACGACTTACTTGCTGTTCGGATTGTTGTGAACAGCATTAAGGATTGTTATGCGGTCCTGGGCATAATCCACACTTGCTGGAAACCGATGCCGGGCAGATTCAAAGATTATATTGCCATGCCGAAGCCCAATATGTATCAATCCCTTCATACTACAGTGATTGGTCCTAAAGGGGATCCTCTTGAAGTTCAGATCCGAACGAATGATATGCACACGATTGCAGAATACGGGATCGCTGCGCACTGGGCTTACAAAGAAGGAAAAGAGACAGAAGAGCAGTCAACACTTGAACAAAAATTAACATGGTTCCGCGAAATTCTTGAGTTCCAAAATGATACAACGAATGCAGAAGAATTTATGGAGTCATTAAAAATCGATTTATTTTCTGATATGGTGTTTATTTTCACGCCTAAAGGCGATGTGATTGAAATGCCTTCAGGCTCTGTTCCGATTGACTTTGCCTACCGCATCCATTCTGAGATCGGCAACAAGACAATCGGTGCAAAAGTAAACGGCAAAATCGTTACCCTTGATTATAAATTAAAAACCGGCGATATCATCGAAATCATGACATCAAAGCATTCTTACGGTCCTAGTCAGGATTGGCTAAAGCTTGCCCAAACGTCTCAGGCGAAAAATAAAATCCGCCAATTCTTCAAAAAGCAGCGCCGCGAGGAAAATGTAGACAAGGGCAAAGAAATGGTCGAGAAAGAAATTAAAAATCTCGAATTTGAATTAAAAGAAGTATTAACGAGTGATAATTTAAAGCGTGTTGCTGAAAAATTCAATTTCTCAAATGATGAAGATATGTATGCTGCTGTAGGATATAACGGCATCACGGCTGCACAGGTTGCGAATCGCCTGACTGAAAAATGGCGCAAAAAACGCGATATGGAACAAGAGAAAGATATTTCAGAAGTCATTTCTGAAGTGCGTCCATATTCATCTAAAAAGCGTGACAGCGGGGTCCGTGTAAAGGGAATTGACAACTTGCTGATCCGTTTATCAAAATGCTGCAACCCTGTACCAGGCGATGAAATCGTCGGGTTTATTACAAAAGGACGCGGTGTATCTGTTCACCGTGATGACTGTCCAAATGTGCATACAGAAGAAGCACAGGCCCGTCTGATCCCGGTTGAATGGGAAACACAGCTTGATGGCCGCAAAGAGTACAACGTTGAAATCGAAATACTCGGCTATGACAGAAGAGGACTTTTAAATGAGGTCCTTCAGGCTGTCAATGAAACAAAGACCAACATTTCGTCAGTTGCAGGCAAATCTGACCGCAACAAAGTAGCTACAATCAACATGGCGATTGCCATTTCAAACATAAGCCATCTTCACAAAGTTGTGGAGAGAATTAAGCAGATTTCTGATATTTATTCCGTAAGAAGAATTATGAATTAGAAAGGGTTTTTCTGTTTTGAGAATTGTTGTCCAGCGCGCTAAAGATGCAGAAGTAAAAGTAAATAACGAAACAGCCGGCAAAATTTCTGAAGGATTTATGCTTTTAGTAGGTGTCACTCATGAGGACACTGAACGGGATGCTGACTACCTTGCAGATAAAATTGCCAATCTGAGAGTTTTTGAAGACGCGGAACAAAAAATGAATCTTTCCCTGATTGATGTGGGGGGACAAGTCTTATCCATTTCTCAGTTCACTCTTTACGGTGACTGCAAAAAAGGAAGAAGACCGAATTTCATGGCAGCTGCGAAACCTGATCAAGCAGAGCCTTTATATGATTACTTCAATTCAAAGCTTCGTGAAAAAGGCATTGCCGTTCAAACAGGGGAGTTTGGCGCCATGATGGATGTTTCATTTACAAATGCCGGTCCTGTTACATTGATTCTGGAATCACAGGCGAATTAAGAAAACCGCCGGGCACTCGAGTGCCCGGCGGTTTTCTGTTTTATGAAATGTAAAAAGATGAAATCCTTTGAACCAGCACACAAGCAAAAAAACACTCAAGCGAGAGCCTGAGTGTTTTTTTGCTTATTTAAAATACTGCGCCAGTCCGTAATAGATCCCTTGTGCCACTCTTTCCTGATAGGCATTTGAGCGTACGGTAAGCTCCTCGGTGCTGTTGCTGACATAGCCAAGTTCGAGGAGAACAGCAGGCTGGTTATTTTCGCGGATTACATGATAATCCCCAAATTTTGTTCCGCGGTCTTTTAACTTCGTTTGTTTCATTAATTCCGAATGAACAGGTGATGCCAGTGGCTTATCTTTAGACTCACTGTAGTAATAAGACGTCATTCCATTAACGCTTCTATTATTGATGCTGTCAAAATGGAGACTTATAAAAGCGTCTGCATTTCTGTAATGAGCTGTGCTTACACGTGAGCTTAAGCTTATATAGCTGTCACTGCTGCGTGTTAAATGCACGTCCGCACCAGAAGCTTTCAGCTTATCATAAACGAGCTTGGCAGTAGACATCGTGAGATTCTTCTCAAGTGAGCCTCTAGTGCCGATTGCTCCTCCGTCACGTCCGCCATGTCCGGGATCAAGAACAATGGTTTTATTTTTCAAGTAAGAGGTAACATCTCCGCCCGGTCTTGAGACAGAACTGCCTTCACCTGATTGTGATACTACCCATCCTGCTACATAACCTGCAGTATTGCCTGAGAGTTGGATCTTAAACCAATCGCCTTCTTTGCTGATAACAGAAAATTGTTCTCCTGCATTAGCGCGTCTTAAAATGCTTTGATTCGTAGATGGGCCTTTTCGAATATTTGTCCCATCCTGCAAAATGCTGACTTTAGATTGGCTTGGTGTGTTGCCTTTTTCCGTATTTCCCTGTCCGCCAGAAAGGGAAATATAGGAACTGGAAACCCAGCCTTTTTTATTTCCTGAGTATTTAATATGATGCCAGCTGTTCTTTGTTTCAAGAATGTCGACCTCTGCATTTTTTGTAATGGAACCAATTACAGAGCCATTTAAGCTGCCGCTGCTGCGGACATTCAGGGAGCTCGCTGTTACTTTTCCTTTTTTGCCGCCGCTTACAGGCGCCTGCACGGAATCTGCAGAAATGAAATCACTATGTACCCAGCCTTTTTGACCGTTAAATTGAATTTCGTGCCATTTATCCTGTGTCTTAGTAATTGCAACAGAAGCATTTTTTTTCAAGCTGCCGATAGTGGCGGCTGATGTTGAAGGCTTGTTGCGCACGTTCAGTGAAGTCGCAATGACCTTTCCGCTTCTGGAGCCTGATGGATCAGGTGCTTTAGCTTGTTCCTTTTTTTGCATGGAAACAAATTGACTGGAAACCCAGCCTCTTTTCCCATTGTAGGAGATCTCGACCCAATTTGAATTTTGCTGAACAAATGCTGCCGTTTTTCCCTTGTCAAATGTGCCTGTTACCTGAAAGCTTGTGCCGGGGCCGCTGCGAATTCTTAAATCTTCGGCATTAGATTTGACCGTATCAGAAGAACTGCCTGAGCTTGCTTTCGGTGCTTGGCCGGATTGCTGAAGAGTGACCAGCCATGAGGCTACCCAGCCCTTGTTATTGCCTGATAATTGGATTTGATACCAATCATTTTTCTGGTCTGTGATGGAGTACACAGCCCCTTTTTTCACACTGGCGATGACTGAATAGCTTAGTCCAGGGCCGCTTCTGATGTTTAATCCATCAACAGCAATGACTGCTTTTTTTGTTTCAGCTGATGCAGATTTGGGCATCATTTGAAGCTGAGACATGATAAGCAGGATGCTAATAATGGAAACGAGTAGTTTTCGAAACAATGATCGATCCTCCTTTTTCATAGTTAACTTATAATACTTTCGCTTTTTATATCGGCTATCCCTTGTGACATTTGATATATTTTTCGGGAAAAAGGAAATGCTAAAGGATAGACAGTTAAAAAGGAGCAATGAGTATGAGGCACAGTGACAAAGGCGAGACAACTCATTATAACAATAATGATGTATTTGGAGTTAATTTTCATGAATTTGCTGAAAAAGAACAGAATTCTAATTTGTATGAGCTTGCAAGCGAGTATGGTTTAAGTTTGAGAGAAGTGAAGAAATTAAAAAAACAATTAAATCGCTCTTGACACAAAGCCTGAAACATTCGTATGATAGTATATAAATCTTAGCAAGAACTACATAATTTTGAACCATTGATGGAGAAGAGTAGTCAAGATGACACATGATAAGAGAGGAAAAGCCGTGGCTGAAAGCTTTTCGCATGATGACTTGATGAAGAGAACACTCCTTAGGTTTCCCTCTGAACGATGCTGCGTGCATTTAATAGGAGGCGGACGTGACAGGCGTTAACTGTCTTGAGTGGGAGCATTTATTGCTTCAACTAGGGTGGCACCACGGGATCTAACTCTCGTCCCTACATTTTTATGTAGGGGCGGGAGTTTTTTGTTTTCAAAATTTTTGAAGGTTTATGAAATTGGAGGAGTAAAACATGTCATTTCAAATTCCGAGAGGCACTCAGGATATCCTTCCTGGAGATGTTGAACGCTGGCAATATATCGAAAACACAGCGCGTGAAATTTGCAGATACTATCAATATAAAGAAATCCGGACGCCAATATTTGAACACACAGAGATATTTCAAAGAGGTGTAGGCGAGTCAACGGATATTGTCCAAAAGGAAATGTATACCTTCCAGGACCGAAAAGGAAGAAGCATGACCCTTCGCCCGGAAGGAACGGCATCAACGGTCCGTGCATTTGTTGAAAAGAAATTATACGCACAGCCGTCTCAGCCTACAAAACTTTACTATATAGGACCAATGTTCCGCTATGAACGGCCGCAGACAGGACGCTTCCGTCAATTCGTTCAGTTTGGGGTTGAGGCGCTTGGAAGCAACAGCCCTGCAATGGATGCAGAAGTCATTTCTCTTGCAATGGAGCTTTACCGTACCGTTGGATTGAAAAAGTTGAAGCTGATTATCAATAGTCTTGGAGATGCTGACAGCAGAAAAGCTCACCGGGAAGCTTTAATTGCTCATTTTGAACCAAGAATCGGCGAGTTTTGCTCAGATTGCCAGAAGCGGCTGCAGCAAAACCCGCTTCGGATCCTTGACTGCAAAGTAGACCGTAATCATGAGCTTATGGCATCGGCCCCTTCAATAATGGATTATTTAAATGAAGAATCAAAAGCTTACTTCAATAAAGTCCAGCAATATTTAAGGGATTTAAATATTGAGTTTACAGTTGACCCTAATTTGGTGCGCGGACTGGATTACTACAACCACACAGCATTTGAAATCATGAGCGACGCAGAAGGATTCGGCGCGATCACAACTCTTTGCGGAGGCGGAAGATACAATGGGCTTGTGAAAGATTTCGGAGGTCCTGAAACACCGGGAATCGGATTTGCACTCAGTATTGAAAGATTTCTTGCTGCTCTTGATGCAGAAAAAGTAGAGCTTCCAATCGTACAGTCGATTGATTGTTTCGTTGTGGCACTTGGGGATAAAGCGAAAGACCGTTCTGTATCTCTTGTATATGAACTCAGAAAAGCGGGATTGACTGCAGAAAAAGATTATGAGGATAAAAAAATGAAAGCTCAATTTAAAGCAGCCGATCGCTATAAAGCTAAATTTGTTGCTGTATTGGGCGAAGATGAGCTTGAACGGAACATCATTTCCGTTAAAAACATGGAATCAGGCACACAAGTCGAAGTATCAATAGATGAGCTAACAGCCTATATAAAAGCATAGCCAAAAGGAGAGAGACAAACATGTTTGGACGAACATATTATTGCGGTGAAGTAACAGAAGCAGCAATCGGAGAAAAAGTAGTATTAAAAGGATGGGTGCAAAAACGCCGCGACCTGGGCGGGCTCATTTTTATCGATTTAAGAGACAGAACTGGAATTGTTCAAATCGTGATCAATCCTGAAGTTTCAGAAGATGCTCTGAAAGTCGCAGAAAAAATCCGCAGTGAATATGTACTGGATATTGAAGGCACAGTTGTCGGACGCACAGAAGGAACAGTAAACCCTAATCTTTCGACTGGTAAAATTGAAGTAAAGGTTGAACAAGTCACAATCATCAATGCGGCAAAAAATCCGCCTTTCCTGATTGAAGATAAATCAGAAGAAGTATCAGAAGATGTCCGCTTAAAGTACCGTTACCTGGACTTAAGAAGACCAGCTTTGCTTGAAACATTCAAAATGCGCCACAATGTTTCCAAATCCATCCGGAATTTCCTTGATGAAAAAGGATTTTTAGATGTAGAAACACCTATTTTAACGAAAAGCACTCCAGAGGGAGCACGTGATTATTTAGTGCCGAGCCGTGTGCATGAAGGCGAATTCTATGCTCTTCCTCAATCACCGCAAATTTTCAAACAGCTGCTGATGGTATCTGGATTTGACCGTTACTACCAGATCGCACGCTGCTTTAGAGATGAAGATCTCCGTGCTGACCGCCAGCCTGAGTTCACACAAGTGGATATTGAAATGTCATTTATGAGTCAGGATGAAATTATGTCCTTGATGGAAGAAATGATGACGCGTATCATGAAGGAAACAAAAGGCATTGATTTAACCCTTCCGCTTCCTCGCATGACGTTTGATGAAGCAATGGGCCGCTATGGATCTGATAAGCCTGATACACGTTTCGGACTAGAGCTTGTCAATGTTTCTGAACTTGTAAAAGACAGCGGATTTAAAGTGTTCAGCGGTGCTGTGCAAAACGGCGGAGAAGTAAAAGTGATTAATGTTAAAGGGGCAGCAGCTTCTTATTCAAGAAAAGATATTGACGCCTTAACAGAGTTCGTTTCTCAATATGGGGCAAAAGGCCTTGCATGGCTCAAAGTGGAGGAGCAGGAGCTGAAAGGCCCTATTTCAAAATTCTTCCCTGCTGAAGAACAAGAAAGCTTGAAAACAGTGACTGAAGCAGAGACAGGAGACTTATTGCTTTTTGTTGCAGACAAAAAGCAAGTCGTGGCAGATGCACTTGGTGCATTGCGTCTTAAACTGGGTAAAGAGCTGGGATTAATCGACGAAAGCAAATTCAATTTCCTTTGGGTAGTTGACTGGCCTTTAGTTGAATATGACGAAGAAGCGGGACGATATTTTGCCGCGCATCATCCATTTACAATGCCGGCACGCGAAGATCTTGAGCTGTTCGAGACGAATCCTGCAGGCATGAAAGCTCAGGCTTATGACCTTGTTTTAAATGGATATGAGCTCGGCGGGGGATCAATCCGTATATTCGAAAAAGACATCCAGCAAAAAATGTTTAAACTCCTTGGTTTCTCTGAAGAAGAAGCAGTTGAACAATTTGGCTTCCTTTTAGAAGCATTCGAATATGGCACCCCTCCTCATGGCGGAATTGCCCTTGGACTTGACCGTGTGGTTATGCTTTTAGCCGGCAGAACGAACTTGCGCGATACCATTGCATTCCCTAAAACGGCAAGTGCAAGCGACCTTCTGACACATGCTCCAAGTGAAGTAAGCACAGAGCAATTAACAGATCTTAACCTCGCTTTAAAACTGAAAAAGGGTGAATAATGCCCAGAATGAATGACTTGAAAACCGCACCTTGTTGTGGTAATCTTTTTACAAGATAAAAAGAAGTCCTGATGTGTACGTCGTACACTTAGTTTTGATCCAACATTACTTGATCCGGGAGTTCACGTTTTCAGTGTTTTGTAAATGCCTCATCATTCGATCAGAGGACTTATCATACATGAAACAGGACACCCACCTGCTGTGAGCGGGTTCAAAACCAAGATAGCAGCGACGGCACAATTGGGACTTCTTAACGAACGAGAATTCAGCCTGCATAAGCTTTCTGCTTATGCAGGTTTTTATTTTGCTGATAAATGATTTTTGTATTGTTGTGTACGATTTTGTTTGACGGGCTACATGAAAGACAGATAAACGCAAATATAATGCATCGTTATAAATGTGCAGAAATAGCTCTTGTTTTTAACTGAAAGTATGATATATTCATTTTCAGGAAAAATACAGTCATGGATTAAATAATTGGAGTTGAGAGTTTTGCTGAATCAATTTTCCCGTAACGAACTTGCAATAGGCAAAGAAGGAATTGAAATTTTAATAAACAGCACAGTTGCAGTCCTTGGAATTGGCGGCGTAGGGTCTTTCTCTGCAGAAGCGCTTGCACGTTCAGGAGTAGGACGGATATTGCTTGTTGATAAAGATGATGTTGATATTACAAATGTAAACCGCCAAATTCATGCGCTCGTCTCAACTGTCGGTCAGCCAAAAGCTGATTTGATGAGAGACCGCATTAAAGAAATTAATCCAGAGTGCGATGTCATAGCACTGAAGATGTTTTACACAGAAGAAACATATGAAGAGTTTTTCAGCTATGGACTTGAATATGTCATTGATGCTTCTGATACGATTTCCTATAAAATTCACTTAATGAAAGAATGTTTAAATAGAGGCATTCCGATTATTTCAAGCATGGGTGCGGCAAATAAAACGGATCCGACAAGATTTCAAATTGCCGATATTTCAAAGACCCATACAGATCCAATTGCAAAAGTGGTCAGAACCCGTCTTCGCAAAGAAGGAATCCGAAAAGGCATTCAGGTTGTTTTCTCTGATGAAAGCCCGATTGTCATTCGCGAGGATGTACGTCTGAAGGTAGGAAATGATGCCGCGCCGATCCGCAAAGCGAAAATGCCGCCATCTTCAAATGCATGGGTTCCGTCTGTAGCAGGTTTGATCATGGGCGGACATGTTATTATGGAGCTTTTAAAAGATATTAAGATTGCACGTGTAAACGACTAAATGATAAAAAAAGCGGCATGATCTGAAATCATGCCGCTTTTCTTATTGTCTTCTTACGTATCCTTATCTGTCTGCGCTAACCGGGTGATTCCGCATTTCTTTATTGCTGTTTCATCAGCTTTTCATAGATCTGTGAAAGGGAAAGTTCGAATTTTCCTGTTTGTTTAGGGACATAATACTTTTTCTTTTTTAGTGAATCCGGCAGATATTGCTGCTTTACCCAGCCATTTTCGAAGTCATGGGGATATTGATAGTTGATGCCTCTGCCAAGCTTTTCTGCTCCCTTGTAATGGGCATCCTTCAGGTGAGGCGGGATTTCACCGCTTTTCCCGGCCCGGATATCTGCAATGGCAGCATCGAGTGCACTGTAGGCGCTGTTGGATTTTGGAGAGAGACAAAGCTCTATGACTGCATTTGCAAGCGGGATTCGAGCTTCAGGCAATCCAAGTCTTTCTGTTGCTTCAATGGCTGCCAATGTTCTCGCACCAGCCTGAGGGCTTGCAAGTCCAATGTCTTCATATGCTATGACCAGCAGCCTGCGGTTAATGCTGATCAGATCTCCAGCTTCAATCAATCTTCCGAGGTAATGCAGGGCAGCATTTACGTCGGATCCTCGAATTGATTTTTGAAATGCAGAAAGGACATCGTAGTGGGCATCTCCATCTTTATCGTGGACAAAGCTCTTTTTTTGAAGACACTCTTCTGCTGTTTCAAGTGTTAGGTGAATTTCGCCATTTTCATCTGGATCTGAAGAGATGACAGCAAGTTCCAGAGCATTAAGAGCAGACCGGACGTCACCTGCACAGCTAGAGGCAAAGTGCATCAGGGCTTCCTCGGAAATAACGGCACGATAGCTGCCAAGCCCTTTCTTTTCATCCTTTAAAGCCCGTTCTAGAGCTGTTATTATATCAGCAGCTTCTAAAGGCTTTAATTCGAAAATCTGGCATCTGCTTCTGATGGCCGGATTGATGGCATGATAGGGATTGCTTGTCGTAGCTCCAATTAAAATGATTTTTCCATCCTCCAGGTAAGGAAGGAGAAAATCCTGTTTCGCTTTATCCAGACGGTGGACCTCATCAAGAATTAAAATGACCTTACCGGACATTTTCGCTTCTTCTGCGACGATTTCCATGTCTTTTTTATTATTCACAACTGCATTCAGCTTACGGAAAGCGGTATTTGTGCTTCCTGCAATCGCTGTTGCAATGGATGTTTTTCCTATTCCGGGAGGGCCGTACAAAATCATCGAGCTCAAGTGTTTTGCTTTTACCATCCGCTCAATCATTTTTCCTTTGCCGACTAAATGTTCCTGCCCGATGATTTCATCAATGTTTTCTGGTCTCATTCGAAATGCCAGAGGTTTCATGTTATCACTCCCAAGACGAAGCACTGATCTTATTTTACTTAGCTTATCATGACTTTTCCTCTTAGTCATATGAATTGATTTTTATCTTTAATAGGAACCCTGCGAGTTAATTTGAATGCTCTGCCGAAGGATAATATGCTATAATGGCATAGGTTCATTGAAGAAAAAAACAAATTTTAACAGCAAAAAATAAATGGTTTCAGATTTTCAAAAGATGAGAGGCGAAGTGAAGATCGATGAATGCTTTGCGAAGTAAAAAGAATCAGGAGCTCAGTATGAGATGGGGCATTTATTTCTTGGGCCTGCTCATTATGTCTTTTGGCATCGTCCTTACGATAAAAGCTGAACTTGGCACATCACCATGGGATGTGCTTCATATAGGATTATATTACCAGTTTGGTTTAACGATTGGATCTTGGGCAATTATTGTAGGAGGAGCCATTCTTCTATTGTCTTCCATTTTTACAAGAAAGGTGCCTCAGGCAGGTGCCTTTGTTAATATGCTGACGGTAGGTCTGTTTATAGATTTATACTTATCAATGCCGTTTATGCAGACACCGTCAGGGTATGCCGGGAAAGCACTGATGCTTTTGCTTGGTATTATTGTGATGGGTTATGGAATCGGCTTGTATATATCTGCAGGCTGCGGTGCAGGACCTCGAGACACATTAATGCTTGCTTTGGTTGAAAAGACCGGCATAAAGGTATCAAGGATTCGCGGAGGGATTGAAGTCATTGTTCTTTTTTTCGGCTGGATTTTGGGCGGACCGGTTTTCATCGGAACAATCGTCTGCACTCTGTCCATTGGCTATGTCATCGGGTTTACCCTTCCGCAATGCCAGAAAACAACCAATGCCCTGCTGGAAAAAACAATAAGAAAAGAAGCAGATGTTCATCAAGTTAGCTAGAATTATAGGGGTGTATATATGAAAATTTCAACTAAAGGCCGCTATGGTCTTACCATTATGATAGAGCTTGCAAAGAAACACGGGGAAGGGCCGACCTCATTAAAAAGCATCGCCCAGACGCATGATTTATCTGAACACTACTTAGAGCAATTGATCGCACCGCTCCGCAATGCCGGTTTAGTCAAAAGCATCCGCGGAGCATACGGAGGATACGTTCTCGGAAATGAACCAGATGCCATTACAGCAGGGGATATTATCAGAGTTCTTGAAGGGCCGATCAGCCCCGTGGAAGTGCTTGAAGACGAAGAGCCTGCTAAGCGTCACCTGTGGATCCGCATACGCGATGCGGTAAAAGATGTGCTTGATAATACAACTCTTGAAGATTTAGCAAACTACTCAGATGGCGAGCAGGAATCTTATATGTTTTATATTTAAAAAGGAGGGAGTAAAATGGAGCGAATTTACTTGGACCATGCTGCTACATCCCCAATGCATCCGGAAGTAATTAACGAGATGCTTCCTCACATGCAGGATGTATTCGGCAATCCCTCAAGCATCCATTCATTTGGAAGAGAAAGCAGAAGACAGCTTGATGAGGCGAGAGCGGTGATTTCGCGGAGCCTGCATGCAAAACCGAAGGAAATTATTTTTACGGGCGGCGGAACAGAAGCTGATAATTTAGCGATAATCGGCTCTGCTCTTGCAAACCAGCATAAAGGCCGGCACATCATTACGACACAGATTGAGCATCATGCGGTCTTAAATACATGCAAGCATCTGGAGAAACAGGGGTTTGCTGTTACCTATTTGCCTGTTGATCAAAACGGCATTGTTTCAATTGATGATCTTAAACGGGAACTGACGCCTGAAACCATATTGGTTACGATCATGTATGGCAACAACGAAACGGGATCGATTCAGCCGATTGATGAGATCGGCAAGGTATTGAAGGATCATCAGGCTCTTTTCCATACAGATGCTGTACAGGCATTCGGAATCCTTGATTTGAATGTGAAAGAGAGCTGTATAGATATGCTCTCTGCTTCTGGCCACAAGATTAATGGACCTAAAGGGACCGGTTTTCTTTATGTAAAGGAAGGAATATCGCTTAAACAGCACTCTCACGGCGGAGAGCAGGAACTGAAACGGCGGGCGGGAACGGAAAATGTACCCGGCATTGCAGGATTGAAATCCGCAGTTCAGCTTGCACTTGAATCCAGAGAGCAAAAAACGGTCCTTTACAAAGAGTTTAAAGATAAACTAATAGATATATTAAAGACGGAAGATGTTTCTTTTGAAATAAATGGTGAGATAGACAGCAGTCTGCCTCATGTATTAAATCTTTATTTCCCAGGGACAAATGTGGAGTCGATGCTTGTGAACATGGACATTGCAGGGATTGCTGTATCAAGCGGATCAGCATGCACGGCAGGTTCCATTGAGCCTTCGCATGTTCTGACTGCCATGTACGGACAGGGTGCTGAACGGACAAAAGCATCTCTCCGCTTTAGTTTTGGTCTTGGAAATACGATTGAGCAAGTTGAGAAGGCCGCTTTGGAGACAGCACGGATTGTAAAAAGATTAACAGCTTAGAATGATTGACACTTGGAGGTGAAAAAGATGCAAAAAACACCTAAAGACACACGTGTTGTTGTTGGAATGTCAGGAGGGGTTGATTCCTCCGTTGCGGCACTTCTATTAAAACAGCAAGGCTACGATGTGATCGGCATCTTTATGAAAAACTGGGACGATACGGATGAAAATGGAGTCTGTACCGCTACTGAAGACTATGATGATGTGATTCAGGTCTGCAATCAAATCGGAATTCCCTATTATGCAGTAAACTTTGAAAAACAATATTGGGACAAAGTATTCACTTATTTTTTAGATGAGTATAAAGCGGGAAGAACCCCGAATCCCGATGTCATGTGCAATAAAGAAATTAAGTTCAAAGCATTTTTAGAGCATGCGATTTCTCTTGGAGCAGATTATCTTGCAACAGGGCACTATGCGCAAGTCGAATTCCGCGACGGGGACTACAAAATGCTCAGAGGCGCTGATGAAAATAAAGATCAAACCTATTTCCTCAATCAGCTGACTCAAGAGCAATTATCAAAAGTGATGTTCCCAATCGGTAATATTCCTAAATCAAAAGTGCGTGAGCTTGCTAAAGAAGCAAATCTTGCGACAGCTGCGAAAAAAGACAGTACGGGCATCTGCTTTATCGGAGAACGCAACTTCAAGGAATTTTTAAGCGGCTACCTTCCTGCACAGCCCGGTTTAATGCAGACTCTTTCAGGAGAAGTAAAAGGCAAGCATGACGGCCTGATGTATTACACAATCGGACAGCGCCACGGTCTTGGCATCGGCGGCAGCGGGGATCCCTGGTTTGTGGTAGGAAAAGACCTTGAAAAAAATGTCTTGTATGTGGATCAGGGCTTTGACAATGATCTGCTCTATTCAGATTCGATTACAGCTACAAACATCAGCTGGGTTTCAGACAAACTCCCTGAAGGAGAAGTTGTCTGCACGGCAAAATTCAGATATCGTCAGGAAGATCATGCTGTCACAGTGAAAATGACTGATAAAACAACTGCACAAGTGATATTTGATAAACCAATCAGGGCCATTACACCTGGACAGGCTGTTGTTTTTTACAAAGATGACGAATGTCTTGGCGGCGGAACAATTGATGAAGTATTTAAAAAGAATGATAAAATCTGGTATGTTGGTTAAAGATGCAACCTAGTTTAAACCTCAACGTCGGTTGAGGTTTTTTCTTTAAAAATTTGATGCCGGGAGTGGTACTGATCATGAGCGATAAAAGTATATTAGGAATTGAAGCCATGCAAAAAGGCGATTTTGAGAAAGCGGCAGGATATTTTTCAGAGGCTATTGAAGAAAATCCAACAGATGCTGTTTGTTATGTGAACTTCGGAAATTTATTGGCAGCAGTAGGCGAATTTGAAAAAGCCATAACATTTTTTGAAAAAGCGATAGAACTTGATGCAAAGACGACTACGGCCTACTATGGTGCCGGTAATGTGTATTACAATACCGAGCAGTTTCAAGCAGCCCAAAAAATGTTTTTAATAGCGATTCAAAAAGGAATGGATCATTCGGATGTCTTTTTCATGCTTGGAATGAGCTATGTCCAGATGGAACAGCCGCTGCCGGCTCTTCCATATTTACAAAGAGCAGTGGAATTAAATGAAGAGGACACGGAAGCGCGCTTTCAATATGGATTATGTTTAGCTCAGCAGGAATCACTTGATGAAGCGATTCGTCAATTTCAGATTGTAGTTGAAAAGGATCCAGGCCATGCGGACGCATACTATAATTTAGGTGTTGGCTACGCATTTAAAGAGGATGCAAAAAAGGCCATGGAAATGCTCGATCAAGCTTTGAACATTCAGCCGGACCATGATATGGCGGCTAATTTGAAGCAGCTTATGCAGACGCTGTAAGAAACAGGGAAACAGGAGGAGGAGATCTTGTGCAGCAAAAGGCGGACCTGTTTCAAGAGCAGGAACGGTTTTTAAAAGGAAAGATCATCACGGTTATTTATCAGAATGACCAAAACCATTATACCGTCTTAAAGACGGAGGTTCTTGAAACGAGCGAAAATTATGATCAAAAAGAAATAACCGTGACGGGCTATTTTCCTCTTCTGCATGAAGATGAAACATATACCTTCTTTGGAATGCTTACGCAGCATCCTAAATTCGGGCAGCAATTTCAGTCTGAACATTACCGGAAGGAAATTCCAAAAACACGCGATGGTGTCATTCAATACCTATCAAGTGACCTGTTTAAAGGAATAGGCAGGAAAACAGCTGAAGCGATAGTCGATGTTCTCGGAGAAGGCGCCATTTCGAAAATGATGGAAGATCCTTCTGTACTGGGCAAGGTGCCGAAACTCGGCAAAGACAAGGCAAAACAGCTGCTTGATCAGCTGAAGGAGCATCAGGGTCTTGAGCAGGCAATGATCATTTTAAATCAGCTTGGCTTCGGTCCTCAGCTTTCCATGAAAATTTACCAGGCCTATCAGGAAAAAACCATTCAGATGATTCAGGAGAATCCTTTTCAGCTTGTTAAAGATATAGAAGGAATCGGGTTCGTTCGCGCTGATGAGCTTGGCGGTCAAATGGGCCTCGGCGGAAATCACCCTGAGCGGATTAAAGCTGCCTGCTTTTATACGATTGAACATCTTTGCCTTCAAGAGGGCCATACATATGTATCACTTGAGCAGTTAATTATAAAATCAATGGAATTGCTGAATTCATCTAAGAATTCTGGAATTATTGAAACCGATATTTCAGAACAAGTGATTAAACTTGCAGAGGATAAAGGCATTATTATTGAGGAAGACAGGGCCTATCTGCCATCACTCTTTTTTGCTGAACAGGGACTTGTGAAAAGTATCCAGCGTGTCCTATTGCAGACGGAATACGAGAGCATTTTTCCTGAATCAGAGTTTTTGCTTTCCCTTGGAAAACTCGAAGAGAGAATGAATGTGCAGTACGCCCCGACTCAAAAAGAAGCCATTCAAACCGCTCTGATGTCGCCAATGCTTTTGCTGACAGGAGGACCTGGTACTGGAAAAACGACTGTTATTAAAGGAATTGTAGAGCTTTATGCAGATTTGCATGGCTGTTCCCTTGAGCAAAAAGACTATAAAAAAGAAGAGCCTTTTCCAATCTCGTTAGTTGCCCCGACAGGACGGGCTGCAAAAAGAATGACTGAAGCGACTGGCCTGCCTGCTGTAACCATTCACCGGCTGTTAAAGTGGAACGGTGCAGAAGGATTTGATCACGGGGAAGATAACCCGATTGGTGCAAAACTGCTGATTGTCGATGAAATGTCGATGGTAGACACGTGGATTGCCAATCAGCTGTTTAAAGCTCTTCCTGAACATATACAAGTCATCATGGTTGGTGATGAAGATCAGCTTCCTTCTGTGGGACCAGGCCAAGTGCTGCGCGATTTACTGGAGTCTCAGGCAGTTCCTGTTGTGAGGCTGACGGATATTTACAGACAGGCTGAAGGTTCATCCATTATAGAACTTGCCCATGAAATTAAAAAAGGAAGGCTGCCGGATAACTTGACTGCGCCCACTAAAGACAGGTCCTTTATTCGATGCAGCGGTGCACAGGTAAAGGAAGTAGTGGAGAAAGTCATTTCGAACGCCATTAAAAAAGGATATACAGCCCGTGATGTTCAGGTGCTTGCCCCGATGTACCGCGGGCCTGCAGGCATTGATCAGCTTAATATGATGCTGCAGCAGCTGTTTAATCCTAAAGCTGAAAACAAAAGGGAAATGAAATTCGGCGACACGGTGTACAGATCCGGCGACAAAGTGCTCCAGCTTGTGAATCAACCTGAAAGCAATGTGTATAACGGTGATATCGGCGAAATTGTGTCCATTTTTTATGCCAAGGAAAATACTGAAAAAGAAGATATGATCGTCATTTCCTTTGATGGCAATGAGGTCACGTATACAAAATCTGACTTTAATCAATTTACGCATGCCTTCTGCTGTTCCATTCACAAATCACAGGGAAGCGAATTTCCGATTGTAGTTGTGCCTGTTGTCAAAAGCTATTACAGAATGCTTAGACGAAACTTGATTTATACGGCTATAACAAGAAGCAAGCAGTTTTTAATCCTTTGCGGGGAACAAGATGCCCTGCTGCGGGGAATTGAAAACAGAGATTATTTAAGCCGGCAGACCTCTTTAAAAATGAAGCTGTCTGAAAAACAGCATGATATTGAAGAATTGACAGATGAGCTTCCCTTTGCACTTGCTGATGCCATGATCGGAATGGAAGGCATTACCCCGTATGACTTTATGGAAGACAACAAAATCTAAGAATGTTCGGAAAGGGGGAGTTTCTCCTGCGGACATTTACAGAGCTCAGGGGCATGCCGGCAGTTGATGTAGATGACGGATTAATCACCGGTTTTGTATCTGATGTTTGTTTTGATGCAAATGGCTCTTTTATTGGGCTGTTACTAAATGATAAAGGCATATTCAGGAAAGGCCGCATAATTCCCGCAGAAACGATTTGTTCGATAGGGAAGGACGGAATAATGGTTAATGGCAGAAGCAGTCTGAAATCGATGTCTGAATTTAGAGAAGCTTATTTCCTGCAATCACACCGCCGGATCCAGTACAAAGCGGTCTATTCTACGGAAGGCGAGAAGCTTGGACTTCTTGCTGATGTATACTTTTCTGAACAAGTGGGCACCATTGTAGCATATGAACTGACGGACGGATTCTTTGCAGATATGATGGAGGGAAAAAGAATGATTCATCCTCCAGGGTCTTTAACCATTAGCAAAGATGCAATCGTCATGGATTTTATTCATTAGCGAGGTGCACCGTATTGTTAAAATGCCCGAATTGTAAAAGTAAGGATATTGGGAAGATTGGCGTGAAACAGTATTATTGCTGGGGCTGCTTTATCGAGCTGTCCATATCCAAAGGCCAGATCTTTACCCATCAAGTAGAAGAGGACGGTTCACTAAGTTCTCTTGATGATCTTTTCACAGATGATGATCGAACAATCAGCATGTAGCCAGTTATGAAGGAGGAATACGCCATGAACCGCAAAATGTCCTCAATGCTTTCGGATCTGATTGGACGCATTCCGCTGTCCAAACGTTCGATGAAAAAAATGCGAAAACGAATAATGAAGAAGTTTTGATGACGAGTCCTCTGCTTAATAAGGCAGAGGATTTTTTATTGTGCAGAAAAATGAACAGGCAAAAAACTTATGACCCGGAAAAAATGCAGGCATACTTACTGAAGAAAGAAGAGACGCTGAATGGCCATAACCAGCAGATTTTCCGGATCTTTAATAGCTGGGCTTTGGCGGCTACAGCTTTTATTAATTTCATGCATATTTCATCCGCTCCTCCCCAAACTAAAGGTGAGGAGGGATGCTCTTTGAAGGAACGTTATTTTAAATGGCTGATGAGAATCGGCATTTTTCTATTGTGTTTGCTTTCCATTTTTCTTTTTTTAAAGCTTAGAGTCCTTTGGGATCCTTTTTTTATTATCATCAAAGCTATCCTTCTTCCTTTTTTAATCGCGGGTTTCATTACCTATTTGCTGCATCCGGTCATTGAAAAACTGCATTCCACCGGGGTTCCGCGCACACTCTCAATCTTAATTATCTACACTCTTTTCTTTGGCGGAATAGGTTATGGCTTATACAGGGGAATCCCGGTCATCATTGCACAGCTTAAGGATCTTTCTGAAAGTTTTCCGGTATTTGAACAAAAATATCAGGGATGGCTGTCAACGGTTCATGATCATACTGACCGGTTCCCAGAAGAAATTCACGCGAGAATTGAAACAGCTTTTCAAAATATTGAAGCCTGGTTTTCATATTGGATTGACAAGATCTTAACTAGCTTAGGAAGAGTTTTCGATTATCTTTTAATTATAGCTCTCATTCCTTTTCTCGTATTTTATATGCTGAAGGATTATGAGCAAATAAAAAAAGCCGCCTGGTATTTAACTCCGAAACGGTGGAGACCTGAAGCAGTCATTTTCATCCGCGATGTCGATCAGTCATTGGGCAATTACATAAGGGGCCAGCTGCTGGTCTGTTTCATCATCGGTTTTCTGGCATTTATCTCGCTTTGGTTTTTTGATATTAAATATCCTTTAGTCATAGGGATCTTAATAGGGATAACGAACGTCATTCCTTACTTCGGACCGATTATTGGCGCTGTTCCGGCAGTTATTATTGCAGCATCGATGTCTATGAATACCGTCCTGATTGTGATCATTATTATCTTTTCCCTGCAATTTATCGAAGGGAATATCCTCGGTCCGTTAATCGTTGGAAGAAGTCTTCATATGCATCCGATTGTCATTATGCTTGCCCTCCTTGCAGGAGGAGAAATTGCCGGGATTATCGGCATGATTTTAGCTGTTCCTGTATTAGCAGTCTTAAAAGTGACACTGATGCATCTCGTGCAATTGAGAAGACAGCATTGACATTGGTACAGCCTATGCACTATAATTCTGCGTATACACTGCATATTTTATAAAAACGATGAAGGAACGAGTACGTTTCAGACCATCTGACAAGAGAGGAATTTCCAAGGCTGAGAGAAATTCCGGGATGAAGGGAAGCAGAAGGCTATTCCAGAGTGCAGGCAAACCCTGCCGTCTTAACCCCGTTACGGTTAAATGAAGCTGATGGACAGTACGTCCATAATCAGGGTGGTACCGCGAGCAATCTCTCGTCCCTGTGGAAATCTCTATGATTTTCACAGAGACGGGAGTTTTTTATTTTGTAAGAGGCTTTTTTTCTGAGTGAAGGTGTATGCCGCAGCTTTCTTTTAGAACAACAAACGCAATACGAGGAGGAAAAAAGATGAAAACACTAACTTCAGCACAAGTTCGTCAAATGTTTCTAGATTTCTTCAAGGAAAAAGGCCATGCAGTTGAACCAAGCGCTTCTTTGGTTCCTCATGAAGATCCGTCGCTGCTTTGGATCAACAGCGGTGTAGCAACGCTGAAAAAATACTTCGATGGCCGAGTTATTCCGGCAAATCCAAGAATTTGCAATGCACAAAAATCAATCCGTACAAATGATATTGAAAATGTCGGCAAAACAGCCCGTCACCATACATTTTTTGAAATGCTTGGGAACTTCTCAATCGGCGAATATTTTAAAGTAGAAGCGATCGAGTGGGCATGGGAATTCTTAACGAGTGAAGAGTGGATCGGCTTTGATCCTGAAAAACTGTCCGTTACGATTCACCCTGAAGATGATGAAGCTTTCTTGATCTGGAAAGATAAAATCGGAGTGCCTGAAGAGAGAATTATCCGTCTTGAAGGGAACTTCTGGGATATCGGCGAAGGACCAAGCGGACCGAATACAGAAATTTTCTATGACCGCGGCGAGGTTTATGGAAATGATCCGAAAGATCCTGAATTATACCCGGGCGGAGAGAATGAGCGCTACCTTGAAGTCTGGAACCTCGTATTCTCAGAGTTCAATCATAATTCAGACGGTACATATACACCTCTCCCAAAGAAAAACATTGATACAGGAATGGGTCTTGAGCGGATGGTATCAGTTATTCAGGACGTTCCGACTAACTTCGATACAGATTTGTTTATGCCAATCATTGGATCAACGGAAACAATTTCTGGCGAAAAATACGGAATTGATCAAGAAAAGGATGAAGCCTTCAAGGTTGTAGCCGATCATATCCGTACAGTTACATTTGCTGTCGGTGACGGCGCCCTTCCATCAAACGAAGGCCGCGGGTATGTCCTCCGCCGTCTTTTGCGCAGAGCAGTAAGATATGCGAAAAAACTTAATATAAACCGACCGTTTATGTTTGAACTTGTCCCGGTTGTCGGAGAAATTATGGTTGACTTCTACCCGGAAGTAAAAGCTAAAACGGAGTTTATTCAAAAAGTGATCAAAAATGAAGAAGAACGCTTCCATGAAACATTAAATGACGGTTTGTCCATCTTGGCTGAAGTTGTGAAAACGCAAAGAGCAAAAGGAAGCAGCATCATTCCTGGAACAGACGTTTTCCGTTTGTATGATACATACGGATTCCCTGTTGAACTGACAGAAGAGTATGCACAGGAAGAACAAATGGAAATTGATCATGATGGCTTCAAAAAAGAAATGGAAGGCCAGCGTGAACGTGCACGTGCTGCAAGGCAGGATGTTGATTCTATGCAGGTGCAGGGAGGAGTCCTTGGCGAAATTACAGCTGAAAGCACATTTGTCGGCTACTCTCAGCTGACGGCAAAAGCTTCAGTGTCTGTACTTCTGAAAGGCGGCGAGCTGACAGACGAGGCACATGCTGGAGATGAAGTACAGCTTATTTTAAATGAAACGCCATTTTACGCTGAGAGCGGCGGCCAAATTGCAGATGAAGGCACCATTGAAAATGATGCAGTCAAACTTCAAGTAAAGCATGTCCAGAAGGCTCCAAATGGACAAAATCTGCACACTGCAACTGTGATCAGCGGCACTTTAAAAACAAATGATGAAGTAATAGCAGCTGTTAACGGAACAACTAGAAGTGCAGTCATTAAAAACCATACTGCGACACATCTCCTGCATCAGGCTCTTAAAGATGTGCTTGGCGGACATGTCAATCAGGCAGGATCTCTCGTAACATCTGAAAGACTTCGATTCGACTTTTCGCATTTTGGTCAAGTCCATCCTGAAGAGCTTGAACAGATTGAGCAAATTGTAAACGAACAAATCTGGAAAAGCATCGGGGTCAATATTGAGCTGAAACCAATTGCTGAAGCGAAGGAAATGGGAGCAATGGCTCTTTTCGGCGAAAAATACGGAGATATTGTCAGAGTCGTTCAAGTAGGAGATTACAGTCTTGAATTGTGCGGAGGCTGTCATGTTGACAACACTTCTTCTATCGGACTGTTTAAAATTGCATCCGAAACAGGAATAGGTGCAGGTACGAGAAGAATCGAAGCAGTTACCGGACAAGGCGCTTATCAGCTGATAAAAGACCAGCTTTCCATTCTTGCTGATGTCTCATCGAAGCTGAAATCAAATCCAAAAGATGCAGCAGGCCGTGTAGATGCTCTTCTTGGTGAAGTCCGCTCTCTTCAAAGAGAAAATGAATCATTAACAGCTAAATTGGGCAATGTAGAAGCTGGAAGCTTACTTGGAAACGCTGTTCAAATTGATGGTGTGACTCTTCTATCAAGCAAAGTAAATGCTAAAGACATGAACAGTCTGAGAACAATGGTTGACGAAATAAAGCAAAAATTAGGTTCAGCCATTGTCATCCTTGGAGCCGCTCATGACGGAAAAGTAAGCCTGGCAGCAGGAATTACAAGTGATTTAGTCGAAAAGGGTTACCACTCAGGGAAATTGATTAAAGAGGTAGCTGTAAGATGCGGCGGCAGCGGAGGCGGCCGGCCGGATATGGCACAGGCTGGCGGCAAGGATCCTGAAAAACTTGAAGAAGCCTTAAACTATGCATTAGAATGGGTAAAAACCATCTAGAAATTGCATCTGTGAACTTTTGCTTTCTGGAGGAATTTCTTTAAAGATACCGCCAGAAAGTGAAATCCGTTTTATAATTTCGATAGTTAGTGTAGAATGGTAGTATGAATGGACAAGCAGATTCCATAGCTGAATCTGGGAAAGAGGTGCGAGTGATGAGTTCCTTTGATAAAACGATGAAGTTTAACTTTTCTGAGGAAGCAGTTGAAACGAATGTGAATGAAGTCCTGTTCACTGTATACGATGCTTTGAAAGAAAAAGGCTATAATCCGATTAACCAAATCGTTGGATACCTGCTCTCTGGAGATCCTGCATATATCCCCCGTCATCGCGATGCAAGAAATTTAATCCGCAAGCTTGAACGGGATGAACTCATTGAGGAATTGGTTAAATCGTACTTACACCATCATAGAGAGGATTAATATGCGAATTATCGGTTTGGATTTTGGCTCCAAAACTCTTGGAGTTGCTGTCAGCGATGAATTTGGCTGGACAGCACAAGGGCTTGAGACGATTAAAATTGATGAAGAGGGCGGCAACTTTGGGCTCGAGCGTCTCGCACAAATTGTGGACGCACATCAAGCAGAAAAAATCGTTCTCGGATTCCCAAAGAATATGAATGGAACAGTTGGGCCAAGAGGTGAAGCAAGCCAGGCGTTTGCTTTGAAGCTTGAGAAAAAATTCGGAGTCCCTGTTATACTATGGGATGAGAGATTGTCAACCATGGCAGCTGAACGAGTACTGATTTCAGCAGATGTCAGCAGAAAGAAACGGAAAAAAGTAATTGATAAAATGGCTGCAGTAATGATTTTACAGGGATATTTGGATAGCCTGAATTAAAACTGACAGCAAACTATAGATGAGGTGACTGCAATGGAACACGGAGAAAAACAAATTACAGTAGTAGACGAAAATGGAAATGAACAGCTTTGTGAAATTCTTTTCACATTTGCTTCTGAAGAATTCGGAAAATCATATGTGCTTTATTACCCGCTTGGGGAACAGGATGATGAAGAAGAAATTGAAATTCATGCATCAAGCTTTGAGCCTACAGCTGACGGTGTAGACGGAGAACTTGCACCGATTGAAACAGAAGAAGAGTGGGATCTTGTAGAAGAGATGCTGAATACATTCCTTGATAATGAAGAAGAAGAAGAAAAATAAGAAGAAACCGTCTGAGGACGGTTTTTTTTTGCGTTAAAATAGAAAAATATCTTCAAAGGAGATAATAGTGCTATGGTAGGATTGTCAAACATGGAATGGTAATGATAAATTTTCTTTTTTAAAGCGGACTTTCCTTAAAAAAATGCTAGAATTTGGCGAAAAAACAGTGATTATGTAGTATAATCATTTTGATGAAAGGGGGATACATCCGATAATGTCAGAAGCTGATTCGAACAAACATTCAATTCAAAATAAACTCCTTGAAAAACAGCAGGAAGCTAAAGTCATCCGAAAAATCGTCCTGGTGATTTTTGTTGTTTTAGTCATTTTGATGACAGGATTAATCGGTGGCGGCTTTTTATATATAAAGTCTGCGCTGCAGCCTGTAGATGAAAAGGACAAAAATGCAATTAATGTAAACATTCCTATAGGATCATCCGTTTCCACAATTGCGGCCATTTTAGAAGAAAAAAAGATTATTAAGGATCAAAGAGTATTCAAATACTATGTGAAATTTAAAAATGAGTCAGGATTTCAGGCCGGAGACTACAAATTAACACCTTCGATGGAAATCGAAGATATTGTGGCCAGTCTTAAATCCGGAAAAGTGATTACAGATGTCGTATTTCAAATTCCGGTTCCCGAAGGAATCCAAATAAAGGACATTGCTAAATCAATTGCCAAGCATTCAGGATTTACCGAAAAAGAAGTCACAGACAGGATGAATAATAAAGAATTTATAGCTGCCATGCAGAAGAAATATCCGGAAACCGTGACAAAGGATATCTATGGCAAGAATATTAAATATCCTCTTGAAGGCTATTTTTATCCTGCGACTTATCCTTTTTATGAGAAAAAGCCTTCTCTTGATTTTATTTTAGAAGAGATGATTAAAAAGACACATACTGTTGTTTTATCGTACCTTCCGCAGCTGGAAGAAAAGAAGATATCCGTCCATCAATTTATTACAATGGCATCTTTGATTGAAGAAGAAGCCACAAAATCAGTTGACCGGAATAAAATATCAAGTGTATTCTACAACCGGATAGAAAAGCAAATGCCTCTTCAGACAGATCCTACTGTGCTGTATGCACTTGGGGAGCATAAGGACAGAGTTTACTACAAAGACCTTGAAGTGGAATCACCATATAATACGTATAAGGTGAAAGGACTTCCTCCAGGGCCGATTGCAAATCCCGGAGATCAATCCATGAAAGCGGCATTGGAACCTGAAAAAACAGATTTTCTCTATTTCCTGGCCACTAAAAAAGGTGAAGTCATTTTCACCAAAACGCTTGAAGAGCACAATAAAGCTAAAGCAGAGCATATTACCAATAAATAAAGAACAGAAGGGAACGTGAAAATATTCGCATTCCCTTTTCTGTTGTGGTAAAATATATCGAGTTGTGTAGAGAAAGATAAACAAAATAACAAATAATGACAAGAGTTCTCCGAAAGAACTCTTATTTTCATGACTTAAGACACACTTTAACGGTGAATAAGCACCGTTTGAAGGAGAAGACAATGGAAAACGACACGATTTTATCATATATAGAGAGCCTTCTTCCTGATCAAGACAAAGCAGTCAGACAGATGGAGCAATACGCGCTTGAACACGCCGTGCCCATTATGGAAAAGACAGGAATAGAAGTTCTCCTTAGTCTGCTGGTGCTGAAACAGCCAAAAAAGATTTTAGAAATCGGCACTGCAATCGGCTATTCAGCGATTCGCATGTGCAATGCTCTCCCGGATACAGAAATTGTTACGGCTGAGAGAAATGCAGAGCGATTTAAACAAGCAGCCATAAATATTGAAGCGAATGCATTGGCACACCGAATTACGGTTTTGCATGGTGACGCCTTGGAGCTTAAGGAGCAAATAGAAGAAAAAGGTCCTTATGACGTGATTTTTATAGATGCAGCTAAGGGTCAGTATATGCGATTCTTTGAAATGTACGAACCAATGCTTTCAAAGGACGGCTGCATTATTACAGACAACGTCCTCTTTAAAGGTTTAGTTGCATCTGAAGATGAGGATATGTCCTTTCATCGCAGACGGCGCGCGCTTCTTAGAAAGATACGGACATACAATGAGTGGCTGATGTCAAATAAAGCCTATCACACAGCGATTTTCCCAGTTGGTGATGGAATGGCTGTAAGTATAAAACGAGGTGAAAAAGATGAATAAACCAGAATTAATTGTTACACCAACAAAAGTTGAAGATATTCTTCCCCTGGCTGAAGCAGGCGCTGCTGCGGTCGTAATCGGAGAACAGCGTTATGGGCTTCGTCTTGCAGGTGAATTTAACCGTGATCAAATGAAAGAAGCAACAGTTCTTGCTCATTCAAAAAACGTAAAAGTATATGCTGCCATGAATGCCATTTTTCATAATGAAAAAATAGAAGAATTGTATGACTATCTACGTTTCTTAAATGAGTTAAAAGTGGATGCAGTCGTCTTTGGAGATCCGGCTGTTTTAATGGCTGCCAGAGAAGCAGCGCCTGAAATGAAGCTCCATTGGAATACAGAAACGACAGCAACCAACTGGTATACGTGCAATTACTGGGGCAAAAAAGGTGCGAAACGCGCTGTTTTGGCACGTGAATTAAGCATGGATTCAATCATTGAAACAAAAGAAAATGCTGAAGTGGAAATTGAAGTACAGGTTCATGGCATGACATGCATGTTTCAGTCAAAACGCTCCCTGATAGGCAACTACTATGAATACCAGGGTAAAGCTATGAAAATTGAGAGCATCCATGATGAAAAATCAATGTTCCTCCATGACAAAGAACGCAGCAACAAATACCCGATTTATGAGGATGCAAATGGCACCCACATCATGAGTCCCAACGATATGTGCATTATTGATGAACTTTCAGATATGATAGATGCCGGCATTGACTCATTTAAAATCGATGGTGTCCTTCAGACGTCTGAGTATTTAATTGAAGTTACAAAGAAATACCGGAAAGCTATTGATTTATGTACTGAAGACCGTGATCAATATGAAGATGTAAAAGATCAGCTGCTTGCGGACATAGAAGAAATTCAGCCTGAGAACAGGCCTTTAGATACAGGATTTTTCTTTAAGGAAACAGTGTACTAAAAATAAAATGAAGGAGGAACTAGTATGTTGACTGTTAACGATAACATCTCACAAATCATAGACGGCAAACGTGTGATAACAAAAAAGCCTGAGCTTCTTGCTCCGGCCGGAAATTTAGAAAAGCTTAAAATTGCCGTGCATTATGGGGCTGACGCTGTTTTCATCGGCGGAAAAGAATTTGGCCTGCGATCTAATGCAGACAACTTTTCACAAGAAGAAATGGCTGAAGGTGTTCAATTTGCAAACAAGTACGGTGCAAGAATTTATGTAACGACAAATATCTTTGCGCATAATGAAAACATGGACGGTCTTGAAGAATATTTAATGGGGCTGCAGGATGCAGGAGTAGCCGGCATCATTGTTGCTGACCCGATGATTATTGAGACATGCCGCAAAGTAGCGCCGAAGCTTGAAGTGCATCTGAGCACACAGCAATCACTCTCAAACTGGAAAGCTGTTCAGTTCTGGAAAGAGGAAGGTCTTGAGCGCGTGGTGCTTGCCCGCGAAACGAGCGCTGAAGAAATTAAAGAAATGAAAGAGAAAGTGGATATCGAAATTGAAACGTTTATCCATGGGGCAATGTGCATTGCATATTCCGGCCGCTGTGTACTGAGCAATCATATGACTGCAAGGGATTCAAACCGCGGAGGCTGCTGTCAGTCATGCCGCTGGGATTATGATCTCTATAAACTTGCTGATAACGGTGAGGAAGCATTGTTTGGCGCGGATGATGCAGCATTTGCAATGAGTCCAAAAGATTTAAACTTAATTCAATCCATTCCAAAAATGATCGAGCTTGGAATTGACAGCCTGAAAATTGAAGGACGCATGAAATCCATTCACTACGTAGCAACAGTTGTCAGCGTTTATCGCAAAGTAATTGATGCATATTGTGCGGATCCTGAGAACTTCGTGATTCAAAAAGAATGGCTTGATGAGCTTGATAAATGTGCTAACCGTGACACTGCGCCTGCATTCTTTGAAGGAGTTCCGGGTACTGAAGAGCAAATGTTCGGCGTTCATGGAAAGAAAACGACATTTGACTTTGTTGGACTTGTCCTTGATTACAATGAGGAAACAAGTATGATTACTCTTCAGCAGCGCAACCATTTTAAACCGGGTGATGAAGTTGAATTCTTCGGACCTGAAATAGCGAACTTTACACAAACGGTTGATAAGTTATGGGACGAAGACGGCAATGAGCTCGATGCTGCCCGTCATCCTCTGCAAATTGTGAAGTTTAAAGCAGATCAAAAAGTCTTCCCAAATAACATGATGCGAAAGGGGAAGTAAATTATGGGGAAAAAGCCCATTGTAATCGGAGTTGCAGGAGGCTCAGGCTCTGGTAAAACTAGTGTGACAAAATCAATTTATGAGCATTTCAGAGGTCATTCCATCCTGATGCTTGAACAGGATTTTTATTATAAGGATCAAAGTCATCTTCCATACGAGGAGAGACTGAATACGAATTATGATCATCCTCTTGCTTTTGATAACACGCTGTTAATTGAGCACATTAAACAGCTTCTGAATTATGAAGCGATTGAAAAGCCTGTTTATGATTACAAGCTCCATACTCGTTCGGAAGATGTTCTTCTAGTAGAACCTAAAGATGTGATCATTCTTGAAGGCATCCTGGTTTTAGAAGACGAGCGGCTCCGCAACTTGATGGATATGAAACTGTATGTGGATACAGATGCCGACATCCGCATTATCAGAAGGATGCTGCGGGATATCAAGGAACGCGGCAGAACCATTGATTCTGTGATTGAGCAGTACGTTTCGGTTGTAAGGCCGATGCACAATCAATTCATTGAGCCTACTAAGCGTTATGCGGATATCATCATACCAGAAGGCGGTCAAAATCATGTCGCGATTGACCTTATGGTTACAAAAATTCAAACAATTCTTGAACTAAATGCAATTTTGTAATAACATAGCATAGATAAAGAGTACTGTGACCATATTATGTATAGGCTGTTAAAGTTTCTCAGGGTTCATCATTGACTGAGTAAAAATTCTCATTTAAAGTAAACTTGAGCATTCTGTGCTCTATGAGGAAAAGCAAGCCGCAGGCTTGCTTTTAAGCTACATTCAAGGCTATTTCCTCACAAGATCACCTGAAAAAGTTCAGCATATGCATATTGCCGTGTGAGGGCTGAAGCTTTAAAGCCCTCCCCATTATCACAGTGCATTTTACATACCATATTTTTTTAGGGGACAGTTATACTAGAAGGAGTGAGATCATGGCACAAGAAAAAGTATTTCCTATGACAACTGAAGGTAAAGAAAAGCTTGAACAGGAATTGGAATATTTAAAATCCGTCAAGCGCAAAGAAGTAGTCGAAAGAATCAAGATTGCCCGCAGCTTCGGGGATCTTTCAGAGAACTCTGAGTATGATTCAGCTAAAGAAGAGCAGGCTTTTGTTGAAGGCCGTGTGACTACGCTTGAGAACATGATCCGCAATGCGAAGATCATCGTAGAAGATGCCGATACAAATGTTGTAACACTCGGCAAAACAATCTCATTTGTTGAACTTCCAAATGGCGATGAAGAAACATATACAATCGTAGGAAGCGCTGAAGCCGATCCTTTTGAAGGCAAAATTTCAAATGATTCTCCAATCGCAAAAAGCCTGATGGGCCGTCAAGTTGGAGATGAAGTGAATGTACAGACTCCCGGCGGAGAAATGCATGTGAAAATTACAAACGTTAAATAATATAGGTTTAATAAAAAAACACCTCGTCGACACTAGTCTAAAGACGAGGTGTTTTTCTATGAAAACAAAAAAAAGAATGAAAATAATTGCGATAGGCATTTTTTTATCCATGCTTGCGTTAATTTTGAGACTTGCAGATATCCAGATGATTCACACGGAATCATTTACAGACAGGAACATCAATTTGATCGAGGAAAGCGTCAGCCAGCGGACACAGGAAGTCATGATTGATGATGGTCGCGGTCGTTTTGTAGACAGAAATGGCAGTCCTCTTGGACACGATCAGGAAGCAAAGCTTGTTTTATTTCCTTTTCTTAAGAAGATTGACTGGCCAATCAGCAAACTCTCAGAGACTGTCAATGTTCCGCCATCCAAATTGGAGAGATTATTAGAAGAAGCGGATAAACCGCTGATCCTTGGATCAAATGAAGGATTCGAGCTGTCTGATTCTGCTATCAATAAAATAAATGACTTGGAGATTCCAGGAGTATTTGCTATTTATCAGCAAACAAAAAAGAAAAGTCAGGCAGCTGATCATTTCATCGGAATAACAGGTGAAAATGCTGAAGTGCTGAGAGAAAAATATCCTGATAAGAAAAATTTATCGTCTAAGACTCAAATCGGGATTACAGGTCTCGAAAAGGCGTTTGATGAATTTCTTCTTCCCGACGCTGAAACGAAACTTCTTTACCATGTTGATGGAGACGGCAATCCGCTGTTCGGCACTAATGTTAAATATATTGCTGATGCCAACCCCTTTTATCCAGTAAGCGTTAAGACAACCATTGACAGCACTATGCAGGATTTGGCGAATGAGGCAATGAACCGGTATAAGGTGAAAAAAGGAGGTCTTGTGCTTCTGGATGTAGAAACGAGCGAAGTTCTTGCGATGGTCAGCAAACCTGAAATGGACCGTTCAGAGCATGATACCTATGCGAATCTGATGCTGACCCCAATTGCACCCGGTTCCGTGTTTAAAACAGTCATTGCTGCAGCTGGGATCGAAAACGGAATCGATCAGAACAGAAAATATAACTGCAGTCTTGATATGTACGGTGAACCTGATAAAGAGCACGATAAAGGAGTCTTGGATTTAGAAAGAAGCTTTGCTGAAAGCTGCAATTATACATTTACTGCAATTGCAGGCGAATTAATGGAAAAGGATCCTGACACAATAGAGGAATACGCCAAAAAATTGGGATTAACTGAAAAAACCGGCTGGAGCGGACCTGTGTATCATTATGAAGATTTTGAGCAATTTCCTGAAGAGAAAACTCCGCACATTTGGGGAGATAAGACGGATAAATCTGCTGAACGCGCAATAGCTCAAACAGCTATAGGACAAAAAAATGTTCGGGTCACACCGCTTTCAGTGGCAAACATGATGGCGGCAATCGCCCGTGGCGGCGAAAAAAAACAAGTGAAAATTGCAGATAGCATATTATATAAAAATGGAACTACTATGTTTAAGTTTTCTGATTCAGAACCCGAAAGCGGCAATATTTCACCTTATACAGCTGCAAAGCTACAGCACCTGCTGCGTTTAGTCGTAACCGATCAGGAAGGGACCGGCAGAAGGTTTCAAAGTCTGCCTTTTGAGGTATCAGGTAAATCAGGGACTGCAGAAACAGGAAAAGGGACAGTACATAAATGGTTTGCAGGCTTTTTTCCTTCACATCAGCCTAAATATGCCATGGTTGTGGTAGAGCTTGATACACAGAGTGCACAATCTTCTGCGAATAGTATTTATTATGACATGGCAAATGAATTAGCCGGGCTAGAAAATGCTTCTACTAGATAGAAATCTATTCTAATGATAGAATAAAACAGAATGTTAGAGGGATAAAGGAGTGTAATGCACTTGAGCAAACTAAGTAAAGGATCGCGTTTTGAAAATCGTGATAAGCGCCGAAAAGCAAATGTTGTCCTGAACATTTTAATTGGCATCGTGGTTATCCTGATACTCGTTATTGGATCACAGCTGATGCTTGGCGGAGATGACAGTGAACAGGCTTCAAAGGACACGAAAGAAGAAACGGGATCAAATCAAATCGAAAACGACAAAAATAAAGAAGAAAAAGATAAAGAACAAACAGCAAAAGAAGACGCTGAGTCTGATCAGGACAGCAGCGAAGAAGCGGATGCTGCAAAAGAAGAAGAAAATGCAAAAAAAGAAGAGGCTGAAGAGTCAGAAGCCGGTGAAGAAGTGGTCACAGAAGGAGATCCAAATTCCAATGTTGACCAGATTATTGAAAATCCGGGCTGGCAGCCAGTAGGCACGTCTCAATCTGAGCCGCATGCTGCACAGTATGACAAGAATTCACAGGACTGGGCTGAAATGATTCAGGCGATGAGCTATGCGACAGGCTTAAGCGAATCAGATATGACAATCTGGTTTATTGGCAACAATGGAAGTCCTAACGATGCTAAAGGAACCATTTCCTCAAAGGATAAAACACAGAACTACAAAGTAGAAATTACCTGGGTTGAAAATGAAGGCTGGAAGCCAGTTAAGGTGGAAAAATTAAAGCAAACAGAAACAAGATAATGCAAAAAGATGAGATCCGGTGTCCGGGTCTCATCTTTTTTTATTAAGTAATATCTACTTAGCCTTAAAATGCACAGCAGCACTATAAAACCTTCTGCCTTCCTCTGTCACATGCATTTGATGCGATACAGAATGAAGCTCCAGTAAAATGGCTTTATTAACCTCGATTTGCTCATTAATCTTTTTTTCCAGATCTTTTATTTTTTCCGCTTCAAAAAATTCCACTTTATCTTTAATAAAATCCAATTTAAACATTATCAGGCAGTCCTCCATTCTCATGCACTGTTATTTTACCAAAAGGATGTTTCCGCAACGAGTGTTATTTTTGAATTAGACTCATTTACGTCTATGAGGAAGGTTTTGTGCTCTTTTCGTAAATTTTGCAGCTTAGTCTGCTGAAATGACCAATGGAAAGACTTTTCATTGCCTAATTGAAAGGGATTATGGTAAATTAAGAACAGTTCATTTTTTAATTCATAGTATACAGATAGGAATTATTAAATTTATAGCATCTAATGGAGAGTGGCATAAATGGGGAGAGAATTTGTAGAGTTATTTGAGGATTGGGCACATTCGTATGATTCAACAGTCGGCGGACATGATGAAGAATACAAAGAAGTTTTTGCAGGCTATGATCACATTCTTAAAGCTGTCACTGAGCTGTCCGGAAAAACGGTTCTTGAATTTGGCGTCGGGACCGGAAATTTAACGAATGAGCTTTTAAATAAAGGAAAAAAAGTATATGGAATTGAACCTTCAAAAACAATGCGTGAAAAGGCTTCAGAAAAGCTTGGCAGCGCGGTTAAAATCACCGATGGAGATTTTCTGACATTTCCAGTTCCAACAGAACAAATTGAAACGATTGTAAGTACGTATGCTTTTCATCATCTGACAGATGATGAAAAGGAGAAAGCTGTCCGAATCTATGGCAGTATTCTTAAAAAAGGTGGTAAAATAGTGTTTGCTGACACTGTTTTTACCGATCAGAAGGCGCATCAGGCCATGATCGAAAAATCAAAAAAGCATCATTTCTTAAACCTGGCAAATGACCTTGAAACAGAATATTACACAACACATCCTGTCATGCGCCGTATTTTTGAAAGCAACTCTTTTGATGTTACCTTCACACAAATGAATGAATTTGTCTGGTTAATGGAAGCAGTGAAACAATAATTCGCCTTTTGGAAAGGATTTGACTAAATAATGAAAGCAGCAATTATCGGAGCAATGGAAGAGGAAGTATCAATACTAAGAGAACAGCTTGAAAATCCTTCTTCTGAAACAATTGCAGGAAGTGAATTTACGACAGGAACATATAGAGGAATTGAAGTGATTTTATTAAAATCAGGAATCGGAAAAGTAAACGCAGCAGTGAGCACAACGATTCTGCTTGACCGATTTAAGCCTGACTATGTCATTAATACAGGATCAGCAGGCGGTTTCCATCAATCATTGAACGTCGGGGATGTTGTCATTTCATCTGAAGTGAGACACCATGATGTTGATGTTACAGCATTCAATTACGAATACGGGCAGGTTCCGGGCATGCCGCCAGCGTTTTTGCCGGATTCAAAGCTGGTTGAAATTGCTGTAGAACAAGCAGAAGGGCAAACTGGCATACAAGTGGTAAAAGGCCTGATTGCAACTGGTGATTCATTTATGAATGATCCGGAACGAGTGGCATATATCCGTACAAAATTTGACAGCCTTTATGCGGTAGAAATGGAAGCAGCGGCTATTGCTCAGGTATCGCATCAATTTGGAGTCCCTTTTGTCATTATCAGATCGCTGTCTGATATTGCAGGCAAAGAATCGGATGTATCTTTTGAACAGTATTTAGATACTGCAGCCAAGAACTCCGCGCAGCTTGTTTTAAGTATTGTGAGTGCGTTAAAAAGCTAATAGACAGGGATCACGTCTTTGATCCCTTTTTTAAATTCTTGGGAGTGAACAAAATGAAAGTTGTAAAGGGCATTGAAGAACTTATTGGGCATACACCGCTGATGGAGATTACACAATTTGAACTGCCTGCAGGAGTGCGCCTTTTTGCAAAACTTGAATTTTTTAACCCTGGCGGCAGCATTAAAGACCGTCTTGGAGTTGAATTAATCGATGAAGCGATTAAAACCGGCAAAGTAAAAGAGGGCGGAACCATTATTGAGCCGACAGCAGGCAATACCGGAATTGGTCTTGCTCTTGCTGCGTTAAGCCGCAATGTCAATGTTGTCGTGTGCGTTCCTGAGAAATTCAGCATGGAAAAGCAGGATATTATGAGAGCCCTGGGTGCAAAGGTTGTCAATACACCTACAAGTGATGGGATAAAAGGAGCTATAAAAAAAGCGCAGGAACTGCTGGAAGAGATTCCTGATTCTTATTGTCCGCAGCAATTTGCAAATCCTGCAAACCCTCTTACCTATTACAAAACACTCGGACCGGAGCTTTGGGAGCAGCTGGATGGACGCATCGATGTTTTTGTTGCCGGAGCGGGGACGGGCGGCACGTTTATGGGCACCGCTCAATATTTAAAAGAAAAAAATGCAAAGATCAAGGCAGTCATCGTTGAACCTGAGGGCTCCATCTTAAATGGCGGCGAATCAGGACCGCATAAAACAGAAGGCATCGGCATGGAATTCCTGCCGGGTTATATGGACGAATCCTATTTTAATAGCATTCATACCGTTTTAGATAAAGACGCATTTGACCGTGTGAAAGAACTTGCTTTAAAAGAGGGACTGCTTGTGGGTAGCTCGTCGGGAGCAGCGCTTCATGCAGCGCTGTCAGAAGCGGAAAAGGCTGAACCGGGAACGAATATCGTCACCATTTTCGCTGACAGCAGTGAACGTTATTTAAGTAAAAAAATTTATGAGGGAGGAATTTAGAATGAAACGTAAAACAAAGATGATTCACGGCGGTATTGTCGGTGATCCTCATACAGGAGCGGTATCGACGCCAATCTATCAAGTAAGCACATACAAACAAGATGGAGTCGGCAACCATAAAGGCTTTGAGTACTCAAGAACCGGCAATCCAACAAGGCATGCTTTAGAAGAGCTGATTAAGGATCTGGAAGAAGGGCATGCGGGCTTTGCATTTGGTTCAGGAATGGCGGCCATAACAGGAGTCATGATGCTTTTTAACAGCGGAGATCATGTTATTTTAACAGATGATGTCTACGGGGGAACATACCGTGTCATGACAAAAGTGTTAAACCGTCTTGGCATCGATTCTACTTTTGTTGATACAAGCGATCTATCAAACATTGAATCAGCGGTTAAAGAAAATACAAGAGCGCTCTTCATTGAAACTCCGACAAATCCGCTGCTTAAAATTACGGACGTTGAAGCTGCGGCTTCTCTTGCTGAAAAACACGGCCTGCTTACGATTGTAGACAATACATTCAGCACTCCGTATTGGCAGACTCCTCTTTTATTGGGAGCGGACATAGTTCTTCATAGTGCAACAAAATACATCGGCGGCCACAGTGATGTTGTAGGCGGGCTTGTAGTTGTGAACTCTGAGGAGCTGGCTGAACAGCTCCACTTTGTCCAGAACTCAACAGGAGGAGTGCTTGGGCCTCAAGATTCATGGCTGCTGATCCGTGGAATTAAAACCCTTGCACTGCGCATGGAGGCACATGAAAGAAATACTGCTGCGATTGTTGATTTCCTTGTCCAGCATCCAGCTGTTGAAAAAGTATTTTATCCAGGCCTTGCCGATCATCCAAACCATGAAATTGCCAAAAAACAGGCAGCAGGTTTCGGCGGAATGGTTTCGTTTGATGTAGGAAGCGAAAAGAAAGCAGAAGAAGTCCTGTCAAAAGTGAAGTATTTTACCTTGGCTGAAAGCTTGGGTGCAGTTGAGAGTTTAATTTCTGTTCCGGCAAAAATGACGCATGCTTCAATTCCGGCAGAACGCCGGATGGAACTTGGCATCACAGATGGTTTAGTAAGAATATCTGTAGGAATTGAAGATTCTGAGGATTTGATTGAAGACTTAAAAAATGCTTTAAACTAATTCCTCTTTTGCCGGAATTTACATGCATAAATCACCGCTTGTATATGTTATCGTTTTATTAGAGACACATTCATGGCAGGTGATAGAAAGATGAATAAAAAAGATGTTAAGCACCTAATGACAGATTACAAGAGATACGCATTCGTGCTGCTCGCAGTCAGTGTCTTTTTATATATCGGCATGCTGATTCCGGCACAGGGCCAAGAGCCAAGCCATTTTAAAGAATATGTGATGATGGGAACGACTGCAGTCTTCTTGGCAGCATCCTTTTACTGCATGAAACGCTCCATCACATATAAGAAACGATTAGATGAGCAGGAAGACGTTTAAAATAGAGTGTTTTTTAGTTTATATAAAAAGAAGAACCCATTCCTGCTATAGGATGGGTTCTTTTACTTAGGACCAAGTACTTTGCTTTCAAGGATAGATAAATAAATCAGTTCTGCTCCCTGCGGTGTCATATGATTGCCTGATGGATCGATGATTCCTGATTTTAATAATGCTTCATCTGAATCCCCTCCGGCGAACTTTACCATATTTGTCCAATTATCGATTAGCGTGACATCATTTTTAAATGCAACTTCTCGGGTAATATCGTTGTATGAGTTATGCCAGTTTCTGGCTCCGTCTGTATGGGCATAAAGCTTCTTAGGATAGCGGGTGTAATAGAGTTTATCGTTTCCATTTCCTTCTACAATCGGCAAACAGGTCATTAAGACAGGTGTGCCTCCTGCATTTCTTACTTCACGCACATAGTAAAGAAGGTTTTCCTTAAAACGCGCACGGTCTACTTTAGGTTTTCCATTCGGCAAAATGACAGCATCATTTGTTCCAAACATAATGAAGACGAGATCCGGATCCATTTTCAGCACATCATGCTTAAATCGTTTCCTTGCATCCTCAGTAGTTTCACCGCCAACTCCGGCATTATGGATTAAAGCCTGTCTGTCATTTACAGGTAAAGTGGATTTTATCAAATTCACCCATTTATCAGTATCCTGATAATTGCGGATAGTCCAGTTGGCACCGCGCGTATTGCTGTCGCCAAATGCCACAATCGTATATCTTTCTGAACGATTTCCGCAGCTCACTAAAATCAAAATCAGCAGAAAAGCGGCAAGAGATAAAAACTTTTTCAAAAAAGCACCTCCAAATCACTAAAATCCATTATTGATCAAAAATATGGAAGAATCAATAGGGTTTTCAAAAGTGTCACAATGTATGCGTTTTAATCATAAATAAAATCGGGGATTATTCCGTACAATCTTTCTTAGTACAGACACAAACATGCACCCCGATACATACAAATGATTTATAGGCTAAAGCCTACATTCTGTACATGGAGGTGGGTCAATGTCAGGGGTTTTAGCAGCTTTAGGGTACTTATTGAAAGAATTAGTCTTCCTAGTATCATATGTCAAAAACAATGCCTTCCCGCAGCCTTTGTCAGCAAATGATGAAAAGAAGTATCTCAGGCTTATGGCGACAGGGGATGAACATGCCCGCAACATGCTGATTGAACATAACTTGCGGCTTGTAGCACATATTGTCAAGAAGTTTGAAAACACCGGCGAGGACTCAGAGGATCTTATTTCGATCGGAACCATTGGTCTGATAAAAGCAATTGAAAGCTACTCAGAAGGAAAAGGCACAAAACTCGCGACCTATGCAGCAAGGTGTATTGAAAATGAAATTCTCATGCACCTAAGAGCTCTGAAGAAAACAAAGAAAGATGTTTCCCTGCATGATCCTATCGGACAGGATAAAGAAGGAAACGAGATAAGCCTGATTGATGTCTTAAAATCTGAATCGGAAGATGTCATTGATACCATTCAGCTGAATATGGAGCTTGAGAAAGTGAAGGAATTCATTGATATTCTTGATGAACGTGAGAAGGAAGTGATTGTCGGAAGGTTCGGGCTTGATCTGCAAAAGGAGAAAACACAGCGCGAGATTGCGAAGGAGCTTGGAATTTCAAGGAGCTATGTTTCAAGGATTGAAAAAAGGGCCTTAATGAAGATGTTTCATGAATTTTACCGGGCAGAAAAAGAAAAGAAAAACCAGCAAAAGGGCAAAGGATAAAAAAGCGAAGAACCTGTGAGGTTTCTTCGCTTTTTTCTTTTTAATAGGTTCTTTTAGTAAAAAACATCTTTTATAAATGTGAGATGCTGCAGCCGTATGGATGGTTTGACTATGCAGTATCCTTCTCCACATTGAGGTGCATTCTTAAAACCATTTGAATCATCATTTTAACTCTCTCCTTTCTGATTATGATTGTGGCAGAAATTAGTTGCCGTTGTACATTTGAAAGCATTTGTTCATCATGGCTTCATAAGATTGATAAACTTGTTCTTCATGCAGCACTTGATCGATTGATTTTTGCTTTCGTTTGATGGTTAAAGTAACAAACAATAAGTGGATGGTCATACTATCACCTCCTTTAAATGATTTCCATAAAAAAACGCCGCAGGACATACCTGTGGCGTGAAACGTTTATATGAAAATGAGCATAAAAACGCCACAGGCAGAAACTACTCAGCCTGTGGCGGTAAGGACAATGCTAAATTAAGATTGTACACCAGTTCGGCCGAATAGAAACATATTTAATTGATTCATTTTTAATTGATTGATCAACATTTGATTCGACCTCCCTTTTCATAATTTTGATTACAATGGTAATTATATCCACGTTAGATGAAATTGTAAACCCTTTTTTCACAAATTAGGCACATTTTTTTCAAAAAAAGGAAATTGCTCATATTACCCCCTCGGATGTCCGGCACCTGCCTATACATAGCAGGCGTGTGACACATATTTTATCAGTACAGTCAGATAAAGGAGGTCTCTTAAATGCGATCGTGTGCACCGTTTTATGGACCGCCTGCTCCATATCCGTACCCATACCCTTATGCACCATACGCAGGCTTTGGCTACTGGTATGCGTTTATTGTAGTTCTGCTCATTCTTCTCCTTGTTCTTGGAGGAGGTTATTACTACAATAATTACTGCAGATAGCCATAAAAAAACACCTCATTCCATGAGGTGTTTTCTACATTTTCCGTATTTTGAATGATGCGATCATACAGAATGATAAAATCATCAGCAAAAAAATGTAATTATAAGCAGGCATAAAATCTTTCCAAAGATAGCTTAACGTTAAAATACAGCCTGCTGCCGTAATTGGAAGACCGCTAAAGAAACCGCAGTTGTCGGATATATTAAACCTGGCCAGTCTGAAAGCGCCGCATCCAATGTATAAAACTGTGAAAAATGCGCCCGGGGCACCTAACTCAAAAAGAATTCCTTTATAAAGAAGTAGTGCAGGGGCTACTCCAAATGATATAATATCACTCATTGAATCCAATTGTTTTCCGAGCTCTGATTCAATATTAAATTTCCTTGCAACCATTCCATCAAACCTGTCAGCAAGCGCTGCGAGAAAAATGAGCAGCAGGCTTAGTTTTAAGACATCATTTATTGTATATAGAATTGCAAAACCGCCTAGACCGAGATTAACGAGCGTCAGCAGGTTAGCTGTATTTGCTTTTATTTTTTTTACTGTTGCATCTACATAACTTATAAAAAACATAATTGCACTTCCTTATAATTGCATAAAATGACCAAATTGGCCTACTTTCATTCTATTCATGAAAATCAATGTAGTAAAGTAATTTTTTTTGGAGGACTAAATTGAGAAAAAAACTGTACCAAAATCTTATTGAACTAACCAATTCTTTGCCTGTTTCAAATTATATCATGAAATTTGCCAAATCTTCACGAAGCCGTTTTATTATTCCATCCTATGCGAAGATTTATCAAGTCAACGTCAATGAAACAGAAAAGCAGATCGATGCCTATCCGTCTCTGCATGATTTTTTTATTAGGGAATTAAAAAAAGATGCCAGAACGTTTGATGGTAACCCAAATCATATCATAAGTCCAGTTGATGCCGTTATTGAACAATTTGGCACGATTACTTCCGGTGATGCCATTATTGTCAAAAATCAGCCTTATTCCATTAATGATATGCTTGGAGATCCTGTTTTAGCAGAGAAATATATAAATGGTTCGTTTATTGTTCTTTATTTAAGTCCAAGTCATTACCACCGCATCCACAGTCCCGCTTCAGGGACGGTTGTCAGACAGTATGACCTTGGAAACACATCGTATCCTGTTAACAGCTGGGGCCTTAAGTACGGAAAATCACCGCTGTCAAAGAACTTCCGGACGATATCGGAAATTAAAGAAGAAGATCATAATCATATTGCCGTTGTAAAAGTTGGTGCGATGTTAATAAACACCATTCAATTAACTCATGCTAATGAAAAGGTTCGAAAAGGGGAAGAGCTGGCTTATTTTTCTTTTGGGTCTACAGTTGTTCTGCTGTTTGAGAAAGATAAGACTGATTTTGCAGATTCAGTCTCTCTGCAGAAGGAAGTGAAAGCAGGAGAGGTACTTGCTGTGAAAAAATGAAAAGAGAGGACATCACGCTTTAAAAGCTAGCTGGATGCTTTTAAAACGTGAGTCAGAGATCGGCGTTTAATTTCATTTTCGATCAATTCAATAAAATCTTCGCTTAAATCCATCTCTGTTGCTTTAAAATACGATTCAATCAATAGTTCATCAGATAGTTTTCGCATCTTTATCCGCCGGAATTTCCGGCTTGCACCTCCAATTATGGATAAGGTAAAGGTTCTATATATCAACACCATGCATATACTAATATGTTATTTTCTGCTAGTAAATTAAATCTAACACGAATTAAAAAATAGAACAATCGTTCTCTTATCCACAGAAGATGGTGGATAAGTTGTTAATATCTTGTTTATAATTTCCAAATCAGAGGAATTTATATGAGTGTATAATGTGCATAAGCTTATCCACAGGTGTTGATTTTTTACAAAATTTGTCGAAAAATATATTGAATACCTGCTGTTGCTTTCCGATGCTGTCAAGTTTCTTTTGAAAGAACGTGTAAAATCAGATATGATGTAATTTGGCCAAAAAATGTTCGATGAGGTGTTTATATATGTTAAATCTATTCCTGCCCGGTGAATATGTAAAAAATATTTTTGAAATCTCTCCTGTGGCTCTTAAAGAGCGGGGAGTAAAGGGGATTATTACTGATCTGGATAATACCCTTGTAGAGTGGGACCGTCCAAGCGCTACACCAAAGCTGATTGAATGGTTTAAAGATGTGAAAGATCATGGAATCGCTGTGACTATTGTTTCTAATAATGTAGAAAAACGGGTGAAATCATTTTCAGATCCGCTTAACATTCCATTTATATATAAAGCAAGAAAGCCTATGGGAAAAGCATTCAGACGGGCTGTAAAGAATATGAACCTTGAAAAAAAAGACGTGGTTGTCATTGGTGACCAGCTTTTAACAGACGTACTCGGAGGAAACCGCAATGGTTTTCATACCATTTTAGTTGTGCCTGTTGCTTCTACAGACGGTTTTGTAACAAGACTGAACCGTAAAATTGAACGCAGAATTTTAGCTGCTCTTAAAAGAAAAGGCTTAATTCAATGGGAGGATTAATCTAGTGATAGAAGAACAATTTGTCTGCATTGGCTGCGGCGTAAAGATTCAAACGGAAAATCCGGACGAGCTTGGATATGCGCCTGAGAGTGCCCTGCAAAAAGAAGTGATTATTTGTCAAAGGTGCTTCCGTTTAAAAAATTATAATGAAATACAAGATGTTTCCTTAACGGATGAAGATTTCTTGAAAATCCTTCATGGAATTGGCGACACCAATGCCCTGGTTGTGAAGATCGTTGATATTTTTGATTTCAACGGAAGCTGGCTGAACGGTCTTCAGCGTTTTGTTGGAGGAAATCCGATTTTGCTAGTCGGCAATAAGGCGGATATTCTGCCCAAATCCGTTAAGAAGCAAAAATTAATCAACTGGATGAAGCGTGAAGCGAAGGAATTTGGATTGAATCCTGTTGATGTTTTTCTGATCAGTTCTGCAAGAGGTCAGGGCATTCCTGAAGTAACGGATGCGATTGAGCAATACCGCGATGGTCAGGATGTTTATGTAGTGGGCTGCACAAATGTAGGAAAATCTACATTTATTAACCGGATTATTAAAGAGGTATCAGGAGAAAAAGACGTAATTACGACTTCACACTTCCCTGGCACGACTCTTGATTTAATTGAGATTCCTCTTGATGATGGGTCTTCCTTGTATGATACACCTGGAATCATCAATCATCATCAAATGGCTCATTTCGTAGATAAAAACGACCTCAAGCTCTTGTCTCCAAAAAAGGAAGTCAAGCCAAAGGTTTTTCAATTAAATGAAATGCAGACCTTATTTTTCGGCGGCCTTGCGCGCCTGGATTATTTAATCGGCGGAAGAACTTCTCTGACTTGCTACGTTCCTTCCGAATTAAATATCCACCGGACAAAACAGGAAAACGCAGATGAACTGTATAAAAGACACGCAGGTGATATGCTTACGCCTCCGCGCATGGAGCAATTGGAACAATTCCCTGAACTTACTGCGCACGAATTCACAATCAAAGAAGATAAAACAGATATTGTTTTCTCAGGACTTGGATGGGTGACGGTAAACGAAGGGAATAAGAAAATAACAGCATATGCCCCAAAAGGTGTAAATGTTACATTGAGACCATCATTAATCTGATTGGGAGAGACTTTCATGAATAGAGTATATGGACTGATTGGCTGTCCTGTCGGGCATTCCATGTCACCGCTTATTCACAATGATGCTTTTTTGCAAAAAGAGTTTAAAGCTTCTTATCATGCATTTCATGTTGAAAAGGATGACTTGCAGGCTGCAACAGCAGGAATGAAAGCTTTAGGGATAGCCGGCTTTAATGTGACCATTCCGCATAAAGTTTCCATTATTCCATATTTAGACAAGCTTGATAAAAGTGCTGAACTGCTTGGAGCGGTTAATACGGTCCTAAATAAAGATGGCTGTCTGATTGGGTATAATACAGATGGGCTTGGTTATCTGCAGTCTTTAAAACACCTTTTGAACAAACCTCTGCACGAGCAGAGGTATTTAGTTATTGGCGCCGGAGGGGCAACAAGAGCCATTTATTTCACCCTTGCCGCAGAAGGATGCGATAGAATCGATCTTGCAAACAGGACACTTGTCAAAGCTGAAGAGCTTATGAAGGGATGCCCTGTACCAAGTGCCGGAAGGGTTCTCTCACTGAGCGAGGCAGAACAGAAACTTTCAGACTATGATGTCATCATTCAGACAACTGCGATCGGGATGCACCCGAATACTGAACAGAAGCCATTTGAGCTGACAAATCTAAAAAAAGGCTCAATTGTAAGTGACATCGTCTACAACCCGCTGAAGACAGCTCTATTAAAGGAAGCTGAAGCGGCCGGAGCAGAAACGTTGAATGGAGTAGGGATGTTTGTCCATCAGGCAGCTCTTTCCTTTGAAATATGGACCGGTGAAAAGCCGGATACAGCAAGAATGAGTAACTTAGTTTACGAACAATTAGGAGGATTTACATGTTAACTGGTAAACAAAAACGTTTTTTACGTGCAGAAGCACATCATTTAAACCCGATTTTCCAAGTGGGAAAAGGCGGGGTAAATGACAATATGATTCAGCAGATTGCTGATGTACTTGAAGTCAGGGAATTGATCAAGGTGAGTATTCTTCAGAACTGTGAAGAGGATCGCGATTCAGTTGCGGCAGCTCTTTCAAAAGGAGCAAAAGCTGAGCTTGTTCAAGTAATCGGCAACACGATCGTTTTATATAAAGAATCAAAAGAAAATAAACAGCTTAAACTGCCTAGATAAATGGGGAGGCTGAGAAGATGAAGAAAATCGGAATATTTGGAGGCACATTTGATCCTCCTCATTTTGGACATTTATTAATGGCAAATGAAGTATTGCATTCTCTTCATCTTCATGAAATTTGGTTTATGCCAAACCAAAATCCGCCGCATAAGGACAAGGAAGCCATAACAGACAGCATACACAGGCTCCATATGCTGTAGCTGTGTACTGAAAAGCAGCCGGGATTTAAGGTTCAGAGCATTGAATTTGAGAGAAACGGTCCTTCATACACCTACGATACAATTACATTGCTGAAAAACCATTTTCCAGACTGCTCGTTTTACTTTATTATTGGAGCAGACATGATTGAATTTTTGCCCAAATGGCATAAAATTGATCAGCTGATTGAACTCGTTCAATTTGTAGGCGTTAAACGTACAGGCTTTGAATCAGATACAGAATATCCAGTCATTGAAGTTGATGCGCCAATTTTTGAAGTATCTTCAACTATGCTTAGAGAGCGGATAAGACTTGGCCATTCAACAGATTATTTACTGCCGGATGAAGTGAGAGGCTATATTGAGGAGAATCACTTATATGGAACGTGATAAAGCTTTAGCTTTAGTGAAGGAACATTTAACAGATCACAGATATGAGCATACAATCGGGGTAATGGAAACGGCAATTGCACTTGCAAAACAATATGGAGCAAATGTGAAAAAAGCTGAGACAGCGGCCATTTTTCATGATTATGCAAAATTCCGCAGCAAAGATGAGATGAAACAAATCATTGTCGAGCAGAATATGACTAAGGAATTGTTAATTCACAGTCCGGAATTATGGCATGCTCCAGTAGGTGCTTTTCTTGTTGAAAAAGAAGCAGGCATAAATGATGCAGAGGTTTTGGATGCGATCCGTTATCATACTTCTGGGAGAGAAAATATGACCTTGCTTGATAAAGTAATTTATGTCGCGGATTACATTGAACCTGGAAGAATCTTTCCGGGTGCAGATGAAGTAAGAGAGCTTGCAAAGAATGATTTAAATAAAGCACTGATTGTGTCGATGAAAAATACGATTTTATTTTTGCTGAAAAAAAATCAGGCAATCTATCCAGAGACTCTGCAATCTTACAATTTTTTGGTTTTTGAAGAAAAAGGAGGAACATTATATTGACTGGTAAAGAAACGTTGGCAATTGTAGCAAAAGCAGCAGATGACAAAAGAGGAGAAGATATCACAGCTCTGAAAATGGAAGGAATCTCATTAATCGCAGATTACTTCTTAATTTGTCACGGTAATTCAGATAAACAAGTACAGGCAATTGCAAGAGAGATGAAAGATCAGGCAGGACAAAACGGCATCGAGGTAAAGCGCCTGGAAGGATTTGATGAGGCACGCTGGGTGCTGATTGACATGGGTGATGTTGTGGCACACGTCTTCCATAAAGATGAGCGAAACTATTACAAGCTTGAAAAACTCTGGGGAGATGCTCCGTCTGAAAATCTGGAGAAAGTCCTTTCACAATGATTTATAAAGGGTTTGCCGAGATTTATGATGAACTGATGAAAGAGGCTCCTTATGCTCTTTGGACTGAATTCCTTCATGAAAGAATGGCTGAGTTTGGAAATGGCGGGAACTATGTCCTTGATTTAGGCTGCGGGACTGGAGAAATTTCCATCAGGCTGAAAAAAAGGGGATATCAAGTTACAGGGATGGACATCAGTGAAGAAATGCTGTCGATTGCCTTTCAGAAAACGGCAGCCGAGGGATTAACCATTCCATATTTTCAGCATGATATGAGGCTGCCCGGTGAGCTTGGCCAATTGTTTGACGGTATTTTTATCTGCTGTGATTCTCTAAATTACCTGGACACAGAGGACGATGTTCATGCAGCATTAAATGCTGCATTTGAACAGCTTGCTCCAGGCGGCCTCCTTGTTTTTGATGTACATTCCTTATTTAAAATACATGAAATATTCAATGAGGCTACATTTGCTGATAATAACGAAGAAGTAAGTTATATCTGGAACAGCTTTATTGGAGATGCACCTGACAGCATTGAACACGATTTGTCCTTTTTTGTAAAACGGGGTTCTATGTATGAGCGATTTGATGAATATCATACTCAAAGAACTTACTCTGTAAATCAATATGAAGAGATGCTTAAACAAGCAGGTTTTACGTTACTCGAGATAACGGCAGATTTTAAAAATCAGCCTCCAGAAACTGATTCTGAGAGAATCTTTTTTGTCGCTGTAAAGAAATAAAAACCATCGAATATATTTTTCGATGGTTTTTTTCATGAACGGAAGGAAAATAGAAACGGATGGAGAAATCTAATACATCACTCATATCTATCGAATTGTTCTTTTACCTCTCTTAGGTCCTCATTGTATTTCCTGTGAGTTCTCTGAAATAAGTGCTCAAACACCTCGCCGATTTCTGCTTCCATAACACTTATGCCTTCGCCGGTTACACCGCCTTTTACACACACCTTCTCCTGTAATGTCGGAAGTGTATACAGTTCGCTTTCGAGCAGCTTTCCAAGCCCAATGACCATTTCGCTCGTCAATTGAACAGCCTGATGTTTTGTGATTTCTGTCTCTCTGACTGCGGCATCAATAAACCTTTGAAGGAGATAGCTGAAAAATGCCGGGCCGCAGCTTACGATATCTGATGAAACTCTTGTTATGTGATCATCGATTGTAAAAGGATTTGAAATAGCCTGAAATAATTCTTCAATTGACTTCCGCATAAAGGGACTGCAGTTTCCGAAAGTAAGCAGCGACACACCTGATAAGGCCCGGTTTGTTATGCTTGGAATGGCACGGGCGACCTGGCAATTAACTATAGACTGAAGCTGCTCAACATTAATTGGACTTGTTATAGAGATGATGCACTGATCTTTTCGTAAATAGGGTGATAATTTTACTAAAAGGGGGTGAATGTCAAGCGGCTTCACACATATAAAAATAAGCTCAGTTTGCCGAGCGATTTCTTCAGGTGTTAGATATAAGTTGATTTTTGGATACTCTTTTTTTAGATTTGCCGCTTTCTCAAACGTTCGATTTGTAATATGAATGGCTGAGGGCTTAAGTGCATTCGATTCAATAAACGCTTCAATCAATATTTTCCCCATATTCCCTGTTCCAATAAAGCCTGCGTTCAATGTTTCATCCCCTCCTTTAACATACTTTCTCCTACACTTTATGAAAATAGATGAAAAAATATGAATCACTTGAAGGAGCAATGCATGGAAATTCTAAAAAAATATAAATATTTAATTGGTGTAATTGGAATTGCCGCAGCCTTCTTCCTGCATCAAACACAGCAAAATTCAATGACTGCAGAACAAAACCCTCAAATGAACGAAGATGAGGCTGCTTTATTAACCGGAAAGCATGATTTAAAAGAAGAGCCTGAAACAGGAGAGATTGAAGCACACCAGACCGTCATTGTTGATGTGAAGGGAGAGGTTCAAAAGCCTGGTGTATATGAAATGCAGTCCGGAGAAAGGTTTCATCATGTGATAGAAAAAGCAGGAGGGTTAACGAATGCCGCGGATGCTGTTCAAATCAATCTTGCAGCGCTCCTTGAGGATGGAATGGTTGTCTATATTCCAAAACAGGGTGAGACAGCAGAAGATTTAGTTCAGCAGCCTAAAGCAGCAGCTGATGCCGGAGAGCAGAAAGTCAATCTTAATAAAGCAACCGCAGAGGATCTTCAGACGCTTACAGGGATTGGACCTGCGAAGGCGGAAGCGATTCTTTCATACCGGGAAGAAGCGGGCGGGTTCAAAACAATAGAGGATCTAATGAACGTTTCAGGGATAGGTGAAAAATCATTCGAAAAATTAAAAGACAATATTTCAGTAAAATGAATTGACGGGCTTTTCCTACTATCTATACACTAAAGGAAGAGCTGCAGCTACTTCTACAAATGGGGGATAACATGAACAGAATTTCCTGGAATCAGTATTTTATGGCGCAAAGTCATCTGCTTGCTCTTAGAAGCACATGTACTCGCCTTGCAGTAGGAGCAACAATTGTAAGAGACAAACGCATCATAGCCGGAGGGTATAACGGTTCAATTGCAGGAGGCGTCCATTGTATAGATGAGGGATGCTATGTCATCGATAATCACTGTGTCAGAACCATTCATGCAGAAATGAATGCTCTGCTGCAATGTGCTAAATTTGGCGTGCCGACTGCAGGCGCAGAAATATATGTGACACATTTTCCTTGTCTGCAATGCTGCAAAGCCCTTATTCAAAGCGGAATCAAAAAGGTCTATTTTGCACAAAGCTACAAAAATCATCCGTATGCAGCGGAGCTGTTTGAACAAGCGGGTGTTCATGTAGAGCAAGTTGAGGCGGAAGCAGACACTTTTACTTCTGAACAGAAAAAATTCATCTGCGAGCTGCTTGAAAAAGTAGAGGATGACCAAGAACGCATCTCGCTTTTAGAAAAAGCAAATAAGCTGTTCAAAAGCAGCGTATAATTTCAGCATGTCTAAAATAAGCTATCAAGGAAAGCTCATCTATTTTGCGGCAGCAGCCGGTTTAGCCGTTGCTGCTGCAAAATTTCCATTTTATACGTCCTCCTTCATCATTCTTCTCTTTTGTGCCTATCTCCTTTTCCGAAAAAAAATGACTTTGCTCATTGGCTGTATGGCCATTTTTCTTCTCTTCTTTTTTCATTTCCATGCAGTAGAAAAAAATAATGCATCGAGGTTTAATGAGGGCAGACATACTGTTCAGGGGAAATTCGCTGATTTTCCTGAAATAGACGGCAATCATATGAAGGGTGTAATTATTGTTAATCAAGAGAAAATAAGTGCCGTGTACTATTTCCGTTCAGAGGAAGAGAAAGATAGGTACAGGCTATTGCAGATCAGCACAACTTGTACTTTTACAGGGGAATTAACGCCCCCTAAACATGCAACAAACCCAAATGCTTTTGATTACGCAGATTACCTTAAAAACAATCGGATTCATTGGATTCTAGAGGCCGATTCTATTGAGCAATGCAGGAAAGGTAATCAAACGGTGTCTGAAAAACTGAAAGAATACAGACAAGCTGGCATCCTGTTTATTTCTAAAGTATTTCCAGAGGAATCCCGGGGAATTGTGCAGGCGCTTCTTTACGGGGAACGTGCTCATATTTCCGAAGAAATCAATAAGGCATATCAGGAGCTTGGCATCATTCATTTACTTGCAATTTCCGGTCTTCATGTCGGGATTTTAGTTTCCGGGCTATACTTTATCTTGATCAGGTCAGGATTGACACATGAAAAAACAAAACTTCTTTTAATCCTCTCATTGCCCGTTTATTGCATACTCGCTGGAGGAGCGCCTTCCGTTCTCAGGGCTGCAGGGATGAGCATGCTTTATCTGGCATCCAAACAATTGAAGCTGCAGCTCTCCACAATTGATGTTATCTCCATTGCGTTTCTTATTTTGCTTTTTGCCGATCCATATTATTTATTTAATGTTGGCTTTCAATTATCCTTTTCAGTGAGTATGGCTCTTATTCTGTCAGCCAGGGCTTTTTCAAAAATGCCTAACCGCATTTATCAGCTGGTTGCCGTATCATCAGTTGCCCAGCTCGCATCCCTTCCGGTCATTTTGTACAGTTTTTATCAAATCTCCCTGTTAAGTCTTCCGATGAATTTACTGTTTGTGCCTTTTTATTCCGTGGTAATTCTTCCTTTATCACTTGTATCAGTGATTACGATGATTGCTTTTCCGCCATTAGGATCATTCCTCATCGCTTTAACGGACTTTTTGCTGCAAATCAGCAATGATCTAGTGCTGTTTATCAACAGCCTGCCTTCATTTATGCTTCTATTTGGCAAACCATCTTTTTTCTTTCTGTTTCTGTTTCCATTGTTCTTATGTCAGGCTTTTATCGCATATGAGAAATCCAATCGATTAAAAGAAATGAGGATTTTCGTTTCATTCCTTGCGCTTCTGCTTATCTATCAGCATGAATCAGAGTATTTTGTTCAAACAGGTGAGATTGTGATGCTTGATGTTGGACAGGGTGATGCCATTTACCTCTCTGCACCGCATAATCAGGGGACATACTTAATCGATACTGGCGGTATGCTGACATTTAATCAGGAAAAATGGAAAGAAAAAAGCAGTTCTTATTCAATTGCTGAAGATACACTTATTCCTTTTTTAAAATCAAAAGGCAAAAGAACCCTGGATAAACTGATTCTGACTCATGGAGATGCTGACCACGCTGGGGAGGTCATCGATCTTCTTGATGAAATCCGTGTCTTAGAGCTGATCGTGCCATATGGTTTTTTGAGAGGGGAATTTGAGCAGGAAATCATTGATAAAGCGAAAAGGACAGGGACGGAGGTTTCTGTTTTAAAAAGCGGGGACGCTGTAACTGACGATTTTTTCAAATTGCACATTTTATCTCCAATCAAGTTAACAGACAGTGAAAATGACGATTCACTAGTTATATTTGCAAAGATTGGAGGGTTGAAATGGCTGTTTACGGGTGATTTAGAGCATGAAGGAGAAAAGCGCATCCTTGAAAAATACACAGGACTGAAAGCCGACGTATTAAAGGTTGGTCATCATGGAAGCAAAGGTTCTACATCCGAATCGTTTTTAAAGCAGCTTCAGCCGGAGTTTGCTTTCATTTCAGCAGGGGAGAACAACCGTTACAACCATCCTCATGATGAAGTCCTTCAGCTATTGAAGAAATATGATGTGTCAGAACTTCAAACAAAAAGGGATGGTTCGATTACTTATAAATTTCATGGTGACAGTGGAACGTTTTCCGTGCAGCCTCCATACGATAGCGTATCAGATAAATGATTTATGAAAATGAAAAAGAGACTGCTCTGCAGTCTCTATGTAAGGGTTGTCATGAACCAATTAACTTAATAACTGTTGCCAATACGAAAATAGTGGCAAAGAACCCGAATGAAACGATAAATCCTACTCCCGAGTCTACTGCATCGTTGCGTTTGCTTTGAACATTCTTTTCAAATTCATTCACAATTTACCCCTCCTATATGCCTTATAGTATAAGCCAAATCATACAAAAAATCTATCATTTTCCAATACGGGTTTTGACAACACTTTACACCTATAGAAACCCATCTGCGTGAGAAAAATAATGACAACATATCGATCGCTTGCCTGCACATGTATCCTGGGACATGGGCGGCGGCGTTTATATATAGGGGAACCGGCTAAGCCTGTTCCCTGTTCATTTTGCCCCATTTGCAAAATCCGTACTTGCTAAACAGGCAGGGGACCGATAGGATTAGAAAAGAATGATTGAAACTGGGTGATAAAATGATATCAAACGTCTGGAAAGATTTGAAAAATAAACAGCTTAAGCCCGTTTACCTGCTTCTTGGAAAGGAATCTTATCTTATTCAGGAAACCGTTCAGCGGATTATTGAAGCTGCTTTGGATCCGTCTGAAATGGATTTTAACCTTGCGCAGTATGACTTGACTGAAACAGCACTGGAAGCTGCTGTTGAAGATGCAGAAACACTGCCTTTCTTAGGTGAAAAAAGAGTGGTTATTCTTAAGCATCCTCACTTTTTAACAAGTGAAAAGAAGAAAGAAAAGATTGAACACCGCATTGAAAAATTAGAGGAGTATTTGAAAAGTCCCGCTCCCTATACTATTTTGGTTATTGTAGCACCTTACGAAAAGCTGGATGAACGAAAAAAAATCACTAAAGCAGTAAAAAAAATGTCTGAAACAGTTGAAATGAATGGCTTGTCTGAGCTTGAAACAAAAAAGTGGATGAAAGAACTCGCAGATGTAAATGCCATTGCACTTCAAGACTCAGCAAGAGATCAGCTATATATGCTGACAGCTGGAAATTTAATGGCCATTTCACAAGAAATAAACAAACTGAGTACATATGCGGGTGAAGGCGGAATGATAACGGAAGAGATTGTTTCTTCTCTTGTTTCAAGAACACTTGAGCAAAATATTTTCGAATTGATTGAGAAGGTTATCCGCAAAGACAGGACTCGTGCCATGCAGATTTTTTATGATCTGCTAAAAGCAAACGAGGAACCAATAAAGATTTTATCCTTGCTTATTAATCAGTTCAGACTGATTCTTCAAGTGAAAGAGCTTTCTGTTCTGGGATACGGACAACAGCAGATTGCAGGGAATTTAAAGGTGCATCCATTCAGGGTGAAGCTTGCCATGCAGCAGGCACAGCTTTTTCAAACGATGGAATTGACATCGATCATGAATCAGCTGGGTGACGCAGATTATGACATGAAAACCGGCAAAATGGATAAAAGACTCGCCGTGGAACTATTTTTGCTGCGCTTGTTCAAATAAAGCCCATAAAAAAAATCCTCTTCTCGGGAAGAGGATTTTTTTATTATGCTGAAAGACCGTTTACAGATTTCGTTAAACGAGATTTGTAACGAGCAGCAGCGTTTTTGTGGATTAAACCACTTTGAGCAGCTTTGTCAATTCTTTTAGAAGCTACAGCTAGTGCAGCTTTTGCATTGTCAGCATCGTTGTTAACAACTAGAGCTTCTACTCTTTTAATAGCAGTACGCATAGCAGATTTGATTGTTACATTGTGTGCATTGCGCTCAGCGTTAGTTTTTGTGCGTTTGATTGCAGATTTGATGTTTGGCATTCGTTTCACCTCCTAAAAAGCATTCGAGATCTATTATACTCGACATTTTCATCAATAATAAGAACAAGTGATATTTTATCAAACGGGCATATAGATTGCAATATAATTGTAAAGGAAATTATCACGGCTTATGACTGTCAAGAATGAAAGCTGGAAATTAAGGCAAAAATACAGAATAAGAAAGACTATGCAGCCAGGAGGTTATGACATTGAAAGAACCTTTAGATTTAAGTATGTATTCAGTCCGAACAGATTTGGCCATTGAAGCACGCGATTTGGCAGCTGAAACAAAAACGCCTGAGCCCGAAAAGAAATCACCCGAGATTGAAGGCGTAATTGTTAAAGAGCGGGATGATAATGGAGTGAAAATAACTTCTCTTCAAATTACCGAAAAGGGAGCAGAGCTTACCGGAAAAAAGCCGGGAAATTACTTGACCCTTGAAGTACAGGGAATCCGCCAAAAAGATACCGCCCTGCAAAATCAGGTTGTTGATGTTTTTGCAAAAGAATTCAGCAGTTTTATGGATGGTTTGAAGATTCCAAAGGATGCAAGCTGCCTTGTAGTGGGTCTTGGCAACTGGAATGTGACCCCAGATTCGCTTGGCCCCCGTGTTGTAGAAAACCTTCTTGTTACACGTCATTTATTTCAGCTTCAGCCTGAAAATGTGCAGGAAGGCTTCAGACCAGTGAGCGCGATATCACCTGGGGTAATGGGGATTACAGGAATTGAAACAAGCGATATTATTACCGGCATTATTGAAAAAAGCAATCCTGATTTTGTCATTGCCATTGATGCGCTTGCTGCAAGATCGATTGAGCGTGTAAATACGACCATTCAAATTTCAGATACAGGTATTCATCCGGGATCTGGCGTAGGAAATAAACGCAAAGAGTTAAGCATGGACACCCTGGGCATACCTGTTATTGCACTTGGCATTCCGACAGTGGTGGATGCTGTTTCAATCACAAGCGATACGATTGATTTTATCTTAAAGCACTTCGGAAGAGAGATGAAGGAGGGAGACCGTCCTTCTAAGTCGCTCACTCCGGCAGGGATGTCATTTGGAAAAAAGAGAGTTCTCACCGATGAGGATCTTCCTTCTGATGAACATAAACAGCAATTTCTCGGTATCATCGGAACTCTTGAAGATGAAGAAAAAAGAAGGCTGATCCACGAAGTCCTCTCTCCGCTTGGACACAATTTGATGGTGACTCCAAAGGAAGTCGATACCTTTATTGAAGACATGGCAACAGTGGTAGCGAATGGACTGAATGAGGCACTTCATCAACAGGTGGACAGCAGCAACGCGAGATCATATACGCATTAAAAATCAGTCTACTTTCTCCTGCTTCTGCATATAGTTAAGCAGGCAAGCTTTGAAGGAGGAAGAAGATGAAGCATTCTCGAACTAATCGCGGAATCATAGTCACTTTGAATGGGACAAGCTTAAAAAAAGGATTTGCACTCGGCTTTATCGGGTTTATGCTCGTATTTTTACTTTCAGGCGCGCTGACTTCCCTAAAGCCTGAATATAGAATCACTTCAAAATCAATTAATGAATTAACAAATAATATAACCGGCAATTCTTTTATTCATCTGCTTGGTTTTGAAAATCGCTATTTTATTCAGGATCTGCCTGAAGAATCTAAACCGCCGAGTGTATCATCGCTATTTTTCAAAGCGGCAACAAGCATCAATCCGGAAGATCCCCGAAGTCTGCTTGGAAGAGAGCTTCCTGGATTCACCCTATTTGACAGCGAAATTGTCGTTGCTGGAGAAGGAACAGATTATACAACAATGCCAATTGAATCTCCGCCGCCGACAGAGGTGCTTTTAGAGGAGCGTGAAGCCTCAATCGCTGACTTGGAAGGTGCGGATGATCAGACGGATCAGTCAAAAACACCGCCAATTGCGACAACAGGTGAACGAAAAGTGGTTTACATTTACCATACACATACAACAGAATCCTATTTGCCTATGCTGAAGAATGTCAAAAATGCAAACAGTGCTTATCATTCTGAAGCAAACGTAACACTTATAGGAGACAGACTCGGAAAAGCACTTGAAGATAAAGGGATCGGAACAAACGTAGATAAAACCAACTTTATGAAAAAACTGAATGAAAAGGGCTGGTCTTTTGGAAAAGCCTATACGATGTCCCGGCCAACGGTTGAAACAGCAATGGCGGGAAATAAAGAGATTCAGTATGTCATTGATATACACCGTGATTCACAGCCTTATAAAATAACAACCGCAGATATTAACGGGAAGAAATATGCCAAGGTTGCATTCGTCATAGGAGGGAAAAATCCTCTTCATGATAAAAACAAGCAACTGGCATCCGACCTCCATATAAAAATTGAAGCTAAATACCCGGGGCTGAGCAGGGGTGTGTTCCTTAAAGATACTCCTGGTTCAAACAGCCTGTATAATCAGGATCTTACAGAAAATGCGATGCTGATTGAATTCGGCGGCATCGATAACAACCTTGAGGAACTTAACCGCACAGCAGATGCAGTGGCAGATATTTTCAGTGAGTATTACTGGCAGGCTGAAAAAGTAAATGCTGCAGCTCCTGAAAAAAAATAAGATAAATTCAGATTAGAGGGAAGTATGATGATGAAATTCATGCTGAAGTGCTTTGTCCTATGCTCAATATTACTGCTTGGTGTGCTGTTTGGCATGCAGCAGGCCAATCAGGGTCTCGTAAAATTGAAAGGATACGAAGACCCCGATTTGAGCAGCGCTTTTGAAGTGAAAAATGATTCATCAGGAGAACTGGAAGCTTCCGTATTAGGCGTCAGCCATAATCTCGAAGAAAAACAGGAAAAGCTTGAGGAGATGGAGGCGTTCAACTTCTTTTCACAGATGGGAAAAAAATTTGCCGCGCTGGCAAGTGCAGTCATAACTGGTTTTATTACTTTTTTGGCAAGTCTGGTTGAAAGCCTGTTTCACTAAATGGAAGATTGAATAGGATGGAGGGAAGCGCAAGGGAGGCTTTCCTCTTTTTTGTGAGGTGCTGAATCCCTTATCTGTCTGCATGCACTAACTGGGCAATATCGCTTTTATAGTGTCATGCTCAGCCTGCTAGTCTTCGGCCAGAACAAAAATTCTCCAATTAAATTGGAAACCCCATGAATTAATTCGGAAACCCCTCCAATTAAATTGGAAACCCCTCCAATTAATTCGGAAACCCCTCCAATTAAATTGGAAACCCCATGAATTCGGTATTGACTGCTCGGCCTGTACAGGCGGTTCCGCTTTTCGGTGCTGTCCAGCTCCACCGCCCAACTCCTCGGCCAGAACGGATCCGCCAGTAAAGGCAAAAAGCGCCTTTTCTGGCGGATCCTTATCTGTCTGTCGGAGCTAAACGGGCGGTTCCGCTTTTCGGTGTTGAATGTTACTCTCCCTATTGATATAATTAAATTTAGTGCATTGGCCAGTTTAGTAGGAGTGATAGAACGATTATGAAGAATAAAGAAGATAAATTAAAGAGACAGTCCAAGATACGCAATTTCTCGATTATTGCCCATATTGATCATGGGAAGTCAACGCTTGCGGACAGAATTCTTGAAAAAACGTCAGCGTTAACACAAAGAGAAATGAAAAATCAGCTTCTTGACTCAATGGATCTTGAGAGAGAACGCGGAATAACAATTAAATTAAATGCCGTACAATTAAAATATAAAGCAAAAGATGGAGAAGAATATATTTTCCATTTGATTGATACACCGGGACATGTCGATTTTACATACGAGGTTTCCCGCAGTCTGGCTGCATGTGAAGGAGCGGTGCTGGTTGTTGATGCTGCTCAGGGAATTGAAGCTCAAACTCTTGCGAATGTCTACTTGGCTCTTGATAATGATCTGGAAATTCTTCCGATTATCAACAAGATAGACCTTCCAAGCGCTGATCCCGAACGTGTCCGCCAGGAAATTGAAGATGTAATCGGTCTTGATGCTTCAGAAGCTGTCCTTGCTTCTGCTAAAGCTGGCATCGGAATTGAAGAAATATTGGAACAGGTAGTTGAAAAAGTGCCTGCACCACAAGGTGATCCTGATGCGCCCCTAAAAGCGCTTATTTTTGACTCATTATATGACGCATACCGCGGTGTTGTGGCATATATTCGTGTGGTAGAGGGAACAGTTAAAGTCGGCCAGAAAATCAAGATGATGGCAACGGGCAAGGAATTTGAAGTAACAGAGGTCGGTGTATTCACACCAAAAGCTCTATTGCTTGATGAATTAAATGTAGGCGATGTCGGATTCTTAACAGCTGCCATTAAAAATGTTGGCGATACAAGAGTAGGCGACACGATTACGGACGCTAAAAATGGTGCAACCGAGGCGCTTCCAGGCTACCGTAAATTAAATCCGATGGTTTATTGCGGCCTGTATCCAATTGATACGGCTAGATACAACGATCTCCGCGAGGCTTTAGAAAGATTGGAACTGAATGATTCGGCGCTTCAATATGAACCGGAAACATCTCAGGCTCTTGGCTTTGGATTCCGCTGCGGATTCCTTGGACTTCTGCATATGGAAATTATCCAGGAACGGATTGAACGTGAATTTAAAATTGATTTAATTACAACTGCACCAAGTGTAATTTATAATGTCTTTTTGACAGATGGCAGCGAAGTCCGGATTGACAACCCATCCAATCTTCCTGATCCTCAAAAGATTGACCGGATTGAAGAGCCATATGTGAAAGCGACCGTAATGGTACCAAACGATTATGTCGGTGCTGTCATGGAGCTCTGCCAGAATAAACGCGGCAACTTTATCGATATGCAATATTTAGATGAAAACAGAGTCAGCATCGTTTATGAACTTCCATTATCGGAAATCGTTTATGATTTCTTTGACCAATTAAAATCAAACACAAAAGGGTATGCGTCATTTGATTACGAGCTGATCGGCTATAAAACGTCCCAGCTTGTGAAAATGGATATCCTGCTTAACAATGAGAAAATTGATGCCCTGTCATTTATCGTTCATAGAGATTCAGCCTATGACCGCGGTAAAATCATTGTAGAGAAATTAAAAGAACTGATTCCGCGCCAGCAATTCGAGGTGCCGATTCAGGCGGCGATCGGACAAAAAGTGGTTGCCCGTTCGACAATCAAAGCAATGCGCAAAAACGTCCTTGCCAAATGCTACGGAGGAGACATTTCCCGTAAACGGAAACTTCTTGAGAAGCAAAAAGAAGGGAAGAAACGCATGAAAACGGTTGGTTCTGTAGAAGTTCCTCAAGAAGCCTTCATGGCTGTTCTGAAAATGGACGATAACTAATTCCAATTATTTTCATTCAAGCAAAAATTATGATAACGTAAGAAAAAACATTTGCCGCAGTCAACGTACTGCGGCTTCTTTATTAGAAGGTGAGAAAAATGGTCAAAGCTGCATATCTTCACATTCCTTTTTGCGAACAGATCTGTCATTATTGCGATTTTAACAAGGTCTTTTTGAAAAATCAGCCAGTTGATGAGTACCTTGACAGCATGCAAATGGAAATGAAAAACACTCTTTTAAAATACCCTGCAGATTCGCTTGAAACAATTTTTATAGGCGGAGGCACACCAACTGCTTTAAATGAAAAACAAATGGGAAAGCTCCTGACAGCAATAAATGAGGAGTTTATGCCATCCTCTTCTTTACACGAATTTGCAGTAGAAGCGAATCCTGGCGATCTTTCATATGAAAAGTTAAAGGTGATGAAAGACCTTGGAGTAAACCGCCTGAGTTTCGGGGTGCAGACATTTAACGATAAACTGCTTGAAAAAATCGGGCGCACTCACCGATCGGCTGATGTCATGAAAAGCATTGAGCTTGCCAAAAAAGCAGGCTTTGACAATATAAGCATTGACCTAATGTACGGGCTGCCTGGGCAGACAATCCATGATTTCAGAGATTCCCTGAAGGTTGCATTTGGTCTTGATGTTAAACATTATTCTTCGTATTCTCTCATTGTTGAACCCAAAACGGTTTTCTATAATTTAATGTCCAAAGGCAGACTGGTTCTTCCGCCTCAGGAAGATGAAGCCGTCATGTATGAATATCTCATGGAGGAGATGGAACAGCATGGTTTTCATCAATATGAAATCAGCAATTTTGCCCTTCCTGGTTATGAAAGCAGACATAATCTTACGTATTGGAATAATGAAGAGTACTACGGAATTGGGGCGGGAGCCCACAGCTACACAGACAATATCAGGCGGGCAAATGCAGGTCCGCTGAAAAAATATATGCAGATGATTGAAGAAACAGGCTTTCCCTATCTGAATGAGCATCAAGTAACAGAAGCTGAAAAGATGGAAGAGGAACTTTTCCTCGGTTTGCGTAAATCTTCAGGCGTCAGTAAAAAGAGGTTTGCAGATAAATTCGGCATACCTATAGCAAATGTTTTTGGAGTGCAGATACAGGAACAAACTGAAAAAGGCCTGTTAAATGATGGACAGGACTCCATTTCACTCACGCATAAGGGGAAATTGCTGGGAAATGAAGTTTTTCAGGCGTTTTTAGGTGTTGTGCCTGCTGAATAGGGTAAACAGAAAAGACGGCGTTTTTGCGCGTGTCTTTTTGTTTTCCTTTTCTCAATTGATAAACCTTTAATTTCGTTAGGAATTTAATCTAAATAATTGACATTTAACGTTTGATTTGATACTTTTTATTATAGATTTAGCACTCGCGCATACAGAGTGCTAACAGAGGTGATGATAATGTTAACAGATCGTCAGCTTTTAATACTTCAGGTCATTGTTGATGATTTTATCCAATCTGCTCAGCCGGTCGGCTCAAGAACTCTTTCTAAGAAAGAAACGATCACTTTCAGTTCTGCAACTATCAGAAATGAAATGGCTGACCTTGAAGAAATGGGTTTTATTGAAAAGACTCACAGTTCATCAGGCAGAGTTCCGTCGGAGAAAGGGTACCGCTATTATGTGGATCACTTGCTTGCTCCGCAGAAACTGACAAATATGGATGTTGTTACGATTAAGTCTGTCTTCGCCGAGCGTATTTTCGAACTTGAAAAAGTAGTGCAGAAGTCTGCTCAGATTCTTTCGGATTTAACGAATTACACGTCAATTATTTTAGGTCCTAAAGTAAACGAAAATCGCCTGAAACGAATACAGATTGTTCCGATCAGTGAAGATACAGCTGTTGCAATCATTGTGACAAATACGGGCCATGTTGAAAACAGAACCATTTCTTTTCCGGGAACAATTGATCCGATGGATATTGAGAAAATGGTAAACATATTAAATGAGCGGTTATTTAACGTCCCGATTGTCGAATTGCATGACAAAATATACAAAGAAATAGTAAACTTGCTGAGGAATCATATTCAAAACTATGACTCCATCATGAAAGTTCTATCTGGAACATTCACGATGAACGCGAATGAAAAGATATACTTCGGCGGGAAAACAAATATGTTAAGCCAGCCGGAATTCAATGATATCTCGCGTGTCAGAACCCTTTTGACAATGATTGAAGAAGAGCAGGAATTATATAACATTCTGCAGGCGTATGATTCAGGAATTACAATTAAAATCGGCAAAGAAAATCAGAATATCGCAATGGAAAACTGCAGTCTGATAACAGCAACCTATTCTGTTGATAATAAACAAATAGGGCGGATTGCCGTTCTTGGCCCGACACGAATGGAATATTCCAGAGTGATCAGTCTGCTGCAGAGAGTCACAAAAGATATGTCCAAAGCCTTAACAAATCTGTATCACTCATAAAAACATTGTCCATATTGTAAGAGAGTGGAAAATTGTTTTCCGCTCCCTTTCCATGGCTTTGCACTTTAAGGGAGGTGAAAGAAATTGACTAACGACGCAAAAGAAAGCTTAAAAGAAAATGAAACAGCATCACAAGAAGAAACGTTGGTAAACCAAGAGGGCGAATCAATGGATTCTGATACACAAGCTGAACAAGCACAGGAATCTGATGAGTTAACAGCAGCCAAAGCTAAGATTGATGAACTTGAAGCCAAGCTTAGTGAAACTGAAAACCGCATGTACCGCGTACAGGCAGATCTGGATAACTTCAGAAGAAGATCACGTCTTGATCTTGAGGCTGCCCAAAAATATCGTTCTCAAAATCTGATAACCGAAATACTGCCGGCTCTTGATAATTTTGAAAGAGCGTTAAAAATAGATACGGATGACGAAAAAACACAATCCCTGCTGCAGGGAATGGATATGGTTTACCGCCAGCTGGTTCAGGCGCTGCAAAATGAGGGCATTGAAGCCATTCAGGCAGAAGGGCAGCCGTTTGACCCGCATCTTCATCAGGCTGTTATGCAGGTGGAAGATGATCAATATGAATCCAATGTTGTCATTGAAGAATTCCAAAAAGGCTACAAATTGAAAGACCGCATTATCAGACCAGCAATGGTTAAAGTGAATCAATAACTTACATATTAGGAGGTTTCTACGATGGGGAAAATTATCGGCATCGATTTAGGTACAACAAACTCATGTGTTGCAGTATTAGAAGGCGGAGAACCTAAGGTTATTCCAAATGCAGAAGGCAACCGCACAACTCCTTCAGTAGTAGCATTTAAAAATGGCGAGCGCCAGGTTGGCGAAGTAGCAAAACGCCAGGCTATTACAAATCCAAATACTATTATGTCCATCAAACGACACATGGGAACGGACTATAAAGTAGAGGTAGAGGGCAAGGAGAATACTCCTCAGCAAATCTCTGCAATCATCCTTCAGCATTTAAAAGCATATGCAGAAGACTATTTAGGCGAACCTGTTACAAAAGCGGTTATCACAGTACCGGCATACTTCAATGATGCTGAACGTCAGGCAACTAAAGATGCAGGTAAAATTGCAGGACTTGAAGTTGAGCGTATTATCAACGAACCAACTGCAGCAGCACTTGCTTACGGTTTAGATAAAACAGACCAAGATCAGACAATTCTTGTTTACGATTTAGGCGGCGGTACATTTGACGTGTCCGTTTTAGAACTTGGAGACGGAGTATTCGAAGTTCGTTCAACGGCTGGAGACAACCGTCTTGGCGGAGATGATTTTGACCAAGTAATCATTGATTATTTAGTATCAGAATTCAAAAAAGAAAACGGCATCGACCTTTCAAAAGACAAAATGGCTCTTCAGCGTTTGAAAGATGCTGCTGAAAAAGCTAAGAAAGATCTTTCTGGTGTATCTTCAACACAGATTTCATTGCCTTTCATCACAGCTGGAGAAGCTGGACCTCTTCACTTGGAAGTAACATTGTCACGTGCTAAATTCGAAGAGCTTTCTTCTGATTTAGTTGAAAGAACAATGGGTCCTGTTCGCCAGGCACTTAAAGATGCAGGTCTTTCTAAAAATGAAATTGATAAAGTAATCCTTGTCGGCGGATCTACTCGTATCCCTGCTGTTGTAGAAACAATCAAAAAAGAGCTTGGCCAAGAGCCATCAAAAGGCGTTAACCCGGACGAAGTTGTAGCACTTGGTGCAGCAATTCAAGGCGGCGTCATCACTGGTGATGTGAAAGACGTTGTATTGCTTGACGTAACACCACTTTCACTTGGAATTGAAACAATGGGCGGCGTATTCACAAAGTTAATCGAGCGCAACACGACGATTCCAACAAGCAAATCACAAGTATTTTCAACGGCTGCTGACAGCCAAACAGCTGTAGACATCCATGTCCTTCAAGGTGAGCGTCCAATGTCTGCAGATAATAAAACATTAGGCCGTTTCCAATTAACGGATATCCCGCCGGCTCCGCGCGGAGTACCGCAGATTGAAGTGTCATTTGATATTGATAAAAACGGTATCGTAAATGTGCGTGCAAAAGATTTAGGCACAAATAAAGAACAGACAATCACAATTAAATCTTCAACAGGTTTAAGTGATGATGAAATCGAACGCATGGTAAAAGAAGCAGAAGAAAATGCAGATGCGGATAAAGCGCGCAAAGAAGAAGTTGAACTTCGCAATGAAGCAGATCAGCTGGTTTTCACAACTGAAAAGACTCTGAAAGATCTTGAAGGTAAAGTAGACGAAGCTGACGTCGCAAAAGCGAACGAAGCAAAAGACGCATTAAAAGCTGCTATTGAAAAAAATGAACTTGAAGAAATCAGAACGAAAAAAGATGAACTTCAAGAAATCGTTCAGCAATTATCAATGAAATTGTATGAAGAAGCGGCAAAACAGCAGCAAGGTGCTGAAGGTGCAGCAGGCGCAAAGCAAGATGACAACGTAGTTGATGCTGAATATGAAGAAGTAAACGACGATAAAAAATAATACTGAGCGGAAATGAGTGACTTCATTCCGCATAAGGAAAGTCAAAGTCAGGCTTGTCTTGACTTTGACTTTTTTTCATGAAGAAAGAAAAGACTTTTCAGAAATGTATGAATAGATTATGGGTATGAAAACACCTTCTATACGTAAACAATATCTTGCAATCAGGTTAAATCGAGTGATACAATTTACTTTATGTGAGAATTCGGGAGTGAGAAATTATGAGCAAGCGTGATTACTATGAAGTGCTTGGAGTAAGTAAGAGCGCGACAAAGGATGAAATGAAAAAAGCGTACCGCAAGCTTTCTAAACAATATCATCCTGATATCAACAAAGATGCGGATGCAACCGATAAATTCAAAGAAATTTCAGAGGCTTATGAGGTTTTGACAGATGATCAAAAGCGTGCGCAATATGATCAATTTGGACATACTGATCCTAATCAGGGCTTTGGAGGATCTGACTTTGGCGGAGGATTCGGTTTTGACGATATTTTCAGTTCAATCTTTGGCGGTGGCAGAAGACGTGACCCAAATGCGCCAAGGCAAGGTGCTGACCTTCAGTATACAATGACTCTGTCCTTTGAAGATGCTGTATTCGGCAAGGATACAACCATTGAAATTCCGCGTGAGGAAACATGTGATACATGTGACGGATCTGGAGCAAAGCCCGGAACTAAACCGGAAACATGTAAACATTGCAGCGGATCAGGGCAGCTGAACGTTGAGCAGAACACGCCATTCGGCAGAATTGTCAACCGCCGCGTATGTCATCATTGCAGCGGAACAGGCAAAATGATCAAGCATAAATGTTCAACTTGCGGAGGAGCTGGCAAAGTTCAAAAGCGCAAAAAGATTTCCGTTAAAATTCCAGCTGGAGTCGATGATGGCCAGCAGCTTAGAGTTTCCGGACAAGGAGAGCCAGGATTTAACGGGGGGCCAAGCGGTGATTTATATGTCGTATTCCAAGTAAGATCTCATGAGTTCTTTGAGAGAGACGGAGACGATATCTACTGTGAAATGCCGCTTACATTTGCTCAGGCTGCATTAGGCGATGAAATTGAAGTGCCTACTCTGCACGGCAAAGTAAAACTGAAGGTGCCGGCCGGAACACAAACGGGCACTAAATTCCGCATGAAGGGAAAAGGTGTCGCAAATGTAAGAGGTTACGGACAGGGTGATCAGCACATTCTCGTCCGTGTATTAACGCCTACTAATATTACAGAAAAACAAAAAGAGCTTATCCGTGAATTCGCTGAAATAAGCGGGGGAAGACCAGATGAGCATGAAGAAAGCTTTTTTGATAAAGTGAAGCGTGCGTTCAAGGGTGAATAAACAGAAGTGGAGCTGGTAGAATGAAATGGTCCGAGTTAAGTATTCATACAACACAAGAAGCGGTAGAACCAATTTCGAATATATTGCATGAGGCCGGAGCAAGCGGCGTCGTCATTGAAGATCAAATGGATCTATTAAAAGAGCGTGAAAGTGTTTATGGAGAAATCTACCACCTCAATTCTGATGATTATCCTGATGAAGGTGTTATTATTAAAGCATACCTGCCGGTAAACAGTTTCCTTGGCGAAACCGTTGAGGAGATTAAAGAAGCTGTAAATAACCTGCTTATTCATGATATCGATTTAGGAAAAAATGATATCTCAATAAGTGAGGTAAATGATGAAGAGTGGGCAACTGCGTGGAAGAAATATTATCATCCTGTAAAGATTTCGGAGAGATTTACGATTGTGCCGACATGGGAAACTTATACACCGGTCCATTCGGATGAACTCATTATTGAGCTTGATCCCGGGATGGCTTTTGGCACAGGTACCCACCCTACAACCGTTCTTTGTATTCAGGCGCTTGAGCGTTCTGTAAAAGAACACGATTTAGTGGTAGATGTCGGCACAGGATCCGGAGTTTTAAGCATTGCTTCTGCAATGCTTGGAGCAAAGCAGGTTCAGGCGCTGGATTTAGATCCTGTTGCTGTTGAAAGCGCACGTTTAAATACGAAATTAAATAAAGTGCATCAGGCCGTCACAGTCTCTCAAAATAATTTGCTGAACGGTATTCAAGGTCCTGTAGACGTAGTCGTTGCAAATATTTTGGCTGAAGTCATTCTGCGATTTGTCCACGATGCAAACCAGATACTGAAACAAGGCGGTTTGTTCATCACTTCTGGAATCATTCTCAATAAAAAAGCTGAAGTTAAAAACGGTTTAATCGAGGCTGGTTTTGAGATTGAAGAAACAGTTGTTATGGAAGACTGGGTGGCCTTTATCGCAAGAAAAAAATAAGAGGTGCTCATCTGTGCAGCGTTATTTTATAAGTGAGAAAAAAGAAAATATAACAGATAGAATGACAATCACGGGAGACGACGTACATCACATCTCCCGTGTTATGCGTATGAAACCCGGCAGCAGACTGATTTGCTGTACGTCAGACGGACAGGCAGCGCTTTGTGAGATAGAAGAGGTAAATGATGAGACCGCAGTATGCTTGATCATTGAATGGCAGACTGTTGATCACGAACTCCCTGTATCAGTCACGATAGCGAGCGGGCTGCCTAAAGGGGATAAGCTGGAATGGATTCTGCAAAAGGGCACAGAACTTGGTGCAGCTTCGTTTATCCCTTTTAATGCTGCTCGTTCCGTTGTAAAGCTTGATGCAAAAAAGGCCGTCAAAAAAGTGGAGCGCTGGAGAAAGATTGTAAAAGAAGCGTCTGAACAATCTTATCGCAACAGAATTCCCGAGGTTGCTGAACCATACAGCTGGAAGGAACTCATTAATACTTCCGCTTCATATGATGTAAAAATCGTCGCATATGAAGAATCCGCTAAAAATGGGGAACTCGCGAACCTTGCAAAAGCATTGAATGAGAGTCATACTGGTCAGTCCATTCTCGTAGTTTTTGGACCGGAAGGCGGACTGACGGAAGAAGAAATAAAACAGCTGACTGATGCAGGTTTTATAGCCTGCGGGCTCGGGCCGAGAATTTTACGGACGGAAACGGCTCCGCTTTATGTGTTATCTGCTGTTTCTTATTATTTTGAATTATCGAGGTGATTACCATGCCAACCGTTGCATTTCATACACTTGGCTGTAAAGTAAACCATTATGAAACAGAAGCTATCTGGCAGTTATTTAAGGACGCGGGCTATGACCGTTCTGAATTTGAAAGCAAGGCTGATGTTTATGTCATAAATACATGTACAGTAACGAATACTGGCGATAAAAAAAGCCGCCAGGTCATTCGCCGTGCAATCAGAAAAAATCCGGACGGCGTTATTTGTGTAACAGGCTGTTATGCTCAAACTTCTCCTGCTGAAATTATGGCGATTCCGGGTGTTGATATCGTTGTAGGCACATCTGACCGTGTTAAAATGCTTGACTATATTGAACAATTTAAGAACGAAAGACAGCCTATCAACGGCGTCAGCAATATTATGAAGGCCCGGGTTTATGAGGAACTAGATGTACCTGCTTTTACAGACCGCACTCGTGCATCATTGAAGATCCAGGAAGGCTGCAACAACTTCTGTACATTCTGTATTATTCCATGGGCACGCGGCTTAATGCGCTCCCGTGACCCAAAAGAAGTAATTAAGCAGGCTCAGCAGTTAGTTGATGCAGGCTATAAAGAAATCGTATTAACAGGTATTCATACAGGTGGATACGGCGAAGACATGAAGGATTACAACTTCGCTATGCTGCTGCGTGAGCTGGACACTAAGGTTCACGGCTTAAAGCGCATCAGAATCTCTTCTATTGAAGCAAGTCAAATTACTGACGAAGTCATAGAAGTGCTTGATCAGTCAGATAAAATTGTCCGCCATTTGCATATTCCGATTCAATCAGCCTCAAATACTGTATTGAAAAGAATGCGCCGCAAATACACAATGGAATTCTTTGCTGAGCGTTTAACACGCCTGAAACAGGCATTGCCAGGACTTGCTGTCACTTCTGACGTAATCGTCGGCTTCCCTGGTGAAACGGATGAAGAATTCATGGAAACTTATAACTTTATTAAAGAACATAAATTTTCAGAACTTCATGTTTTCCCATATTCAAAGCGGACAGGCACGCCTGCTGCCAGAATGGAAGATCAAGTAGATGAGGACGTCAAAAACGAACGTGTTCATCAGCTGATTGCCCTTTCTGATCAGCTTGCGAAAGAATACGCATCTATATATGAAGATGAAGTTCTGGAGGTTATCCCGGAAGAACTCTACAAAGAAGATCCTGAAAGCGGACTTTATGTCGGGTATACGGATAATTACCTGAAAATTGTTTTCCCTGCAACAGAAGAAATGGTCGGGAAAATTGTGAAAGTGAAAATTACTAAAGCTGGCTATCCATATTCAGAAGGTCAGTTTGTGCGTGTCATGGAAGATGCATCTGCAGCTGAAAGCATGCGAAACATCTCTTAACCTGGTCGAGCAGACCGGGTTTTTTTATTTAAATGATCAAATCAGAAAACATACTTTCTTTAAAAAAGAGGTTTAGAATTGTTTTGCTTGTGTAAATTAAGTTAGTACTCGTATTTTTTTAAAAAAAGTGTTAAGATGTAAGAGGTCAGACGACTAATTAAATGGAAAAGGGGTACTTACATATGTCAGTAAATATTGGCAGTATGATTGACCATACAGCATTAAAGCCTGAAACAACAAAGGCTCAAATCGAAACATTATGCGCAGAAGCAAAGGAATATAAATTCGCATCCGTCTGTGTAAATCCAACTTGGATTGAAACAGCAGCTGCTTTACTTAAAGGTACAGATGTTAAAGTTTGTACTGTAATCGGTTTCCCTCTTGGTGCGACTACAGTTGAAACAAAAGCATTTGAAACAAATGATGCCATTGCAAAAGGTGCAACAGAAGTTGACATGGTGATCAACATCGCTGCATTAAAAGATAAAAATGACGAGCTTGTTGAGCGCGACATCCGTGCTGTTGTAGATGCAGCTAAAGGAAAAGCGCTTACTAAAGTAATCATTGAATCATGTCTATTAACAGACGAAGAAAAAGTAAGAGCCTGTGAATTATCAGTTAAAGCGGGAGCGGATTTTGTTAAAACTTCTACTGGTTTCTCAACTGGCGGAGCAACTGTCGAGGATATCGCTCTTATGCGCAAAACAGTAGGACCTGATGTTGGAGTGAAAGCTTCAGGCGGCGTCCGTGACCGTGCAGGAGCGCTCGCAATGGTTGAAGCTGGTGCAACCCGCATCGGTGCAAGTGCCGGAATTTCAATCGTTAAAGGTGAAGTTTCAAACTCTGATTATTAATACAAGGCTAAAAAGACTGCTGAAATTTTTTCGGCAGTCTTTTTATTTTTTTCCTCTAAAAAATGTTGAAAATGAAACGACGAAACTGCCGAATGCATTTGCAAAAGGAAGCAATGCAAGTGAACTGATGACATTAAAAATTAAACTGAAATGAGCAAGCTGCAAGTCAGGCTGTGAAGATAGATTTTGAACAGCTGCACTGCAGAATGAAATGAAAGGGTAAAATGCGGCTGCACCTATAACATTTACCCATATATGTGCATAGGCAGTAAGCTTCGCATCTTGATTCGCAGCTGCAGCGGCCATCCAGCCTGTTATACATGTGCCGATGTTTGCTCCGAGAACATAAGCAATGCCTGCACTGAGCGTAAGGATATCTGCATTTAAAAAACTCATTATGATGCCTACAGTCGCAGCACTCGAATGAATAATTCCTGTAAGAAGCGTACCGCTGATGACTCCTGCAAAAGAATGTTCATTTGTATACAGCAGCAGCTCGTTTACAAGCTCTAATTGGGATAAAGGATATGCAAGTCGCCCAAAGCCTGCCATCGCTGAAAAAAGTGCTCCTAGTCCCATAAAAGCTGCACACATTCGAATCAGTGCTTCTTTTTTAAAAATAACTCCCATAAAAAAACATAGAAATCCAATAACGAAAAGCGGCAGAATCAATGATCCAATATCCAATGTGATTAGCTGGGTTGTGAAAGTAGATCCGATATTCGTTCCAAGAATAATTCCTATCGTTTGTTTAAACGAGATGACTCCCGCTGAAACAAGACCGATTACAATGACCATCACAGCTGAACTGCTTTGCAGGATTCCCGTAAAGATAATACCCGCGATAAAAGCTTTGACGGGATGATTAATACATGCATAAATCCAGTCTCTCATCGCATGTCCGGATAGAATAGATAGGCCTTTTTTCAGCAAATGCATACCCGCTAAAAAGACAATTAAGTAAAGCAGGAAAAAGCCTGCAGCCCACATCAAATCACCTCTTATTCAAAAAATATATGGACAAGCGCATGGGGACATGACAAAAATCTACCGGACAAATGAACGAAATTAAGAACTTTTTTTTATATAAGTTGACCTCTGAGAAACGTTATATTATAATTGCAAAGTACATGTTTTCTATAAACATGTTTATTAAACAGATGATGTCGATTGGTTGTATTCGGAGGGAGGGAATAAGAATGTCAAAAACGGTCGTTCGTAAAAACGAGTCGCTTGAGGACGCTCTTCGTCGCTTCAAACGTACAGTATCAAAAAGCGGTACTATACAAGAAGCTAGAAAGCGCGAATTCTATGAAAAACCTAGCGTAAAACGTAAGAAAAAGTCTGAAGCTGCTAGAAAACGCAAATTCTAAAGAGGGTGGATTTATGAGTCTTCTTGAGCGTTTGAATCAAGATATGAAACAAGCGATGAAGAACAAAGAGAAGGACAAACTGGCTGTTATCCGCATGGTGAAAGCCTCATTACAAAATGAAGGCATCAAGCTGGGTAAACAGGAGTTGTCTGCTGAAGAGGAACTGACTGTGTTTTCTCGCGAATTAAAGCAACGTAAAGACTCCCTCCAGGAATTCAGTAAAGCTGATCGCTTAGATTTAGTTGAAAAGACACAGGCTGAACTTGATATTTTAACTGTATATATGCCTGAACAGCTTTCAGAAGAAGAACTTCAAGCTATTGTGAAAGAAACAATCGCAGAAGTAAACGCAACTTCTAAAGCAGACATGGGTAAAGTTATGGCTGCGATCATGCCTAAGGTTAAAGGTAAGGCTGATGGCGCGCTTGTCAATAAAACTGTAGCTGGACAGCTATCATAAAAAGACGGAAAACACCTTGTTCATTTGAACAAGGTGTTTTTTAATGTCTTTATGGGGAAATCATAAGTCAGCTGCCGCAACCCTTAAAAATAGTCTTGTCGAAGAACCATTTTAGCTGAAAATAGATCACTTTAACTGAACCGGGTATTAGCTTTACACATTGTCCAGCTCCACCTCCTAACTCCTCGGCCAGAACGGATCATCCAGCAAAGGCAAAAAGCGCCTTCACTGGCTGATCCTTATCTGTCTGTCGGAGCTAAACGGGTTTTTCTGCATCACACATTGTCCAGCTCCACCTCCTAACTCCTCGGTCAGAACAGTCGGTTCCGCTTTTCTGTATTGTCCAGCTCCATCGCCCAACTCCTCGGCCAGAACGGATCATCCAGCAAAGGCAAAAAGCGCCTTCACTGGCTGATCCTTATTTGTCTGTAGGAGCTAAACGGGTTTTTCTGCATCACACATTGTCCAGCTCCACCTCCTAACTCCTCGGTCAGAACAGATTCGCCATTAAAGGCAAAAAGCGCCTTTAATGGCGAATCTTTATCTGCCTGTCGGAGCTGAACAGTCGGTTCCGCTTTTCTGTATTGTCCAGCTCCATCGCCCAACTCCTCGGCCAGAACGGATCATCCAGCAAAGGCAAAAAGCGCCTTCACTGGCTGATCCTTATCTGTCTGTCGGAGCTAAACGGGCGATTCCGCTTTTCTAGTAAGAATTTTTCCCAAAAACGAAACCTATACTTAAGTTGAAACGTATTACGGTTAAAGCTTACGATTGAAAGGAGGCTTGTGATTTAGTTGATGGGAAATCATAACCGTTTATTTCACATATTATTTGGCTGTGTTTTGTTTCTTTCCTTGTTCGGCAGCGCGTATATGCCCGCTGCAGATAATCATTCTGAAAAAGTAGCAGTCATTCCAATTGAAGAAACCGTTGAAAAAGGGCTGTCACAATTTATTAAGAGATCTTTTAAGGAAGCAAGAGCTGAAAATGCTGACCACATTATTCTCGATATAAATACTCCGGGCGGAGCGGTTGATGCAGCACTTGAAATTGCGGACACAATAAGAGCATCAGAAATCCCTGTAACCGCTTTTATTGACAGAAGGGCATTATCGGCTGGAGCTTATATTGCCTTAAATGCTGACCAGATTTACATGGTCCCTGGGGCCAAGATGGGTTCTGCGGCAATTATTGATCTCGAGGGCAATACAGCTGATAAAAAAGCGGAATCTCTCTGGCTCGCTGAAATGAAAGAATCAGCCGAACAGAATAACAGAGATTCAAAATATGCACTTGCGATGGCTGATCCTGATATTGACCTTCCTGAGTTTGGGGCAGGCAAGGGTGATTTATTGACATTGACTGCAAATCAGGCGTTAGAAGTAAACTATGCTGAAGGCATCGCTGAAAATATGGACAGTTTGTTAAAAGAACTGCACTTAAGTTCTGCTGAAGTGATTGATATTGAAGTGAGCTTCGCTGAAAAAGTAGCAAGATTTGTGACCCATCCCATTGTGATTCCGATTCTGCTTTCGATTGGAAGTCTTGGACTTATCGTTGAATTATACAGTCCTGGTTTTGGACTGCCGGGCTTCATGGGCCTCTCCTCTCTGTTCCTGTTCTTTTACGGACATTATATTGCGGGGCTTGCTGGACTTGAAACTGTGATTTTGTTCATTGTTGGATTGATTCTGGTGGCCGCTGAGTTTTTTGTTCCCGGCGGAATAATAGGCTTTATTGGGTTTGGAGCGATCCTATTAAGCTTTTTCATCGCAACTGATGATATTGCATATATGGCATTTTCATTAGGTGTGGCACTGCTCGTTGCCGTTACGGCAGCCATCATATTTGTAAAGGTGTTTGGAAAACGTATGAATATATTTAAAAAATTGATCTTGCGCGATTCTACAAATACTGAAAGCGGGTATGTTTCAAACCGGAACCGTCTGGAGCTGATCGGAAAAACGGGCATTGCCCTTACTTCCATGAGGCCATCAGGAACGGCACTCATAGATGATGAACGAATCGATGTTGTGACAGAAGGCACGTATATTACTAAAGATCAAAAAATAAAAGTTGTTAAAGTAGAAGGCTCTCGTGTTGTTGTGAGAGAAATCCTTTAATACAAGGAGGAGTACAATGGATCCGTCATTGCTGTTAACATTAGGGTTAATTGTTATTGGAGTTATATTAATAGGTGTATTATTTACATTTGTACCGATTACGCTATGGATCTCAGCACTTGCTGCAGGTGTTCGAATCAGCATCTTCACCCTTATTGGAATGAGGCTTCGCCGCGTAAGCCCGAACCGAATCATTAATCCATTAATTAAAGCGCATAAAGCTGGACTTGGTGTTACGATTAATCAGCTTGAGAGTCATTATTTAGCAGGAGGAAATGTTGACCGCGTAGTCAATGCCTTAATTGCCGCAGAACGTGCGAATATCGAACTGTCTTTTGAACGATGCGCCGCCATTGACCTTGCTGGAAGGGATGTTTTAGAGGCCGTTCAAATGAGTGTAAATCCTAAAGTTATAGAAACGCCGTTTATCGCAGGTGTGGCAATGGATGGAATTGAAGTCAAGGCTAAAGCCCGCATCACGGTCCGTGCAAATATCGAACGGTTAGTCGGAGGCGCAGGCGAAGAAACGATTATTGCCCGTGTAGGTGAAGGGATTGTCAGTACAATCGGTTCTTCCGGCAATCACAAAAAAGTCCTTGAGAATCCTGATATGATTTCTCAAACGGTGTTAAATAAAGGCTTAGATTCCGGAACTGCATTTGAAATTCTGTCGATTGATATAGCGGATGTTGATATCGGCAAAAATATTGGAGCCATCTTACAGACCGATCAAGCCGAGGCAGATAAGAAGATTGCCCAGGCTAAAGCTGAAGAACGCCGTGCTATGGCGGTCGCTCTTGAACAGGAAATGAATGCAAAAACGCAGGAAATGAGAGCGAAAGTAGTGGAAGCGGAAGCAACGGTTCCGCTTGCAATGGCTGAAGCATTGCGAAATGGAAAAATTGGTGTAATGGACTATATGAATTTTGAGAATATAAATGCCGATACAGATATGAGAGATTCAATCGGAAAGTTATCAAAAGATCAGCCGGATCATGATAATAAATAGTCAAAGCTCGAAAAGGAGGTGCTGAAGAATGGAATTAGTAGATTTTATTCTTGGCAATCCATTAGTCATCGCGGGTCTGATCTTTGCAGTATCATCCTTATTCGGCAAAAAAAAGAAGGAAAGACAACAGCGGAGGCAAAAAGAAAAACCTGCCTCTGCTGCGCCTGTCCCTTCAATTGACCAGACCGCAAATCAGCAGCCGGTTAAAGAACGCATGAAGGAAGCGATTCAAACAATTGAATCCGGATATCAGGCAGCAAAAACGGATTCGAGCGAGCTTGGAAATGAAATTGGCTCAGCAGCTGATGAAATCAAGACTGAAATTATGACTGTTTCTAAAATCAGACAGTCTGAGCACACGAAAGCAAACCATGTCATCAATAAGGATAATGTTGTTCAAGGTTTTATCTGGAGTGAAATTCTTGGTTCGCCAAGATCTAAAAAGCCTCATCCTTCTGCTAAACGCCGAGTTTAAAAAAGAAGTGTTAGAACCCCCTTTCTGCTCATACATATGAGATGAGAGGGGGTTCTTTTTTATGGCGAAAAAATGGCGACAGCAAGTAGCGAAATGGATCTCACGAACAGCAGAAATACCCCAGGATGTCATGATGGATCTTCCCCGTATCACGATGATCGGCCAAATACATATTTATATTGAAAATCATAGAGGGCTGCTCACTTTTACAGATAATGAACTGCGGCTTCTCCTCAAACAGGGGCAGCTTCAGATTAAAGGTGAGGCCTTTGTCATAAAAGCGATTTTGCCCGAAGAAATCCTTTTACAGGGGAAAATCGATCAAGTCAATTACTTAGAGCAATCATGAAGACAGGAGGATCACGATGAAAAACCAATGGATGCATTTCTTTTACGGTGTCATAAAAGTCACAATTAAAGGGAGGGGAACAGAAAGGTTTATTAATGACTGCATCAGGAAGGACGTACCAGTGTGGAATGTAAGGAGAGAGGGAGAGGCGGTCTCTTTTTTTATTCGGCTGAAAGATGTACATGCCATCCGGGCAGCAGCCCGAAATAATGAATGCAAATGCTCTTTGAAGAAAGTGTCGGGTCTGCCTTTTCTCGTTCAAAAATCCTTGAAAAACAGCGGATTTGTTATAGGGTTCGTATTGTTTTTTACCGTTATTCTCCTTTTATCCAACATGATCTGGGGAATCGATATTAAGGGAGCTAAGCCCAGCACGGAGCATCTTATTAGAAAAGAGCTTGATGCTATGGGCGTGAAGCCTGGAAAATTGCAATTCCTGACACTGGATCCGGATTCCATTCAAAAAAATCTGACAAACAATATTAAAGAACTTACTTGGGTTGGAGTTGAACTGAAGGGCACAAATTATCATTTTGAAGTTGTAGAGAAAAATGAACCTGAAAAAATATCGTATTCAAGTCCCCAGCATATCGTTGCAAAGAAAAAAGCAATTATTACTAAGATGTATGTTGAAAAAGGACAGCCTGCGGTCACTATAAACGAGCATGTAAAAAAAGGGCAAATGCTTGTTTCTGGATTAATAGGCAATGAGAAGAATCAGCAGAAGGTGGCAGCGAAAGCGGAGATACTGGGAGAAACCTGGTATCAAGCTGAAGTCGTTGTACCTATTAAAACAACGTTTAATGTTTTTTCAGGCGATGAAAAGCGGAAGTATTATTTAGAAGTTGGTTCATGGCAGCTTCAGGTGTGGGGGTTTAAACAGGACATGTTTACAAAATCTGAAGTGGAGGAAGACATTAGATCCATTAAATTTCTGAAGTGGGAGCTGCCGATTGGATACGGCAAAAAAATATATCGTGAAAAAGAAATTGTTACACGAACGTACAACAAAGAAGGAGCGAGAAAAGCCGGGCTTGAGCAGGGCAAGAAAAAATTAATGAATGAATTGGGGGAAGAAGCAGAAATAAAGGGCCAAAAAGTTTTGCACGAGACGAACGAGAATGGTAAAGTAAAACTAACAGTGCTCTACCAAGTTATAGAAAATATCGTAAAAACAACACCAATTGTTCAGGGAGATTAAATCATGCCAGAAGAACTAGTTACGATAAATCAGCAATTAGAAAATCCAAATGAAGCCGTTGCTCTTTTTGGGAACAATGATGCACATTTAAAGCGAATGGAAGAGGAGCTGAACGTCTCCATTGTTACAAGAGGCGAAGCAGTTTATGTTTCCGGGGAGCCTGACAGCGTTCAGACAGTGAATGATGTTTTAAAATCTCTGCTTGTCCTGATCCGAAAAGGAATCACTATTAGTGAACGCGACGTTCTATACGGAATTGAGATGGCAAAACGATTAAAACTTGATGAATTTGAAGCATTATATGTAGATGAAATCAGCAAAGATGCCCGGGGGAAATCAATCAGAGTTAAAACGCTCGGACAAAGACATTACATCTCTTCTATCAGGAGTAAAGATCTTGTCTTTGGAATTGGACCTGCAGGAACAGGAAAAACCTATCTGGCCGTTGTCATGGCAGTGAGCGCATTGAAAAATAACGGAGTAAAAAAAATCATTTTAACCAGACCTGCAGTAGAAGCCGGTGAAAGCCTGGGCTTTCTGCCGGGGGATCTTAAGGAAAAAGTTGATCCTTATCTTCGCCCTCTTTATGACGCTTTGCATGATGTTCTTGGAACGGAGCACACACAAAGATTAATTGAAAGAGGAACGATTGAAATTGCACCTCTTGCTTACATGAGAGGAAGAACGCTTGATGATGCCTTTGTCATTTTAGATGAAGCCCAGAATACGACACCTGCTCAAATGAAGATGTTTTTGACAAGGCTTGGTTTTGGTTCCAAAATGGTCATCACCGGGGATATTACACAGGTAGACTTGCCAAAAGGCGTAAAATCAGGACTTGCTGCCGCTAAAGAAACGTTAAGTACCGTCAGCGGCATTGCTTTTAACGAACTGCAGCAATCAGATGTTGTCCGCCACCCGCTGGTTGCGAAAATCATCGAAGCATATGATCAGACAAAGTGACCCGACATCCCGATTTCGGGTCACTTTTTTCACGATTGCAAAGGGGAGCAGGGGGTGATGTTATGAAATTGAAGCAAAAGCCAAAACTTAGTCAGCTGATCGATAAATTAAAGAATTATAAATTTATTCATATTTCGATGTATATTATGCTCGCCGCGGTCATTTTTGTCTCGCTTTACAGCAATGTAAAGCCGGAAACAATTGATGTTGAACTTTTCACATATTCAGATCAAACAATCATTGCTCCTACTCAGGCTGATGATACATATGAAACGGAAAATAAGCGCCAGGAAGCCTATGATGCAGTGGAGGATGAATATGTTCTAAGAAAAGACTATGTTGTAAACAGAGTAGAAGTCATAACATCCATTTTTGATTTTGCAAAAGAAACAAATAAAGAGGCAGCAGACGAAATAAAAATGCAGAATGAAAATGTTACTGAAGGGGAAGAAGTGTATTCCATTTCTGCAGATGAAAAGCTTAAACGTTTAAAGGACAAGCTGACAGCGGACATTAGAGAAAAAATTCCCGATGAAACCTTTAGAGCGCTGCTCGACTCTTCAGACAATGAATTGTCTATTGCAAGAGATGCTGTCATTACTGCGGTTAATCGCGTAATGAGCGATGAAATTCCCCTTCAGAAACAGGATGAAGCAAAGGACCTGGTAGAAGAGGATCTTAAGTCTTCTACACTTCGGGCTGACTTATCAAATGCAGCTGTACAGCTTGGAAGATATGCTGTTATTGCAAACTATGTTTTTGATCTCGATGCGACCGAAGAGAAAAAACAGCAGGCATATGATGATGTGAAAGAAGTACAGATAAAACAAGGCCAGATTCTTGTTGAAGAAGGCGGTTACATCAGCCGGGACATCTACAGAAAGCTAGATCTTGTCGGGCTTCTTGATAATCAGCTTGCACTAAAGCCGTTTGCAGGCCTAATGCTGATTATTCTTCTGATTATTGCCACACTCATATACTATTTTGAAGCTCCAGATAAGCCATCAGAGAGAAAGAATCATTCTCTTATTCTTTACGTGTTAATTTTCAGCATTACAATCCTTGTTATAAAAATCATCAGTTTCTTTCAGGAGATTGATTATTCTAATGTAGGTTATCTGGTACCGGTTGCGATGGGTGCAATGCTTATCAAACTTCTTCTGCATGAAAGGCTTGCTATATTAACGAGTATTATTTTTGCCATATGCGGGAGTATTATCTTTAATGAAGGTGTTACGGGCACCTTCAATTTCACAATCGGTGTCTACTTCCTATTTGGAAGTATTGCAGGAGTCTTATTTTTGAATGAGCAAAATGTCCGTTCAAGAATTCTCCAGACAGGTTTATTTGTATCCTTGATCAATATCCTGATCATCACTTCTATCCTGTTAATGCAAAATGGAAGCTATTCAAACATTGAACTTGGTTCTTACTTTATCATGGCGCTTGCTTCGGGTCTTGTATCATCCGTTTTGACGATCGGATTTATGCCGTTTTTTGAAACGGGTTTTGGTATTCTGTCTACAATGAAACTAATTGAACTTTCAAATCCAAATCATCCGCTGCTCCGCAAAATATTAACGGAAACACCGGGGACATATCATCACAGTGTCATGGTGGCAAACTTGTCTGAGGCAGCTTGTGAAGCAATTGGGGCGAATGGGCTTCTTGCGCGTGTGGGAGCCTATTATCATGATATTGGAAAGACGAAACGCCCTCAATATTTTATCGAAAATCAAATGAATATTGAAAATCCGCATGACAAATTGTCGCCTCAATTAAGCAAAAATGTGATTATTTCACATGTGTCAGATGGGGCAGAGCTTCTCCGCAGGCACAAAATGCCAAAGGAATTTGCAGATATTGCAGAACAGCATCACGGAACAACTTTGTTGAAGTTTTTCTATCATAAAGCAAAACAAAATCATCCTGAAATTTATGAAGAAGAGTTTCGTTATCCGGGACCAAAACCTCAAACAAAAGAAATAGCTATTATTTCGATAGCAGACAGTGTTGAAGCCGCAGTTAGATCCATGGCAAGTCCAACTCCGGACAAAATCGAAAAACTGATTCGCGGCATCATAACAGACAGGCTTCAGGATCATCAGCTGAGCGAATGCGATTTAACACTCAGAGAGCTTGATATGATTGCAAAATCATTCAGTGAAACATTAAAAGGGATATTCCATTCGAGAATTGAATATCCGGAAATTTCAAAACAGAAGGTGAAACAAGCATGAATAAAATGATCATCGATATGGCAGATGAAACAGAATTGCTGACAGAAAAGCAGCTGGAAATGGTTGAAACACTCCTTCAGTTTGCAGCAGATGCAGAAAGCATTGCACAGGATGCCGAGCTGTCGGTTACATTTGTTGACAATGATAAAATAAAAGAAATGAATCGGGATTACCGCAGCAAAGATCAGGTTACAGATGTGATTTCCTTTGCTATGGAAGAGCAGGGGGAAGGGGAAGTTTCAATTATAGGGGTGGACATGCCTCCGATTTTAGGAGATATTATAATATCTGTACCCCGTGCAGCAGAACAGGCAGAGGAATATGGTCATTCCTTTACAAGAGAGCTTGGTTTTCTTGCTGTTCACGGCCTTCTCCATCTTCTTGGCTATGATCATATGACAGAGGAAGATGAGAAAAAAATGTTTGGAAAACAAAAAGAAATCCTGGATGCATATGGGCTCAAAAGAGAGATCTGAGCGGGAGCGTTTTATCAGGAGTTTTTCATATGCGTGGGATGGGATAAAGAGCACGTTTGGAGCTGAACGCAATTTTCAAATACATACCGTGATTTCTCTTTTTGTTGCCGCGGCAGCCTTCTTCTTTCATATCAGTTTAACTGAATGGCTGATTGTCCTTTTTTTAATGGGGGGAATGCTCTCGCTTGAACTGATGAACACTGCGGTTGAAAGGCTTGTTGATCTTGTCACGGCAGAAAATCATCCGCTTGCAAAAGCTGCCAAGGATGCTGCAGCAGGCGCGGTTTTGATTTATGCAGTGCTAGCAGTTATTATAGGGTTAATCATCTTTATCCCTAAAATCTTATAAGTTATAAGAAAATTCTTACAATTAAATTACATTTGCGGCATCTGCGTGAAATTTCACCTTATTTTAGGTAAAATAGAAATATACATGATGTCGCCATACAGAAAGGAAGTAGAGCTTTGAACTCAGATCAACTCATCAAAGAAGCAAAAGCAGCACGTGAAATGGCATATGTTCCTTATTCCAAGTTTCAGGTTGGAGCTGCTCTATTAACGAAAGACGGTAAAGTATACAGAGGCTGCAACATTGAAAACGCCTCTTACGGCATGACAAATTGTGCTGAAAGGACAGCGTTGTTTAAAGCTGTCTCAGAAGGCGACAAAGAGTTCGCTGCCATTGCAATCGTTGCTGATACAGAAGGTCCGGTTTCACCGTGCGGAGCCTGCAGACAGGTTATTTCTGAGCTTTGTCCAAAGGATATGAAGGTTATCCTGACAAACTTGAATGGTGATGTAAAAGAATGGACAGTGGCAGATTTATTGCCTGGGGCATTTTCATCGGAGGATCTTCATGAATAAAAAAGAAACAGAATACAAATCCGGATTTGTCTCCATCATTGGAAGACCAAATGTAGGGAAATCAACGTTCCTTAATCGGGTGATTGGTCAAAAGATTGCGATTATGAGCGACAAACCTCAGACTACACGCAATAAAATACAAGGCGTGTATACGACAAATGAATCTCAAATTGTTTTCATAGATACTCCAGGAATTCACAAACCAAAGCACAAGCTCGGCGACTTCATGATGAAAGTAGCGCAAAACACGCTGAAAGAAGTAGACGTTGTTTTGTTTATGATCAATGCTGAAGAAGGATACGGCCGCGGAGATGAATTTATCATCGAAAAACTGCAGCATACAAAAACACCGGTCTTTCTGATCATTAATAAAATTGATCAGATTCACCCCGATCAATTGCTCCCGTTAATTGATCAATATCGCGCTTATTATCCATTTAAAGAAATCATCCCTATTTCTGCGCTGCAGGGAAACAATGTCGATACGCTTCTTGAGCAGATTGAATCCTATTTGCCTGCAGGTCCGCAGTACTATCCTGCAGATCAAGTAACGGATCATCCTGAGAGATTTATTATTTCGGAATTGATCCGCGAGAAGGTTCTGCATTTAACGCGGGAAGAAATTCCGCACTCTGTCGCCGTTGTTATTGATGCTATTGAGAGACGCGATAACAATCAGTCTATTTATGTCAGCGCAACAGTCATTGTTGAACGTGATTCCCAAAAAGGAATTGTCATAGGCAAGCAGGGGAAAATGCTGAAAGAAGTCGGGCAGCGTGCCCGCGTTGATATCGAAGCATTGCTTGGCACTAAAGTCTTCCTTGAACTGTGGGTAAAAGTACAAAAGGATTGGCGCAATAAAATGACTCAGCTTCGCGACTTCGGATTTAGAGAAGATGAGTACTGAGTTTAGAATGTGTTTTAGCAAACCGCTTGATTTAACAAAATTTGTTTAACATGAAACGAAGGATCTCAGGTCAAGATAACAATATAGAAATTGGACTATAGCTTGCTTGTCTTAACGACAGAAAGGCGGGGGTTTACATGTTGGATTTTACCTGGAAAGTCTTTATTCAAACAGGTAATATTGATACCTATCTTCTTTTTAAGGAAATGGAAAAAGATACTGGTGACGGACCCGATTCACAAGATCATGAGCTGGCTGAAGCAGATTTTCCAATTTCGTGATCTGACCGAATCCTTCTGGATGGTGAGAAAGATTGCTTCAAAAATGTGAAGGCATTGTCATTAGAACAAATGATTATGGTGAAACAAATAAAATTGTGAAAATTTATACCCGTGAACTTGGAAAAGTGGGAGTTATGGCCAGAGGGGCAAAAAAGCCTAATAGCAGGCTAACCTCATCAACTCAATTATTCACATACGGGTATTTCTTATTTCAAAAATCTTCCGGACTCGGAGGACTGCAGCAGGGCGAGACGATCTCTTCTATGCGGGGAATCAGGGAAGATATTTTTCTGACGGCATATGCTTCGTATGCCGCAGAATTGCTTGATAAAAGCACAGAGCAAAATGAACCTAATCCTTTTCTTTTTGAATTGTTCAGTCAGACTCTTCAGCGCTTAAATGAGGGCATCGATCCCGATGTCCTGCTTTATATTTTTGAGATGAAAATAGTGAATGTTCTTGGGATGTACCCGCAGCTTGATTCGTGCGTTAATTGCGGCAGCAAGGATGGAACTTTTCATTTCTCGATAAGAGAAAACGGATTTATCTGTCACAGATGTTTTGAGGCAGATCCGTACAGACTGCAGATTTCCCAGGCAACCGTTAAATTATTGCGTTTATTTTATTATTTTGATTTAGAAAGGCTGGGCAGGGTGACTGTAAAGCCTGAAACTAAAGCAGAGATTAAAATGGTGATTGATTCCTATTACAGTGAATACTCCGGAATATTTCTAAAGTCAAAGAAATTTTTAGATCAGATTGAATCGTTAAAAGGAAAGCTGACATGATGAATACATATTGACTTTGTCTTCTGTTTCTATTATGATGCTTGTAAATTAATATGTTGCTGTGAAGGAAAAAGAGTATTTGCAGAGCGTTATGAAAAGCGACCTTAGGATGGTGTGAGCTAAGGGATAACAAGCGAAGAAAGGCGTTTCTTGAGCGACTTTGCCGGAAAGAGGCTGATGCACATAAAATGCATTGGCAATTAGGGTGGAACCGCGGGTTAACTCTCGTCCCTATGCTGAATCATACAGCATAGAGACGGGAGTTTTTTGTTTTATATTTTTATTAAATATGTGGAGGTGCTTGGTTTGAATATTCAAGACATGATAGTAACATTGCAAAAGCATTGGTCAGATCAAGGCTGTATTTTAATGCAGGCCTATGATACTGAAAAAGGAGCAGGAACGATGAGTCCTTACACGTTCCTAAAGGCAATTGGTCCTGAGCCGTGGAAAGTAGCTTATGTAGAGCCATCCCGACGTCCTGCTGACGGCCGCTACGGGGAAAACCCGAACCGTCTTTATCAGCATCATCAATTTCAGGTTATCATTAAGCCGTCTCCTGACAATATACAGGAATTGTACTTGGATTCCTTAAAGGCTTTGGGCATTGATCCGCTGAAACATGATATCCGTTTCGTTGAGGATAACTGGGAGAACCCTTCTCTTGGCTGTGCCGGACTTGGATGGGAAGTCTGGCTTGATGGAATGGAAATTACTCAGTTTACTTATTTTCAGCAAGTTGGAGGCATTGAGTGCAAGCCTGTATCTGTTGAGATCACATATGGCATTGAACGCCTGGCTTCCTACATCCAGGATAAAGAAAATGTATTTGATTTAGAATGGACAGATGGATTTACCGTTCGCGATATTTTCTTGATGCCTGAATTTGAGCATTCAAAGTATACGTTTGAAACATCTGACGCCGAGATGCTGTTTAATCTGTTTTCCATATATGAAAAAGAAGCGCACCGTCAAATGGACGAAGGACTCGTTCATCCTGCATATGACTATGTTTTAAAATGTTCTCACACATTTAATCTGCTTGATGCAAGAGGAGCCATTTCTGTAACAGAGAGAACAGGATACATTGGACGTGTAAGAAACCTGGCCAGAAAAGTGGCAAAAACGTTTTATGATGAAAGAGAAAAATTAGGATTTCCAATGCTGAAAAAAGAGGAGGCTCACCAAAATGACTAAACATGATTTGCTGCTTGAACTCGGACTGGAGGAATTGCCTGCAAGATTTGTAGCAGATGCAATGAATCAGCTTTCTCTGAAAACAACGAACTGGCTGAAGGAAAAAAATATCTCTTTTGGAGAGGTAAATGTTTTTTCAACACCAAGAAGACTTGCGGTGCAAATAGAGGGCGTTGCTGCAAAACAGGAGGATATCGAGGAAGAAGCTAAGGGGCCAGCTAAGAAAATTGCGCTTGACGGAGACGGAAATTGGTCAAAGGCAGCTGTTGGATTTTCAAGAGGCCAGGGAGCAAGTGTTGAGGATATCTTCTTTAAAGAAATTGGCGGCATTGAATATGCACATGTTCAAAAGTTCATTAAAGGGAAAGAAACACAAGAACTTTTATCAGATTTAAGAGAGATCATTACTGGCCTTACGTTTCCTAAAAATATGCGCTGGGGATCTCAGGAACTGAGATTTGCAAGGCCGATAAAATGGATAATTGCCCTGTATGGTCAGGAAGTTATTTCTTTTAACATTACCGGCGTCCAAACTGGAAAAGAAACAAGAGGACACCGCTTTTTGGGCTCAGATCAAGTAATCAATCATCCAGCAGAATATGAAAAGTCGCTGCTTTCACAGTTTGTCATTGCATCCCCTGTGAAAAGAAAAGAAGCTATTCTCACACAGCTGCATCATATTGAAGAAGAAAATAAGTGGAATATTCCAATTGATAAAGATTTATTGGAAGAAGTCACCAATCTTGTTGAGTATCCGACAGCATTGTTTGGGAAATTTGAAGAAGAGTATCTGTCGCTTCCAGAAGAAGTGCTGGTCACAACAATGAAAGAACATCAGCGCTATTTTCCGGTGAAAAATGCGGAGGGTGATTTGCTACCTTATTTTGTTACAGTCAGAAATGGAGACCACAATCATATTGAAAACGTGGCAAGAGGAAATGAAAAAGTTTTGCGCGCACGTCTGTCAGACGCAGCTTTCTTTTACAATGAAGACCAAAAACTTGTGATTTCGGACAACGTGAAAAAACTTGATAAAATTGTTTTCCATGAAGACCTTGGATCTACAGGTGATAAAATCAGAAGAATGACTTCCCTTTCACAAATTCTTGCTGAACGATTTAACGTATCCTCAAAAGAAAAAACGCATGTCTTGCGCGCAGCTGAGATTTGCAAGTTCGACCTTGTTTCTCACATGGTATATGAATTTCCTGAGCTGCAGGGAATCATTGGCGAAAAGTATGCCAGAGCATTCGGAGAAGCAGAAGAAGTGGCAGCTGCAGTAAACGAGCACTACATGCCGCGTCATGCTGAAGATTCAGCCCCGGCCTCAACTGCAGGAGCGATTGTGGCGCTTGCAGATAAGCTCGATACCATTGCGGGCTTCTTCTCGATCGGTGTCATCCCGACTGGCTCACAGGACCCATATGCCCTAAGACGCCAGGCGAGCGGCATTGTTCAAATCCTATTAGCAAAAAAATGGACGATTTCTTTAGACGAATTATTTGACCTTGCTCTTGCACCATTTAAAGAAATTGATCAAAACAAAGTGAAAAATGAAATGCTCGCATTTTTCAAAATGAGAGTAAAACACGTTCTTGATGAGAAAAAAATCAGATACGATATCATTGATGCCGTGCTTGGAGCAGGCAAAATGGAACTGACTGCCATCATGGAAAAAGCTGCAGTTCTTGAAGATGCGGCTAAAGATGAAAGCTTTAAGGGAATAATGGAAGCTTTTGCACGCGTTCAAAATATCTCGAAAAAAGGCACTGGAGAAACAGTTAATCCTGCACTCTTCAAAAATAAAGAAGAGCAGGAGCTGTATGATCAATTCATGCACGTAAAAGATGAGTATGAAGCAAAGACAGCTGCCGGTGAATACCATGCTGCATTTGCGGCCCTTCGCTCATTGCAGCCATTTATTCAATCTTACTTTAACGAAACGATGGTCATGGCCGAAGATGAGGCATTGAAAAACAATCGCCTTGCACAAATGAAACAGCTTGCTGCATTGATAGAATCCTTTGCTAATATGGATGCTGTCATCGTAAAATAATAAAGTCAGACGATTGCCTCAAATAAGGCAATCGTCTGCTTGTTTTCCGCATTTCTTGATGTCCAGCTTCACCTCCCAGCTCTTCGGCCAGAACGGCTCAGCAAGCATTGGCAAAAAGCGCCTTCACTGGCTGATCCTTATCTGTCTGTCAGAGCTAAACGGTCGGTTCCGCTTTTCTTGGTGTCCAGCTTCACCTCCCAGCTCTTCGGCCAGAACGGCTCAGCCAGCAAAGGCAAAAAGCGCCTTCACT
>NZ_JBCMYF010000034.1:0-30035 GCF_050483325.1 Metabacillus idriensis
AAGGCGCTTTTTGCCTTTACAGACGGGTCCGTTCTGGCCGAGGAGCTGGGCGATGGAGCTGGACAACGAGAAAAGCGGAATCGCCCGTTTAGCTCCGACAGACAGATAAGGATCCGCCAGTGAAGGCGCTTTTTGCCTTTGCTGGATGAGCCGTTCTGGCCGAGGAGCTGGGCGATGGAGCTGGACAACGAGAAAAGCGGAATCACCTGTTCACAGACCGAGGAGTCAATAACGAATTGATGGGGTTCCCAAATTAATTGATGGAGTTTTGGAATTAATTCATGAGGTTTCCGAATTAATTGGAGGGGTTTTGGAATTAATTCATGGGGTTTCCAAATTAATTGGAGGAATTTGTTCTGGTCCAGAAGTTTAGGGGTGGAGCTGGATAACATTAAAAAAAGGAACCGGGAATCGGCTCCTCTTTTTACAGTGTTATAGATTTTACATTTTCAACAGGCTGTTCAAACAGCTGAGAAGCAATCCTCTGGAAAAGCTCCTTTGAACCAGTCGTTAAAAACAAATGATGATTCTCTTCCTGCGTCTCATTCAATGCTTCTTTATAAGACAGGATCGTACTGACTTCACGGGCTGTTTCATCCCCAGAGCTGATAATTTTCACCTTGGGACCCATATAATCCTCAATTAACGTCTTTAAGACCGGGTAATGTGTACAGCCAAGAATAAGTGTATCAATCGGCTGATCTTTTAAAGGAAAAAGAGATTCACGTACGATGGATACAGCATAATCGTTTTCATAATCTCCGCTTTCTACAAGCGGAACAAATGCAGGGCACGCCAAGCTCTCGACTTCAACTGTCTTCTTAATCGTTTTAAGAGCCTTCTCATAAGCGCGGCTTGCAACTGTATTAACTGTTCCAATTATGCCGATATGATTGTTTCTGGTGACTTTAATCGCTGTTCTTGCTCCAGGGAAAACGACGCCTACTACAGGAATATCAAGCTCGTCCTGGATTTCCTGCAAAGCTATGGCTGTTGCTGTATTGCAGGCGATCACTAGCATTTTTATATAGTGATTTGACAAAAGATAATTTGTCATTTGCCAAGTAAATGACCTTACCTCTTCAAGCGGTCTCGGTCCATATGGACATCTCGCCGTATCACCTAAGTAGATGATGTCTTCGTTTGGTAACTGCCTCATGATTTCGCGTGCAACGGTCAGCCCGCCGACACCGGAATCAATGACGCCGATTGCTCTGTTCAAAAAATCGCCTCATTCTTCTCTCATTTCTAGGTGTAATTTCAATAATGAGCTTTCAAGCTGGATGATTTCCTGCATATCATAATTTTTGATTACATTTTTTAAGTATTGTTGACGCTTTTGTATAACTTCTTCAATGATGCGCTGGCCTTCTTCAAGCAAATGCACTCTCACAACCCTTCGGTCATTCGGGTCTTTAATCCTTACCACCAGTTTGTTTTTTTCCATTCGGTCAACAAGATCTGTTGTGGTGCTGCATGCAAGGTACATTTTATTAGATAATTCACCGACTGTCATGTCGCCATGTTCGGAAAGCCATTGAAGCGCTACGAATTGAGGCGGTGTAATCGGAAATTGATTAAGGATCTCCCTTCCCTTCTGTTTAACCATAACAGAAATATGTCTCAGGGATTTCTCCATATCAGCGACCATTTTATCACTTACTACATCATTATGAACTGTCATCAGCAACCCTCACTCATTCAATCTGACCGCACGGAACGCAACTTAACAGTAAGAATGTGCGTATCATATCCATTCTCTATGTTTTCGCGTAAAATTGCAAGTTTCATATTTTAGATGTCCGATTTGAAAAATAAGGAATGGAATTGTCAGATTTGAGCGCAGCCCGGTTTTTCTGCACAGAAATAATAACCGGCTACCCTTAAATCAAGGTCAGCCGGTACGTATTAGAGCTCAAGTTCACCCATACGAAGGAGCTCAACAACAGCTTGCGATCTCCCCTTGACACCAAGCTTTTGCATCGCATTGGAAATATGGTTTCGAACTGTCTTTTCACTAATAAAGAGCTCGCCCGCTATTTCTTTCGTTGTTTTGTCTTGAACTAATAATTCGAATACTTCTCTCTCTCTCTTTGTGAGTAATGGCTTTGATTGAAACTCTTTCTCTTTCAAGAATTGTAACCCTCCTTGCTAGGTGCGAGCCGATCTAACGAATGGGTATAAGATTAGTCAACATATAGTATGTGCACACTGTAATGGCGGTGACAGGAATCTTAGTTGAAAGCAAGAAATTCCGTGTCTAATTTTCAAGTGGCAAATATGGCAGTTTGAGCTAGCATCTTTTTCTCCACTTCCAGAAACGGTACACTTTTTCCATTGTATTTGGATATTTGCACAACGGTGCCTCGTCCTGTAAAACAAACTTCATTTTTTTCATTCGCCGCACAATAATGCAGATCCATTGATGAATTCCCGATTGATGCAACTTTTACATATAGGCGGATTTTCTCATCAAAAAAGACCTGTTTGACGTAATCACACTGAATATCCGCAACGACAGGAATCAGCTCTCCGTCTTTTTTCAGCCAATTTTCCATAAGACCTGCGTGCTTAAAGAATTCAATGCGCGCTTCTTCAAAATATGAAATTGGTGCCGTATTGTTCATATGTCCGAACATATCCGTTTCTGAAAAACGAACTTTTACCTGAAAATAAAAAGAAAAAGTATCCTTCCATTCTTTGATGGGCAGCTGTATGTATGAGATTTGTTTCATGATTCTTTCCTCTTTTCATGTTTAAGTGAAAAAACACCTCTTCATCGAAAGGAAGAGGTGTTTTCTTATTAACTGATATCCGCTGATTACTGCCTGAATATCTGAGTTTTAGACTTGATCGCTTCCAAAGAAATTACGGAAAGCCTGGAACGTTGTATCTCTATTGAGCGCAGCAATTGATGTTGTTAAAGGAATTCCTTTAGGACATGACTGCACACAGTTTTGAGAGTTTCCGCAATTTGCAAGACCTCCGTCACCCATAAGGGACTCGAGACGTTCTGCTTTATTTAATGCACCTGTTGGGTGAGCATTAAACAGACGAACTTGTGAAAGCGGAGCTGGTCCGATGAAATCTGAATTACTGTTTACATTCGGACATGCCTCAAGGCAGACACCGCAAGTCATGCATTTTGATAATTCATATGCCCATTGACGTTTTTTCTCAGGCATACGCGGGCCAGGGCCTAAGTCATAGGTTCCATCAATCGGTATCCAGGCCTTTACTTTTTTCAGGGAATCGAACATTCTGCTGCGGTCAACCTGAAGGTCGCGGACTACAGGAAATGTTCTCATCGGCTGAAGACGAATCGGCTGCTCAAGCTGGTCAACAAGGGCCGTACAGGACTGGCGCGGTTTGCCGTTGATTACCATAGAGCATGCTCCGCACACCTCTTCGAGACAGTTCATATCCCATGTAATCGGAGTCGTTTCTTTCCCTTGTGAGTCAACAGGATTCCGTCTGATTTCCATCAATGCAGAAATCACGTTCATATTTGGACGATAAGGAATCTCGAATGTTTCATCATAAGGGGCAGCACCAGGCTGATCTTGGCGAGTAATAATAAAACGAACTACTTTCTTTTCACTGTTCATTTTTTATTCCCCCTTTTTCTTCTTCGAATAGTCGCGTTTACGCGGTTCAATTAAGCTGACGTCCACTTCTTCATAATGGAACTTAGGAGCAGCTTTTGGACCGGCAAATGTGGCCATAGTCGTTTTTAGGAATTCCTCGTCATTTCGTTCAGGGAAGTCCGGTTTGTAATGAGCACCGCGGCTTTCATTGCGGTTATATGCGCCAAGTGTAACAACACGGGACATTTGAAGCATGTTTTGCAGCTGACGGGTAAACGTCGCCCCCTGGTTGCTCCATTTAGCTGTATCATTAATGTTGATATTTTCATATCTTTCAAGTAGCTCTTGAATTTTTTCATCTGTTTTAAGCAATTTATCATTGTAGCGGACAACCGTTACATTGTCCGTCATCCATTCGCCAAGCTCTTTATGAAGAACATATGCATTTTCAGTTCCATTTAAGTTCATGATGTTCTGCCATTTTTCTTCTTCCTGTTTCACATGACCGTCAAATAATGAAGAAGAAAGATCTTCAGCAGATACATCAAGACCGCTCACATATTCGACTGCTTTAGGTCCTGCAACCATTCCGCCGTAGATGGCAGACAGCAATGAATTCGCTCCTAAACGGTTGGCTCCGTGCATCGAGTAGTCACACTCTCCTGCTGCAAATAGTCCAGGGATATTCGTCATTTGATCATAATCCACCCAAAGTCCGCCCATGGAATAATGAACAGCCGGGAAGATTTTCATTGGAAGCTTGCGGGGATCATCACCCATGAATTTTTCATAGATTTCAATGATTCCGCCAAGTTTGATATCAAGCTCTTTCGGATCTTTATGAGAGAGATCAAGGTAAACCATGTTTTCTCCATTGATTCCAAGCTTTTGTGATACACACACATCAAAAATTTCGCGTGTTGCAATATCACGAGGCACAAGGTTTCCGTATGCAGGATATTTTTCCTCAAGGAAGTACCAAGGCTTACCGTCTTTATACGTCCAGACACGGCCGCCTTCTCCGCGTGCCGACTCACTCATCAGGCGAAGCTTATCGTCTCCGGGTATTGCTGTTGGGTGAATTTGAATGAATTCTCCATTGGCATAATGCACACCCTGCTGATAGACGATTGAAGCAGCTGATCCTGTGTTAATGACAGAGTTTGTTGATTTTCCGAAAATGATTCCAGGTCCGCCTGTTGCCATAATAACGGCATCTGAACGGAATGCTTTCATCTCCATTGTCGTTAAGTCCTGACCAGTTATACCGCGGCATACGCCATCATCATCGACAACAGCCCCAAGGAATTCCCAGCCCTCATACTTCGTTACCAGCCCGGCAACCTCATAGCGGCGCACCTGCTCATCAAGTGCATAAAGCAGCTGCTGGCCAGTTGTTGCTCCGGCAAACGCTGTACGGTGATGCTGCGTGCCTCCGAAGCGGCGGAAGTCAAGAAGACCTTCAGGAGTACGGTTGAACATAACTCCCATCCGGTCAAGCAAATGGATAATGGAAGGCGCTGCTTCGCACATTGCTTTTACAGGAGGCTGGTTTGCCAGGAAGTCCCCTCCGTATACTGTATCATCGAAATGCTCCCATGGAGAATCGCCTTCCCCTTTTGTGTTAACCGCTCCGTTGATTCCGCCCTGAGCACAAACCGAATGAGAGCGTTTTACTGGAACTAAAGAAAATAAATCTACATGAACGCCAGTTTCTGCAGCTTTGATCGTAGCCATTAGGCCCGCTAAGCCACCACCGACGACTATTATTCTACCTTTACTCATCTGGCCCACTCCCTTTGATTCTATTACCTATTAAACAAATGCAAAAATTGTGCTGACTCCAACGTAAGATAATGCTAGGAAAAGTGCGATCGTCACATAAGTTGAGATCAGCTGAGATCTTGGTGTCACAGTAATTCCCCAGCTCACAGCAAATGACCACAGACCGTTTGCAAAGTGGAAAATCGTTGAAACGACACCGACAACATAAAATACAATCATGAATGGATTACTGAAAATGGAGGCCATCATGTCAAAATTCACTTCAGCGCCAAAAGCGGCTGCAATTCTTGTTTCCCATACATGCCAGGATACAAAGATCAGTGTAATTACGCCAGAAATCCTTTGAAGCATAAACATCCAGTTGCGGAAGTAGCCAAACTTGCTTACGTTATTTTTAGCTGTAAACGCAATGTAAATTCCATAGATCGCATGGTATAAAAGCGGCAGGAATATAATAAAAGTTTCGAGAACAACTCTAAATGGCAAGCTTTCCATAAAATGTGCAGCATTATTAAATGCTTCTTCTCCTCTTGTTGCAAAGTTATTTACAACAAGATGCTGAATTAAGAAGACGCCAACCGGAATAACTCCAAGCAAAGAATGAAGTCTTCGGTTCAAATACTCTCTGTTTCCAGCCATCTCAACATAACCCCCTAGTAATCTTAAAATCTTTTTTTTAATGTTTCTCCTATTCCCGGCAGTCTTTTAAAAAAATAAACATTGTATGATAAAATGTGACAAATTTATTGTACTCCCAACGAGTTACAGCGTCAAGAAAACGCGTTCATAAATTTTAATTTTGTGACAAATCTTATTTTCTCCCTATTTTTATTTTCCTGAAATACTTTCAACGTGTTATTAGAGCTTGTAATTTACTTTTATTACATGTTCTTACCCGCCCAACTTGATATATAATAAAGTCAGAAAGAGGGGAAAAATGTGAAAAAAACCAGCGAACAAATCGATTTGACGCAGCTGAGGGACATGCAAGTGCCCGCATTCGCCTATGAGCTGCTGCGTGAGGTGCTTATTCCGGATATACTTGGAAGCGAGTCTGCATCTATGCTTTACTGGGCAGGCAAGAGCCTTGCGCGCAAATATCCTGCAGAATCAATTGAAGAGCTTATAGCTTTCTTTTCATTAGCCGGCTTTGGAACTCTTTCATTGGTACATAAGAAAAAAGATGAAATGGAATTTCAGCTTGAGAGCGAACTGATTAAAACAAGATTCAAAACGATGAAAGAGCCTTCTTTTCAGCTGGAAGCGGGATTTCTCGCCCAGCAGGTGCAGCGGATGAACAAGCAGATTACAGAGACTTATGAACAAGTAAAAAAACGTGCGGATAAAGTGCATTTTACAGTGAAATGGGACTACAAAGACATGGAATTCGGCAACGATTAAAGGGATGGGTATTAATTATACCCACCCCTTTTTTTATATTGTGATTAGAGAACCTGTGCAGGCTGCTGTGATAATTCAAAGGCATCATGAAGCGCTTCAACGGCTTTCACCATATCAGCATGGCTGATAACAGTGGACACTTTAATTTCAGACGTGCTGACCATTTTCACTTCAATTCCTTCTTGGGCAAGAACATCGAACATTTCTGCCGCCACACCCGGATTTGATACCATGCCGGATCCGACGATCGATACTTTTGAAAGGCCGCCTTCTGATTCTATTTTTTCAAAGCCAAGTTCTGATTGATAGGTTTCAAGGACGTGAACCGTTTCTTCCACATCACCTGTTTTCACAGAAAAAGATAAAGATGCGAGGCTGCTCTCTGTTGAACTTTGAATAATAATATCTACATTAATTCCGTGGCTGGCAAGTGTTTTAAAAATGGTAGACAGGGTTCTCAGACCGCTCGGCAAACCGCAAACGGTTATTCTTGATACTTGATCTTCAAAAGCAATTCCTCTAACAACTAAATTCTGTTCCATCTTTGTTTCCTCCTCAATTAACGTGCCTCTTTCTTTTTCTGAGCTGGATCTGACTTCCAAAGGGACTCCGTAGTTTTTTGCAAATTCTACTGCCCGGGGATGGAGAACGACTGCTCCAAGATTAGCAAGCTCAAGCATTTCATCATAAGAGATGCCGTCTAATTTTCTTGCGTTTTTTACAAAGCGGGGATCTGTCGTATAGACGCCTGTTACGTCCGTATAAATATCGCATTTATCAGCTTTAAGAGAAGCGGCCAGCGCAACAGCTGTTGTATCTGAACCTCCGCGGCCCAGTGTCGTTATTTCCTGTCCGTCTGCAAGTCCCTGAAAGCCTGCAACAACAACGATTTTTCCAGCTTGGAGCTGGTTCTTAATTTTTTCTGAATCAATCCCTGAAATTCTCGCATTGCTGTGGACATTTTCAGTCTTTATTCCGGCCTGCCAGCCAGTGTAAGAAACAGCATCGTATCCTTGTGCCTGAAGAGCCATCGTCAAAAGAGATATCGTTACTTGTTCACCAGTTGACAGCAGCATATCCATTTCGCGCTTGCTTGGTTTTTGTGTGATTTCAGCTGCCAGTGAAACTAAATGATCCGTTGTTTTCCCCATTGCTGAAACAACAACTGCGACATCATTTCCATTATTTTTTTCTTCTATTGCTCTTCTTGCAGCATTCATGATTTTTTCCGGAGATCCAACAGATGTGCCTCCAAATTTTTGTACAACTAAACCCATATCAGCCTCTCGCCTTTCAAGTTTATATTGATCGTCAGCAGGTAAAAGGGAGAATCTCAGAAAACGCAAAAAAAGCAATGAGATTCTCTATCTCATTGCTTGCATAAACGAATAATGGAACTTCATTCATACAATGAGATAGCGCTCCAGGAAAATGCATCTTCCTGACAATTTTACGTCTATTAAACGCAAAACCAGCAAAAGAAAGCAATGGCTCTTTTTTTGCTTCGGCGACTCTCCCCTTTCACCCATCTTCAAAGGATTCCATTTTCCTCAGAAGGGCTACTCTTGAAGTTCGCACCTCTACCATCATTTAACGAACTAAACGATCTGGTTATCAAATTAGTTAGAATTGTAGCAAAGAATTTGTCTTTGTGCAATCTATTCTTTCAATTTTTCTGCAATAAGCTGTGCCGTGTTTGCCGGAATCCCTGCAGCCATCAGCTCTTCAAGGCTTGCATCTTTCATTTTTTTAACAGAACCGAAATGCTTGAGCAACGTTTTGCGCCGCTTTTCCCCGACTCCCGGTATATCATCCAGAATCGATTGAAAGGCTGTTTTTCCTCTTGTCTGCCTGTGAAAAGTAATCGCAAACCGATGCACTTCATCCTGAATGCGCTGCAGCAGATAAAACTCCTGGCTGTTGCGTTCAAGTTCAATGACAGCTGGAGGGCTGCCAATCATTAAATTTGAAGTCCGATGCTTCTCATCCTTTACAAGACCTGCGACAGGGATTGATAAACCGAGTTCATTTTCAAGTACATCCTGAGCCGCAGCCAGATGCCCTTTTCCTCCGTCAATGATAATCAAATCAGGAAGCGGCAGCTCCTCTTTTAACACGCGCGTGTACCTTCTGCGGACAACTTCACGCATTGATTCGTAATCATCTGGTCCTTGCACTGTTTTAATTTTATACTTCCGATACTCTTTTTTGGCGGGCTTGCCATCTATGAAGACAATCATCGCCGAAACAGGATCTGTTCCTTGTATGTTTGAATTATCAAATGCTTCAATTCTTGCCGGTGTATAGATTCCCATTTTTTCACCAAGCTGATCAATTGCTTTGATCGTTCTCTCTTCATCACGTTCAATCAGCGAGAATTTTTCTTTTAATGCGATTTTGGCATTCTGGTGTGCAAGCAGCACCAGGTCCTTTTTCTTTCCGCGTTTAGGATGAGTTGCTGAAACATGAAGAAGCTGTTCTGCCATTTCACGATCCACGCTTTCAGGCAGCAGTATTTCTTTAGGCAGAATATGATTGTTTTTTGAGTAAAACTGGCCAAGAAACGTTAAAAATTCTTCCTCGGGCTCCTGGTAAAGCGGAAACATGGCAATATCACGCTCAATCAATTTACCCTGACGGATGAAGAAAACCTGAACACACATCCAGCCTTTATCATAGGAATAGCCAAAAACATCACGATCGACAAAATCATTCAGCGTCATTTTCTGTTTTTCCATGGTCGCATCTATATGCGCAATGGAATCACGGTATTCTTTTGCCCGTTCAAAATCCAGATTCTCAGCAGCTGCAAGCATCTTCTTTGAAAGTTCTTCTTTAATCTGCTTAAAGCCGCCTTTTAAGAAACGGGACATTTCATCGACCATTTGCCGGTTTTGCTCCTGTGTTACCTTATAGACACAGGGGGCCAAACATTGTCCGATATGATAGTAAAGACAAACTTTATCAGGAAGCGTTGTACATTTTCTGAGCGGATAAAGACGGTCCAGCAGCTTTTTGGTCTCTCTGGCCGCCTGTACGTTCGGATATGGACCGAAATACTTCCCATTATCTTTTTTGACATTTCTCGTAACAATCAGGCGAGGGTGCCGTTCATTTGTAATTTTTATAAAAGGATACGTTTTGTCATCCTTAAGCATGACATTGTATTTAGGATCATGTTTTTTTATTAAATTTAATTCTAAAATCAGCGCCTCAATATTTGAAGACGTGACGATATACTCAAAATCCCTGATCTCAATTACGAGCCGTTGTGTTTTCCCGTCATGTGAACCTGAAAAGTAAGATCGCACCCTGTTTTTAAGGACCTTTGCTTTTCCTACATAAATAATCGTTCCGAAACGGTCTTTCATTAAATAACAGCCCGGCTGATCTGGCAGAAGTGCCAGCTTTTCTTTTATTAATTGTTCCATAGCAGACACTCCGTTCCCTTGAAGTTTAGCGCAGAATAAGCACCGGCCAAAAGCGGCAAGTTATTCCCCTTATTGTACCATTTAAGAGGGCTGTAGTCTTTTGTTTGCCTCCGGGGATTCTTTTCTTTCGGCTGTTTTCCCATAGATTTTAAATAAAAATGTTGTCCGTTTCTTTCCGCTCCAGCCACTTGCTTTCCGCGGGGAGGATGGGAGGCTCCACAGCTTTGCCTCAAACAAGGCTTACGAATAATACCTTTCCATAAAAGCACTTCTGAATCCCAGGAAAAACAGGTCCTAAGCACCAAATCATTTCCTGAGCAATAATTGACAATTTTTTCAGGTAATGGCCTGTAAAAAGACATAAAAAAAGATCCGGAATACCGGATCTACACTCCATAATAATTATGCGTGTTTATTTAATAGATCAGCTAGAGCTTCTTTAGGCTGGAAGCCAACTGTTTTGTCTACAACTTCGCCGTTTTTGAAAACAAGCAATGTTGGAATACTCATAACTCCGTATTTGCCTGCAGTTTCTTGGTTTTCGTCAACATCGAGCTTAACGATTTTCACTTTATCGCCTAGTTCCTGATCAAGCTCTTCAAGAACCGGTGCAATCATTTTGCAAGGTCCGCACCAAGGAGCCCAAAAGTCTGCCAGTACGACACCTTCGCTAGTTTCAGCTGTAAAAGTTTGATCTGTTACATTTGTAATTGCCATTATATTTTCCTCCTAATTGTTCAAGTGATGCCTAAAGTATAGCATTAAAGAATGTGACCTGCTAATTTTTTGCTTACTATTCCTTTTCCCTTACTTTGTGATGAAAAACATTTTTTCATTCAAAGTAAAAACACGCCGCTGAGAGCGTGTTTTTAGGAATCAAGAATGAACTTTTAATTTCTTAAACTCTTCCGTCAGCATCGGTACAACTTCAAATAAATCTCCGACAATGCCATAATCGGCTACTTTGAAGATGTTCGCTTCAGGATCTTTGTTAATGGCAACAATAATCTTTGAGTTAGACATACCGGCTAAATGCTGGATCGCTCCAGAAATACCGCATGCAATGTACAAGTCAGGAGTGACAACTTTTCCTGTTTGGCCGATTTGCAGCGAGTAGTCGCAGTAATCAGCATCACAAGCGCCGCGGGAAGCTCCGACCGCTCCGCCGAGAACATCTGATAACTCCTTCAGCGGATTAAATCCGTCTGTGCTTTTTACTCCGCGTCCGCCGGCTACAATGACTTTAGCTTCTGAAAGATCAACACCTTCTGTTGCTTTGCGCACCACTTCTTTTACAATTGTGCGAAGATCTTTGATCTCCACTGAAACAGATGAAACTTCACCCGTTCTTGTTTCATCCTTTTCAAGAGGAGCAATGTTATTTGGTCTTATTGTTGCAAAAATCGTTCCATCTGTCACAATCTTTTTCTCGAAAGCTTTTCCTGAATAGATCGGACGAGTGAACACCGCATTTCCGCCTGCAGCTTCTAGATCTGTAGCATCTGAAATTAATCCGGATCCAATCTTTGCAGCGATTTTCGGTGATAAGTCTTTTCCAAGAGCTGTATGTCCGAACACAAGTCCTTCCGGTTTTTCGGCTTCGATAACAGCAAGCAATGCCTGTGAATAGCCGTCAGGTGTATACGTTTTCAATTTTTCGTCTTCAACTGTAATGACGCGGTCTGCACCATAATGAATCATTTCTTCAGCCAAAGCTGCTACACTGTCGCCAACTAAAACTGCTGTTACCTCGCCGCCTTCAGATATCGTTTTACCTGCTGCAATCGCCTCAAAAGACACGTTGCGCAAAGATTGATCGCGTACTTCTCCCAATACCAGCACTTTTCTTGCCATTATAAAGTCCCCCTGTTTTACGTTTGATTGAAAAATCTGCTTTTTAGGTAAATACTTAGATTACTTTTGCTTCGTTGCGAAGAAGAGATACCAATTCCTTCACCTGTGCATCTAAATCGCCTTGAAGTACTTTACCCGCTTCTTTTTTAGGCGGCATATAAATTTCGATTGTTTTTGTTTTTGGAAGAACATCATCTTCTTCAAGATCAAGATCATCCAGTTCCAGTTCATCCAATGGCTTTTTCTTTGCTTTCATGATACCCGGCAAAGAAGGATAGCGCGGTTCATTCAGACCTTGCTGTGCTGTAACAAGCAGCGGCAATGTGGTTTCAATAACTTCTGAATCACCTTCAACATCGCGGACGACTGTCGCTTTGTTTCCATCAATCTCAAGCTTTGTAATCGTTGTTACATAAGGAATATCCAAAAGCTCAGCCAGACGAGGTCCTACTTGTCCAGATCCTCCGTCAATCGCAACATTTCCTCCTAAAATAAGATCTGCATCTTTATCTTTGAAGAATTCAGCAAGAATTTTAGACGTTGTGAATTGATCTCCATCTTCAAGATCATCTTCCGTATTTATTAATACAGCCTTGTCACACCCCATTGCAAGTGCTGTGCGCAATTCCTTTTCGGCTTCTTCCCCGCCGATTGTCACAACTGTTACTTCGCCGCTGTTTGCATCGCGAAGCTGAATCGCTTCTTCAATCGCATACTCATCATAAGGATTAATAATGAATTCTGCGCCATCTTCATTGATTTTCCCGTTTTGAAGCGTTATTTTTTCTTCCGTATCAAACGTTTTCTTCATGATTACATAAATATTCATGTCCATCCCCCTATTTACGTTAAGCATTCAATTTGGTTGTATAGAAAAAACGTCAGGAACGTTTTATCACAAAATTTATTCGCCTTTGAACTGCGGCTGTCTTTTCTCAAGAAAAGCACTGATTCCTTCTTTTGCATCTGCGCTTTCAAATACAGTCCCGAAATAGCCCGCTTCTTTTTTCACCCGATCATGGTACGGGAGTGTTTTAGAAGCATTGATTAAATCGATTGCAGCACTGACAGATATCGGGCTTTTGGCAGCAAATTTCTTCGCAAGCTTCATCGTCTCATCAAATAAGGCTTCTTCTGCAAAAGCATGGTTGGCAAGACCGTATTTGGCTGCCTCTGCTCCTGAGATCGGTTCACTAGTCAGCAGCATTTCAAGCGCTTTCGCTCCTCCTACATACTTAGGAAGACGCTGCGAGCCGGCGAAGCCTGGAATGAGTCCAAGCTGAAGCTCAGGCAGCCCGAGCTTTGCATTCTCGGCAACAAGCCTTACATGGCAGCTCATAGCAAGCTCAAGGCCACCGCCTAGAGCAGCTCCATGAATCGAGGCAATGACTGGTTTGCTGAATGTTTCAATTCTCTCAAAAAGTTCCTGTCCGTTTGCAGCAAGCTTAGAGAACTCTTCCCCGTTCGGCACTGAAACAAATTCCTTGATGTCAGCCCCTGCTGAGAAGAATCTTCCCTCGCCATTAATGACAATGACCCTGACTTCTTTATTTGCTTCAAACTCATCCATCAAGGATGAAAGCTTTTTCAAAACATAAGATGAAAGGGCGTTTGCGGGAGGTTGGTGAATGGTTACGACCGCAACATAATCTTCTACTTTAACATTAAAATAACTCACAGGTCAGACCTCCTTATGCATATAAACAATTACGTCAGGAAGGATTTTGCTAAACCCTTCCGCAGCCTTTGATCATAAGTTCATGAACGTTTCCTGCAAGTGCAGTCAGATCAAATTTCTGATCATTCATGACCCATGTTGTCACCGTTTCATCAATCGTTCCAAATATCATCTGCCTCGCCAGGCGTGTATCCAGGGTTTCACTGAATTCGGATGTTTCTTTTCCTGTTTGAATAATCGAATCAAGAATATTTAAATATCCTCTCAGAACCTCATTGATTCTCAGGCGAAGATCTTTATTTGACTGTCTGAGTTCAAGTTGTGTAACGATGGCAAGATGATGATCTTCGGCTAAAAGTGAAAAATGTTTTTCTATCAGCATGTATAACTTCTCCGCCGCCGTGTCCTTTCCTGCTATTTCTTGTTGAATTTTTTCGATAAATACGCCCATTTTTTCCTGAAACAATGAAATCAGGATATCTTCTTTATTTTTAAAGTAAAGATAAATGGTACCGTCTGCGACTCCTGCCTGCTTGGCAATCTTCGACACCTGTGCATGATGATAGCCATTTTCAGCAATGACAATGACAGCCGCATCTATAATTTGGAGATATTTTGGTCGTTTCTGTTTCACTGTAAATTCGTCCTTTCAAACTGAATGAATCATCATTCATATTTCAATCATAAAATTACATCCTCCATCTGTCAAGAAGAAAGATTGATCTTATCTTTCACCATAATAGATGAAAAGAACCCTCTCAGCAATAGGAAGAGATGGTTCTTTATCATTTTTCTATTCTTATTGCTTCATACAGCTTTTTAACAGAAACGGATTTCCTGTTTAATTGGCATTTTTTAATTTTTCTTTTTCTTCTTCTACAAGTGAGCGCCTTAAAATTTTTCCGACTGCTGTTTTTGGAAGCTCTTTGCGGAATTCATAGATTCTCGGGATCTTGTATGCTGCCATATGTTTCCGGGCAAATTCGTCAAATTCCTGTTCAGTCGCATTCATTCCTTCTTTTAGAACGATATACGCCTTCACCGTTTCACCGCGGTAAGGGTCCGGTATGCCGGCTACTACTACTTCCTGCACTTTTTCATGCTCATATAAAACTTCTTCGATTTCACGGGGATAAATGTTGAATCCCCCGGCGATGATCATATCTTTTTTCCGGTCTACGATATAAAAATACCCTTCTTCATCCATATAGCCAATGTCGCCGGTTAAAAGCCATCCGTCCTTTAATACGGCATCTGTTTCCTCTGGTTTTTTCCAGTACCCTTTCATGATCTGCGGACCTCTGACAGCAATTTCTCCAAGCTCATTGTATTCTGCCTGCTTTCCCGTTTCAAATGAGAGGATAATAGATTCTGTATTTGGCCATGGCACACCTACACTGCCTTTTTTACGGTGTGACCAGAGAAAGTTTGCGTGTGTAACAGGAGATGCTTCTGACAAACCGTATCCTTCCACAAGCTTTCCGCCAGTCTCGCGCTCGAATTTCTCCTGCACTTCTACCGGAAGCGGAGCTGAACCGCTAATACATGATTCAACAGATGAAAGATCATAGTTTTTCAAATCAGGATGGTTTAATAATGCAATATAAATAGTAGGAGCTCCTGGGAACAGTGTAGGTTTTAATTTATCAATGGCTTTAAGTGTATCCGTGGCATCGAATTTTGGAAGCAGGATCATTTTAAAGCCTTGCATAATCGATAGGTTCATAACCGCCGTCATCCCGTAAACATGGAAGAACGGCAATATGCCAAGCACTGATTCCTCTCCGCGTCTGCATTTATACATCCAGGATGAACACATGGACGTATTTGAAACCAGGTTTTCATGCGTCAGCATAACTCCCTTTGGAAAACCGGTTGTTCCTCCTGTATACTGCAGCAAGGCAATATCTTCTTTGGGATTTGTCTCTATTTCCTCAATAGATGTGTCATCTCTTTTCATGATTTCCTTGAATAAATGTGTGTGGCCGCTGTGCTCAATTTTTACGACGATTTGATTCTGCTTTTTCTGCACAAAAGGATATAAAAGATTCTTCGGGAAAGGCAAATAATCTTTTATGCTTGTCGCAATAATATGTTCAATGCTTGTCAGCGCTTTCATTTTTGAGACTCTTGGATAAAGAAGATCAAGCGTAATAATATATTTCGCATCAGAATCATTCAGCTGATACTCTAGCTCCCTTTCCATATAAAGGGGATTCGTTTGAACGACAATTCCACCGGCAAATAAAATACCGTAATAAGCAATGACGGCCTGCGGGCAATTCGGCAGCATAATCGATACTCTTTCGTCTTTTTTTAATCCAAGCTCCTGGAGGTAGCCCGCAAGTTTTAAAGATTGTTCATAAACCTCTGTAAAAGTCAGTTCCTTGCCTAGAAAATGAATAGCTGTTTTTGCTGGAAATTCTTGTGCAGCCTGCGCGAGATAAAATTGAAGTGGCTTGTTGTCAATTTCAGCATAATGAGGTATTTCTTCAGGATATAGATGAAGCCAGGGTTTTTGAACTTCCATTTTATTTCCTCCCTTTGTTGCCATCATGACTTTTGGCTTATAAAGAAAGTATACCAAAGTTATATTCAGAATATAAAATATTTTTAATTATTTCAATTGTATTAAAAAAAATCCGGATTCATGTCATGAAATCCGGAATTTCTTCATAATATTCATTTTTTCAAGCGAAAAAAACCATAAATATAATCCCTATTACAATAAACAAACCGCATATGCCAAGCAGTACTTTCGCCAATGTTTCCACTGTTTTCTCCCCTTATATGCCTGCACCGATCACGTAGGACAGACCAATTGAAATGACCATGGAAATGAAGCCTACCGCACGGTTGTCATTTTGAATTTCATCATCGATTCTAAATTTAGGCGTTAAAAATTCATAGATAAAATAGCCTAAAAGCAATAATACAAAACCAAACATTCCCCAGCCGACCATCTCAAACAGCGTATCATGCTGCCCGATTGAAAAACGGAACACGTTGGCAATTCCAAATATCTTGCCGCCGGTCGTCATCGCAACTGCAAGATTGCCTTTTTGAATTTCTTCCCAGTTATTGTATTTGGTCACAAGTTCAAAAATAGTCAGAAACACAACAATACATAAGATGACGACGCTATAATAAGCTGCAGTCTGAACGAATTCATTCTCCCAAAATTGATTCATTTCTTATCTCCCATATTTCGATTATTTTAATTCAACAATCGTAACGCCTGATCCGCCCTCGCCTGATTCCCCGTAGCGGGTGCTCTTAACGTTTCTATGCTTTTTCAAGTATTCCTGCACACCTGTCCGAAGTGCTCCTGTCCCTTTTCCGTGAATGATGGAAATTCTCGGGTAGCCGGCAAGTACGGCATCGTCCATATATTTTTCTACTCTAAGGAGAGCATTTTCATACCGTTCGCCTCTTAAATCAAGTTCAAGGGAAACGTGATAATCTCTTCCTTTTACCATTGCAAGTGGTTTCGTTTCGACGGGCTTAGGTCTGCTGATATACTGCAGATCATCTTCTTTCACCTTCATTTTCAAAATACCTATCTGCACCTGCCATTCCTTATCGCCTACTTTAGACAGCAAGTGGCCTTTTTGATTGAAGCTGATGACCTTCACTTCGTCGCCTTCTGCATATTGATGCTTCTGTGTCTTCGTTTTCGGCTGTTTGCTGCTTTTTTCAAATTCAGGCACCGCTTCTTCAAGACGTTTTTTAGCATCGATTAATTCATGTTCTTTAATACCAGTCCGGTGTTCTTTTTGCATCTTTCTTAATTCGCGGATAATGGACTCTGCTTCCGCTTTTGCCGCTTCAACTTTTTCTGCAGCTTTCTTCTCTGCCTGTTCGTAAAGCTTGTCGCGTTCTTCGTTGAATTGAAGAATTTGATTTTGCAGTTCGGAATGAAGCTTTTCTACGTCTTTGCGCAGTTCTTCTGCTTCTGTAAGCTCTGAATCAGAGCGTTTTTTGCTCTCTTCAAGCGATGCAATCATTGAATCTACTTCATTGCTCTCAGCACTCATATGCGATTTTGCACGGTCAATGACTGAATCCATCAGGCCAAGCCGCTTTGAAATTTCAAAGGCATTGCTTCGGCCTGGAACGCCGATTAAAAGCTTATAAGTAGGGCTTAATGTTTCAATATTGAATTCAACGCTTGCATTGACAACCCCTTCACGGTTATAACCGTATGCTTTCAGTTCAGGATAATGCGTTGTGGCGATCACTCTGGCACCGCGATGATGAACTTCATCCAAAATGGAGATGGCAAGTGCAGCTCCCTCCTGCGGATCTGTTCCTGCACCAAGCTCATCAAACAAGACCAGACTGTTATCATCTACACGCTTTAAAATATCCACAATATTTACCATATGAGAAGAAAATGTACTTAAGCTTTGCTCAATCGACTGTTCATCTCCGATATCCGCATACACATTTTCAAACACAGCCATTTCTGAGCCGTCAAGAGATGGAATCTGCAGTCCGGATTGCGCCATCAATGTAAATAGACCGACTGTTTTAAGGGTTACTGTTTTTCCGCCTGTATTCGGTCCTGTTATCACAATTGTCGTAAACTCAGCGCCAAGTTCAATGTCATTTGCGACAACTTCTTCCGCGTTTAAAAGCGGATGTCTCGCTTTGAATAGTTTAATTCTTCCGCTGTTATTCATTTCAGGCTTTGAAGCTTTTATTTTTTTCGCGTACGCTGCTTTCGTAAACATAAAATCCATTTCGCTCAAGGCTTCTACATTAACCAGGAGAGGCTCGGATTCTTCAGCCACTTTCACCGTAATTTCTGTTAAAATGCGGTCGATTTCAATCTTCTCTTTCATGCGCGCCTGCTGAAGCGTGTTATTTAAGTCAACTACAGCCTGAGGTTCGATAAATAACGTCGCTCCCGATGAAGACTGATCATGGACAATTCCGCCGTATGCTGATCGGTATTCCTGTTTAACAGGAATCACATACCTGTCATTACGCATAGTAACAATAGCGTCAGAAAGCATCTTTTGAGCAGAAGAAGATCGAATCAGTGACTCAAGCTTTTCTCTCAACCTTGATTCTGTCGTCCTTAATGATGTCCTGATCGAACGAAGAGCATCGCTTGCTCCGTCCAGAACTTCTCCATTATCCCCAATACAGTGAAGAATGTGCTGCTCCAGCTCCTGCAGGGGCAAAATCTCGGCTGCAAAACCTTCCAGATGAGGAATCTCGATGCCATTTTCCGCCATGTCCTCAATAAACCGTTTCATGTGTTTGCCTGCATAAAGAGTTCCGGCAACCTCCATCAGCTCGTGCGGATTCAGCATCCCTCCGATTTTAGATCGTTTAATGCTCTTTCGAATATCAACGAGGCCGCCCAGTGGAACATTTCCTTTCAGCCTAAGGACTTTTGCAGCTTCATCTGTCTGTTCCTGCCATTTTCTTACCTCATCATAATCAGCGGATGGAACAAGCCTCTCCACTTTTTCCTTTGCTAATGAAGAAGATATATGCTTTAAAAGCTGTTCTTTAACTTTATTGAATTCTAATACTTTTAACACACGCTGCTGCACGTTATACAGCCTCCTTGCTGTCTTTTAGGCTATTTATTATGCCTGTTAAAAAAGGATTCCAGCTGATTCAGATCCCACGTATTGATTACGTTTTCTGCTTTCACCCATCCTTTTATTGCTGTTGAAACACCTGTTTTCATATCTTCAAGCATGTCTATATTATGTGCATCTGTATTGATTGCAAGTTTTACACCTGATTCATGCGCTTTTTTAATATGCTCAGCCCTCAAATCCAGTCTGTTCGGATTTGCATTCAGCTCTAAAACAGTATTTGTTTCTTTAGCAAGCTGAATCAGCATGCCAACATCCGGCTCATATCCGTTTCTTCTGCCTATCAGTCTGCCTGTAGGATGTGCAATCATATCCACATGATGATTTACAAGAGCGGTTTTCAAGCGCTGCATGATGATATCCTGTGATTGAGAAAAGCTGGAATGAATCGACGCGATGACAAAGTCCATGCCTTCTAATACTTCATCATTATAATCGAGAGAGCCATCGGGCAAGATGTCCATTTCAACCCCGGCAAAAATTTTAAAATCCTCGTACTGTTCATTTAATTTGTCAATTTCATTCCGCTGTTCTTTTAATCGTTCAGGAGTCAGGCCATTTGCAACTTTAAGATATTGAGAGTGATCCGTAATGGCCATATACTGATACCCGCGCATTCTGCAAGCCTCTGCCATTTCACTGATGGTAAAAGCTCCATCACTCCAGGTTGAGTGCATATGAAGATCGCCTTTTATATCTTCAGCTGTTATCAGCTTTGTATCTTTCATGTATTTTTCTACTTCTGTTCCGTCTTCGCGGATTTCAGGCGGAAAGAATGGAAGATCAAAGTGAGCATAGAATTCTTCTTCGTTTGAAAAAGTGGTTATCTCGCCTGTCTCACTATTTTCAACCCCATATTCACTGATTTTTTCTCCGCGTTCCTTGGCCAGCTGCCGCATTTTTACGTTGTGATCCTTTGAACCAGTGAAATGATGAAGTGTTGTGGCAAATTCATCAAGAGTCACTAACCGAAAATCCACTCCGATTTCATATTCATACTGCAGCTGTACAGAGACCTTTGTGTCTCCATTTGCAATGATTTCTGAGATATTCGGGATTTTTATGAGCTGATCTCTGACATATTGGGGATGCTCAGTTGCGATGATAAAATCCAAATCTTTGACGGTTTCTCTCATTCGTCTGAGACTGCCTGCCCTGCTGAATTTTTGAACCTCTTCACAAGATTCTAAATACGTCTCAATTTCCTCTGCAATCGGCAGTGCAAATGATAACGGCAGCCTCTCAGGACGGGTTCCAATTTCATCAATCGCAGCGAGGATTTTTTCTTCTGTTTTCTTCCCGAACCCTGCAAGACTCTGCACCTTCTCTTCAAGACAAGCTTTTTTCAGCGAATCAACGTCCGTTACTCCAAGCTCTTTATATAGCTTTGCAATTTTTTTGCCGCCAAGTCCAGGCAGCTTCAGGAGCGGTATAAGCCCCTGAGGAACTTCTGACTGAAGCTGTTCAAGAGTTTCTGATTTTCCCTCTTTTATAAAATCAGTAATAACCGAAGCTGTCCCTTTTCCGATTCCAGCGATTTTTGTAAAATCCTCGATTGAAGACAAACTTCTTTCATCTGTTTCAAGTGCATTGGCTGCTTTCCGGAAAGCAGCGGTCTTAAACGGATTTTCACCTTTCAGTTCCATGTGTACAGCTATATATTCAAGTAATTTAATGACATCTTTTTTATGTACGCTCATTATTCCTTCACCTCTGGTCAAGTCGTTTTTCCATCTATTGGGGCTTACTTAAAATGATACAAATATTTTCTTCAAAAGTACAACAAAGGGATAAAAGACCTTTTACCAAAAAAACTTCTCCTAATTGGAGGAGAAGTTAATTCGGTGCATATTGCAGCCATAATTCCTGAACTTTATCAGAAAAATACGGCGTGTGATGAACGATAACCTTTGCAAGTCCTGAATCCCCCATTGCTGACTGGACTTCCGGAATAGGAAGAAGCCCGCCGATAAACAGCAAGATGAAAAGGATTAAATAGATTTCAAGAAAGCCTAAGAGGGCGCCGGCCCATTTATTCAGCTGTTTAAGAACTGGAAGATATGTAACAAAATCAAGCATAGATCCTACTACCTGCAGCAAGATCTTTGTGCCGATAAATAAAATGACAAACGCTACCGCTCTATAGTAAGCATCTTCTAGATTTCCGCCTGTAAAAAAGGAAATAGCGGATCCGCTCTCGCCAAACGATGGGTATGGAACCCATAACTCTAACTTTGGCGCTAAAACACCAAAGTATTTATATGCTACAATATAGGCGATGATAAATCCTGCAAGATGTATGAATTGAAGAATAAAGCCGCGTTTTAATCCGACTAACAGGCCCATGGCCAAAATGATGAAAAGTGCAATATCTAGCATTTACCGCGTCAATCCTTTTCTATGATTTGTTTCTCTAGTTTTTCAAATTCATCTCTTAATTTTAAATAGTCATGCACAACATTCACAGCCGTTAAAACTGCCAGCTTATTAATATCCAGATTGGGACTTTTGCTGCTGATTTCACGCATTTTATCATCAACAATAGAAGCCACCAGGCGCACATGACTTGTGCTCTCTGTGCCTACTATTGAAAATTGCTGTCCATATATATCAACTGTCGTTTTCTTTTTTGAGTGGTTATCCAACGAAAAATCCTCCATTCTTGAGAATCCTAATCTTTATCATAACATGATATCTAGTATAATGGAAAGATAATGCCAATCAATATCCAGTATCAATCATTATTTTAAAAGAGGTGTCATCTCTTGTCCAATGCCGTTATTAAAATTGATCAGCCGACCATCCTTAAAATGAAATCCTACTACTCTTCGGATCTTGGCTCAAAGCTCCCGCCTGGTGCTGTTTTTACTGCTAAATCAAACGGGTGCACCATTACTGCCTATAAATCAGGCAAAGTTCTGTTTCAGGGCAATCTGGCAGGAGAAGAAGCAGAAAAGTGGTCAAAGCCTGAACAAAAGACTACTAAGAAACCTTCGAAGCCTGTTACTGTTTTTAGTCCGCCGGCGAACATATCAACTCTCTCCATTATAGGATCGGATGAAGTCGGTACAGGCGATTTCTTTGGACCGATTACTGTTGTAGCCGCCTATGTGAAAAAAGAACAGATTCCCCTGCTTCAGGAATTAGGCGTGAAAGATTCAAAGCATTTGAATGATAAACAGATTACGGCCATTGCCAAAGATCTTCTTTCTATCATTCCTTACAGCCTGCTGGTTCTGCATAATGAAAAATACAATCAGCTGCAGAGCACAGGAATGTCACAGGGGAAAATGAAGGCCATCCTTCATAATCAGGCAATCAACAAACTATACGACAAGATCGCACCTGAAATTCCTGAAGGTGTTTTGATTGATCAGTTTGCAGAGCCTTCCATCTATTTCAAGCATCTTATCGGAAATTCCTACCGGAAAGAAAATACTTTTTTCAGCACAAAAGCAGAAGGGATCCATCTGGCAGTTGCAGCAGCTTCCATTTTGGCAAGATATGCTTTCCTCAAGGAGATGGATCGTTTATCGGAAAAAGCCGGAATGACACTTCCTAAAGGTGCTGGCGCAAAGGTTGACGAAGCGGCAGCAGCCATTATTATTAAAAAAGGTGCAGACACATTAAAAACCTTAACAAAGTTTCATTTTGCCAATACGGATAAAGCAAAAAAATTGGCTGCCAAGAAAAAAGGATAGGTTAATCTACTAAAAACAGCCGCAAAATCTCAATGATTTTGCCGCTGTTTTTTTAAAATTTGATTAAGAGGAATAAGAGGCTCACTATTTAATAAACTTTCATATTTCCCCTTCGAGTATGGAATTTTCCCAATTACAGGAACTCCGCTCAAAATCTCAATCATCCGAACGTTGTCCTGCTCCATTACAGACTCTTCCTGAGACATATTGTTGATAATAAATCCAAGAACGCTTATCCCGTTTTTCTTTGCATATTCTGTTGTCAGCAAGGAATGATTTATTGTTCCAAGTGAGGGATGAGTGACAATCAGGACAGGAATGTTCAGCTCTTTAATAAGATCTTTCGTTAAATAGATTCCATCTTCATTTTCAGCAAGAGGCACTGCAAGCCCGCCTGCCCCTTCTACAATCACAATATCATTTTCCATTTGAAGTTTGAGATATTGATTGACCAGTCGATTTTTATCAATTTTAGTGCCTGATAGTTTCGCGGCTAAATGAGGGGACAGGGGTTCTTCCAGACAGTAAGTACACAGGTCTTCTTGCTGATAGGCCAAATTTGCGGCCAGGTGATATTCTTCAATATCCTCTGCAACCAGACAGCCCGCTTCCCGCCTTCCACCGCTTTGAATAGGTTTGTACGGTACGGCTCTTATTCCGGAACGCTGAAGCATTCCGATTAAATAGGCGGTTACAAACGTTTTTCCGATGCCTGTGTCTGTGCCAGTAATAAATATCCCGCTCATCCCTTCGCTTCCCCTGAATAGGAGACATTGACTAATGGCCTGCGCACGGATTTATACAACCTCAGTGATAATAGAGAAGCTCCGAAACACAGAATCAGATCGCCGAATACACTCAGCAGAAAACCGCTGTAAAATGCTGCGCTAAATGAAATACCTGTTCCAATCCACGTGTTTAACGAGAGATACAAATAGCCTACGCCAAATAAATAAACAATGATAAGACCAGTAAAATGAGCAAATAGAAAATGCCTCAGCTTTGGCTGATTGTATCTTTCAAGGATATAGCCGATGACAAAACTTGCTGCTGCAAATCCGATTAAATAACCGAAAGTCGGCTGAAAAATATAGGAAAGTCCTCCTCCGCTTGAAAATACAGGCAGCCCGGCGAGGCCAATCCCAATATACAGCATTTGACTCATTGCACCAAGCTTGCTCCCCAGAAGGGCACCTGCAAGGTAGACAAATAGAATCTGCAAAGTAAATGGTATAACCGGCATCGGTATTTTAATAAAGGCTCCTACTGCTGTTAGAGCAGCAAACATTGATACAACTGAAATGGAATAGACCGACAGCGAACGTTTCATCCTTTTTTTTCCTCTCTTTCTATTTTTCTTCATTTTATCTACATCAAAACATATATGTCAACTTAATTATTTTTTGGTTGACATATAGTGTTTTCTGTTTATACGATAGAGTTATAAAAAATTCTTACAGGGGGCTCACCATGTACAAAAGTCCGGCACTTACTGATATCAGCTACGAAGAACTGGCAGCAAAAAACAAGCAATATATTTGGCATCCTTTTACCCAAATGAAAGATTACATAGAAGATCAGCCTGTTATTATCGCTGAAGGAAAAGGACGAAAACTGATAGATGTAAACGGCAAAGAATATTGGGATGGCGTCTCTTCCATCTGGTTAAATGTACACGGTCACAATGTAGAAGAATTAAATGAAGCAATCAAACAGCAGCTGGATAAAGTAGCACACTCAACCCTGCTTGGCATGGCAAATGTTCCTGCCATTCTTTTGGCCGAAAAAGTCATTAAACTTATGCCAGAAGGACTCACCAAGGTGTTTTATTCAGACTCAGGCGCCACTTCTGTAGAGATTGCTGTTAAAATGGCTTTTCAATATTGGCAGCATAAAGGAAAAGGGAATAAGAGACAATTCATCACGATGAAGGAAGCTTATCATGGAGATACGATAGGCGCGGTTTCAGTAGGAGCCATCGACCTGTTTCATAAAGCCTATTCATCCCTGCTTTTTGACTGCATTAAAATTCCATACCCTGCAGTATACCGTTCACCATTCGGCAATTCTGAAACTGTCATCGTTCATGAATCGTTAAAAGAATTAGAAAATGTATTAGCCGAACGTTCTGAAGAAATTGCTGCACTTATTATTGAACCGATTGTTCAAGGTGCAAGCGGAATTATTGTGATGCCTGAAGGTTACCTGAGAGGCGTGAGAGAGCTTTGTACAAAATATGAAGTCCTAATGATAGCGGATGAAGTCGCTACCGGGTTTGGCAGAACGGGGAAAATGTTTGCATGTGAGCACGAGCATATAGCTCCTGATCTTTTAACAGCTGGCAAAGGACTGACAGGCGGATATCTACCTGTCGCCATTACAGTTGCTTCTGAAGAGATTTACAATGCATTTTTAGGGGACTATGAGGAGCAAAAAACGTTTTTCCATGGTCACAGTTACACAGGAAACCCTTTAGGCTGTGCTGTTGCCATTGCAAATCTCGAATTAATAGAGAAGGGGAATCTCATTCAAGAAGTGGAGATCATGTCAGAATATCTGGCAACTCAATTAACAGCTTTTTCACAATTGGACCACGTGGGTGATATCCGGCAAAAAGGATTTATGATCGGGATTGAATTAGTGAGAAATAAGGACACAGCCGAGCCGTTTGATTGGAAGGACAGGGTGGGAGTTAAAGTCTGCAGACGGGCAAGAGAACTCGGCATGCTCCTCAGACCTCTCGGAAATGTCATTGTATTTATGCCTCCGCTTGCAGCTTCAAAAGAAGAATTGGATGAGATGACTGATATTCTTTATCAGTCTATAAGAGACATTACAGAGATAAACTGAACAGAAAAAAGCAGTGAAATCTAATGAGATTTCACTGCTTTTCATGTTAATCATTAACCTCTCAGCACCGCTTCGTATTTCTCTTCAACAGCACGAAGCACTTTTTCATGAGCCTTCGCTACTTCTTCATCTGTTAATGTGCGCTCTGGGTCGAAATAGCGCAGAGAGAAAGCAAGCGACTTCTTATTTTCTTCCAGTCTATCGCCTTCATACAAGTCGAATACAGACACTTCTTTTAAAAGCTTGCCGCCTGCTTCAGAAATCGTTTCTTTTAGATCGCCTGCAACAATTCCTCTGTCAACTACAAGGGCTATATCCCGTGTCATTGAAGGGAAACGGGGAATCACAGAAAACTTTAATTCTTCCAGATTCGTTTCCAATAGCTGCTGCAGGGCAAGTTCGAATACATAAGTTTCAGTCAGGTCCATTTGTTTTTGTAGTTTTGGATGAACTTGCCCGATGAATCCGGCAGTCCGGCCATTCAGCAAGATTTCAGCCGTACGTCCCGGGTGAAGCCCATCGCGCTTAGCCTGTTTGTATGTGATTTGCTCTTTCAATCCTAGAACATCAAACAATCCATCAAGAATTCCTTTTACTACATAGAAATCTACCGGCTTTTTTTCACCCTGCCATTGATTTAAATGCCATAAACCAGTAACAGCACCGCTTAACCGCTCTTTTTCAACAGGCTGTTCGCCTGCTCCATTTGAAATGAAAACCGAGCTCATTTCATATAGCGCAACTTGGTCATTTTGACGTGCTAGATTGTATTTCAGTGTTTCCAGCAAATGCGGAACCAAGCTTAAGCGGAGCACGCTGCGCTCTTCGCTCATCGGCATAGCAAGACGAGTATAGTCTGATGCTTCAAGGGCAAATTGAGATGCTTTTTCTTCGCTTGTCAGTGAATAAGTAATCGCCTGATACAAGCCTGCTCCTTCTAAATAACGGCGTGCTTTGCGGCGGTTAGACTGATATTCAGTCAGTCTGCCTGGTGAAGATGCACTGACCGGGAATGTAGAAGGAATATTGTCATAGCCATACAGTCTGGCTACTTCTTCAATTAGATCTTCTTCAATCGCAATATCTCCGCGTCTTGTCGGAACAGTAACCGTAAATGTTCCGTTGTCTTCCTTCACTTCAAAACCAAGTCGAGTGAAAATCGACTGAATTTCATTAACTGAAATGTTCATTCCAAGCACTTTGTTGATTTTATCTGCATGAATGCCGACTACAGCCGGTTCTGCTTCTAAATAGTTTACTTCAGCAGATCCATTAAGAACCTCACCGCCTGCAAGCTCAATCATTAATTGTGCCGCACGTTCTGCTGCAGCGCGCACACGGTTTGGATCAACGCCTTTTTCGAAACGCGCGCTTGCTTCACTGCGGAGTCCATGATCTTTAGAAGCTTTACGGACAGTTTGGCCATTGAAGTACGCAGACTCAAGCAGGATCGTTGTTGTATCTGAATGAACTTCTGAATTTTCTCCGCCCATTACGCCTGCAAGAGCAACTGGCTCTTTTCCATTTGTAATAACAAGATGTTCAGATGACAGAATGCGTTTTTGACCATCGAGTGTAATGATTTCTTCTGAAGCTTCCGCAAGACGGACAAGAATTTCTTTTGAACCTAACCGGTCATAGTCAAAAGCATGCAAAGGCTGACCGTATTCAATTAATACATAGTTGGTAATATCCACAACATTATTATGCGGGCGGATTCCTGCTGCCATTAAACGCGTTTGAAGCCATAGAGGTGATGGTGCAATTCGCACATTGCGGATCACTTTCGCTACATATAATGGATTCTCTTCTTTAGCCTGGACTGATACTGAAATATAATCTGCAGCCTTTTCAGAAGCTTCCGCATGTGTAAGATCCGGATAAGTGACACTTCTTCCTAAAATCGCAGCTACTTCGTGTGCGACACCAATCATGCTTAAGCAATCTGAACGGTTAGGTGTTAATCCAAGCTCAAGAATCTGATCATCACGGCTCAGCTCAGCAAGAGCATCTGCACCTGGCTGAACATCGTTCGGGAAAACAAAAATCCCTTCAGAAAATTCTTTTGCCACAAGCTTTGACTCAATTCCAAGCTCCTGCAGAGAACAGATCATTCCGTTTGATTCTTCGCCGCGAAGCTTAGCTTTTTTAATCTTAAAGTTTCCAGGAAGAACGGCACCAACAGTTGCTACCGCTACTTTTTGGCCTTTATCCACATTTGCAGCACCGCAAATGATTTGTACAGGCAGTTCTCCTCCCACATCCACTAAACATTTATTCAGCTTATCAGCATTCGGATGCTGTTCTTTTTCAAGCACATGACCAATTACTACACCGCTCAGGCCATCGTTCAGTGTTTCAACACCTTCTACTTCAATCCCGCTTCTAGTGATCTTTTCTGCCAGTTCTTCTGCTGATATTCCGCTGAGATCAACGTAATTCTGCAGCCATTTATATGAAACAAACATCGGTAAACCTCCTTTTATGCTCTTTTAAATTGTTTTAAGAAACGAACATCATTTGTGTAATAGTGGCGAATATCGTCAATGCCGTATTTCAGCATGGCAATACGCTCAGGGCCCATTCCAAATGCAAACCCGCTGTATTTTTTCGAGTCAAATCCAGCCATTTCAAGAACGTTCGGATGAACCATTCCTGCACCTAAAATTTCAATCCAGCCGGTGCCTTTACATACATTGCACCCATGTCCTCCACACCCAAAGCATGATACATCAATTTCTACTGAAGGTTCTGTAAATGGGAAGAAACTTGGACGCAAACGAATTTCGCGGTCTTCTCCAAACATCTTTTTAGCAAATGCTTCAAGTGTTCCTTTTAGATCGCTCATGCTGATGTTTTCATCGATTACTAACCCTTCAATTTGAGTGAATTGATGAGAATGTGTCGCATCGTCGTTGTCGCGGCGGTACACTTTTCCCGGACAAATAATTTTAACAGGTCCTTGCCCTTTGTACTTTTGCATCGTTCTTGCCTGAACAGGAGATGTATGTGTGCGCAGAAGCGTTTCATCCGTGATATAGAACGAATCCTGCATATCCCGCGCAGGATGCCCTTTTGGAAGATTCAATGCTTCAAAGTTAAAATAATCTGTTTCAACTTCAGGGCCCTCTTCAACTGAATAACCCATGCCAAGAAACAGGTCTTCAATTTCCTCAATAACGGCTGTAATAGGATGATGATTACCAGCCCGGACTGCACGTCCAGGGAGAGTCACATCGATTGTTTCTGCAGCCAGTTTTTCCTCAACCGCAGCTTCTTCAAGACCTTCCTGTTTTGCCGCGATGCTCGTCGCAATGCTTTCGCGGACTTCATTTGCAAGTGCCCCCATTAACGGACGCTCTTCTGCGGATAATTTCCCCATGCCGCGCAGTGCTTCTGTAATCGGTCCTTTTTTGCCCAAGTATGAGACACGGATGTCATTCAGGCTTTTTAAATCATTTGCTGTTTGTATTTTTTCAAGTGCTTCTAACTGAAGCTGTTTCAGTTGCTCCTGCATGATGTTTCCTCCTTTATTTCAAATGAATGATCATTTTTTTCCAAAATAAAAAACCCGCCCAAAAAAGGGACGAGTTGAATATCGCGGTACCACCCTTGTTAACAGCAAAAAAAACATAAGCTGTTCACTTCGTTCTAAGATAACGGAATTGATCCGGAACACCTTTACATTCAAAAGCCGAATGGTCCTGATGCCAGCTAAAGAGGTGAATTCATTTACCGCAGTCAAAAAAATGCTCTCAGTCACCGGCATTTTCTCCCTGATTGACGCTCCCGTAAACTACTCTTCTCTATCATCGCTGTTAGAGTATGTAACTGTATCTTATTATAATGAAAAGAAATTGTTCATGCAACACCGAAAAGCGGAATCGCCCCGTTTAGCTCCGACAGACAGATAAGGATCCGACAGAAAGGCGTTTTTTGCCTTACTGGCGGATCCGTTCTGGCCGAGGAGCTGGGCGATGGAGCTAGACAACACCGAAAAGCGGAGCCGACTGTTTAGGCCCGACAGACAGATAAGAAATCACCGGAAAAGGCCGGTTTTGCCTTTTTCGGGGATTTTGTTCTGGCCGAGGGACTAGGAGGCGAAGCTAGACAACACCGAAAAGCGA
>NZ_JBCMYF010000035.1:0-209485 GCF_050483325.1 Metabacillus idriensis
AACTTTTTGGGGTCACTTCATATCTCAGGCTTCTTCTTTTAAGTGATGGGAAATGAGCGAATACAGACTTAAGCTTCTTTTAAAAGCTTCTGAATGCTCTCTTCCAATTCTTTAGGGTCTGTATTTGGCGAGAACCTTTCAACTGCTCTGCCGTTTCGATCTACTAGGAATTTCGTGAAATTCCACTTCACAGCTTTTGAACCTAATAAACCAGGCGCCTCACTTGTTAATTGTGTAAAAAGCGGATGGGCCTCAGAGCCATTCACATCAACCTTTGCAAACATCGGAAATGTAACTCCGTAATTTATTTCACAGAAGCTTTTGATTTCTTCTTCGGCACCAGGCTCCTGGCTCATAAACTGATTGCACGGAAAGCCCAAAATTTCAAGACCATCAGATTGATAGCGTTCATAAAGTTCCTGCAGTCCTTTATATTGCGGAGTGAAGCCGCATTTGCTTGCTGTGTTGACAATTACAAGAACCTTTCCCTTATAGGAACTCATAGATTGTTCCTCGCCGTTAATGTTTTTCACTTTTATGTCATAAATACTCATCACTTTGCTCCTTTATCTATATTTTCAAGAGTATCGATGGCATGATCAGCCATAGCGATTAAGTCATCAATCTGTTCTTCCCCGATAAGCCGGTTGAATACCACTTCAAAAGTATGATGATAGACCTCAAACGGGTCGCCGTATGAAATTCTGTGAATGACAGATTGGTGAACGCCCCAGACTTCTTCAATGATTGATTGAATATACGTCTCATTTTCAGGTGTACAGGCATGGAAGATTACCTTCACTTCACACCCGGGAACCACAGCGGTCTTTAAGAGTTCTCCTGATAATTGCGATACACTCATCATTAGATGAAATTCAGCAGAAGCCGCTTTTTTTCCTTCTTTTAATTGAAACGTATTTTGATAGCATCTTGACATGGCTGCAAGGTCCACTAAATCTTTCCGGTCTATCACGTTAATGGCGCCGCCAAGATCAGCATCGTAAATCGCCCCTTCAAGGACGACCTTTAAGTTATCAAATGCAGTCGGATCAAACATCAAAACAGTCCTCTTGCCTTGCCGTTCTCATCTACACTCATCGATTGCGCAGCCGGTTTTTTCGGCAGACCGGGCATTGTCATAATATCGCCTGTTAAACAAACAAGGAATCCCGCGCCAATTGATGGCTTCAGTTCCCTGATTGTCAGCGTAAAATCCTTCGGCCGTCCAAGAAGTTCAGGCTGATCTGAAAGAGAGTATTGTGTTTTTGCCATGCAGATCGGCAAATTTGACCATCCATACTGTTCAAATTCTGTTACTTGCTTCAGTGCTTTTGAAGAAAAATCAACGCCATTAGCTCCATAAACAAATTTGGCAACTTTTTCAATTTTATCCTTTATGCTGTCTTTTAAATCATACAAGTAATCAAAGCGGTTTTCTGTCTTTTCGATTGTTTCAAGTACTTTTTCTGCTAGCTCTATTCCGCCTGCCCCGCCTTTTTCCCACACCTCTGTCAGAGCTGCAGGATGAGAATGCTCCCTGCACCAATTCATAAGAGCATCCGTTTCTTCCTGTGAATCTGTCACAAAACGATTTACCGCTACAACATAAGGAAGTCCAAAGCATTCAATCGATTCTATATGCTTCGCAAGATTTTCAGCACCTGCGAGCATTGCATCTTTATTTGAGATGCCAAGCTTGTCTTTCGGTACTCCTCCATGCATTTTCAGTGCTCTTACGGTTGCGACTATGACGACCGCCGCAGGTGAAAAATCTCCAGCACGTGTTTTAATATGCAGAAATTTCTCGGCACCAAGATCTGCTCCGAATCCCGCTTCCGTCACAACATAGTCACCGAGCTTTGCAGCCATTTTTGTGCCCAGAAGGCTATTGCACCCATGGGCAATGTTTGCAAATGGCCCGCCATGAATAATCGCAGGCGCGTGCTCAAGCGTTTGAACTAGATTAGGTTTCAGGGCGTCTTTCAATAAGAGAGTCAAAGCTCCTTCGTACCCTAAATCACCGACTGTTACTGGTTCTCGCGCATATGAAAAGCCAACAACGATCTTAGAAAGCCTTTTATTTAAATCATCAAGGTCAGAAGCAAGACAAAGGATGGCCATAATTTCTGAGGCTACGGTTATGTCGAAATGATCTTCCCTCGGTGTTCCATTAGCCGGTCCGCCAAGGCCAATGACCACATTTCTAAGGGCACGGTCATTTAAATCCAGGACCCTTTTCCAGGTGATTCTCCGAGGGTCAATCTGGCATTCGTTCCCCTGATGAATATGATTGTCAATCAGTGCTGCAAGTGCGTTATTAGCTGTCGTGATTGCATGTATGTCACCTGTAAAATGCAGGTTGATCTCTTCCATAGGAATGACTTGCGAGTACCCTCCCCCGGCAGCACCGCCTTTAATGCCCATTGTTGGACCGAGTGACGGTTCTCTCATCGCTATGACAGCTTTTTTCTTCAGCAGATTAAGTGCCTGGCCAAGTCCAACCGTTACAGTTGATTTCCCTTCTCCTGCAGGAGTGGGATTAATTGCTGTCACTAAAATGACTTTTCCCTCAGGTTTTGTTTTCACCCGATTTAAAAATTCTAAAGAGATTTTAGCTTTGTATTTTCCGTAATATTCAATTTCATCTTCTAAAATATCAAGACCGCCAATAATCTCCCGGATCGGCTTGATTGGTGCTTCTTGAGCGATTTCGATGTCTGATTTATGTTTTATTTTTAACACACAGCGCCCTACTTTCTGCATTTATATATAGATTTCTCGCACAATTGTAACACAAAAGCAAATTGAATTATTATTCTAAACTTTCTATAATAGAGAAAACTCAGAATGATAAAGAAAGTTGAGGTTCTTTCATGCCTATTAATATTCCAGCTGACCTTCCCGCAAAAGAAATTCTTGAAAAAGAAAATATCTTTATCATGGATGATGCCAGAGCCTATCAGCAGGACATCAGGCCTTTAAATATCGTGATTTTAAATATTATGCCCGAAAAACAAAAAACAGAGGTGCAATTATTGCGCCTTCTCGGAAACTCGCCGCTGCAGCTGAACATTACCTTTTTGCGACCGGAAACGCACGTTTCAAAAACGGAAAAGCAGCAGCATCTTCAGCAGTTTTACACGACGTTTAATAAAATCCGCCATAAAAAATTTGACGGAATGATTATCACAGGTGCACCGATTGAGCATCTGGCATTTGAAGAAGTGTCCTATTGGGAAGAACTTAAAGAGATTTTTGAATGGACAAACCAGAATGTCACTTCCACTCTGCATATTTGCTGGGGTGCTCAAGCAGGACTTTATTATCATTACGGCGTAAATAAATATAGTCTGAATGAAAAATGCTTCGGTGTTTTCAAGCATGATATTTGTAATAGTTCTGTAAAAATTGTCAGAGGCTTTGATGATCAATACTATGTGCCGCATTCCCGGCATACGGATATAAAGAGACAAGATATTGAAGCGGTGGAAGCACTTGAGATTATCAGTGAATCTGCTGAAGCCGGCGTTTGTTTAGTCTCTTCAAAAGACGCGAAGCAAGTTTTTCTTACTGGCCATCCCGAATACGATTTGCTGACGCTTAAAGAAGAATATGAACGCGACCTGGCTAAAGGGATGAATACAGCCGTCCCGCTTTCTTATTTTCCTGAAAATGATCCGGCGGGAAAGCCTGTACAGAAATGGAAATCCCATGCCCACCTCCTATTTGCCAACTGGCTGAATTATTGTGTCTACCAGGAAACACCTTACGAATGGGAATGAACATGAAATAAAGGTTACATCAATTGGATTATTTTGTTAAAATTAAGCAGAATTTAATTTAAATTTTATGTAATCTTTATATTTCTTAAATATTCATATGATACGCTGAACGTAGTTAATCATGTTTATTGTTTTTCAGATTATATTTGAGGTGAATGCGTTGTTAAAAAAACCAAAAGTGCTGATCTTAACTGCAAAGTACGGGAATGGACATGTTCAAGTCTCAAAAACACTTGTAAAGCAATGCAGGGATTTGGGAATAGAGGAAGTGGTGGTGTCGGATCTATATGCAGAATCCAATCCTGTATTTACTGAGATCACTCAGTACCTCTACTTAAAAAGCTTTACAATCGGAAAGCAATTTTACCGCATGTTTTACTACGGTGTAGATAAAATTTACAACAAGAAGCTGCTTACTCTTTATTTTAAGCTTGGCAACAAAAGACTGCACGAGCTGATCGAAAAAGAGCAGCCTGACATCATCATTAACACGTTTCCGATCATTGTCGTGCCTGAATACCGCAGGCGCACGGGAAATATCATCCCGACCTTCAATGTTCTAACAGATTTCTGCCTTCATAAAATATGGGTACATAAAAACATAGACAAATATTATGTCGCGAGCAAACGGGTAAAAGAAAAAGTCATGAGCCTTGGCATTCATCCTGCAGCTGTTAAGGTAACAGGCATTCCAATCCGCTCTCAGTTTGAAGAGAATTTAAATGAAGATGCCATTTATAGAAAATACAATTTAGATCCAGCCAAAAAAACACTGCTGGTCATGGCCGGTGCGCACGGTGTATTGAAAAACGTCAAAGAGCTGTGCGAATCGTTTATAGCAGATAATAACCTGCAGACCGTTGTTGTCTGCGGAAACAACACTGCATTAAAAGAAAGTCTTGAGAGCATAACCGGTAAGAACAAGGAGAACTTAAAACTTCTGGGATATGTCGAACGAGTTGATGAATTGTTCAGGATCGCATCCTGCATGGTGACAAAACCAGGAGGAATCACCCTGAGCGAAGCAGCGGCAGTCGGTGTGCCCGTCATTCTTTATAAACCTGTCCCTGGGCAGGAAAAAGAAAATGCGCTTTTCTTTCAGGAAAATGAAGCGGCACTTGTCGTAAACCGATCTGAAGAAGTATACGATGCTGTCAGTGCTCTGCTTCAAGATGACAAAAAGCTGCGCAGAATGAAGCGGAATATAAAACGGCTGCACCATCCTCATTCTTCTCTTGCGATTATGGAAGATATCGTAAAAGAGGCAGCAGTCTTTAAAGAGAAAAAATATATAAAAGCTCAGTAAATGAGCTTGAGGCTTTCAGGATGAAGGGGAATAGATTCCTGGAGGTCGACTGAATGGATACAAGCACACATATTACGATGGGTTTTGGCCTTGCCGGTCTTGCTTTTATAGACCCTGCAGTCGCTGCTCAGCCTGAGCTTGCTTCAGCCGTTTTAATCGGAACTGTACTTGGATCGAATGCACCTGATTTTGATTACGGAATCAGGCTGATTAAAGGAAATGGCATGTATACAGAGCATCACCGCGGACTGTCGCATTCTATCCCTGCATGGTTTGTGTGGACGGGATTGTTAACTGCTATTATCTCTCTTATTTATATTAATCTCACAGCCCTGGAAATGATTCATTTATCAGGCTGGATCTTTTTAGCTGTAATGCTGCATGTAACGTTTGATATTTTTAACGCATACGGCACTCAGGCAGCGAGACCCTTTACGAAAAAATGGCTTTCATTGAATTTCATTCCGCTGTTTGACCCGCTGATCGTCTTTTTACATCTGTTAGGATTTGCTTTGTGGGGATTGACAGGTGATCCGGGACTGATTTTCCTTTTGGTTTATATATTAATTGCACTCTATCTTTTAGAGCGATTTTTCAGTTCCAGAAGAGTATTGTCCATGGTTAAAAAGGAATTAGGCGAAAATAACCCAGTCACAATCATTCCGACTATCCGCTGGTCTGTCTGGCATATCGTTTCAGAAACAGACTCATCTTTTGATGTAGGAGAACTGCGCAATAAAGATCTTAAATGGATTCATACTTTCGATAAGTCAGATCAGGATGCCTATGTCATAGATAAAGCAAAAAAGGATGTAAATGTTGGCCACTTTTTAAAGAATTCCAAGCATGTTCATTCTGTTGTTCTTCCAATCCCTTCTGGATATGAAATTCGATTTTTTGATGTGAGATTTCGCGCGAAAAACCATTATCCTTATATGGCAGTCTGTCAAATGACTAAAAACGGGCTGATTCTTGGATCATGTACGGGGTGGTTCCATCAGGCAAATCAATTGCAAAGCAAGCTGATATCTCATGAGAACGCCAGTAAGAACCAATTGGAAGCATAAGTATTAGGTTCTATACAAATAAAAACAGGTATAGGCTGCAAAGCAATTATCACCCGTTTATTAATAGAGTATTTTTGATACCATTATTAAAGATATAAAAAACAAAGGATGACCTAATGAACGCAGATTGCGTTAATAGTCATCCTTTTTTTATTGATCCTTGTTTAATTCTTCTTCGAAATAAAAGGTTGATGGGTATTCCTTTAGAATGTAAGAGTAACGGTGCATATTTTTTATATATTTTGACTGCATGATAGTGACGCTTTCCCCTGTTTTCACAATTTGGACAGATTCACCGTTTTGAAACTTGCTGGCATTGCTCTTCATTCGGCACTTCCTTTCATCATATCCCTATTATACCATAGCTTCCATGATTTTTTAGGACAGGAGAAAAGAATGAACAAAGCATTTCTCCCGTCAGCTTGTCGTGTCTCTGAAATACACTTCTTCAAACGGCTGGACGACAACAAAGCCCTCTCCTGCAAATTTCATTTGAATAGACTCTCCGCTTCCGCGCCCAAGTATCGTTTTCAAAGAAATATCTGTTACAAATTCCGGAGTTAAACTGCCGGACCATGCAACCGTTGCATTCGGATCTGTAAATACTGGATCACCCGGTTTTACAATCAGAGTTAATGGCTCGTAATGAGAAGTTATGGCAATAAGCCCTCTTCCTTGAAGCTTGACATTAAATAATCCGCCTGAGAGCATACCTGCAATTTTTCTCATCATTTTAATATCCCACGAAATAGACGGTTCAAATGCCAGCAAATCATTTCCATTTACATATAATTCATCACCATTCAGGTTCAAAATCGAAATCTTTTTCCCTTGATCGGCTAAATACAGCTTTCCATTGCCGGTTGCCTTCATTAGTGACGTGCCTTCCCCTGTAAATGCTTTTTTGAACAGCTTGCCGATTCCATGTTCAAGGATGCCTTCCCTTTCATATTTAATTTGTCCCCTGTAAGATACCATCGCCCCTGACTTCGCCCAAATCTGCCCATTCAGATTGATCTCAAGCAGCCTCTCTGTCTCAAGTTCAAATAAGCCTTGCCCTTTATCCTGCTGCTCAGTCTTTTCAACAAACTCTTCAATGGAATATCGGTTCATTTGATCTCTCCTTCTTTCTTTTTAAGCATGAACAGCCATAGAAATGAAAGGGACTGTTTTAATTCCGGTGACAGTACTTCAATCATTTCTTTTGTCACGCCCCGTTTGTAAACGCCTTGACTTCCTGCCAGTTCCCACCCGTTTTCAAGCGCCAGTTTTTCAAATTCCCAGGGCATCATTGTATTGCAAATGACAGGTTTTCCGTAAAGTCTGTCATAGCTGTTCGTCCGCGGGTGCGCAGTTGGGCCTAAAATCGCAATGCATAAGAAGCCATTCTTTTTGACAACGCGCTTTAATTCGATTAATGCCGCTAATGGATTCTCTGTCCACTCTATGCAATTGATCGTAAGCAGCGCATCCGCTGTTTCATCCTTAAATGGGAGCTCCATCATATTCGCCTGAATAAATGAAAGCTTCCCTTCTTCTTCATGCTTTTTTGCGAGCTTAATCATCTCAGGTGACAGGTCTACTCCCGTCACCTTCAAGCCCTCTTTCATCAAAAGGAAAGAACCGTATCCGTCTCCGCAGCCAATGTCAATTACTTCTGCTGTTGGTTTTACATATTTCGCAAAAAAAGGAACAATAGAGCTCCTGCTTCCTGAATCCCACATCTCCTTGCTCCCTTTATTCCAAAACGCGGCACGCTCATCCCACTTCTTTTCAGCTTCCTTTTCCCAATTAAATGTATTCTTCAATTCCAATCAGCTCCATCTTTATTCATCGTCTACTATTTCTAGAAAAAGCGGCGAAAATCCTTTTCTGAGGAATAATTGAGCGGCAAGAATGAACACTAAAAAAGAAAGGGGTGCTGACGATGGAAAAAGAATCTTTTGTGGCAGCAGAACAAAAGCGCAAGCGCCTTGGTCAGATCCGACAGGCAGATAAGAATCCGACAGAAAAGTCCGGGTTTGACTTTTTTGGCGGATTCGTTCTGACCGAGGATCTAGGCGCTGGAGCTGGACGGTGATAACCTTATTTCATTATCCACACCCTATTTCCTTTTATAATTTCCTATATGACAAAAAAACGGAGACGGAGATCTCGTCTCATTTAAAACATCAGCAGGAAGAACCCTCTCCTACCCTGAAGCACTGATGGAAATCGACAAAGGCGCTATAGAAGGTGTAAATACCTTTAAAGGTAATGACGGAGAGATGTATATTCGGAGCAACCCGGATCACAATAAAGCAAACAATCTTGATTCATTACCACCATTTTAGGAGGAAATCAACATGACAAAGAAAGTTAACAAAGGCGGCAGCGAAAACGGCAATTCCCCCAGAAAAGGACATTTTCAGGAAGAATTCGGCCAGGAAATCATTTCTGGAGATAACAGCAAAGGAAATAAACGGAACAAAGATCAAAAATCAAAAACTTCGGAAAAGTAAATGCAGCCGGCTGCTTATAGCAGCTGGTTTTTTCTTTTAGAGAGAGACAGATACTATTTTTGCTTTCTCCGAAAGAAAAAACTGCAGACAGCGCCTGCAATTTTTAATCTTCTCTATCAAATTCTTTTTCATTTCTGCCTCTGTCAATCGTAATGGCAGCTGTTTCATTATTCATATAAAGAGGTACTTGCATCTTGTCGCCGTTATCATAAAAGGCTTCATTGATTTTCTCGTTCGCCCTCGAAGTTTCTTCACTGCCGAGATATGAGGTTTTATCGTTTTTCCGTGTCATTTTACCGCCTCCATTCGGTTTTATCATTCCCTCAGACAATAAAAAAAATCTCCCTTATTAAGGAGATTTTCTGCAAGTCTTATGCGCCTAGTTGTTCTGCCAGGATAACACGTTCTACAGCTTCAATCGCATCTTTCGCATCGCTGCCTTCTGCTGAAACGACGATTGTTGTTCCTTTGGAAATGCCAAGAGACATGACGCCCATGATTGATTTCAAGTTTACTTTCCGGCCGTTTGCTTCTAAGTTTACATCAGCTGTGAATGAATTGACTGCATTGACTAATGACGTCGCCGGACGTGCGTGGATTCCAGATTCACTTGTAATTTCAAATGATTTTTGTACCATTGTTTGCTTCCCCTCTCAAATTGTTAACAAACAATATTATAATCGTTTTCGTTTAAAAGAAAACTGTTTTTTTGGAAGTTATGCAAGTTTGATAATTTCTTCTTGCATAATGTAGCTGTGAAGATAAATTGTACAAGTTTCTGTGCTCTTTTTTTCAATGATAATGGTATTCTGGAGCGGGTCTTTTATCAGTATGAGCCGTTCACGCTCGATATCGAGCAAAGACTCGAGTGCCTCAAGTCTTTGACAAGCAAGCAGAAAATGCTCATCACTCATTTTACGGTCTTTTTTAAAAATAACCTGCTTATCTCCAATGCTTGTTTTATACACATTTTCCACATCCCTTTACAAGTTATTCCACCCTATATTTAAAATATCTGAAATTTCAATAAAAAGCTATAGGTAACTTGACGACAATTTTTCAATAGTGTATATTAAAATCATCATTTAGCTAATAGTTAGTGAGATATTGTTGTATCAAACAATGTTTGCGCATACATATTTGCTCCATGATAAATATTTCCAGGTAGCAACACCTTGTGCTACAGTATTAGGAGGATAAAGTACTATGCAAAACGGTAAAGTAAAATGGTTCAACAACGAAAAAGGTTTCGGTTTTATCGAAGTTGAAGGCGGAGACGATGTATTTGTACATTTCTCAGCTATCGAAGGAGACGGCTACAAGTCTTTAGAAGAAGGCCAGGAAGTTTCTTTTGAAATCGTTGAAGGCAACCGTGGACCACAAGCAGCTAACGTTGTGAAATTATAATTACAAACGTACATTATTTTGATCATATACGATGCAAGAAAGAGGCTGAGCTATCTCAGCCTCTTTCTTTCGTGAAATCCTGGCTGATCATTAAGTATTCCACTGCCTTAATATTCTGTTTCAGTTTTTTTTCGATTCTGTTTACTTCAAATTGATTAAAAACATTGCCATTCTTCGCCATAAACAGCAGCATATCTAAATCTCCATATATTTCATGAAATGCATTTTTGACATCTTCATTAATACTTACCTTGGTTCTCATCAAATACTCATTCCTCCCTTCTGCTCCATCCGACTAGTCTAAAAGATTCAATTTTAAATCCTATTCTGCATATTTCTGTTATAAGGAACAAAAACCCTTCTTTTTAACGAATGTTTATTTATTCTGAAAATTCATTTTGTTTCTTTAGACTCATTTTTTCGATGTATATTTTAAGAAAGATGTCGAACGATAAGTAAGTGGAGGTGACGAACATGGATCAGATAAATCATACTGGCCTTATCAGCGGCTTTAATAATCTTAAACAATTGGAAATGGCTGTAGAAGCAGCACAAAAAATGACTGGATCTGCAACGATGAGCATGGATCCTGAGGCTATTCAAAACGCGGAAAACGCACTGCGGGATGCAAAAGCAATTTATCAGAATGCTGGAGATACTGGAGTCGATCAAACCTTTCTCAGCAATCAGAATGAACTTCTGCTGCAATGTGAACACCAGCTGAACGAGGCTAAGCAATAAGAAAAGCGGAAGCGCCCGTTTAGCTCCGACAGACAGATAAGGCTCCGCCAGTAAAGGCGCTTTTTGCCTTTACTGGCGGAGCCGTTCTGGCCGAGGAGTTGGGCGGTGGAGCTAGACATCGAAGCACAAAACATATAATTACTGAAATTTTAAAAAGCGGAAGCGCCCGTTTAGCGCAGGCATGACAGATAAGAAATCCCCCAAAAAGTCCGGTTTCCGCCTTTTTGGGGGATTTTGTTCTGGCTGAGGAGCCTAGCGCAAAATCTTATCCTTTTTTATCTATTAAAAAATCCGCTGAATCAAATAGTCAGCGGATTTTCATATTAACTTCTTGCCGTATTCTTTAATTTTTTGACCGACTGTACATTCTTCAATACAGAAAGAATGTGCATACTTTTTCCCATATTCCTTGCGAAAATGTTTTTTCAGCAAACAATCTGTGCAATAAGTGTCCAGGAGCTGATCAATCTCACAAACAACTTGTTTTTTCTCCAATTCATTCATCTCCATCAATCACTGTCAAGCTTCCATTCACTCGCAATAGTTATTCCTTTTAACCCTTGACCTGCAAGCTTATCAGCTTCTTCATTCTCTTTTCGTGCTATTGGCATGCAGATTGGGCGCACTTTCATTTTTTTCAGAGCTGCTTCAATTCTATCAAGCCAGCCGGTGTACGACTCTTCATAAACGGGCCACTCGCCTGAAAGCTGCTTGAGCACAACTTGCGAATCTCCTTTAAATGTTACATCCTGATAACGCACACCGAGCTCTTCAAGCTTTTGCACCAGAAAGTAGACAGCCATGTATTCTGCTTCATTGTTTGATGATGCCTCTTCTGCTTTTGCACTGAACCTCATTCTTGTCCGTTTCTCATTCAGTGTGTAGTAGATGACAGCGCCGAGACCTGCTTCTCTCGTTTGTTTGTTGTAGTTGCCGTCAAAATAAGCTTCAACATCTGAAGGCTCATGCACGACTTCCAATTTTAATTTCTTTAATTCTTTAAGCGACCATGGTGTCCCGCGTGAATCAAAGAATTCCAATGATTTCACCCTGCCTGTTTTCTCGAGATCCTCACCAATCGAAATGGCTGAGTCAAGATCTGTTTCATCTTCAGATGTGAATGGCATGTTCTTTTTTTTCGGGCTGCTGTACATCCATTTAATTAGATATTTCACCTGTTCCACTCCCTAAATCGGTTGAGCTCTATATGCAGTAGTTTTGCTCATACCATCAAATGTATTCACTGTGCTATAATCATATTCGATAATTAGCCCGGCCGCTTGCTGACACTAAAGCAGCCTATACTAAAGCAGCCTTACTAAACATATAAGCAAGGAGACAGATTGTATGCCAAATGAAATGATGTGGCTTGGTTTTGCATTAATCAATTTTATCATTGTTCTTTTATTTTATAAACTGTTCGGAAAAAGCGGTTTGTTTGTCTGGATCGGCTTTTCAACGGTTGTTGCCAATCTGCAGGTTGTCAAAACCATAGAAATCTTCGGTTTGACCGCAACGATGGGGAATATCATGTATGGGACAGCTTTCTTAGTAACCGACATATTAAATGAAAAATATGGAGAGAAAGAAGCCAAAAAAGCAGTATGGCTCGGATTTGCAACGTTAATCTCATTAACTGTCATCATGCAGGGTGTTCTTTTGTTCAAGCCTGACGAAACTGATTTTGCACAAGGTGCACTACAAACGATTTTCGGCCTTATTCCCCGGATCGCGCTAGGAAGTCTTGCTGCATTTATCATCAGTCAATATGCAGATGTAGCGATTTATTCTTATATCAGAAAGAAATTTCCGTCTGACCGATTGCTTTGGGTTCGGAATAATGGCAGCACGATGATCAGTCAATTGATTGACACACTTATTTTTACTTCTATCGCGTTTCTTTTCGTCTATCCATTTTCAGTCTGGATCCAAATTTTTATTACGACCTATTTGATTAAGTTTGCAGTGGCGATTATTGATACCCCTTTCGCCTATTTAGCTAAAAAAATGAAGCCCCATGAGTAAGAGTATAGAGTAAGGAGTTGAAGACTGGATGATCGAAGTATATATAGACGGTGCCAGTGCCGGTGATCCTGGGCCTTCAGGAGCCGGTATTTTCATTAAAGGCCACGGCAAAGGCGAACAGTATTCCGTTCCTCTTGGCATCATGACGAATCATGAAGCGGAATACCATGCATTAATAAAAAGTCTGGAAATTTGTCTGGAGAAAGGTTTTACAAGTATTTCAGTCAGAACGGATTCTCAGCTTGTAGAACGGGCAGTTGAAAAAGAATATGTGAAAAATCCAGCGTATGTCCCGCTTCTTGAGAAAGTTTTAAGCTTAATCAATCAATTTGAGCTATTTTTTATAAAATGGATTCCTAGTAAACAAAACAGCGTAGCGGACCAGTTATCAAGATCCGCCATCCGGATGAACGAGGGAAATGATAGATGAAGCTGAAAAAATCTTCCGCTGCTGATCTAAGTCTCTTGCTGGTGGCTCTTATATGGGGTTCTACCTTTGTTATTGTTCAAAAAGCCATTCAATTTATGCCTCCGCATTTTTTTAATGGCGTCCGTTTTTTGGCGGCTGCAGGTATTCTCACAATGATAAGTTTAAGAATGACCCGCTTTCGTCTTTCAAAAGAAACATTGTTTGCGGGAATATCGCTTGGCATCTTTTTATTTTTAGGATATGCCTTTCAGACTGTTGGGCTATTATATACAACTTCTTCAAAAGCCGGATTTATTACCGGTTTAAGTGTGATGATCGTTCCTCTTTTGTCAAGCTTTCTGCTTAGGGAACGGGCTAGAAAAACAGTTTATTTTGCAGCAGCACTTGGAACTGCGGGTTTATATCTTTTAACCCTGAGTGATTTTTCCTCTTTTAATATTGGGGATTTGCTTGTTTTCTTCTGTGCTGGCGCGTTCGCCTTTCATATTATCTTTACAGGAAAGTTTTCAGGCAGTCATGATGCCTGGATGCTGACAATTGCTCAGCTTGTGACGGTCTCTTTCTTGAGTTTTTTATCATCAGGAATATTTGAGGCTTCAAACGTAAAAAAGAATTTCAGCAGCATGTTTACATTTGAAGTTCTGTTTGCGCTTATTATTACTGCACTATTTGCAACTGCTTTCGCTTTTTTCGTCCAAACAAAGCTTCAGCAATACACAACAGCCTCAAGGGTTGCAATCATCTATTCGTCAGAGCCTGTATTCGCTGCTTTAACCGCTTTTCTTTTTATAGGTGAGCGGCTGACCGTGTATGGAATGACCGGATGTCTGCTTATTCTGGCAGCCATGCTTACAGCGGAATGGAATCATGATAAAACAAAAGAATCTCTTTCCACATAAAAAATCTCGGGAGCCCCGAGATTTTTTCTTATTCTAAAAGGCAGTGCGAAAATTGAAAGCAGAGGCGCCCTCAGAACGGCTCCGGAAATCTTTCAATTGGAGAGACCAAGGCGCTTCCTCCAAATCAAATCAAATTCAATTTCTGCGCCACAAGAATGGCCTGTCTGCGGTTTTTTGCCTTTTCTTTTGTCAGTCTTTCTAAAAGAGAGACAAAAAAGGAGCCGTCAAATTCCTTCTGTGCTTTTAATGTCAGCTCTATAGCAGCAATGACAAGCTCATCTTCAGCACCTGTATAATGTTTGCCGAACTCGATAAAGCCAAGAGCATCTTCCTTCAGCTGAAATCCTTTTTCTTTTAAATGCAGCAAATAATCTGTAACCGACTGTTTCGTATGTAGCAAGCAGACCCCGCCTTAGGTGTAAAGTTTCATCCATCCTAATTTTAGCTGATGGCTAAAAAAATTTCTATACTGATCAGTAATAGCCAATTTCTTGAATTTCATCTGATTGAAACGTGATAACGAGCGGATCTTTATTTTGAGCTTCTTTTACCATCGCTTTAGCCACTGTTTTTGCATGAATCGGCTTCATTATTTTTAATTTTCCGATAAAAACGAATCCAAACCATTTAGCCAGCCATTCACCCATCTTCTCACCATAACGCAAGTCTTCTCTGTCACCGAGCAATAGAGACGGCCTGAACAATATAACCGAGGGAAGCCCCAAATTCCTTAAAGCATCCTCCATTTGTCCTTTTACACGATTATAGTAAAACATTGAATCGCAATCTGCTCCGATGGCTGATACAGCAAGGACCTTTTTTACCCCATGCTGTTTTGCCAGCCGGGCAGCTTCCACTGCATATTCAAAATCGACTTTATAAAATGCTTCCTTTGATTTCGCCTGCTTCATCGTGGTGCCTAAACAGATAAATAATTCATCTGCGGCAAATTCACTGCCGTAATCAGCTAAATGATCAAAATCGGAAATTACGGTATTTTTTTGTTTGGGATTTTCATGTATTAAAGGTTTTCTTGTAATCGTCTTCACTTCTGTGTACTGCTTAGATGCAAGCAGGAGGCTGAGCAATTCTGTCCCGATCAAGCCAGTTGCTCCGATAATCAATGCGTTCTTCATGACCGCCACTCCAATCTTATAATTAGAATCATAAAGGAATTAGAGCAATTAATCAAAAAAGAGAGGTCACATTGCCTCTCTTACTGCCAGGGCATCTGATAAAAATGTGTGCAGTCCCCTGAGTTCCAGTTCTTCAATCATCTGAACAGCCCGGTGATGTTCAACATTTAAAATAGCTTTATCAAGCGGACACTCAACTGGCACATCGCACGTAATTTCAGCAAGTTTTCGTGACAAATGAAGCATTTCAAGATCTTGTTCAATCTTAGAGCGCTGCGCTTTAGTCAGCTCTTCCAGGCAGCTGAGCAGGCCTTCAATGGACTTGTATTTCGCAATCAATTTATAGGCGGTTTTTTCACCAATGCCCTTTACGCCAGGATAATTATCGCTGCTGTCTCCCATCAATCCTTTAACATCGATTAAATGTGCAGGAAGAATACCTGTTTCTTCAGTGAAAAAATCGTGTGTATAGACTTTATACTGGCCAATTCCCTTTTGCATAAGAACAACCTGAACATCCTCCGTTAATAACTGCAGCAGATCACGGTCACCTGTCAGGATGGAGACATTCATCTCACCTCCGTACAGTTTCGCAAGAGTACCGATGCAATCATCTGCCTCATAGCCTGCAAGTCCAATATTCGGGATGTTTAAAGCTTCAACTACTTCTTTGGCTAAGTCAAATTGCGGAAGCATTTCAACCGGTGCTTCCGGACGGTTTGCTTTATAGTGATCAAACAATTCTGAACGGTACGTTTTGCTTCCCATATCCCAGCAGCAAATCACATGGCTCGGGTTAAAATGTTTAACCGATGCAAGTAAATGCTTTAAAAAGCCGTTCACTGCATTTGTTGGAACTCCTTTGCTGTTAATCATAAAATTGCCGTATACAGATGTTGCATAAAAGGCTCTAAAAAGAAGCGCCATGCCATCTACTATTAATAAATGCTGTTTATTATTCATCTATTATCTTGTCTCCTATCTAAAAAAATCAAGTACTTCTATCATACCATAATAAGGTCTGCAGGCTGAAAGGGAAAAACATGAAAAAGACCTCCACATTTGTGAAGGCCTCTAGTCTATCTAATTTGAATCCTTTTTCTTTTTGCTGTTCATTTTTTTCACTTCTGTTTCTGCATAAGAAGCGAATTCTTCATTAAAGCCATTTTTCTTTTTTTCATTGTTGTTGCGCTGTGCATTTGCATTTCCGCTTTTCGTTCTGCCCATTTGTAACACCTCTTTTCAGTTGTGCTGCTCTTAGGATTTCCGTTAAGCGGGTATGATTACTCGCAGAAGTTATTGGTTATTGCCAGCATATTTTCGCTGAACGTACTCTTGAACCATACCTTCTGTGACAGGTTTTCTAGTCGGGATAATCCCCTGTTTAGCAAGCTCATTGATTTCAGCTGTAACTGCATTAATGCCAGTAACAGAGAAGGACTGTGATGATCTGCATTGCTGTACGGCCTGCTCAATCAACGCTTCTCTTCTTTCTTCTAACGATAAGAATTTGGAAACAATCGCGTGCTGTTTTTTACTGTGAGCTGAAATTTCTTCATGTACGTTTGTCATTGGGCAAGTCTCCTCTTTTTTTCATCAGGTTCAAAACGGCTTCAGCCGGTGTCCAGCAGTTAAAAGAATAATCCGGTTTTGTTTCAAAGCCAAGCCTTTTGCAGCGGTAACTCATTTTCCCTTCGCTGCGGAAGCTTTGAAAATGAGTGCAAGCTGCACAAACCTGATATTTTTTGCTATTCATTGCTGTCAAGCTCCATCATAATTTGCTTCAGAGTTTGATTACCAAATTGATGAAGGGTCAAATCCTCATTTGTGTAAGCAGACAGCAGCGCTTCATAATAATTCTCTGCCTGCTTGGCCAGGTTATCAGTCAGCATTCTGCATTCGTATATGAACTGCTCGCGGTAATAATCTCCGAATTGATGTTCATGAGCTTCGAGTATATCTGAGACCGGCTGATCAAGTTTCCTTTGCAGCTCGTCACTCATCCATTTTTTCTCATTTTTTTCAAAAAAAGATTTAGTATTTTTAAATCTCTTCAGCGGCTGGCGAATATCACCATTAAGTATGTCTTTTAACCCGGCGTGCAGCTTCGGCGTTTGGAACTTAGTGATTTCCGGCAGCGATGTCCGAAGCTGGTTATTAATCAGTGCCATCTCCTTGGAATGGCGCTTAAACACATCCGCAAGCAGGCTGCGGCTGTATTTTTCAAGCCTGAGGGTTGTTGCCTGCAGCTCTTGCAGGACATGAAATTGCAGAGAAACCAGCAGATCCTGCAGGCAGTTTTCAAGGATTTCTTTTGTCTGCTTTGATGTCCCTGCAAAAGCGCCTGGATGAAAAGCTTCTTTAAATAAGTCAGGAAATCTCAGCATCGTTCGCTGTTTCACATAAAAAAGCTGTTCTTTTATTTCCTGAAGAACCTGTTTTTGCTCAAGCTCGTGTTCATCTGCGCGGAGCATAGATCCAATCTCAGCACGTTCAGATGAAAGTCTTTCAAGTTCTTTCTTCTTCTTTTCCTGATCGTCATTTGCAGCTTCTATAATCGACTGCAGCTGCTGCTGTGCAATAGACAATTCTATCCTTGCAGACATGATCATCGAAGCGGATAAATCGTTGTTGATAAAGTGCATAAAATCATCTTGGAACTCTGCGAATTCAGAAAGTGCAGGATCTGCTGCATGCTCAAGCTCCATCAGACTTGAAATGCCGTAAAGACGCGGACGGCGAATCTCATGTGTCAGCAGCTGCCCTGTTATATACTCTTTTACCATCTCAATTTCTTCCCTGTTTTCGGCAAGATCAATGGCATTGATGACAAAGAACATCTTATCCATCGCAAATGTATCTTTCACGCGTCCAAGCTGCTTCAGAAATTCACGGTCGCCTTTTGAAAAAGGATGATTATAATAAGTGACAAACAAAATCGCATCTGCATTTTTAATATAATCAAAGGCTACTTCTGTATGACGCGAGTTAAACGAGTCCGCCCCTGGTGTATCAACAATCGTAATCCCATTTCGGCTAAGCGGGCTGTCAAAATAGATGATGACCTCTTCAACCATACATGCTTTTTCTTCATTGGCAACAAACTCTTTGTATTCCTCTCTGTCAACTCCTCTTACCGTTCCGCTGATTGATGCGAAGTTTTTAAGAGCATGAGTGTAAAGCGGAAGAAGGGATTTCAGTCTCTCATTCCCTCCTTCCAGCTTTTCGAGTATAGAAAGAGCTGATTTAAGCGATTCTGCTTCAATCGAAAATAAATCGGCGATTTCCTTTAAAAATGCATCTTCTGATTTAAATTTCACTTCAATATAACCGTGCGGCTTTTCAGCTGTTACTGGTACAATTTTGTTGATTGTAGCTGTAGTGGGCGTTGGGGACGAAGGCAAAAGCTTTTCCCCGAGAAGTGCATTGGCAAACGAAGACTTGCCTGCACTGAATGCCCCAAATAAAGCAACCGTAAATGATTTGTTTTGAAGCGAATTAGCCTTTTCTAAAAGAGATGACGACAGCATTTGAAAGCCGGGAATATCCCGCATGGCTTCTGAAGCACGCGCAATCTGATGTGAAAAGAAATCTTGATCTGGCTGCAATTTATATTCATGCTTTTCATCATTTGTGACTTCATCGCTCACGGCTGACGCAGGATGGCGGACCTCAATCATCCCCTCTGCTGGTTCTTTTTCAGGGTGCTGTTGCATCCACTCTGCAAAATTGATGTCTGGAAAACTTTGCTGAAAGGTAAGTTCCATTAAATCATTTTTCACTTGTTCAAATGAAATCAGGCTGTGATACGTTTCATTCAATTCTTCAAGCTGTTTTTTCGCTTCGTCAACCTGTGTTTCAAGCATTTTAATTTGATCTGCACTTTGATTTTTCAGATGGCGCTCAATTTCTTCAATTAGCGGCAGAACCTGCTGTTTGCACTCTTTCTTGACAGCCTCGCTTAAATCGTTCGAGAAGGTCAGCGTATATTGAGAATTGACTGTTGCACCTTTATGGATAGATTCCTGCAGCAGCTCCGGCTGAATGTTCACATCGAATGATTGAATATTATTTAAGATAACGGGATCATGGATCTCATATTCAGCACTTTTTTTCTTTAGAAGCTCAGATAAATGCCACGTAATTTGGGACTGCAAGCGCTCTGTTATTTCTTCAAAGAGCTCAGATTCACGCTTTCGCTTCTCTTCTAGCGTTTTAGCTTTAGAAAAGAGAAGCCCCACCTTAAATCCGGGCTGTGAAGCTTCAATAAACCGCTCCGCCATTGATCTTGTCTCAAATGGAATCAGATTCGCATTTTTAAGAATATACTGAAGCTGCTCCTTCATTTCAAAAACAGCGCTGTTTACTGTATCAAGGAGGCTTTGCAGCGCTGAAGCTGATGCCTCTTTATTTACTTGAACCGATTCTAACTGCACAATTAAATCATCTGCCCGGATGTCTTTAATCTCAAGATCATCCTCTTTCCACTTCAAAAATTCTTCCACTAATGATTTCAAAGTGAACTGGGCATTCTGGATAACAAGGTGATTTTCGGCGATTGTATCCCGAATAAGCTTTTTTACTGTCTGAAGCTGATTATGAGTGTTTTCAATGTCCACTAATGATGTATAGAAAATTTGGTTCTTAGAAAGCCCTGCTCCCCCGAATGTCATTTCAATTTGTGATTTGAAATATGTAAATGGAACTTCATCTTCCCTGTGTTTATCGATTTGATTCACAATCAAGCAGACATTTTTGCCTTTATGTATCATTTCGCTTATAAATGCAACATTCTCTTCAGATTGCACGTGATTATAATCTGTCACATAAAAGATCAGATCTGCAAGGTGCAGCGTTGATTCTGTTGCCATACGATGAGCGGCATCTGTTGAATCAATCCCGGGTGTATCCATAATCACCACGTTTTCAGGAAGAGCCTGATACAAATCGCTGATCTCCACTTTCAAAATTTCTTCGCCCTGCTTGCAGTAGTCTTTTACTTGCTGAATGGAATATTCTCCGTTCAGTTTCAGCAAATTCCCGCTGCTGTCATGCAAAATGACTGACTTGTCCCCTTTTTGGAGCAGCACCACGTTAGCACTGGTCGGGATTGGACTTGTAGGCAGAATGGATTCTTCAAGGATCGTATTAATCATTGTTGATTTTCCGGCAGAAAAATGACCGGTAAATGCAATGTGCTTCGTCTCTTTTTGAACTTTATATATCAGCTCTTTTACCTTATCTGCAGCGGCTTTATCCTCTTTCATCCGTTCGAATACAGCAGCAGAACGCGGCAGCAGGTGATGTTTTAACGTTTTCGTGCTCATTGCCTAAACCCCTTTACCCTAGCGTATATTGCTATTTTACTTGATTTTTTGCCTTTTTCCCATCATATTATAGAATGTATGAATGGTTCTTCTGATTCCTGAAACTTTTTGATTGCACAACTCGTATAATAATTAATAATAAATGGTTTTTTCACTAGCTGAAAGGTGGGCATTTTCTTGTTGTTTGGTAAGGTTTTATGCAAATTTGGAGTCGGTTCGGCAAAAATTGATCTTGTTTTAAAGGGTGATACATACTGCAGCGGCGACATGATCAAAGGTGAATACATCATTAACGGCGGAGTAGCCGAACAGCGATTAAAGCGTGTGGAATCAGATCTGGTGCTGACTACTTCAAATGATGACCGGGAAAAAGTGATTCATACGAACACCATTTATTCATCAGCTGTGATTACGGCACAGGAAAAGAAAGTGATGGGCTTTTCTTTTAAGCTTCCATCCTCCCTTCAGCCATCTGAACACGGCGTATCCTACAAATTCATTACACGGCTCATTTTTACAGACGGCATCAGCAGTGTCGATCATGATGAAATTATTATTCAGCCTGACTAAATCAAAAATTAAAGGTGACTCATGTCACCTTTTTTATTTTTTTCTAAAAGTATATCTATATAATGGAGGACTTCTTCTTCGACTGGATACAAACCGGTCTTCCCATCAGGATCTTGCTTTCGTACATCCCAAAATTTCTCCATCAGTTCGGCGTCTCCGCGAAACGTTAAATCTGACAGCCTAGTGATATCTTGTGCCAGCAGATGTCCTTCTTCAGAATCAGGGCTGATTTCTTTATGCAGAAGAAGCCGTGTCCTCTTCAGTATGGAAATCCATTGTTTCGTTATGTCATCCTCCTGCTCAGCTTTAGGCAGGAAAGACATCGCTTCTATTTGCTCATCATTAAAAGAGTCTTTCCAATGACAAGTCTGTTCATGTGCACTCCTGGCAAGCGGCAGAACACGCTCCCAGCTTAAACCGTCTTCCACCTCACTGATTGTAAGCAATCCAGTTGTTTTTTTAAGCTGATCTGATAGTTCTTCAAGCTGTGCTTCTAAGTGATGTTTATGCTTTAAAACAATTTCTGCTGTATTCAGTTCTGTCAGCAAGATTTTGATTTGATCCAGCGGCAGCGCTATGGATTTCAAAAGGACTGCTTTTTCAAGAAGCAATAAATCTGCTTCCGTATACAGCCTCCTTCCGCTATGGTCCCTCATACTCGGCTCGATCAAGCCGATTTGATCGTAATACCTCAGGGTGCGGACACTAATATTCAGCATCTTGGAAAGCTGACCGGTTGTAAAGGATTCCACTTTCATGCCTCCTATTTAAAAAAGTTCTTGCAGGTGACGCAGCGTCATCTTTTATGATCAAGTTATCATCAGAAATGGGGGATTTACATGCAAAATATTTCTTTTATCAAACAGAAGGATTCTTGGGAAATGAAAGATTTCTTCATTTTACTGTTCATTGCTTTCGCTGCTGTTCCTTTGCTCATTGAAACACATCTCTACAATCTATTTGAAGTATTTTTTAAGGACACTTTCTATTCTGGTACGTTAATTGGATTTTTTATGTCTATTTTATTTATCTTAAGTCTGTATTATATTTCCTTAAAGCCTCATGCTCTCTCTTTTAAAGAGATTGGCCTTGTACCTTTTGAAAGAGGATACTGGAAACAAATTCTTCTGTGGACATTAGCACTGATTCTTTCAAGCACTCTCATAATGGTTTTCATGTCATTAATAGGAGGCACCTATGAAAATGCAAAAACTGAAAGTATCAAGCAAAGCATTTCTCCACTCACATTGCTGATTGGCCTGCTGTCGGCAAGTGTGGTCTCTCCCATCTATGAAGAACTTTTTTACCGGGGATTTATGTATCGCTTTCTGAGAAACAGATTGGGTATTTTCCAAGGCATTATGATCAGCAGCTTTCTTTTCACCCTGGCGCATATTCCAACCTACAACACGCTGCCGGTCAATTTTTTATCAGGAGTGATCTTTGCATGTACCTATGAAAAAACAAATTCTGTGATACCCGCAATGATTATACATGGACTATTTAACGGAATTGCGGTCTTACTGACTGCTTTTGCTTCCTAGCAGTTTGACTTATTCTTTTTTTCCTATATAAAGCAAATGCGAAGAAATACCAAGTAAGGACGGGTCTTTTGCTGTTTCAATTAATAGCTCAATAAGCTTTTCGAACTCCTGGTCCCCTTTTCCCTTCCACAAGTTCCAGGAGTCCACGTTCAGGGCTGCACCAATAGCAGTTGATCCAATTAATGCATCCGTTTGAAATCCGTTAGCCTCCATGAATGGAGAAATTTCCTCCACACGATAAAAATAAGCGCCTGTAAAACGCCCTTTTTCCTGGTGATCAAACGTCCCATTTACTAAAAAAGACTTGATTGAATCAATCGAATCATTCGGCTTCCAATGATCTGGGGACTGTAAGGATGCATACATATGATGGACCCGTGACCTGAAAGCAGCAAATACGATGCCGCCTTTCTTTGTCACTCTGTATAATTCCTGAACTGCCTTTATCCGATCATCATCTTTCTGCAAATGATAAAGCGGTCCCATCATCAGCGCAGCGTCAAACATTTCATCTTGAAAGTGGGAAAGATCCCCTGCATCCAGATTGTGAAAACCATGAAACTGATCTGTTAAACCAAGCTCCCTAGCTTTCTTTTCTGCGAGGGAAACAAGCTTTGGAGTCAGATCAGACAGCGTAATTTCGTATCCTTCTGCAGCAAGCGCCATTGAATATTTACCAGGGCCAGCACCATTATCCAGAATGTGTGCTTTTTCAGGAAGGGACTGTTTTATGTAATGGTAATTGATTATGAATTCAAGCGGTTCACGGTCCAGACGGCTCCATTCTCTTTCAGCAAAACCTGTATAATAATCGATGACGGAATCCATGATTTCTCCTCCTTGTAAATCATTACAATATTCTGAATTATACCATTTATTAAAATAAAAAACGTCCTCATTTGGAGAAACGTTTCGTAAAAATCTTGCTCTTAAAATTCTTTTGAAGAAATAGGCAGGAAGTATTTAACCCCCCTCCTGTTAAACGGGAGAATTTTCATATCAGCTATCAAATGGCTTGCGTATCCCGCTGTACTGACAATAAATGAGTGATTGACTCCGGTTGCCTGTTCAAATTGAAATGCGATCACGGCGAAAAAAGCGAGCCCCGCAAGTGAGTGAGTGTAGCTTCGATGAGGAACGAAAGATGCAACAACAATGAATGATCCAAGAAGAATGATCCAGATTTCCTGAAGGGAAAATCCTCCTGCTGCAACACCGATGCCAGTCATCGTCAGCATATGCCTTTGCCTGATAAAAGCTGAGAGGACAATCATTCCCGTTCCAGTCCCCATGCCTATCCAAATTTCATTGCCTCTTCCTTGAAAAAAGCTGTACATGATCATCAAAATACCGGCAATCTGTGCAACCGTGCGGAAAAATTGATGAGAAAACGTAATTTTATTGCTCAATTTACCGTCAATATCAAAATCAGGCATTAACGCCGTCAAACCGCCAAGACCTGATAACAGCAACGTTGTCTGAAAGTCGGCTCCTGCTATATTGGCGATAATAAATCCTGTTCCGGCTCCTATTGCCATGTGTGATGTTCCGTTCATAGATGATACCTGTCTCCTTTTTTGTTTATACTAGTACTTTATTCTAATATAAAAAAGTCCACCTGGGATGATTTTGATGGAAAAACTTTCTGATAGGGGATTATAAACATAAGTACTGCAGCGGAAGGATCTAGACTTTTTATGAAGATTAGAGGGAATTGGTTGATTCCATTTTACAGCTGCCATTCTGGAATTTTGTTCACATAGCGTGCGGTTGATTCCACTTTTCAGTGCAGAAACCAAAATGGTGGAATCATAGCATTCGGTTGATTCCTCTCTCCGTTGCAAAAACCTAACTGGTGGAATCATAGCATTCGGTTGATTCCATATTTCATTGCAAAAAAAACAAAATTGTGGAATCATAGCTGCATTTGATTCTACTTTTCTGCACAATAACCAAATATATAGAGGATGATCAAAAACAACAATCATGCAAAAACAGCCTAAAATAAAAAAAGATCCCCTTAATCAGGAGATCTTAATCCATTAAAACGTATGAGCCAAATCTTTAGCGCGGGAAATTCCATCTTCTTTGATTTCCTGAGCTTTGTCGGGCATTGCCGCATGACCTTCAATGAATAAACCATCGAATGATGGAACGCCGAAGAAGTTCATCATTACACCAAGGTAACGGTGTCCCATTTCCATTTCAGCTGCCGGGCCAGTAGAATAGATGCCGCCGCGTGCCTGAATGTGAAGAGCTTTTTTATCTGTTAATAAGCCGACAGGTCCTTGCTCTGTGTATTTAAACGTTTTGCCTGCTACAGCTACAGAGTCAAGATATGCTTTCATAACTGGAGGGAATGAGAAATTCCAAAGAGGTGTTACAAAAACATATTTGTCAGCTGAAACAAATTGTTCGCTAAGTTCAGATAGACGTCCTACCTTAGCTTTTTCTTCTGCAGACAGCTCTTCAAAACCTTTGCCAGTCTGAAGTTTTCCCCAGCCGCTGAATACGTCTGCATCGATATGAGGGATATTCTCTTTATAAAGATCGATATGAACGACCTCGTCATTTGAATTTACTTCCTTATAAGTATCCAAGAATGCTTTTCCTGCTGCCATACTGAATGATGCAGTATCATCGTGCGGGTGTGCAGTGATGTATAAAACTTTTGCCATTTTGTCAGTTCACCTTTCCTTGTTTAAAATTAGAAACATTTTATTATTGTTTTAAATCATAAAATTAAAACAATAAATTATGAATCTTTAAATTGAATATCTTCAATTCGAGATAATGATATCGAATATTTTATTTTTTGTCAATCGATTTGATTGCACTAAAAAAAAGACTGCTTAAAAGCAGCAATCGTGAAAAGTTCGGTTTAATTTTTTTGCTCTTTTCGCATCGAGTTTTGTTTTTGGTTTTACATTCACCCCTGGAAGCAACAAACTATACAAAAAGAGCCTAATCTTATCTTAACAGACTTAACTCATTCGTCATCTGCTCAATCAGCTCAGGTCTGCCGTGAAACTTGGCAGGTGTATTCTGAAAAAGCTGAATGAGCCATTTATTGTCTCTTTTTACAGCGACCAGCGTATGGTGAGTGTTCACATCCGGATTTAGTTCTGACTTTCCGGGCGGAATCATTCCAGCAATGGCGCGCAATAAAGCTGTTTCGGAACTAAGAAGCTGCACATTTTTCACTTTAATGATAAAGGGAGCCGTAGGGTGATTTTCAAAAATAGGGCTGAGATGCTCGTAAATTTCACTTCGCCCACTTGCCAGGCTGCCGTCATACCCGATCATTTCTCCATCTTCTGCAAAAAGTTTGGCCATATCTTCTGCATTGCGGCTATTCCAAGCTTCAATCAGCTGATGATAAAGATTCTGCATAGAATCCATTTCATTTCCTCCTTTAGAATGTTTATATATTGAGTTTACATGAAATTATTATTCAAAGAAAACAACCAAAGTTGTATATTATAAAAAATGAAAAACAAGAATGAGAAAAATGACTGAATTTCCTGCCATTCATACATTTGTCCGGGATGGAGCAATAGCTGTACCTGCAATATTAATAATCTCTCATCTTAAGCGCTCTTTCCTTATTCCCGGAACATTTATACCCATTCTTGCAAGGGTGCCCGGAATGGGGATCTATTTTAATCACATTCCACAAAAAAAACTGCCAAAAAGGCAGCACATGTATTTAAGAAGCCGTATTTACTTTTTTAAGTACGTAACCAATTAACGAGCTGTAGCCTAAGACCGTTCCTAATAATAATAACATTGTCATTGTCTCACACAACCTTTTCGCTGAGAATGATTCTTAAAATCAGTGTAGCACGAATGAAAATCATTTTCAATAAGAAAAGCGGATCCGACTGGTCAGACCCGACAGACAGATAAGAATTCACCCGAAAAGTCCGGGTTTGACTTTTTGGGGGAATTTGTTCTGGCCGAGGAGCTAGGAGGTGGAGCTGGACACCAAGAAAAGCGGAACCGACTGGTCAGACTAGGAAATTAGCTGAAAATCTCATTTACCAGGCTATTACTCTGCTTCATATATTAGACGCTGAACATTCCCGCACTTCCCTCACCCTAAAGAGTCAATCCTTATGATTCCTCCTTCCCGGGTACAAACCTTTTTTTAGCAAGAAATGCCTTCTTATAATCTGTATGCTCCATCAGCGCTTTTTCTTCTGCCGGTATCCTGATGGACAAAATCACTGCATTTAGAATCGTAAATAGAATCGCGGTAAAATAGGCTTGAAATAAAATCGGCAGAAAAAGAATTTCAGCCGCCACAACTAAATAATTTGGATGCCTCATAAAACGGTACGGACCTTTTGCGACGACTTCAAGATCCGGGACGATGATGATTTTTGTATTCCAAAACGGGCCTAAGCTGAAAACTGCCCAATATCTGATGATTTGTGCCATAAAAATAATTGGGAGGATGATCATCCACAGAGGTGAAATTTGTTTATTAAAGAGAATGACCTCCAGCGTGAATGACAGCAGAAAAAGCAGGTGAACGGATACAATCAGCGGATAATGGCTGCTGCCATGCTCTTCTCCCCCCATTTTTTTTAAGCGGGCTTCGTTTCTCCCGGCAATCAATAATTCAGAAACTCTTTGAAAAATGATAATGAAGAGAAAAAGATAAAAGATCATCCAGCCTTCTCCCATTCTACAAGTAACAGCTCTGAACAAAAACCTGGGCCGAGGGCTGCAATGATGCCTAAATCTGATTTCTCACCCATGCCGCTGCTTAAATATTCTTCAATTACATACATAACTGTAGCAGATGACATATTTCCATGGTTTTTAAGTACGTTTTTAGAAACCTGAAGCTGTTCCTCTTCAAATCCAAGGCTTGCTTGATAAGCTTGAAGAACTTTCTTCCCCCCTGGATGTGCAAGGAAATGCTTTACTTGGTGAAGCAGAATGTTTTCTTCTTGAAGGTAATCTTCAACCGTCTGTCTGAGCCAGTTTTTAATAATGCTTGGTATATCTCTTGAGAAGACGACATAAAATCCGTTATTTTTGATCTCCCATCCCATCACATCTTCAGAGTCCTTCATGAAAGTTGACCGTGTTGAGACCGTTTTAGGAAGTGTTTTAAGCGCAGAAAGTTCCTTAAGCTGGACGTCTTCTCCTGCAAGCAGCGTACATGCTACACCGTCTGCAAACAATGATGTGCCAATAAAATTGCTTTTTGATAAATCATCATGCTGAAAAGTCAGACTGCACAGTTCCACGCAAACGACAATCACTTTAGCCTTAGGATAGGCTTTGCAGTAGTCATGTGCTCTTGATAAGCCGGATGCTCCCCCTGCGCAGCCTAGGCCCCAGATCGGCACTCTTTTTGTTGAATCCTTAAAAGGCAGTCGATTCATGATTTTCGCGTCAATGCTTGGCGTTGAAATGCCCGTACTTGAAATAAAGAAAAGCGCATCAATCTCTTCACAGGCAATGTCTCTCCTTAAAAAGCGATTTGCAGTTAAACAGTTGATGATTGCACTTGTTCCAAGTTCTACTGCGGCTTCAATATATGTATTATTTTTGTCTTCGAATGAATGATCTGAAGTATACCAGCTCATATCTTTTACAAACTGCCTGTTTTCAATGTCTCCGTTTTTAAATGCCGGAAGCAGTCTATTAATATCTTTAAAGGAGCCTGAAAATAGTTCTTTTGCGAATTCAACCGCGGTGTCCTGCGGCATTTGATTCGGCGGAATGCTTTTACCAACAGACAAAATATACGCCATAACTACACCTCATTTTCCACCTGATAAGGTTACTTTTTCCAATAGGGAGGCACTTTATGTAGTCATCCATCAGGTGAACAAAAAAAAGCTCTTCCCGATAAATGGGAAAAGCAACGTTTTAAAGGAGTTGTTGTTGTGCTCTTTTATTATAACCTTAAAATCCTGTTTGAACAGCAAAGATTAAATGGGAATTCATGTAAGAAAGAGCAGAACCATACAGCTTATGTACAGCGAGTGAAAGTCTCCTGAATCAGGCGTTTCTCCCGCACCTATTTGTCACTTAGATTCAAAAAAGTAGGCCATATGGATTTCATCATCGAACTTTCCGTTTAGAATCGCCTGATCACGCTGTGTTCCCTCAATAACAAATCCATACCTTTGATACAGCTTCAGTGCAATTTCGTTTGAAGCAAATACGGTTAAGCAGAGTTTATGAAGATTGTTCGTTCTGCACCACTCAAGCGTAGCGTTCATCAGCTCCTTGCCGATGCCAAGTCCTTGGGCAGAATCTGAAAGCCACGTCCTGAACAGGCCTGTATGCTTTTTCATCTCAAGTTCCCCGCGGATGACTCTTGCAATACCGACAATTTTGCCTTTGCATTCAACCCCTAAATACAGGTTGTTTTTTTCTTTCATATCGGAAATAAAGTCTGCTTCTTCCTGAATAGACCGCGCCCGTTCTTTTTGTATGTACGTTCCAGAATCAATAATGCTTTTTACAGCCTGTATAATGTCCTTCGCATCCTCAGCTCTTACCTGCCGCAATGTGACCTGTTCACCGTTCTTTGCTGTAAATTCTGTTTTCATTTCTTGAGTAATCATGATGTTCAACTCCTTCGGTTTAGTATATCTCAGGGACCCAAGAAGTAACACATTATACAGCCTGCCTCTTATTTTTTCAAAGCATAAGTCTGCCCGAATCACGCAGATAGGCTTCAACTTCTTTAAAGCTGTTTACGCCAACATACTTAATTCCTTTCTCTTCCAGCAGTCCGCACAGCGCATCCTTTGCAAAGGTCAGATCCGCATATACAGCTGGATGAGAGTCAGGTTCACTGTCTCCAAAGAAATAGACAGTTTCGTATTGTTCCTTCAGTTTTAAAATCACTTTTGATTTATCTATGCCATATCTCTCTGAGTATTTCCAGTCTTCTTGGTCAATTTTTAAATGAATGTTCATCTTGTGATAATAGCCTTCATTCGAAAAAATTTCTACATTTTCAGCCCCAAGATCATCCAGAATATGCCGGATATAATAATCTGTACCAGCACTTAAAATGAAAAAATCTCCCCCATTTTTTTGAACAAGCTTGATAAATTGTCCAATATACTCATCCATCGGCAGCGACAGAATTGATTTTATAAGACTCTCTTCTTCTTCATGGATTGAGGTGAAAATACGGCCTAAAAAATCAATGTCGAGCATTTGTCCGCTCTTCCATTTTTTATAAAGCTCTTCTCCCTCAGGAAAGTATTTTTCAATGACATGATGATAAAAATCTGTCTTTGAGATTGTTCCGTCAAAATCTGATACAAAAGCCCACTTTTTCATTGAATTGACCTCCCGTAGATTAATTTTCACTGCTTGGAAATATTTAGAATGTGCACTCATATGATGATAGTAAATGCCTATTATTCTTACGTCAAAGGGGATGCACATGAAAAAAATACTAGTTATGTTCACCTTGGCGCTGATCATTTTTTTTGGCGCCGGAATCAGCAAAAGCTTCGCAGCAGGAAGTGACTTTATCATCATCAACAAATCTAAAAATCAGCTGGCCTACTATCAAAACAGCAAATTAAAAAGTGTATTCAGAGTAGCTACAGGCAGACAGCCTTCTTACACGCCTGAAGGAAAGTTTGAAATCGTAAGCAAAATCGTCAACAGACCTTATTACAAGAAAGGGATACCAGGCGGCGATCCCCGCAATCCGCTTGGCAATCGCTGGCTTGGCATTAATGCCCGAGGCACTTGGGGAACTACATATGCCATTCACGGCAATAATAACCCAAACTCAATTGGCCAATACATCAGTGACGGCTGCATCCGCATGTATGACAATGAAATCGAATGGCTCTACGGCCAGGTAAAAATGAACACAGCTGTAATCATTACCGCATCAGGTAAAACCTTTGATTCAATTGCACTTTCAAATGGCTACAAAGTCAGCGGAAGCAAAGCAGTCCTGTCTAAACCTGCTGCCTCCGGGCAAAATCTAAAAAAAGGAAGCAAGGGAAACGAAGTGAAGCAGCTTCAGCAGCTGTTAACATCAAAAGGCTTCAGCACTAAGGGCATTGATGGCATCTTTGGAAATAATACAGATAAAGCAGTGAAGTCGTTCCAAAAAAGCAAGAAATTAACGGCAGATGGAATCGTCGGTCCTAATACAAGAAAAGCACTGAGTATGTATTGATTAAAAAGAAAGCCCTAAAATGAGTTTAGGGTTTTTTTATTGTATCTCCAGCAGCTCCAGATGAAAATCGCCTGCAGCACCTTCTTCATATAAATTTGTAAACGATGTCGCATAATTGATGATGGTTCCTTTAAATGAGAGATTTTCACCCGGAACGTTCACTGCAAAGGTTTGCTTATATAGAAGCGTTGTGATCTTATGATAGTCGCTTGAATGAACGTTAAAGACCATTGTTATTTTTATAGCACCGTTATGAGCAGTTTCCTTTTTGAAGGAGTATGGATTTATTTCTGTTTGGTTTAATAGAACCGTTACCGTCATTTCCTCTGCATCTCCTATAAAGTAGATAGTCGAATAGTAACATGAGAGCAATAAAAATGACAAGAATGGAAGCTCTGTTTCAAGCATGGAAAAGGACCTCACCAGATTCAGTGAGGTCCCTGTGTATTAAGAAGCCTGTTTTCCTTCTAATGAAACGATCCCGTTCTTCTTTTCATTTTTCACGACATTAAAAAGAATATTTAAGAATATGGCGGTTAAACTTCCTGCGACAATCCCATTATTCGTCAGAATTTTAACGGATTCAGGAAGATTTGCAAACATATCAGGCACAGCTGTCACACCAAGACCCATTCCTACGGAACAAGCAATAATCAGCAGATTTTCCTGTGAAGCAAATTCAACTTGACTGAGCATCTTAATTCCGTAGGCGATGACCATTCCAAACATAGCCACCATTGCCCCGCCAAGCACGGCTTCCGGAATGATTGTCGTAAATGCCGCGATTTTCGGAACAAGACCAAGCACCATTAACATACCGGCTGCTGTGTAAATCACATTTTTTGATTTAACGCCTGAAAGGGAAATTAATCCGACGTTTTGTGAGTAAGCTGTGTATGGAAAAGCATTGAAAATCGCTCCCAATAAGTATGCCACACCCTCTGCACGATATCCTTTCGCAAGATCATCTTTCGTTATTTTCTGCTTTGTAAGATCTCCTAAAGCATAATATACACCTGTTGATTCAACCATGCTGACAATGGCCACTAAAGTCATCGTTAATATCGGGGCAATTTCAAACGTCGGTGTTCCGAAATAAAAAGGTTTTCCAATTTGAAACCAGCTTGCGTCATATACAGGCTGAATATCAACTTTTCCCATAAGTGCAGCAGCTGCTGTTCCTGCAAGCAGACCGATCAAAATAGAAATGGAGCGGATAAACCCTGTGAAAAAGCGATAAAGAAGAATGATGAAAAGCAATACACCAAATGCAAGTCCTACATTTGAAATAGAACCAAAATCAGGAGACCCCTGTCCTCCTGCCATATTATTCATTGCAACAGGAATAAGAGTGATTCCAATAATTGTTACTACTGAACCCGTTACGACAGGCGGAAAAAATTTCGCAAGCTTGCCAAAAACAGTTGAAATTAAAATGACAAAAAGCCCGGATGCAAGAATCGCTCCATAAATAGAAGAAATACCGTACTCTGTTCCAATCGCAATCATTGGTCCTACCGCTGTAAATGTACATCCCAAAACGACCGGCAAACCGATGCCAAAAAATTTATTCTTCCATACTTGGAGAAGAGTCGCCAGTCCGCACATGAAAATATCAATCGAAACGAGATAGGTAAGCTGTTCTGCATTTAGTCCCAGTGCTCCTCCAACGATAAGCGGCACGATGATTGCACCTGCATACATCGCAAGAACATGCTGTATCCCTAATGAAAAAACCTTGAACGAACTGTTTTTCATACCGCTGCCTCCTCCGTTTCTTCCAGGAATTGAACTTCATGATTTTCAAGTGATTTTATTCTTGCAAGCGATTCTACGCGGAACCCTTTCTCGCGGAGAATTTTGCCGCCTTCTTGAAAGGACTTTTCAATTACGATTCCGATGCCTGCAAGCGAGGCTCCCGCTTGCCCGACTATTTCAGCAAGACCAAGTGCAGCTTGTCCATTTGCAAGGAAATCATCTATGACTAAAACACGGTCTTCAGAACTCAGATGCTCACCCGATACAGCAATCGTATTTTCTTCTTGTTTAGTAAAAGAGTAAACAGACGCCGTTAAAAGCTGATCTGTAAGTGTCAGTGACTTTCTTTTGCGTGCAAAAATTACAGGAACGTTAAGTTCAAGTGCAGTCATAACAGATGGTGCAATGCCAGATGATTCAAGTGTCACGATTTTTGTAATGCCATCGTTTTTAAATCGTTCTGCAAATTCTTTCCCGACTTCTTTCATCAAGAATGCATCAATCTGATGATTTAAGAAGGAATCGACTTTTAATACTTGATTTGAAAGAACTTTTCCCTCATTTTTAATTTTTTCCTGTAATTGCTTCATATTATATCCCTCCAAATATGCAAAAAACGGCATTGCCTCACATAGAGTGAGACAATGCCGCTGTATCCGGAAAAAATGAAAAGAAACTCCCCATGCATATAAGGAACTTTTTTCGAATAAAAACAACACTGCTCACTCATAGTCAGATGATTTACGGTCATCCGGTAGAAACTTGCAGGCCCTATTCCTGCGATTATATGAGTGCTCGTTTATTTGATTAGTTGCATTATAACAAGGATTTTAGTGAATGGGAAGTGTTTTTACAGAGAAAAAACGAATAATAGAGCTGAAATAGTTTTTAATTATTCGTTTTTTCTCACAAATCAATAAATATATGCGGCTGCACCTTTTGGGGAATTATTTGGCTTTTTCTTCTTGAAAAAATGACCGCACAACGATTGATGTGCGGTCTGGTTTATTTTATTTCGCAGCTTCCAGCTGGTAAAGCTTCTCATACTTCGTTTCAAGATGTTCGATTAAATAGCTGGCGTTCAGGCCTTCTCCTGTTACATCATGAAGAATTTCAAGCGGCTGTTTCATTTTTCCATATTGGTGGATGTTTTCAGTCAGCCAGTTTTTAATCGTGCCGAATTCTCCATTTTCAACAAGCTCATCAAAATTTGGAAGGTCCTTTTGCATCGCATTTTTAAATTGTGCTGCGTACATATACCCCAATGCATATGAAGGGAAATAGCCGAACATTCCGCCAGACCAGTGCACATCCTGAAGAACACCTTCTCCGTCATTTGAAGGAGTTACCCCTAAGTATTCCTCGTATTTCTCATTCCATATACGCGGAAGATCCTCCACTTCAATTTCATCATTAAATAAACCTTTTTCAATTTCATAGCGGATCATGATATGAAGCGGATATGTCAGTTCGTCTGCTTCTATGCGAATAAGGGAAGGCTTAGATTCGTTTACGCCTCTATAAAAATCCTCTAAAGAGACATCATCAAATTGACCTTCTGCATGCTTTTTCAAAGAATCATAGTAGCGATTCCAGAAACCTGGATTTTTCCCTATGAATTTTTCATAGAAAAGGGATTGTGATTCATGAATTCCCATTGAAGTTCCATCACACAGCAGTGTGCCTTCAAGATCTTCAGAAATATTCTGTTCATATAAGGCGTGCCCGCACTCATGAATGGTGCCGAATAAAGCTGTGCGGAAATCCTTCTCCGCATATTTCGTTGTAACCCTCACGTCCCCGCGGTTTAAACTGATGGCAAATGGGTGAACCGTTTCATCCAACCGGCCGGCTTCAAAGTCATAGCCAAGCTCTTTTAAGAAAAATTCAGAGATTTGACGCTGCTTTTCTTTTGAGATCGGCTCATACAAAAAGCCGGTTTCTGGCTGATTGGGAGACTCTGTAATCCTCTTTACCAGCGGAACAATCCGTTCTCTTAGCTCTCCAAATACACGGTCAAGCACGTCTACCGTTACACCTGGCTCATATTGATCGAGGAAAGTATCATATTTGTTCTCTTTATATCCCCAGTATTCCAGGAACTTTTTGTTCGTTTCAACAAGCTTTTTTAAGTATGGAGCAAATAAGCTGAAATCAGATTGATCTTTTGCTTCCTCCCATACCGATTCTGCTTTTGATTTAAGAATGACGTATTCTTTGTATTCGTCCTGAGGAATCACTTTGCTGAGCTTGTATTCTTTCTCGCACTCCAGTGCTGCTTTATTGGCGATTTCTGAAACTTCTTCTTTCGCCTGCAAAACTTGATCAATATATGCTCTCATTTGATCGGACGTTGCCATTTGAAATACCTCTGTCGAAAGGACACCAATTGCCTGTGAACGCTGCTCAACCGCTTTCTTTGGAGCTCCGGTTCTAAGGTCCCAGAACATGAGAGAAATCGCTTCATTATAGCTTTTCATCTTTTGAAGATACTCTAAAAATTCTTTTTCAACGGATTGAATGGACAATCTGCTCACCCCTTGATTTTTTATGTAAATAAATAGTAATAATTTTCTAACATTTCCAGATTAAATGATGGGAAAGGCTTTTGTCAATCTTTTTATCGACTGAACAGTCTGTTTTAAGCAAAAATAAAAAAGCGAAGGAATCCCTTCGCTTTTACAGCATTTCAGGTTCAACCGGCAATACGGCCTTCACCTGTTCTACTACTTTTCTATCACGTTCATTTGAGAGGTAAATCGAGATTTCTCCCTGATCGGTGCTTGTTCTGATCAGGCGCCCGACACCCTGTTTCAGTCTTAATATCATGTAAGGCATGTCTACCTCAGCAAATGGATTCGCTGAGCTGCCCCGTTTTGATTCAAAAACAGGATCTGTTGGAGGAAACGGCAATGACCAAATGATCACATTTGACAGTGATGCACCAGGAATATCGAGTCCTTCCCATAAATGCACGGCACATAAAATAGAGGTTTCGTCATTTTGGAATTCAGATACAAGCTGGCTGATTTCCTGATCTCCTTCAAAAAGGAACGAGTATTCAGTGTTCTGTTCATTTATAAATTGTTTAAAGACTTCAAGTTCGTTCATGGCACTGAACAGGATGAGTGCACGGCCGCCGGTCTTTTTAACTTTTTCAAGAGTCTGAACACACTTCAACTTATTTAGATCAAGTGCTGCTGATAGATCGTGAAGTTTTATTTTCATATTTTCTTCATAATCAAACGGCGACTCCACTGTAAGAAATAAGTAATCTTTAATGCCTAGACTTCCGGCAATGAAATCAAATGATTTATTATCAGAAAGCGTGGCAGAAGAGAAAATATACGGTTTTTTCTGTGAAAATACTTTTTCACTCAGCACTTCTTCAACAGTCCGCGGCATAATAATCAGCGAAAAGTCCTGCTCGCCGCTTTCAATCCAGTGAATGGCTCCGCTTTGCTTATTAAAGAGAGAAATCGAGAATTCCATTGAATCCAAATACTCTTCGACAATTTTAAGTTCATAAGAATCAATGGTATACATTTCGCTTTCAAAAACGAGCGCTTCCCCGATTTCGGCAAGAAGCCTGTGCAGCTGAATGCCCTGCTTCTTTAATGTATCATTCATGATAATTTTAGAACGGTGCGACCCGGGAACTTCTTCAGATGCATCAAGCAGACTGTCGAAAAACTCCTCATTGACTACAAGAGTATCTTCTACTAAGTGAGCGAATTCCTCACGGATGTCATTTTGGAGCAGTCTTTCAAGCAGAATGGCAAGTGTGCTGCTTTTCACTCTGTATGTTAAGGCTTTTTGCGCCGCATATTCCAGCAGATGGCCTTCGTCAAAAACGACAGAGCTGTGATCCGGAAGAAGCGGCAGCTGCCCTTCTCGTTTTCTTGAATCAAACGTCCATATATGTTCCATGTAGAAATCATGTGAGCAGACAATCAAATCTGCTGCTTTTCTGTAATGATCTCGTGAAAGAGTTAAGCCGCAGCGATGCCTTTGATCGCATGACAGACAATCCTGAAACGAGTCATAATTGACAGTTTTCCACTCTTCATCAGATAAATGAGGATATTCTTTTCTGTCGCCGTAATGGCTGAATGATTGCATGCCTGCTTTTTCATGCACAAAGGACGGCAATGATTCAAACAGATCAAGATAAAGATCATCACCTGTACGCTGTATCGTATGATCCAGTTTTTTAAGACATAAATACTGATCCTGTGATTTCCCAAGGCGCACATCTATATTTAAATCCAAATGCTTGCGGAGCTTGGCAATATCGCCCTCATTTTTAACAAGCTGTTCGATGAGGGTTTCATCAGCACAGGCAATAATGGCTGGTTTTCCTGTATATCTTGCATAGCTTATTGCATAAAGCAAATAAACAAGCGTTTTACCCGTTCCTACTCCCGCTTCAGCAAACATGACATTTTTTTCACGAAACGCACGTTCAAGCTGAAATGCCATAAATATTTGTTCATCTCTAAGTTCAAAGCCTTTATCAGGCAAAATATCATAAAAAACATCGCCGATCCAGTTATTTAACCCTTCATAGAAGGTTTCATTCTTTGATACGGCAAAAGGCAGACGTGACGTCGGCATGTATCAGATCCCCCACATTCTTTTATACTCAAAAGGTCATTATTTCACTTAACGCACTTATAGTCAAGATTTCATGACTATGAATGAACGCAAGAATAAAGATTGGTTTTTATATAGCTGATGCTGCCTTTTCCCAAGAACAAAAGCGCAGGCGCCTTGGTCAGCTCCGTTCTGACCGAGGAGTTAGGCGCCGGAGCTGGACGTAGATATCATTATTGCGATATCCACAATCTATATATTTATAATTTACTGATATACACTAAAAAAGATAGGCTTTCATCATGAGAAAGCCTATCTCTTAACGGTCATAAAGTGTATTGATCATCACTTTCTGATCAATAGCAGAGGCGTGGGCAACAGCTTTTAGAAAATCAGCGCGGGCATTGCTGAGCGATGCATGAGCTGCTGCATCCTGGCCATCTTCTATGAGCGATAGATAGGAAGACGACAGCGCCTTCGATATTAAGTTAAAGTCTTCGTTTACGTGCAAAAAGACCACTCCCCTGAATTTTATCAATACTGATTCTAGTGTATTCAAGGGAGGATGAATCTATACCTGTTTCTTTTCACGGGGAGGGCGTTTTCCCCAGAACTGATAATAATCTGTTTCGATAAATCCATTAAAGAGTTTGCGTTTTTTTGTAGCCTGTCTGCCGTAATATTGCTCAAATCCTTTATGGGAAGTCAGCATATATACAGACCATGTATCATGAGGAGCAAGTGCCCGTCCTAATTCCTTATACATCTGCTCTACTTCTTCTTTTTCACCGAGACGTTCCCCGTACGGAGGATTTCCGACGATTACACCGTACTCTTTTCTCGTCGTAAAGTCGCTTACCTGCATCTGTTTAAACTGAATGATGCCTCCAAGGCCGGCTTCATCCGCGTTTTCTTCAGCTATGCGGATCATGCGGTGATCGATATCATGTCCTGCAATGTCAAGCGGGATATCATAATTGGCCAGGTCCTCAGCTTCCACTCTTGCATTGTTCCAGTGCTTCTTATCAATCCAGTTCCATTGTTCAGATACAAATTCACGGTTAAAACCGGGAGCAATGTTCTGTCCAATTAAAGCTGCTTCAATAGGAATCGTCCCTGAACCGCAAAATAAATCCGCAAATGGGCGATCCGGTGTCCAGTTAGTCAGCATGACAAGAGCTGCTGCCAATGTTTCTTTTAATGGAGCACCGCCCTGATCAAGCCTGAAGCCTCTTTTATGGAGACCTGCCCCGCTTGTGTCAATCGTCAGCGTGGCAACATCTTTTAAAAGAGCAATTTCCACTTTATAAAGCGGTCCGGATTCTTCGTACCAATCAGAAGCAATTTTATGGTGGCTTTTCAGTTTTTCAACAATTGCCTTTTTTACAATGCGCTGACAGTCAGAGACACTGAACAGCTTTGATTTTACTGATTTTCCTGTTACCGGGAATTCTGCCTGGGCAGGAATAATCTCTCCCCAGTTCAGTGCTTTTGTTTTTTCAAAAAGTTCATCAAAGGAATAGGCTTTGAATTCACCTACTTTTAATTTAACCCGGTCTGCTGTGCGGAGCCACAAATTCACCCGCGGAATGTCTTTTGCTTCTGCCTCGAATGTAACCTTGCCGTTTTCTGTCGTGCATTCATAGCCAAGATCACGCACTTCTTTTGCAACCAGAGCTTCAAGGCCCATAGCTGCAGTAGCAATTAATGTGACTTTTTCCATGAAATCACCTTCTTTTCTATAAGATCGTATAGTAAAATCAACGTTTTGAAAGTTTGTTTAACTGAATTTTTATGTAAATGAAAAGCTCTCATCTAAGTGAAGAGAGCCTGTTTCGCATTTATAGTAACCTGTAATAACGTTCTGTAAGCCATGTTTTGTCCCTTTGTACTGCAAACGGCCGGTATCACCTCGTACTCCGGTGGTAATCATCTATCTACAGAAGCGAATCGCTTCCGGCCTTCTCCTTGTTCAGTTCCTAAGAGAAGGTGCCCCTACCTATATTTGGGTTTCTCGCTCGAGGGGTTTACCGCGTTCCACTCTTTCGGTTTCCCGAAAGACTACGTCACTGTGGCACTTTCAAGGTAGTAAAGCCATATCCCTGATGGGACTTAGGCTAGTTCCCTGCCGTCAGCCAAATCTTTGGCTGCCCTAGCTTATGACTTCGCTAGGCACGAACACTACGGGCATCTCAGCACCGTGCGAGCATGGACTTTCCTCTACAGTCCTAAAGACTGCAGCGATTACCTGAACGTTATTATTTTAACAGCAAATATTAGTATAGTGAATTTAATAGATTAATGCAAGTGTAAATAAATGGAATCAATCATACAGCTTGCTGCCGAAAACGTGTTTTTCTAAATTTGATAATCGTTTAAGAATATCAAAGTTCGTTGTATTTGTCTGAACCGGCTGCGCTTGTTTGCGATTAAAAGAATCTTCAAGCTGCTTAGTTAAGCGAAGATTTTCCTGCTGCAGCTCTTCAATTTCCTGATGAAACGTTTCATAATCCTTAATCACCAAGTCTAAAAATTTATCAACGTCTTCCTGTTTGTAGCCGCGCATACCCTGTTTAAATTCTTTTTCCAAGATCTCTTTAGCCGTTAATTTAATTTTATCAGAAAGCATCTCTTTCACCTCGTCACACTGAAATCATCTTTACATATTTTTTCACATCTTGATTGCAATTGTCAATTTCTCTTCGCTAACTTGACCAAAATCCATCCGATTTACTCTGTTCTTCTTCTACAATCATTTGCAGGTCTGAAAAAGAAATCATCATTAATGAATATTCGTTTACTTCCGCCTTTTTTCTGGCCGTATCCAGCAAAAATTTTGGAGATCCTTGATTTTCTTCATCATAAACAAGCAGCAAACCTTGGCTTTTCGAAACAAAAAACTCATTTTTTAAGCGAAACTGATTCGGATTTTCGTATTTTCGTTTTGTGATACTATCAACAAAATCAGCTTGAGACAGAATGAATTCATAGTATTCTTTATTGTCGTCATTCCACTTCTCTTCTTGATCTAAAAAAGGTGTAAGCACACCAAGCTTTAATTCATCATACTCCAACTGCAAATCAAAGACAACCTCTGCAGCCCATAGCTCAACGCCAAGCTGTCCGCTTATCAATACCCATTCTAAGCCGTCATCAATCAGCTGGCGCAATGACTTTTCTATTGCTTTTTTAATATATCCGATGGCTGGATCATCTTTTTTAAAAATGCCAAGTTCAAAAGGCTTATATCCGGACACTGTTACTACTTTCATCTATGTATCGTCTCCCTTCAAAAGAAGATAGGAGCTGACACGCTAGCATCAGCTCCTACTATCTGAGGTTAACGGCCGTAAGGACTAAATGGTGGTCTTGGACCGCCGCCGCAGTTAAATTGTTGGTTTGAAACCTGATTTGCCATAGATTGTGTTTGAGGGAAAAAATGTTTATGCTGGACCATTTGATGGTTAACTACAGTTGTATGGGTTGGATGAATGTGCGGAACGACTGTTGTAGAAAATGTGTGCTGTACACAGCATTTTGTCGGATGGACAATCGGCGGACACATTTTAGTTGGTCCCATTGGTCCCATTTGAGCTCCGCCAACCATATTCGGTGCAGGCATATTCGGTCCCATTTGAGCTCCGCCTACAGCAGGCATATTCGGTCCCATCGGCGACACCATGTTTGGCATATTCGGTCCCATCGGAGAAACCATATTAGGCATATTGTTATTAGGCATCATATTTGTTTGACTCCTTTCCTTCATTTCTTATCTGTCTTACAGTGATAGTCTATGAAGAAAAGTGTGTACATGTACTGATGCATTAACCTATTTTTTACAAGAAAGCGTAGAAAGTGTCTTTGAAGTTTGAAAAGATAAAAACAGTTGCAAATAAAACGATGAAAAACAAGTAGAAAATCCCTTTGTACATATTCCGTTCACCCCATGCAGATAGTGTTTACAGTCCTTAATTTTACACACATCTACACGATTCTACAATTACCTATTTTCATCTTTGCAAAATTTCACAATATCGACAAATTCTTCGCGAAAAACCGCTGATTTTGCGCTTCCCCGGGGAATAATCACCTGTTTTTATTTCCTAATCGTTTCATTCTTTTTAAGATCTCAAGCTTCTCTTTTTCCGAGTTCGTTTTTAATGCTAGATCTTTTGCCTTGATCGTCAAGTAAGCAGAAGTCGCATAAGACAGTGCTTTTTCATAATCCTTTTCTTTATGTTCATAATACTTTGCAAGCTCTACAGCAGCTTTCACCTTCTGTTTCATGCTTGATCCATCAGCAACGGACTGAAATAACGGCAGTGCTTCCAGCAAGTTTTTCTTCTTTTTTAAATGCATGGCCATTTCGAATTTCGCCTCAAATTCTTTCGCCTCACTGCGGTCAGCTACAGATTTGAATGTGTCGAAAGCTGTTTCCCCATCTCCGGCAGAAAGCAGCCACCTTGCCACTTCATATTGTTCTGTATCCGTCGCTTCGACACCCGGGAACAAGATTCGGTAAGAAAGATGAGTATACAAAGTAATCAAAGAAAGAATATCAATCTCATTATGGATCAGAACCCCCTCAATATGATCGGGATCCTGTGATTGAACAAAGCTGAAATACAGCATAGGAGCAAGGTATCCAGGTACATCATGCTCACGGATAATGCCCAGTATTTCTTTCTCTACAATGCTGAGTTTTACGGATTCCAAGCTTGTTTTCCATAATCTTCTCGCTGCATGAAACAAATCAAAATGACCGAATGCCGGCAGTTTTGGCACTTGTTCGCGCACTAGAGTATGCCGTGTTTTCACCTGTGGCCAATCAAAGGCTTTCCCATTATAGGTTACGAGAGTTTTCGTATTCACATCGCTTAAGAAGCTTTGATAAAGAGCGACTTCATTTCCCGGTTTAGGGAGAAAGTGCTGCTTAACTATTACTTTGTCATGGAAAACCTGTGCGTGCCCAAGCAAGAAGATTGTATTGCCTGCTCCGCCGCCAAGTCCCGTTGTTTCTGTATCAAAGAAAAATAATTCATGGGAATCATGGTCTTTAGATGATAATGGATGCGGGCTGTTTCTTTCATTCCAAAGAGCAACGGCTCTATGGAATTCACCCATCTGATAGAGACCGTGTTTATAGTCCAGAGGATAAGTGCGTTCTCTGACCAAGCAATACTCTCCATCAAACCAAAAAGGCAATGCATCCAGTGATGCCCACTTTTCAAGGTAAGGAACGTCCTCTAAATGTGGCGTCTGGGCAGTATCCATACTGCCTTCAAGCGACATATGTGTTTTTAATCGATTTAACTTTCCTTTTAATGACAAGGATTATCTGCTCCTTTTAACTGGAGTAATAATTGAAGGGTATCGGCTTTTTGATGAGCAGATCCTTCAAGTCCTGTGCATGACGGGCATCCGGATTCACATGGACAGCCGGCAATCATCGCCATCGCTTCCTGCAGGACGATCTCCATTGTTTCAAATACTTTATTTGCAAGCCCCACCCCGCCTGGATAGCGGTCATACAGAAATACGGTCGGCTGATCATTATGAGTTGCTTTCATTTGCGGAATGACACTGATATCAGATGGGTCACACATGACACTTAATGGGACAATATGTCTAAGTGCATGTGCAATTCCAAGCAGCGCTTCCTCGAGCCTGTCTTTTTTCAGCGAATTAGCCAGTTCATCTGATAAACTGATCCAGGCAGCATTCGTATGCAGTTCTTCTTCAGGCAAATGAATGGGACCTGAACCGATATTTTCATGTGTATCAAATTTTATTTTTTTAAAAATCGTAGCCATCGCCTGTACGGTTACATCCCCAAAACCAAGCTGATAAGTTTCAATGCTTTTTGATTTATCTTCCTCCAGCACTTTCAGCTGAACGGCAAGATTTGCGTCTGTAAAATAATCAACATCCACTTCTCTTACAAACGCTTTTTTCTCTTCCCAATCAAGCTTTTCAACCTGATATTGAATCCCCTGATGCAGGTAAATGGCTTCATCATGAAGTAAAGTCATTGCACTGAATCTGTCCATTTCCCCAATCACTTTAACGTGAGCGATGTTAGACTGATCAACGATAATGACGTTTTCCTGAGAAGCGGATCTCAGACTGATATTATGGGCCGGAAAGGAATCATTCATCCAGTGATAACGGTCCCGATTGTAATAAAGCACCTTTTCTTCTGTCAAAAACTCAAGGATATCCTCAAGCTCAACATTGCCAAAATTCTCGCCTTTTTTAAAAGGCAGTTCAAACGCCGCACATTTTACATGGTCTACTAAAACAATCAGATTATCGGGGTTAATAATAGCTGTTTCGGGATTTTGCTTGAAAAAATAATCTGGGTTCTGAATGATATACTGGTCAATCGGCGTGGATCCAGCGACCATGACAATCAGCGCCTCCCCGCTTCTTCTCCCGGCTCTTCCCGCCTGCTGCCATGCACTTGCAATGGTTCCCGGATATCCAGTCATGATGCACACTTGAAGCTGACCGATATCCACTCCCAGTTCAAGAGCATTTGTACTGACCACACCAAGGATTTCGCCATTTCTGAGCCCTTTTTCAATCTCCCGCCTCTGCTTTGGCAAATAGCCTCCGCGGTATCCCCTTATCGTCTGTTTGCCAAGCTCACCTTTAATCAGCTCCTGCAAATACGTTAAGATGATTTCAACACGCACCCTGCTTCTTGCAAAAACGATCGTCTGAATTTTGTTTTTTAATAGTTCGCTTGCAATTTTTCTGACCTCAAGCGTAGCGCTTTTTCGAATATTCAGAGGCTTATTCACAATAGGAGGGTTGTAAAATAAAAAATGCTTCTTACCGGAAGGTGCCCCGTTGTCATCAACAAGAGCCATCTTCTCCTCCAGCAGATTTTCTGCGAGCTCCTGCGGATTTGCAATCGTGGCTGATGTGCAAATAAACACCGGGTCACTTCCATAAAAATGGCAGATGCGTTTCAATCTTCTTATCACATTGGCAACGTGGCTGCCGAAAATCCCCCTGTAAATATGAAGCTCATCTATGATGATATATTTTAAGTTCTCAAAAAGAGAAACCCATTTCGTATGGTGCGGCAAAATCGCAGAGTGAAGCATATCCGGATTTGTCATGACTATATGCCCCGCTTTGCGAATGACATTTCGGACGTTGGGGGCTGTGTCGCCGTCATACGTATAAGAATTAATATCCACTCCAAGCTCTGTAATTAGTTCGTTCAATTCACTTTTCTGATCCTGCGCAAGTGCTTTCGTCGGAAATAAATAGAGAGCTCTGCTCGTCTCATCATTTAGTATTTGCTGCAGGACCGGCAAGTTGTAGCACAGTGTTTTTCCAGAAGCGGTCGGTGTCACTGCTACAAAGCTTTTTTTCATATGGGCAAGCTCATAGGCCGTAGCCTGATGTGTATATAAATTATGTATGCCTCTTGCTGCAAGAGCTGATTTTAATTTCGGGTCTACTGAAGCAGGCATTTCCGCCGTTTTCGCTTCTTTTGGCTGAATAGTATGAGCATGTACGACCTGATGTTTGAACTGCTCATCCTTTTTAAGAAATTCAATGATTTCTGCCAGTGACTGCTTTTTTCTCATGCGCTTCACCTCTTTCTTTATTTTAACAGAATAAATGTTCGTTTTTAAGCAGAACCGTTCATATTTAATTATTGGAAAATCTAATGAGTTCTTCAATACAGCCTGCTGGGAAATATAGCTTAGAAATCGTCTCCTCATTTATGACCCGGAGCATTATTTCTGCATGAAAAAAGCAGGCCGCAGCCCGCTTCATTGGTTTTATTATTTCACTTTAATTTCAAATACTTTATCAGAGCCGCCTTTAACCTCGCCTAATGGAGATTTTTGCACGTTCTCGATGATATCGCCATTTGTGATGATGATCGGTGTAATCGTGCTCGCTGCTTTTTCTTTAATTAAATTCAGATCAAATGTAATTAATTTGTCACCGGGCTTTACTTTATCGCCTTCTTTTACAAATGCTTCAAAACCTTCCCCGTTCATCGCAACTGTTTCAAGTCCGATATGAAGGAGAATTTCCATGCCTGTTAAGCTTTTAATTCCAATCGCATGCTTCGTGTGGAAAAGCTGAATGATTTCTCCTTCAACTGGAGATACAAGTGTACCTTCAGATGGTTCAACCGCCATTCCGTCACCCATCATTTTTTGAGAAAAAACCGGATCCGGAACATCTTCAAGGTTTAGCAATCTTCCTGTAAGAGGTGCGTAAACCGTTTCTTCTGTTTGCTTTTCAGTTTTTTTGCCAAATAATTTTTTAAGCATATTCATTCTCCTTTTCTGCATTCGTTTCTACTATTAAAAATACCCTGTACCCCTGAATTTAAACGTTTACCTAAGAGCGAAAAAGCCCGTCCCCTTATTTATTATCATTATTTAATCACAAAAAGCTTCATTCGAGCAACCAATTCCCGGTTTGATGCATATTTTAGCCTAAAAGAACGGAGCGAGGATAAAATGAGTGAAAAAAAACATCTTCATGAGATCGCTGAACAATTTTTTGGGGAAAGCTTATTTAAAAAGGAATTAAATGAATTTGAAAAAAGGTTTCAGTTAAAAGGCAGTGCAACCTGTCTGACAATTTCCCAGTTCGAAGAGAATGGCTATTATTATGTTAAAGCGGAGCTTCCCGGAATTAAAAACGATCAAGTCCGCTTTGAACTGCATGAATGTTATTTAACCATCACGATTACCCATCAGGAAGAAGTCAACATCCGGCATACAGAAGGCACAAGCGTTTCCCATACATGCGGTCATCTCTCTAAAACAGTATTATTGCCTATTGCTCCAGATAAAAATCAATTAAAGACAACTTATAAAAACAGCTGTTTGATGATTTCATTTCCTGTTTGAGTGTCATTTTCACCTCCAAAAATTAACACTATAATATAGTCCCTTCTATAAGAAACTATAATCAGGAGGTGCATGACATGCAAAATCAGCATTCGAAACATATAATCGCAGAACCTTCAGATTCACCAAGACTTGTGATTAAGACAAATCTTGACTCTTCCACCCCTGCAGAAGAGAACCCTTATTATTCCGGCAGCGATAAGGAAAAAGCCAATAAATATTTTGAGGACCGCTGAAAATGGATAAATCACTGAGCTATTTGCGGGAAGTCCTGTCCAATTATCTGGAGGATCATGAAGTCAGCAGGCACTTATACCAAAAGCTGTCTCAGCAATCCTTTGATGACGAAAAACATTTTGTGAGAGATTTATCTGAAAAAGAACTGTCATTTTTAAATAAAATGCTTCCTCATGAAATCAAGCACGCCATGGGTGAACAGGATTATGTGCGTGTTGAGCAGCTGAATGAAGTTTATGAGGAACTGCTTTAGAGGTGTTTGAATGAAAACGAATGAATTTATAAATACAAGAAAATACAGTAATACGGATATTGACAAAGTAAAACAGCTTAATGCACAGTCAGGCTTGTCTTATCAAGAGGTTAAGCAGGCTCTGGCCCGTCAATTCGCATCTGAAAACAAAGAATCTTAACAAACAAAAACGCGTGCTGCCTTTCACGCGTTTTTGTTTTGATCATCATTTTCTCTTTCGACTACTGACTGTTTATATGCCTGATGAGTTGTAATCGCAGCACCTGCAGCTATGAATCCATTTGCAACGCTGCTTACAGAAAAACCCAATGTAAAAATACTTGCAATTATACCCGCTCCAAGCAGAATCCAGACAATCATCCAATCCTGAACTTTTGGAGTTCTTTTTAAGGCATAACCCAAAATCATCAAGGCTGGCACAACTATAACCAGCTGAGGATGAACGCTGATTTGATCGAACACGCTTGATATTGCGCCTGTCACCAACTAGAACACCTCTTTATATTATCTTTTAATGCAGGAAGCCCAATTTACACTTTAAACATGGATGTCACACCTTTAACAAGCGAACTCATCTGGTTCACTGCCCCCATCATCTGCCCTGCCGTGTCCATTACTTTATTAAAATCCATTTGTCCGTCCGGCTTTTTAAATTGAGACATGACAGTTGAGATTCCTCCAGCCTGATTTTTAGCATTTGGCACAGGCTTTGGATAAGGATTTGCATACATAGCCTGCTGTATCATAGACTGCTGCTGCTGAAGCGGAAACCCTTGTGCTTGATAGCCATTCATATAAGGCGGTATTTGTCCCTGCTGATAGTAAGCTGGATTTTGCTGCATTTGTTGATAATTATGTTGAACCTGAGGTAAATATGTCGGGTTTTCATATGGAGGATACCCTTCATATGGATAGTAATAGCTAATTCTTTCTTCTTTTTTTCTTCTGCGGTTTTTAAATGAATTTTCTCCGGCTGAATACATGATTCATACCCCTTTCACATACATTAGGCTATTTCATAGGTATGCTGAAAAAAGGGCTGCCGTGCTTATCCTCCAAAGTGAAAAAATATGTCAACTATTGTCGGAAGTTTAAATTTTACAAAAAATTAAGAAAAAAAAATGACATGATACGATATTAGCAAGGGGAATGGGAGGAGATTTATGATGAATGTTCAAAGCATAAAAACTGCATTTTTTGAAGCGAAGCAATATGAACCGAATAGCATGGGCGAGCTCCTGAATTTCATTAAAACCATGTACATCAAAGGTGAATTATCCATCAGCGAATACAGAACTGCTGTCATGCTGCTTGAAACGTCTGACACATCTAATCCCGGACAGAAAGTAAACGCATAGCCAATATTTTCTTAGACAGAGAAGGAATCCCTTCTCTGTTTTTTCTTTTTATATACATAATCCTGCTGAATGGAACCATATTATGAAGGACTCTACTATCAAAAACATGGAGGTTTTTATATGGGAAGAGGCAAAGATTTCAATCACCAGAAAAAAGGGCAGGATTTAACGATTTCAAAAAAAGGACAGCCTGCCGCTGCGAAACATTCTAAAGATGTCGAATATGCAATTGAGCCTGTGGCAAGTGAGGGAGACCGTGCTGTGACCTTTCAAAATGCCCGCGAGATTGATGAATAAAAGATGGAAACCGGTTCAAATTTGCCGGTTTCCTTTCGTTTATAACGAAAAAAAGCCCCTCTTCTATAAGGAGCTTTCCGTCTGAATATGTGCAATGACTTGTTCAATCACATAGTCAATGGACTGTTTCATGTTTTTAAATCGTATTGGTTTTGATTCCTTATAAAAAGACTGCAGCACAAGCTGTTCGAAATTTTCAACGGTAGAGTCGATTTGTGCCGGAAATAAGTATTTTGGTCTTGCCGTAATTCTCCATGTCAAGACATCTTCTTTCCAGTCATTCATGATCGCCATCGCCTCTTCAAATGCTGGCTTTACTTCATTAAAAAAATCGACTTCGTCTTTTTTCTTTGCGTCATTTTCAAAGCGGCAGACACATTCGCCAGTTATATGAAGGAGTTTATTTGAGTTATTCAGAATTTTTGTATTCATGTTCCGCATCACCTCTCTGGGGTATCTTACCAAACATGAACCTAAAATTCCATCATCATCTGATTTCTAGTAACTTAATCGGTACCTCGGCTGAACTCTGGAGTTCGTGTCCTCCCTGATCCCTTCTTCGTTAAAAAATCTGCTGGCTTCCATTGCATGCTGAGCAGCGCCTTCCATGTTCTTATACAGTTCTTCTTCACTTTGGCAGATTGTTTCCGTTACTCTCTTTTGTATGGCAAGTTCTAATTTCGTCATCTCTTCATCTAATTCCATCAATAATTTTTCTACAACCATCTTAGGTATGAGGTGCTCCACGCTGACTCCTCCTTTCAATCTACAGGTACTATTCGAGAAGCTTTTCCCTCCTCCCTTCAAGGGTGACAAAACTAGTTTCCATTCGCCAAAGAAAGAAGAAAATATTGGATAAAGCTTAATTTTCGACATTCGCTTATGCGACATTCTGCATGAAATCAATCTGCTGGCAAACAATACTGTTAGGAGGTGGCAACATGGCAAAAGAAACGAAAAAGAAACAGCAAAAACAACAATCTCAGGCACCATCAAAAAACGACCTCGATAAAAAGCTCGGCGGGCCGAACCGCCCATCGACATAGAAATGCGGAATCGGCCGTTTAGCTCCGACAGACAGATAAGGATCCGACAGAAAAGGCGCTTTTTGCCTTTACTGGCGGAGCCGTTCTGGCCGAGGAGCTGGGCGATGGAGCTGGACAATGAGAAATGCGGAGCCGACTGGTCAGGCCCGACAGACAGATAAGAATTCACCTGAAAAGTCCGGGTCCCGCCTTTTTAGGGGAATTTGTTCTGGCCGAGGGACTAGGAGGCGGAGCTGGACACTGTGTATTACGAAATTTCGTTTAGCTCCGACAGACAGATAAGGATCCGACAGTGAAGGCGCTTTTTGCCTTTACTGGCGGAGCCGTTCTGGCCGAGGAGCTGGGCGTCGGAATTCATGGGGTTTCCAAATTAATTGGAGGAGTTCTGCAATTAATTCATGGGGTTTCCAAATTAATTGGAGGGGTTCTGCAATTAATTCATGGGGTTTCCATATTAATTGGAGGGGTTCCAGATAAATTGGATAATTTTGTTCTGGCCGAGGGCTAGGAGGCGGAGCTGGGACCACTTGCTTCAAAAAAGAAGGCAAGGATCAATTAGTCCTTGCTTCTTTTCCCTTTATTGATTACGTATTCATTCAGCAAAGAAAATGCATGCATCTGATTTTGCTTATTTATAAGCCACTCTGTCATTTCGAGTTCTTTTGGTCTTGGCAGCGGGCTGTACCATTTTTTCATCGGCTGGCCGTGAAACCAATTTCTTTCTTTTACGTCTAATTGGTGGGAGATCACCGGATAGGATGTTCTTAAGTAAGGTGTGTCTCTTTTTCTTCCGCCGCTCAAATACTTTTCATAATCAAATCTTGACCCTGTATGGGTTGTCCGTTCTGAAAAGTCCATAAAATAAGGAAAAAAATCGGGATGAAAAAGCAGCCAGGCTAAAGACCTTCCAAGCTTGATGCGGCTTTTCAGCTTTTTAAAATCGTGAACGGAAAAACCGAATAATCTGCCTTCTATAGTAGGGAAAACGACTGTGCTAAAATGAAAGAGGTCCTGAAAGAAAAACATCGGTGTATGAAAAACCTTTCTCTTAAAAACAGCCTTTTCGATAATCGGTTTCTGAATTAAATGCTGTTCGTTAATAATCAGCGACGTCATTAAATGTTCAATGTTTTTTTCTTCCCAAAAATCATGCCATACTTTTTTCATAAAAGGCGAAACATGGAATTCATCCAGCAAGTGAAAAAGAGGCCGGCCTGTCTTTTTTGAGATCTCATACAGCATGAGCTGTGGAAACGCATCGGAGAAAATGAGCCAGTTTGCATCTTCATAAGTCAGAAACAATGCCTTTATCATTTTATTATTTATCATTTTTTGAAACCAAGTGCCCTTCAAATCCGTCATACAGTAACCGGCATTCCGAGATACCATGCCGGCAAGAAATGCCCATCTTATTTCGGGATTTCTTTTAAAATATAGATTGTAGCTTTCAGTTCTCGATATGTTGTCGTAATTTTTTTTTAATGTCGTATTCTTTATAAGTGCTATAATATTATTTTCTTCCACTGTTCTTTGATTCGGCTGGAAATCTTGATTGATGTGCATAGTTCACCTCACTTCTTATAGACTCTCCTGATTGAAGCCGAAGTACACATTACCAGCGTTAACAAAATCGAAACTTTTTCACCATGTCTTTTTCATTTTTTTTGATATGATAAGTAATAGTTTTACCTGAGGAGGGAAGAAATGATTTTTCGTTATCCTAACGGAAAAACGTATAACCCGAGTACATCTCCCCCTAAACAGCGGGAGCCGAAAGAAACTTACAGCAACAGAGGGATGACGCTTGAGGAAGATTTGAACGAAACGAATCAGTATTATTTAGACAGATGCATCGCTGTCATTCATAAAAAACCGACCCCTGTTCAAATTGTAAATGTGGATTACCCTAAACGGAGTGCTGCCGTTATCCGGGAAGCTTATTTCAAACAGTCATCTACAACAGACTATAATGGTGTTTATAAAGGTAAGTATATTGACTTTGAAGCAAAAGAAACGCAAAGCACAACATCCTTCCCGCTTCAAAACTTCCATGAACATCAAGTGAGGCATATGAAAATGGTTCTTGACCAGGGCGGAATCTCTTTCGTCATTCTTTCTGCCTTCCAAACATTTTACCTAATGGAAGCGGCCATTCTTCTTGAATTTTGGGAGAGAAAAGAAAACGGCGGAAGAAAGTCGATCACAAAAAAAGAAATAGAAGTAACATCCCACCCCATTCCGCTTGGCTATCAGCCCAGAATTGATTATATTAAGGTATTGGAAAAACTCTATTTTCTATAATCCTTAAGTGAAGCGGATTTTGTAAAATGAAAGGTTGGAAAAAGCAATGTCAGATCAATATAAAAGCCGTGAAGAACGCAGAAAAGCGTTAGCGCAAACAAGTAAAAGCAAAAACAAAAAACCAAATAAACCAGAGCGAGGCTCTCTTTTTAAGCGCATCCTGTTCATCTTAGTTTCCGTCGGTCTGATTGGCCTGATTGCAGGCGGAGTTACTTTTGCAGTAATTGCTGCAGGCGCCCCGAAGCTTGATGAGAAAAAATTAAAGGATTCCTACTCTTCTACTATCTATGACAAAGAAGGCAATGAAATATCGGAAGTTGGAGCCCAAAAACGAACCTATATATCTTATAATGATATTCCCAAAAGATTAGAAGAAGCCGTCCTTGCAACTGAGGATGCCCGTTTTTACGAGCACAGCGGCGTAGATGTCATCCGTCTCGGCGGAGCTGTAATAGCGAACTTCACACAGGGTTTCGGCTCACAGGGCGGCAGTACGATCACACAGCAGGTAATTAAAAATTCCTTTTTCACACATGAAAAAACAATCACTAGAAAAATACAGGAACTTTGGCTCGCTTTTCAATTAGAGCAGAAATATTCAAAGCATGAAATCCTGGAAATGTACTTAAACAAAATCTATTACCATCCTCAATACTATGGTGTCGGGAAAGCGGCAGAAGGATTTTACGGAAAAGAGCTAAAGGACCTTGAACTGCATGAAGCTGCAATGCTCGCTGGGATTCCGCAGAGCCCTACAAATTTTGATCCGAGAAAAAATCCGGAGTCAGCTGAAAAAAGAAGAAATATCGTTCTTAACTTAATGGTCAAACAAGGTTTCATTACTGAACAAGAAGCAGAAGAAGCTAAGAAAGTGCCTGTACAGTCAACGGTCGTCCCAGAAAGAGAAAAATCGAATCCTTACAGTGCATATATAGAGCAAGTTATTGAAGAAGTAAAAGATAAAACAGACATTGATGCAAGTTCAGCAGGCGCAAAAATATATACAACAATAGATACAGATGCCCAAAATTATGTTGAAGAATTACTGAATGGAAGTGAGATCGGCTATCCTGATGACAACTTCCAGGCCGGGCTAACCCTTATTGATACAGAAACAGGCGAAATCCGTGCAATCGGCGGAGGCCGCAATCAGAATGTCGGGGACTTCAACTATGCAATTGATACGAGAAGACAGCCAGGTTCAACGATTAAGCCGGTTCTGGATTATGGTCCGGCAATCGAATACTTAAAATGGTCAACGTATGAACAAATTAAAGACGAACCTTATACTTACTCAAATGGCGTCAAAATCAATAACTTTGACAGAGGATATAAAGGACAAATGTCTATTCGTGATGCTCTCGCACAATCACGCAATATTCCTGCACTAAAAGCTATGCAGGAGGTCGGTGTTGATAAAGCACGGGACTTTGCAGCAGGTCTTGGCATTCCGCTCGAAGAAGAAATACCGGAAGCCTATTCTATTGGCGGTTTTGATACCGGCGTCTCCCCTCTTCATATGGCAGGAGCATTTGCTGCATTCGGAAATAACGGGATCTATACAGAGCCTCACGCTGTAACGAAAGTGGTTCTGAGCGATGGCACAGAAATCGACCTATCTCCTGAGCCTGAAGCTGCCATGAGTGATTATACAGCTTACATGACAACTGATATGATGATCTCAGTTGTTGAAGAAGGCACAGGTACAGCTGCCCGGGTCCCTGGTGTTACAGTAGCAGGAAAAACTGGAACAACGAACTTCTCTGAAGAAGACAAAGCAAGATACAACGTTCCTGCCGGCGGTGCCAAAGACAGCTGGTTTGTAGGCTACACACCTGAATACTCAGCAGCTGTATGGACTGGATATATGAAAAACGATGAAAAAATGCACTTAACAAAAACAGATCAGCAGCTTGCAAAAAAAATCTTTAAAGAAGTAATTTCAGAAGTTTCAAGCGGTGATGGCAAAGACTTTAAAAAACCGAATTCCGTTATAAGTGTAACGGTTGAAAATGGTTCAAATCCTCCGAAGCTTGCAAGCAAATTTACTCCTGACAGCAAAAAAATCAGCGAGTATTTTGTAAAAGGAACAGAGCCTACTAAAGTTTCTGAGCAATACAAACGTCTTGCGAAGCCATCCGGTTTTAAAGTGGATTATGATCAAGCAAGCAATCAGATTACACTCAGCTGGGACTATAAAGATGACTTAAAAGACGCTGTATCCTTTGAGATCAGCCAATCTGTCGATGAAGGTCCAGCACAAGTGATCAATACTACTAAAGATACAAGTATGGTGATTCCAAATGCCGCTGCCGGTTCGACGTATAAATTCTACGTAACCGCAGTAAGCGACGATGACGGCTCAAACCGCAGTGATTCTGCAGCAGCGGTTTTAAAAGTTCCCGAAGCCGTTATTGAAGAGCCTGTTGAACCAGAAGAACCGCCTGCTGAAGAACCAGGTGAAGGTGAATTGCCTCCTCTCGAGGAGCTTCCTGGTGAAGGACTTCCTGGTGAAGGTGAACAGCCTCCTGGTGAAGAAGAACCTGGCGATGGTGATGATGAGGGAGACGAAGGCGGCGAAGGGGAGCCTGGTGAAGGTGAAACCCCTGAAGAACCAAGCACCCCGATTGTTCCAGTTCCTCCAACAAATCCTTCTGGCAACGGGAATGGAAATAATGGGAATGGAAACGGAAATGGCGGAAATGACAATGGTGAAGGTGATTGAGATTAACGATAGAAACCCCTCTGCTTCGGCAGAGGGGTTTTTTATGATTCTGAAAAATGAGAATGTCATCATTTCATTCATATAAAAACGCAAGGACCCAAAATGGACCCTTGCGTTTTATTTAGTTCGGATGCTCATAGCCCTTTTTTTATGATATTGTTTAGCTGTTTCTTCAATAAGCTGATCGAGCTGAATAAAAGAATGGAATTGTTCCGGTTTTAAAAGCACATACATCAGTCTTTCAGACAAATTGACCGGTTTTGCAGCAAACGATGTTAAATCATAACCCTCTATATGAAGATGATGGACTGGAATATCATTGCTCCAATGAATCATACAGATCAAAATGGAGATTCCTTTAATCATTTGTCCTTTATCAGCTTTCCTTCTATTCGATGAGATCCCGCTTTTGATTGTCTCTTTTATTGACAGCCATTCATCTTCCAGGATTCGGATGCTTAATTCTGGATTTTTCCAAGGATAAAAATCAATAGGCATATTCGCCTTATAGAAAATATCAAAATATAGGGGATTTGCTTTGATTATTTCTTCCGCTGTTCCCGCAGAATTCAGCAGGATTGTTAAGTCATCCTTGCTAAAAAACGGCTCAGCCTTAAAGGCATCTGGCAGATTAATCAATCGCTGCATTTCGCACCGTTCCTTTTTTCATTCTTTTTTGTCCTTCACGGCACATGTGAAGGAGCGGGCATTCCGTGCATTTAGGTGCCTGCGCTTTACAGTGGTATCTTCCAAAAAAGATGAGGCGGTGGTGAGTAAGCGACCATTCTTCAGCCGGCACTTTCCGCATAAGTGTTTTTTCCACTTCCATTACGGAGTCTTTCCATTTACATATAGCAAGTCTCTTGCTGACTCTCTCAACGTGTGTATCAACTGCAATAGCAGGAACGCCAAAAGCAACAGACACCACGACATTGGCTGTTTTGCGGCCAACACCAGGAAGCTTTGTCAGTTCGTCTCTGTCCTTTGGCACAACTCCCCCATATTCTTCTATAAGAAGGACGCACAGTTTTTGAATGTTTTTCGCCTTATTGCGATATAAGCCAATCGATCTGATGTCATTTTGCAGTTCTTCAATCGGCACAGCCAGATAATCCTCAGGCGTTTTATATTTTTCAAAAAGCTGTTTCGTCACTTTATTGACCAGGACATCTGTACACTGTGCAGACAGGGCAACTGCGATGACAAGTTCAAAAGGGTTGCTGTGATTCAGCTCACAATGTGCATCAGGAAACAGCTCACCGATTGTATCAAGTACTTCTCTGATTTGTTTCATATTCAGCATGCGATCACCTGTTTAATTATTGTTTGTAAACATCTTTTTATAAGTTTAACTTTCCAGCCAATTATAAAACGGCACTTTTCGTTTATATTCTTCATCTGATTGATTTTGCTTTTGGGGCTCTGATTGCTGCTGCCGGAATCGCTTGCCGTAATTGTGCGCCTGATCGATTGTCCGGATTCCATTTTTCTTCCACTCAAATAAGATTCTGTCAATATATCTGAAGTTTAGTTTACCTGATATGACGGCTTCTTTCAAAGCTGCTTTTATGATCATTGGATCATGATAATCCTGATCCATCCAAATAGAAAGTGTTTCAACTTCAAACGGTGAAAGAGGCCTTCCGAATTCACTTTCAAATACCGGGTATAAATTCACGTTTTCCTGCTGCTGTTTTTCTTCTGCTTTTTTGTCATCTTTCATCAGCATAAAATCATATATTTTGCTCCAAAGAGGTTTCAGAGAGTACCGTTCGTATTTGATGGAAGCTTGCTCATATTCCTCAATGTCTATAAATCCTCTTTGCAGCAAGCTTCTGAGAAGGGATGTACATGAAGATACAGAAACGGACATATGGCTTGATAATTCACTGGGAGTTGGAAACTGATTTCCGTTTTGAAGATGGAGATTGACTTGAAGAAGCAAAACAAGCTCCTCTTCTTTTACTCCGATTTGATGATAATGCATAATTAATGCTGCAGGCACAGACAGCGTACCCTGCTCTTGCATGTTAACAAATTGCTCTTTATTCATAACGAGTCACCTCACCTAAAATAGTATAACATGTCTAAGCAGAAAAACGGTGATGGACTTTCATGGAAAAGCGGAACCGCCTGTCCGGCTCCCTTATTTATAAAAACTAGGAAATTTAAACCTGCTGCTGCGAGCATGAAAACAAAATGTGAGCCTCCTATCAAGGAGACTCACATTTATTATTATGGATATAATCTGTTAAGCAAACGCGGGAACGGAATGGATTCGCGTACGTGTTCTACGCCGCTGATCCAGGCAACTGTGCGCTCAAGGCCAAGGCCGAATCCTGAATGCGGAACAGAACCGAATTCACGGAGCTGCAGGTACCACTGGTATGCTTCCGGAGATAGATCGTGCTCTTCAATGCGCTGCTTAAGAAGTTCGTGATCGTGAATGCGCTGTGATCCGCCGATAATTTCCCCGTAGCCTTCTGGTGCGATTAAGTCTGCACAGAGGACGACGTCATCACGGTCAGGAGCTGGCTGCATGTAGAAAGGCTTAATGCCTGTCGGGTAATGCGTAATGAATACCGGTTTATCAAAGCTTTCTGCGATAGCTGTTTCATGCGGAGCACCAAAATCATCGCCCCATTTAATGTCATCAAATCCTTTTTCATTCAAGAATTTAATGGCGTCGTCATAGGAGATTCTTGGGAAAGGCGCCTTGATTTGTTCAAGTTTCGCTGTATCACGTCCAAGTGTTGTCAGTTCAAGCTTGCAGTTTTCAAGAACGCTTTGGACGATATAAGAAACATAATTCTCCTGTACAACCAGGTTGTCTTCGAATTCATAAAAAGCCATCTCAGGCTCGATCATCCAAAATTCAATCAAGTGGCGTCTTGTTTTTGATTTTTCAGCACGGAACGTCGGTCCGAATGAGAAAACCTTTCCAAGTGCCATTGCTGCAGCTTCCATATAAAGCTGACCGCTTTGAGAAAGATAAGCATCTTCATCGAAATATTTCGTAGCAAAAAGCTCTGAAGTCCCTTCAGGAGCGCTGCCTGTTAAGATTGGCGGATCAACTTTTGAGAAACCTTCTTTGTTGAAGAACTCATATGTTGCACGGATGATTTCATTTCTGATTTTCATCACGGCATGCTGACGCTTCGAACGCAGCCATAAATGACGGTGATCCATTAAAAATTCTGTGCCGTGTTCTTTTGGCGTAATTGGATAGTTTACAGATTCATGAATAACTTCAATTCCTGTCACCCCAAGCTCATATCCAAACGGAGAACGCTCGTCCACTCTGACTATACCTGTTACATAGATGGAAGATTCCTGGGTGATTGATTTTGCAGTTTGGAATACTTCTTCAGCTACTTCCGCTTTTACGACTACGCCCTGGATGAAGCCAGTGCCGTCCCGCAATTGCAAAAAGGCAATTTTGCCGCTGGAACGTTTATTTGCGATCCAAGCGCCGATTGTTACTTCTTTATCTACAAATTTGCTTACTTCTTTAATGGTTGTTTTCACGTAATTGTTCCCTCCAAAAACCGGATCATTTTATATGTACGTAATTGCTATTATACATTTGTTGCATGCTTCATTCAAACATAAATGTGAGCCGTCAAATGACGGCTCAAATTAAAGCTGATTTCTTGTTTTGATGCTAAATATTGCTCGTTCCAATCCGTACCGCTTTAGGTTTTAAACACTTAATCTTAAAGCGAGAAAGTATACGGATCGAGCCTTTATTAGTGAACACTGTTTTCTTTTACAAATCGGTCAATTCTGACCAAAGCTTCTTCAAGTGTATCAAGAGAAGTTGCATAGGAAAGTCTTACGTTGTCAGGAGCCCCAAAGCCAGAACCCGGGACAATCGCCACTTTTTCTTTTTCAAGCAATGCTTCTACAAAGTCATCTACACTTGCAAACCCTGTATTTTCTGCCGCCTGTTTTGCATTAGGGAAAAGATAAAAAGCTCCCTGAGGCTTTAAGCAAGTAATTCCAGGAATTGAAACTAGCTTGTCATAAATAATGTTCAGCCGTTCTTCAAATGCTATTCTCATCTCTTTAACCGGTTCCTGTGATCCCGCATATGCTGCGATTGATGCATATTGGGCAATGGATGTCGGATTAGATGTGCTGTGGCTTGCAAGATTTGTCATTGCTTTAATGATTTGCTCATTTCCGGCAGCATATCCAATTCTCCATCCCGTCATGGAATGGGATTTTGAGACACCGTTTATGATGATTGTTTGCTGCTTGAATTTCTCAGAAATCTCAGCAATAGATACATGAGAATGCTCGCCGTAAATCAATTTTTCATAAATTTCATCTGAAACAATCAGCACATTATGCTCGATACAGATGTTTCCAAGTTCTTCAAGCTCTTCTTTTGAGTAAAGCATCCCGGTTGGATTGCTTGGAGAATTGATGATGACGGCCTTCGTTTTGTCAGTGATCGCTGCTTTTAGCTGGTCAGGCGTCATTTTAAACTGATTTTCTTCAAGCGCATTCACATATACAGGCACTCCGTCAGCAAGCTTTACTTGTTCAGGATAGCTTACCCAATATGGAGAAGGAATGATCACTTCGTCTCCTTTATTGAGAAGAACTTGAAAAAGTGTATATAGTGCATGCTTTGCACCTGTGCAGACGATAATTTCACCCGGTTTGTACGAAAGGTGCTGGTCTTTTTGAAACTTGCCGATGATTTCTTTTTTCAGCTCTGCAAGTCCGCCTGCAGGCGTGTATTTTGTCTGTCCAGCATTCATTGAATGAACAGCAGCATCAATGATATGCTGTGGTGTATTAAAATCAGGTTCTCCTGCTCCAAGTCCAATTACATCATGTCCTGCGGCTTTCAGCTCTTTTGCTTTTGCCGTGATCGCTAAAGTGGATGAAGGTGTTAATGCAGATACTCTATCGGCTAATTTCATGGATGTGTCCCCCTATTTTTTAATGGCGATATGCTTTCTAAGTTCACCATTGCTGAAATTGATTAAATCATATGTATAACGATTTTGATCGTCAATATATTTTACTTCCCAAAGCGGAACATTCTTTTCCATTCCAAGCTTGACGCTTATCACTTTTACAGGATTTTGTTCTGCTTTTACAATTTCCAGTGCCTTTTTTTCAGTTATGCCATCTGCGGCAAGTTTCAGCACGGGCTTTTCCTTCCTGTTCTCAGGAACCCATACGTAAACAGCTTTGTCGGACTTATTCAAGCCTGTTATCACGTAAAACTGTTTAAGACCGTTAAACGTTTCAACACTTTCGGCATTTTTCAGGTCTGTTTCTTTCAATGCCCTGTCAATCGCTTCTTCATGGCCATCGTTTTTTTGAGCCATCGCAGAATGATATACGTTTAAGAAAACTCCGAGTGATACAAGCAGAAAAACGGCGGCAGCACTTGCTGTAATGATTATTTTTTTTCCCATGATTTAAATCCCTACGTTCTGTAAATCGTAAATACGGCTTTATTTTTATCATCCTGATCTAGCGCAAGCCCAAACATCAGATTTTCTCTTTTCAATGTCCGATTTAAGCCATCGACTATTTTATAGAGGTCATCTGAATGTTCTACTGTTACGGTTGATAAAATCTCGATTTTACTTTCCACGGCCTATTCCTCCTATGCAAAAACAAAAATTGTAACTTATATGTCCGCCGCAAAGGGCAACACTAACAAATACAGACAACAAGTTGTTGTTTTATGTACCCATTATAACAGTATCATTATCAATTAGTGAAAATAAATTTTCTCCTACCCACACCATTGCCTGTGCTGCTCACACAGGCTTTTTTTCATTTGATTCATGATTGCAGAATATACAATTTTCCGGGCTGATAAAGCTAGTTCGCATCTGTGCCGGTTTCCTTATGATTCCAGCGGAGAATTTCATCATGAAGCTTCTCCATCGGCTCCACATGGACGTCAATCGGCGGAAGAGATGCAATAAAGTGCCTGCCGTACTTTGCTTCTATAATCCGTTTATCAAACACAAAGAGCAGTCCTTTATCCCTTTCTGTTCTGACAAGTCTGCCGAAGCCCTGTTTGAACTTAAGGATCGCTTCAGGCAATGAATACTGATAAAAAGCATTCTTCCCCTGCTTTGTGATCTGTTCGCATTTTGCTGCAACTACTGGATCATCAGGAGGTGAAAACGGAAGTCTCACGATGATCAGAGTTGTCAATTCATCACCTGGAAAATCCATGCCTTCCCAAAACGTGCTCGTTCCGAGAAGAATAGCCTGGTCAAACTGCCTGAAGTTTTTCGTCAGCTTTGAAATGCTGCCGCCTCCCTGACCCATAATCATAAAATCTTCCAGTTCAGAATCAGCCTTTAACAGCTGCTGCGTTTTTTTCAGCATATCGTAGGCAGTAAACAATACGAGCAGCTTGCCTTTTGTAGCTTTGGCAATCGCTGAAACATTTTTTGCTATAGCTGACGTATATTCATCAAGCGTCACATGCTGCACGGATGGAAAATCTGAAGGAATCATCAACTTCGCCTGTTCTTTATAGACAAATGGCGATTGAATCATCAGCGTTTTTGGATAATAGTCAGTAAGACCAAGTTCTCTGATCATATAATCGAAAGAATGATCGACAGTCAAAGTAGCTGATGTAAGGATCACGCTTTTCATTTCAGCGAAAAACCCATCTGCTAATTGCTCTGATACAGAAACGGGCTGTGAATAGACACTGACAGCGTTTTTTGCTCCGCGGGACTCAATTTCAATCCATTTGACAGCTTCTTTCTTTCCCTTGAAAAAAAGTGTGTCCAAATCCTGGTATGCAGCGGCAAATTTATTCAGAATGGCAAAATATTCATATAAAATAAAGGATTCTTCTTCATTTTTTATCTTGTGAAAATCTTCTTTTTGTTTATTCATGATTGTCATCAAATCGTGAAGCTGAAATTTCACTCTGGCTGCAACCTCTAAAATAGCCAGCCATTTTCTGGTCTGTTTTTGATTGTGCTTAAAACGGTGAGTGATTCTGTTTGTTTGCACATCTTTTTCATTTTGAAGGACATAGCTGTGCAGGGTGCTGAACAGCACTCCATTATCTTCAACAAGCTGTTTGATAATGACATCCATTTCAATGAAGGCATCATTTAATCCATTTTTCGAAAAGAGATGCTGTGTTCTTCTGAGCAAACCGTCTGTATAAAGGTTTCCAAGCTGATTGGTTAAAGCCTGCAAGGTTAAATAGTGCATCCTTGTGCCTAAATGCTCGCATGCGATTCGCTCAAAATGATGTGCTTCATCAATAATTACTTCATCTATATCATCAAGAAAATCACTTGAGGACGAAATACTTGAAAGCAAAAGGGAATGATTTGTTATGACAACATCCGCTTTTTTGGCTTTTTCATATGCTCTTTTATAAAAGCAGCGCGACAGCCATGGATTTTTAGCAGAATTTGATGATTTTTCATCATAATGAAGTCTTTGCCAGAGCAATTTGCCCCCAGACGGCAAATTAAGTTCATCAAAATCCCCGGTCTCTGTTTCGGTCAGCCATATTAAGAGCTGTGCTTTCGTTAATATATTATCGTAATTATAATCATCTTCATTCAAATATTTTTCAAATTTCCGCAAACATAAATAATGAGATTTCCCTTTAAGAACCGCCATATGAAACCGCTGATCGACAGCTTTTTTAAGTATCGGAAATTCCTTTGCCATGACCTGCTGCTGCAGAGCGGTTGTATATGTACTGACTAATACACGTTTCTTCTCAAACATTGCATGGAATATGGCAGGAATTAAATAAGCAAGTGTTTTGCCTGTTCCTGTACCGGCTTCTATCAAAGCATGCTGATGCGACACAAAGGATTCATGTATATCATTCATCATTTTCACTTGTTCTGTCCGCATTTCATATTGCTCAAATTGCCCCGCAATTGGTCCATCGCAGCTCATAAGCCGACTTGAAAAGGTCTTAAAATTTTCATTAATCCCGCTGAACTTATCATCATGAACGTCTTTGGATTGTTTTCTTATTGCAATTGAACGAAAGACCTCAATGTGTTCAGGTTCTTTAAGATCAAGCTGTCTCTCAGAAATGATATCCTCTAAAACATCTTCAATATCACTTATAAAAGAGCGTGATAAACGCTTCAGAGCTTGAAGGGTGGCCGGTGGCAGACATGCTGCTTTTTTAAAAATATGTATAAACAGTTCCCCTGTCACTTCAGCATCGCTGTCAGCACGATGGGGATTGTCATGCTTGATGTTCAGCTCTTCGCACAGCTCAGATAATTTATAGCTGTCAGCTCCAGGGAAAACAATTCTTGAGAGCTCTACTGTATCAAGTACAGGACCGGTAAATCTCTGCATTCCGCTCCGTTCGAGTTCTTCTTGTATAAAGGAAAGATCAAAATGAACGTTGTGCGCCACGAAATAAGCATCACTTAAAAGAGACGAAACCTTTTCAGCAATAACTTCAAATGGGGCTGCATCCTTTACCATCTCGTTTGAAATACCGGTTAATTGCTCAATAAAAAGCGGTATTGGCTTAAGCGGATTGACAAAACTTGAAAAACGCTCTGCCACCTTGCCGTTTTCAATCACCACGGCTGCAAGCTGAATAATCCTATCCCCTTTTTTTGGAGAATTTCCAGTTGTTTCAACATCTATTACCACAAATCTTTGTTTCATTTTGATACACCTCAATTAATCGAAAAACCAATAACGTTATTTTACCACTTATAAAGCAAAATCCCCCAAAGAATCGGGGGATTTTTTAAAAATTTATAGGATGGTTGCCGCAGGTTCCTGGCCGAGAAGTTCGACAATCTGATTTTTTTCATTCATGATGGCCACTTTAGGTTCATGATTCAGGACCTTCTCTTCCGCTACTAATGCGTATGAAATGATAATCACAACGTCATCTTCCTGTACAAGTCTTGCTGCTGCGCCGTTCAGGCACACCACGCCAGACCCGCGAGGACCAGGAATGATGTATGTTTCAAACCGGGCACCATTGTTGTTGTTGACGATTTGCACTTTTTCATTAGGCAGCATATCAACTGCATCCAGAATATCTTCATCAATAGTGATGCTGCCTACATAATTCAAGTTTGCTTCTGTAACTCTTGCCCGGTGAATTTTCCCCTTCATCATTGTACGATACATTATGATCTCCTCCGCTGCTTTTCTCTATATAAAATTTTTTGCACTTTAATTTAATTCGATTGTTATATTATCAATCAGCCTTGCTTTTGTAAACTTGACAGCAACGGCGAGAATCACGCTGCCTTTTAATTCCGCCAAGTTCTCAAGTTCAGGATAGGAATAGATTTCAACATAGTCAATTACCCCATCAGTATGATCCGACAGATAGGATGATACTGATTCAGCAACAGCTGCCGGGGATCTCTCCCCTTTCATTATCCTATCTTTTCCTGCCTGCAGGGCTTTATAAAGATGCGGGGCCTGCTCCCTTTCTTCTTCTGATAAATAAACGTTGCGGGAGCTTTTAGCAAGTCCGTCTCTTTCCCTTACAGTCTGAACGGGAACAAGCTTAACAGGGAAATGAAAGTCTGAAATAAGCCCGCTGACAACCGCCACCTGCTGAGCATCCTTCATCCCGAAATACGCTCGGTCTGGTCCGATAAGATTAAAAAGCTTAGTTAACACTGTTGCTACACCATCAAAGTGGCCTGCTCTTGATTTTCCGCATAATACGTCTGTCCGCTTCTCCACTCTGACGGTAACGGAAGGCTCATCTTTGTACATTTCATTTACAGATGGAGCAAAGATATAATCTGCACCCGCCTCTTTGGCAAGACGAGTGTCCCTCTCCATGTTTCTTGGATAAGAATCAAAATCTTCATTCTCACCAAATTGCAGAGGATTGACGAAAATACTGATAATCAGGATATCATTCTGGCTTCTTGCCTCATCCATTAATTTCAGATGTCCTTCATGAAGAAACCCCATTGTCGGAACAAAGCCAATTGTCTGCTGTGAGTTTTTATGCTCTTTCATAGTCTGCTGCAGTTCTCTTATGGATGTAATGATATTCATTAGGCTTGTGTTCCTCCATAAAGAGATTGAAGTTCCTCATCTTTCATCGTAAAGGTATGTTTTTGTTCAGGAAATTGTCTGCTTTTCACCTCTTGAACGTATTCATTCAAAGAAGTTGTAATTTGTCCGCCGATGTTTGCGTACTGTTTTACGAATTTAGGCACACGATTAACACCGTATCCGAGAACATCATGATAAACAAGCACTTGTCCATCTGTTTCGGATCCTGCACCGATTCCAATGACAGGAATGGTCAATTTATTTGAAATTTCTGAAGCGAGCTGTCTAGGCACACATTCAAGCACTAAAGCGATTGCACCCGCATCTTCGCACTGTTTTGCGTCATGCATTAATTTTTTTGCACTTTCAGCATCTTTTGCCTGTACTTTATATCCTCCAAGCACACCGACTGACTGCGGTGTCAGGCCTAAATGGGCAACAACCGGTACTCCTGCCGCTGTAAGCGCTTCAATAATTGGAAGCACATCATCAGCGCCCTCAACCTTTACAGCATGTGCCCCGCTTTGCTGCATAATTTCAGCTGCATTTTTTAGAGCTTGTTCTTTTGAAAAGTGATAGGACATAAACGGCATGTCTGTCACAATGAAAGTGGAAGGTGCACCTCTTTTAACAGCTTTCGTGTGATGAATCATATCACTGACTGTAACCGGCACAGTAGAATCATAGCCGAGTACAACCATGCCAAGGGAATCACCGACTAAAATCATATCCACTAAAGACTCTTCTGCAAGCTTAGCTGAAGGATAATCGTATGCGGTAAGCATCACAATCGGTTCATGCTGCTGCTTCATTTTCATAAAATCCAATCTTGTTTTCATCTTTTTCCCTCCCATTAATTGCAGAGGAATTAATAACCGAAAAGACATGAAAAAACCTTCTTCAAATAGGAAGAAGGATTATACTAAATCGTATCCAGCCGGTTTTTCATCCCTCTGTCCCAGTCCGCATTCCGGATCAAGGCAGAACTTTTATTAAAATATGTGATAAAACTAAGTGCAGGTGCAGTTCCAATAAAGGATACTACCCGACTAGAATTATAACAGAAAATAAAAGGGGATACCATTTTATTGTTTAACGTAATAGTAAATGTTTAAGACTGTATTTCGATATCTGCAGAATAAATTTTTTCAATTTTGCCTTCGGCTGTTTCAAGAAGGAGCACACCTTCATCATCGATTCCGATGGCACGGCCGCGAATGGTGCCATGGAGGGTTCTTGCAATAAGAGCTTTATTCAGGCTGATGGCATAGCTTTCCCACAGCAGCTTTACAGGTTTAAACCCATGAATCAAATAGCTGGTATAGAGCTTTTCGAAGTTTTTCATGATGGCCTGAATGACTTGAGCTCTGTCAGCAGGTTCTCCTGTTTCTTCCGCAATGGAGGTAGCAATTGCCTGCAGTTCCTCCGGGAACTGATCTAGCGTGTGATTGACATTCATGCCTACTCCGATGATGACAGAATGGACTCTGTCTGCTTCTGCCTGGAGTTCCGTCAAAATGCCGACAATCTTTTTGCCGTTTATCATAATATCATTTGGCCACTTGATTTCTGGTGTGAGTCCTGTTACTTCTTCAATCGCCTGGATAAGGGCGACAGCCGTTAGCAGGGTTAGCTGCGGTGTTTTGTTAATCGGAATTTTCGGTCTGAGGATCATGCTCATCCAAATGCCTGTCTGCTTTGGAGAGTACCACGCCCGGGCAAGTCTGCCTCTTCCGCCTGTCTGCTGATCCGCGACGACAATTGTTCCTTCCTCTGCTCCATCCCCTGCTAATGAGTGGGCAATTTTTTGTGTGGATGAAACAACCTCTTCAAAATGAATATGACGGCCCATAAATTCTGTCTTCAGTCCAAGCTGAATTTCATTGCCGCTGATTTTATCAGGTTTTTGAGTGATTCTGTAGCCGCGCTTCCTTACAGCTTCAAGTTCATACCCTTCGCTTCTTAAATCTTCTATATGCTTCCAGACTGCTGTTCTTGAGCAGCCAAGAGTTTCACTTAGTTTTTGGCCGGATAAAAATTCCCCTTCAGCTTCTGAAAAAGCCTGCAACAATCGTGTTCTTAAATCAGATTGCACGATGCTAACATCTCCTTAATAGCTTCCTTGCTGTTTTCGACTTCATCGTTCACAACGGCGAGCTCAATCTTTTTAAGTAATTCGCCCATCCAAGGGCCTGGCTTTTGGCTGCTGATCTTCATCAGGTCAGCTCCGCCGATCGCGAGTTCATTTTTAGAGTGAATCGGCAGACTCCCGTAAAGTGCTTTTAGCTCTGCCTCTCTCCCGCAGGTAAGTGATTTCCCTATTAATAGACAATAAACAGCTTCTGCTTCAAGGGTGCAATGCAAGCCTGCCTCATAAACGGACAGCCTTGTCCATTCCCTTTTCTTCCTTTTTTGCAAATAAAAACTATTTTTCGCAATCATCTCAATTTGACGGTTGGAAAGCTTCCAGCTTTTTAAAAACGCTTCAATGCTGCTTATTTCCAAAACATCAAGCATGGCTGTCCATCGTTCTTCATTTGAAGACAAACGGCTGATTGGGAGGGCACAAGCTTTCAGCAGCTGCTGTTTTTTCCCTTCTAGACCAGGAAGGTAATCAATGATGCCTGTATCTGCAACGAGCTTCAAAGCTTGCCCGCTTCCGTCTCCAGCCATGATTTTTTCAAATTCAGCCGTTTTTCGCTCGACAGAAATTTTTTCAAGGAGATGCGTTTTATTACAGATTGCCTCATACGTATCTCTGCTTAAAGAGAATCCAAGCTGGCTTACAAATCGCACCGCTCTCATCATTCTCAGGGCATCTTCCGAAAAGCGCTCATGCGGACTGCCGACAGTTGTAATCAGCTTAGCTTCGGCATGTTCTTTACCTTGAAAATAATCAATAATTCTTCCTTCCTCATCCATAGCCATTGCATTTACAGTAAAATCCCGTCTTTTCAAATCTTCTTTTAGGGAAGAAACATATTTGACACCGCTTGGTCTGCGGTTGTCTTCATATGCAGACTCCGTTCTGAAGGTCGTAATTTCATAGTGGATGCCATTAACAATCACAATCATTGTGCCGTGAAGAGATCCAATATCAATGGTTTTTTCAAAAAGAGCCTTCACTTGTTCCGGCGCTGCAGAAGATGCGATATCTACATCTTTAATTTCCTTTTTAAGAAGCTGATCCCTGACAGAACCGCCTACAAAATAGGCTTCAAAACCATGTTCTTTTAACCTTCGGATCACCGGAAGCGCCTCTTTGAATTCTTCATGCATCATGCTCACCTGAATCCAGCAATCCGTAGTAAAGGTCCTCGTACTGCTTCACGATGAGGCTTGAATGAAATTCTTCCCGTGCAATTTTCACGGACTCTGATGACATTCGCTCAAAAAGCTGCTTATCCATCAATATGGAGCTTGCTTTTTCGGCAATTTCTTTAATATTCCCTACATCACATAAGAATCCTGAAATACCCTCTTTTATGACTTCAGGAATGCCGCCGATGTTTGTAGCCACACATGGCACTCCGCAAGCCATTGCCTCTAGCAGAACCAGCCCAAAGCTTTCCTTCTCAGATAATAGCAGTTTCAAATCACTGATTGAATATAACTCTTCCAAGTGATTTTGTTTCCCAAGAAAGAGGACGTTTTCTTTGATTCCAAGTTCTTTGACCAATTTACATATAGATGTCATTTCAGGACCATCGCCTACAAGCAGAAGCTTTGATTTAACTTTGTCTAAAACACGCGCAAAAACACGGACAACATCCTGAACACGCTTCACTTGCCGGAAATTTGAAACATGAATGATGACCTTTTCGTCTTCTGAAATTCCATATTCGCTTTTCAAATGGGCAGCATCCTGTTTTTGATAAATGCGTTCATCAATAAAATTATAGACCGTCTGAATTTCTTTATCAGGGTTCAGCAGGTCATAGGTTTGATCAGCAAGGGCTTTTGAAACAGCTGTAACAGAATCAGAAGCTTCTATACCAAACTTGATCATATTCGAAAGGGATAAATCATGTCCCAAAACCGTTATATCGGTTCCGTGCAGAGTGGTGACAATCTTCAGGTGATCACCTGTCATTTGTTTGGCCAAGTGCGCGCAAATCGCGTGAGGCACAGCGTAGTGAACATGAAACAAATCAAGTTCTTCCCGTTTTGCGACCTCTGCCATTTTACTTGCAAGGGCAAGATCATACGGCGGATGTTTAAAGACAGAATACTGATTGACCTCTACTTCATGGAAAAAAATATTGTGATACATTTTGTTTAATCGGAAAGGCCTGCTTGTTGTGACAAAATGAATCTCATGTCCTTTTTCAGCAAGCTTTTTCCCAAGCTCCGTCGCAACCACACCTGAACCGCCGACTGTCGGGTAGCAGGTTATGCCTATTTTTAATTTTTTCATAATCTGTCCCCTAATAAATCTTTGTTGAGCAGAATCGGGGATTTTGTTAAAAATCCCTCCGCGTATTTAACGCCTGCCTCTTTGCCGAATAAGCGCTCCCTGCTCTCTACACTTTCTATGTATCCATTAATTAATGGCGTGATTAGAGAAGCATCACTTTTAATAAACTGACTTTCATACGCTCTTAAACTAGAGAGCTTTTTGTCCATTGTATCTGTTATATCGACAACAAAGTCCGGCTTATGGTATCCATTGATCATGTAATAATATAGCCGGTTTACCCGATGAGGGGGAAAGCCTTTAGGTTCGCTTACTTTTTTTACACCTGCTGAAAAGCTTGCTTCTTCCACCAATTTCGCGCAATTTCCGTGATCGGGATGACGGTCTTCATACCAGGGTACAAACACAAGCTGCGGCTTATATTCCCGGATGACTGATACAATCTTTTCGATATATTGTTCTTTTAAGTAAAGTCCCCTGTCTGGCAGATTCAGAAAAATACGTTTATGTATGCCTAGTATACTCGATGCACGTTCTGCTTCTTCCTGCCTTAGTTCTACAGTACCATTGGATGACAGCTCTGCTTCTGTTAAATCGCAAATGCCAATTTTGAAGCCCTGCTCCGCGTATTTTGCAAGAGTTCCTCCCATTCCGATTTCAGCATCATCAGGATGAGCTCCAAAGGCAAGGATATCAAGCTTACTCTTTTCCATAGTCGTCTTCGATTTCTTTGTCATTTACAATTGATCTCCATTTCAAATCACCGCGTTCAAGTCCGCGGATTAGGATTTCAGCAGTTCCCATGTTTGTCGCAAGCGGAACGGCATATACATCACATAAACGAATAAGGGCTGTAACATCAGGCTCATGCGGCTGAGCAGTAAGCGGATCCCTGAAAAAGATGACCATATCCATGGCATTGTTGGCAATGCACGCTCCAATTTCCTGATCGCCGCCAAGAGGACCTGATTGAAAACGGTGAATACTAAGTCCTGTTGCTTCAGAAACTTTAAAACCGGTCGTTCCTGTTGCATACAGCTTGTGCTTCTCAAGAATCCCTTTATATGCAATCGTAAATTGAATTAAATCATTTTTCTTCTTATCGTGAGCTATGAGTGCAATATTCATCAGACATTCCCCTTTAGTCGATTAAATTTTCAAGCCCGTAAACCAATACATCCAGTTTCATAATTTGCTCCACGCATAATTTTACCCCTGACATGAAGGATGCCCGGTTAAAAGAATCATGACGGATGGATAATGTCTGCCCGTCCCCTCCAAACAAGACTTCCTGATGAGCGACAAGCCCTGGCAGGCGGATGCTGTGGACATGAATTCCCTGATAATTTGCTCCCCGTGCTCCCGCTAATGTTTCTTTTTCGTCTGGATGGCCCTGTTCTTTTGCCTCTCTCACAGCGGAAATCATTTCGGCTGTTTTCAGTCCTGTGCCAGAAGGTGCATCAAGCTTTTGATCGTGATGCATTTCAAGGATTTCTACATCACTGAAGTATTTTGCAGCCATTTGTGAAAATTTCATCATTAATATTGCTCCAATGGCAAAGTTCGGCGCGATAATGGCACCAATTCCTCTGTCTTCTGTCAGCTCTTCAAGTTCCTTTAAATCGGCATCGGAAAATCCAGTCGTCCCAACAACAGGCCTTACTCCATATTCAAGCGCTTTCTTCGTATGTATTTTCCCGATTTCAGGTGTTGTCAGATCAATTAAAACGTCCGGATTCGTTTCAGAAAAGCATTTCTCAATATCCGTGTAGATCATGGCATTGCTTTTAAAATCATCTAATCCACTGAGCTTTTGTCCTTCAAATTTATGATCAATGACACCCACAAGTGAGAAGTGTTCCGTCTCTTCCACAAGTTTAACAGCTTCTCTTCCCATTCTTCCCCTAGGTCCTGCAATAACAATTTTGATTGTCTCCATATCTGTTTCTCCTTAAGAATCAATTTTGGTCCAGCGGTCTTTGTCTCTTGTATTAAATTTTTTCATTACAAGGTTATGTGCTTCTTCAAGATCAATATTTAAAGAATTGGCAAGGCATATTAACACAAATAAAATATCGCCCGCTTCTTCCTCGATCTTTTTTTCCTGTTCTGTCTGCTTTTTTGGTTTTTCACCGTATGTATGATTTATCTCACGGGCGAGTTCGCCCATTTCTTCTGTTAGCCTCGCCATCATGGCAAGCGGACTGAAGTAGCCTTCTTTAAATTGCCCAATATAGTCGTCAACTTCTTTTTGGAGCTCTTTCATCGTTTTATTGTCCATGATCCTCACCTCACCTTTATTCCTTTCCATGTTAGCGGGTCAGCGCCTTTTTGACAAATTTTTAGGTCGTCACACAGGCTCAGATTGCACCTTTTGTTTCCATCATCTATAATATTATCGCTAAGACTTAGAGCAGAGGATGATGTACAGCATGTTCAATCAACTGAAAATACGAAATATTTTCTTTATATTACTTGGTTCAGCTATATTTGCATTTGGTTTAGTTCATTTTAACATGCAGAACAATTTGGCTGAAGGCGGTTTTACCGGAATTACCCTGCTTTTATATTTTATTTTCGATATTGATCCATCCATTTCAAATCTCGTGCTGAACATTCCGATCTTTTTCATCGGCTGGAGGCTGCTTGGCAGGACAACCTTCCTCTATACCATTATCGGTACTGTCGCATTATCGGTTTTTCTCTGGGTGTTTCAGCGTTTCCAGATTTATATGCCGCTAAAAGACGATCTGACTCTTGCAGCTTTATTTGCAGGGGTATTTATCGGTGTCGGACTCGGAATCATCTTCAGATACGGAGGTACAACCGGAGGAGTAGACATCATCGCCAGGCTTGTACATAAATATAAAGGCGTCAGCATGGGCAAAACGATGTTCATGTTCGATTTTGTCGTCATTGCCCTCTCTCTTGTCACTTATTTATCCTATAAAGAAGCGATGTATACATTAGTTGCGGTATTTATTGCAGCGAAAGTCATTGACTTTATGCAGGAAGGTGCCTATGCCGCCAAAGGAGCGACCATTATATCAGAACACAACGGGGAAATAGCTGACAGAATCATGGTTGAGATGGACCGCGGTGTAACCATATTAAAAGGGCAGGGATCTTTCACTAAGATGGACCGCAACGTGTTGTATTGTGTAGTCGGCAAAAACGAAATTGTCCGGCTTAAAATGGTCATAAACTCAGTTGACCCTCATGCATTTGTCGCTGTCAGCGATGTGCATGATGTGCTTGGTGAAGGATTTACATTAGATGCGGATAAGAATCCCATTCACAGGTAGCTTATAAGAATAAACCAAAAAAGCCTCTCTTCCGGAGGCTTTTTATTTGTTCATATCACGTTCACGATTCATTTTCTCTTTTTCGCCTTTGTACTTTCTCCATCCCGTATAAGTAAGTGACATAAAGATGATGCTGCCGGTTGATATCATGACCCACCATAATGAAGGATCAGCTTCATCTTCTTTTACGCGATTAAACAAATTCTGCAATTCCTCCTCCATCAGTGAAAGCTGATTCACTTGAGAATCTACCGGTATTTGAGTGAAAATAGCATCTTCTACTACGGATTTATGTGCTTCCATTCTTTTAAGCTGATCTGAGTCGAGATCCATCATCATGCTTGGATAAACGGTTTCATAAAGCGAGACGAATTCAGCCCAGTTCTGCTGAAAAGACTGATGATCCCCGCTTTCAACATCCGCTTTCACCAGAGAAAAAGCAGACATGACAGGCACTTCCATTGAGCTCCATAGAGGCTGATGTTCCGATGCTGCCGCATCAACCACCAGTCTAAGCTGAATAAGCGCTCTTACCTTCTCATCAGGAGTGATGCCATTCTCCTCCAGCATTTTCGCTGCTGTCAGCTGTGATGCTGATATCGTTCGAATATCTCTCGCTGAAATTCCGCCGTCACCTTTAACAGCCTTCTCAAACTCTCTTTGAAAATAATCAATAAGCTGATGTGATTCTTCAAAACGATTTTGCTTTGACAGCTGAAGAGCTGTATCGGTGAGTTTATTTAAATCGTCCCATTTATCCGTGTGTTCAGCATGATGGTCTGCTAAAACCCAATACGGCAGTGCGACTATCAGAACAACGAAAACTGCCATCACGATCATTCTTTTTTTCATCCTTGTCCCTCCTACAGCTTCTACTAAAAAAGTATGAAAAAGTGGACAAGGTTAGACCACCTTTTTAAACAAACATCAAAAGGCGGTCTGCAGTTACAGTAGATTTAGTTTCAGTGAATTCTTTCTGACGACAAAATAGTATGCGAGATAAATGGAGAAAAGGCTCAGCCAAAATGTGAAATATCCGATTTCTGGCAAATAATTCATCAGAACACTGTATTTAGGCATCATGCCAAATACATAGTCTATAATCTCATTATGCAGAGTCCATACAGCAGCAGCAGCTAAATGCCACGCCTTGAATCTGTAGAAAGGCGCATACAGAAGACCCTGTACAGCCATCCCAAGATGAGAAAGAATGAGCATATAGCCGACCGGATCGAGAACACCTGTCTCATTAAGCACCAGCAGGTTCATCACAACAGCCCATATCCCGTATTTAAAGAGGGTAATGATGGCAAGTGCTTCAATAAGGGGGAGATTTTTCTTAAATAAAAAACCAAGCATGACGATAGTGAAAAACAGGCTAGCTGTTGGACTGTCAGGAACAAACGGCAAAAAAATAGCCGGTGTCTCGTACAGCTGGTACCGGTACCAGTAATACCCATAGATTGTTCCAAACAAGTTAACGGTGAACATCATAAACAAAAAAGGCCGTTTAACAAGAAGGTATTGAAACCACTTCATCTTTGTTCAACTACTTTCATTCTCAAATATGGTCTATCCTTAAACGTAGAAAAAAAGCTGACTTTTTGGTCAGCTTTTCACTTATTTTGCTGTTACACTTGAAACAAATTCAGAAAGCACTTTCAATTCTTCATCCGTGCCTTTAAAGATGCCAGCCGGCATTCCGCCCTGTCCTTCTTTTGCGATTTTTGCAACTTCTTCAGGACTTAACCCTGTATCCACTAAAGATGGACCGGCAGCTCCTCCTGCTAAGTTATCGCCATGACAGGAAACACACGTTTGTTCAGTGAAAATTTTGTAGCCTTCTGATTCTTTATCAATTTCAGCTTCAGCTTTAATTTTTCCTTGCTCTGCAGCTGCTTCCCAATCATGGGAGGCAACAGATTCCCAAGTTAAGAAAATAGTTGCTGCAACAGCAAGCAGCATCATACCCACAGCTACAGGACGCTTCGAAGGCTTGCGTTCAGGTCCGCGGTCAATAAACGGTGCCAGAAGCAATGCTCCGAATGCAAGTCCCGGCATAATAAATGCCCCGATTACAGTATAAGGACCTGCGGCATATGTGTATTTCAGCAATTGATATAAGAATAAGAAATACCAGTCCGGCAATGGAATATATCCAGTGTCAGTAGGATCTGCAACACGTTCAAGCGGCGATGGATGCGCCACAGTCAAACATAAATACCCGATCAGGAAAACGGCGCCAACAAGCCATTCTTTTAATAAAAAGTTTGGCCAGAATGCTTCTGTTTTACCTGGGAATTCTGAATAATCTTTTGGAATATTCGGTTTTCTTTCAGCTGGAACACGTGAATCTCCAACAAATTTCATCCCTTTTCCGCGATGCATGATTTCCCCTCCTTCTTTGGCAGTTACGCAAATGAACTAGAATGCACTTGCGGTTATTATCTCATCGATTATTTTATAGAGGTCCAGATATACCCTGCTTGCGGATCATGATGAAGTGAGCTCCCATTAATCCAAATAAAGCTGCCGGCAGGAAGAACACATGGATGGCAAAGAAACGCGTCAATGTCTGTGCACCGACGATCTCCGGATGGCCTGCAAGCAATGTTTTTACTTGAGTGCCGATAAGCGGTGTTGCTTCAGCGATTTGAAGACCAACTTTTGTGGCAAATAGCGCTTTCATATCCCAAGGCAATAAATAACCTGTGAAGCCCAACCCTAACATAACGAAGAAAATTAAAACGCCAACTACCCAGTTAAGTTCACGAGGTTTTTTGTAGGCACCCTGGAAAAATACCCGCAGTGTATGTAGGAACATCATAACGATAACGAGACTCGCTCCCCAGTGATGCATGCCGCGGACAATTTGTCCGAAAGCGACTTCATTTTGCAGATAATAAACAGATTCCCATGCATTTTTAATATCGGGAACATAGTACATCGTCAAAAACATGCCTGATAAAACTTGAATAACGGTTACAAAGAACGTCAGACCGCCAAAGCAGTATACGAATGCTGAAAAATGGTGCGCAGGATTTACGTGCTCTGGCACTTCATGGTCAGCTATATCCCGCCACATCGGCGTAATATCCAAACGTTCATCAACCCAGTCATAAATCTTGTTTAACACTGATTACGCCTCCTTTCGCGGTTTAGCCGAACCAAGATACAAAAATCCATCTTTCACTTCACTCTTGAATACATCAAGCGGAGCAAGCGGCGGTGTTCCAGGAACATTTGTGCCGTCTTTGTCATATAAGCCATAATGGCATGGACAGAAAAATTTGTTTGGATTAGATGGATCACTATTCCAGTTAACTGTACATCCTAAATGCTTACAGACAGGAGAAAGTGCAACAATATCCCCTTTTTCCGTTTTAAATACCCAAGCCGATCTAGGTTCTTCGGACTTGTGCCAAGCATCAACTTGTTTGATTTTAAAGTTAAAACGCGTTGGTTCGTTCGTAATTTCATCAACACTCACTACTTGTACAAGGTCTTGTTCTTCGACCTTTCCAAGTACAGGGTCGAGCGCAAAGCGAACCATTGGCATAAGCATACCCGCAGCCATGAAACCGCCTACACCAGTCAGTGTATAGTTGAGAAATTGCCGTCTTGAAACCCGATGTTTTTTCTCGCTCATCATTTTCCCCCCTCTATCTTAAGCTGAAGTCCGTCAGGACATACGATAAAACCATATAAAACTAGGACAATCTCATGATATATCAATCTTCCAGTAAGGTCAATATTATCCTTTTTTGGAACTTTAAAAATGTAAGGGTTTTTATGAAACCCTCCAGGATTGTAAGAAAATGTTCAAAATTTGACTTACTTGATCCTCAATCATCTTCCTTTTCAGGGACTCGTCCATATGTTCCATAGGAATTGGAGGAAGATAGATTACGCTGTCCTTAAGCGTTCCGCCTTCATTTCTCCATGATTCATCACTCGTCACGAAAAAAATGTGTTTGAAATTGTCCTTTAATTCATGGTACCATTGTAAAATTGTTTTTTCTCTGTCATGCATTTGTCCGGATATGTAAGTGCAGGCTGGAAGCATAAAGATTCTTCCCTTTAGCTGGCGTTCCAGATCTTCTGTAATCAGCGAAGTATATTCTCCCTCTGCCGCCAAAGATTTCAGATTATCACCAAATCCGATTTGCACAAGCGGGATAATGGCAGTATCTACATATTCTTTTGATTGAAGAAACATGTCTGTGTCTTCTGATGTCCATTTCATGTCTTACAGCTCCCTCTGCTTATTATGTAATAATTATAAAGGTATTATATGTGTTTGTTAATAAGCTTTTGAAAATGAGGGAGATATTGGCTTTTCAGCCTCATTGCGAAGAACCTTTTGTTCCAAAATCCATTTTATCAATTCTTACATTATATGTGATTTCTGATTCGCTGAATTTTTCATCCCACTGTTTTCCATACTTTCTCCAGTAGGCAGGATGCTGATTTTTAACATATTGATATAACCCGGCTACGCCTGTCTTATAGTCGTGCTGCAGTTTATAAATTAAGTCATTCACCTCCTTTTCAATTGTCTTTCCCACGATTTCTTCAATTCCTTTTTGATACCCTTTATCGAAAGAATTCTCTTTTCCATACCAATCCTCCGCTAATCTGCCCTCTACTCTCATAAAAATATCGATGAATAGTCGTCCATTCTTAATCTTCGTCTTTATCTTTTTACTTCTTAATTTAATCACTTCAAAGCCGAATGGCTGATCATGATGAATTGCTTCAACTGTACCTCCTTCTACTGACCCATTAAGCCAGGAGAGGGCGGATACTTCTTCTTCTGTTAAGTTTTCACCTACCAGTTTTCCATTGTTGATTACCCCTGCACCCTTTAATTTTATATTGCCCTTTTCTAAACCTGCAATCTGAATGGCAAAGCTTCCTTCAGACTGCAGGCGGGCAGATGCTTCACCAAGCTTGAGCGGAGGTAAAATTTTATTTGTTTTTTTTCGATTTTCTGTGAGTTCATAGATAATATTAGATGGAATTTCTTTATCTGTTTTAACTGATAAAAGCTCTGATGCAGGTTCTTCCGTAAGAAATATGTATAAGCTTCTTCTTGTTTTATCATCTCTAATAAATTGATTAATGACTGTATCCAAGGGCGTTTCTTTAATCACTTCTTCATTTATTAAAAATATCCGCTGATGTTCGCTTGATATTGGCTTCGTTTCTAATGAGACATTTCGAATGGCTTCATGCACAGTCCCTCCTCCTGTTGTAATATTTTTATAGCCGGCTCCCTGACCCTGCCCAGCCGATCCGCCTTTAGGCATAATAATCTGATGCACTAATTGCACTCCTTCAACAGGATCAATCTTATCAACACCTGTACCTACGACAAGCGAGAGATCTTCAATATTTTGGCTGTCCCAGCATCCTGAGAGCATCAGTGTAATAAAAATAAGGAGAATTTTTTTCATAGTTTTATTAGCTTCCTTTTCAAAGCAACTGTTAAAAACGTTGCGATTGGAATGACAAAAAAGACTACTTGAAACATTTTTCCGACTATAGTGCTCATTTGAATTATTTCGAGCGTATTATTGGGTACGCAGGCTATAAAAAACAGGAGCGGAAGCAGGATAAGCACGTTCGTTTTAAAAGTTGTTTTAAACACGTGAGTCATTCCGTACGCAGCTAAATAATAATACATGGAAGTAGTAGTGAAAAACTGCAGAATCCAGGTTGTCAGCAGAAACGATTCGAATCTCTCAATAAAAATGCCCCTTACTTCAAAGGACTGTACAAATGAAATCGTCGGCCATGTCACAGCTTTCACTTCTTGTACAGATAAACCTGAAACAACTAGAACATACGTGATAATATATAACATTAAAGGAATGGCAAAACCGATCATCAAACCCTTTTTCAAGTTTTTTCTGTTTTTTGAAAAAGCCGAAATGACAAGAAAAATTTCCACTCCGATAAAGGAAAGAATGACTGAGTGTATCCCTTTGAATATGGGAGTGACTCCATTTCCCAATATCGGCTTAATATTTTCAATATCAATACTTTTAATACTGAAAAAATAGATCAGAAATAGTTCAACAATTGCCAGAGGAAGAAACACACTGAATACCTTCGTTATACTCTGCATCATGCCTAAAACCAAATACGCACTCAAACAGATCAAAGACAGTATCACAACCTGCACCGGAGTTGTCGACAGCAGGAAAAAACGGACCATTTCACTCATTGCAACAGCTTCAAAGCTTGCTACTCCCATAAAGTAAAGAATGATAAATAACTGAATAGCTTTTGAAATCCATTTTCCAAATCCTTCTCTTGTATATTGAAAAATATCTTTCACCTGATGTATTTTAAAGAAATAAAGGAGGAGTAACGCAAACAAGATTGCTATGATTCCGTCTATTATTAACACGATCCAGCCATCAGGCGAATCAATTTCTGCTGTAATCGTTCTTGGCAAAGTGAGCAGTCCGACTCCAAGCATGGCGTTGCTTACAAGCATCGCTATTTGAAAGACCGAGAGATTATCCATTTGCTTCATTTTCGGGGCCTCCTGCTAATTAACCTTCTTTCGCCTGAATGGCAGCCTGAGCAAGATATCCCTTGCCATTCTTGGGTTAAAAATCGTTTCCGGCGTGAAATATGGAGTGTTAAAGCTTGAAAGTCTGGATAGATGAATAAATATTAAAATAAAAAACAAAGTCGTTCCATAAATCCCAAGCACTGCAGCAGCTGTCATTGCTCCAAAGCGCAATAATCTAAAAGCTAATCCAAAACCATATTGAGGTACAGTAAAAGATGTGATCGTTGTAATTGAAACAATGATAACCATCAGCGAGCTTACTATGTTGGCTTCGACTGCAGCCTGTCCAATGATAACCCCGCCGACAAGGCCAATGGTCTGTCCGATAGGAGACGGAAGACGAATTCCTGCTTCGCGCAGCAATTCAATTGTAATCTCCATAATCATTGCTTCAACAAATGGAGGAAACGGGACATTTTCCCGTGTTCCGGCGATTGTGATAGCAAGCTCAGTAGGAAGCAGTCCAGGATTAAATGAAACAAGGGATATGTAAATAGAAGAAAGAAACAAAGTAATAGCCACTGAAATATATCTGAGCAGCCTCAGAAAAGATCCTGCAGCCCATCTTTCATAATAATCATCAGGTGATTGAAAAAGCATATCGATTGTCGTTGGCGCTATTAAAGCAAAAGGCGAACCATCCGAAAATATCACCGCCCTTCCCTGTTTCAAGGCAGCAACAACTCTGTCTGGACGTTCTGTATTCTGAATCTGAGGAAATGGCGAATAAGGTGAATCCTCAATCAGCTCTTCAAGTATTCCAGAATCCTCCAAATTTGTTGTTTGCACCTTCTCTAGCCGTTTTTTCACTTCATTTATCAGCTCTTCATTGGCTTTTTCTTTGTTAAACAGATAAACAATCCGTTTAATACTGCTTCCTTCCACGATCTCGATTTCTTTTGCAATGATAGACTGATCATTTGCAAGCTGACGGATAAGTCCAATATTTTCATCCAGACTTTCTATGAAACCAAGCTTCGGTCCCCTTACGATCCGTTCCGTCGTGGGTTCTGTAAAGCTTCTCATCTTCTCCTTTTCCGTATCAATGACAAAAGCAGTGGCAATTCCATCAACTAAAAGAACGGTCTGCCCGGAAAAAATATGTTTCAGGACATCTTCAATTGTGTGGATTTCCTGCTTTTTTAAAGGATTTACTTTTGAAAAGAAAATCTTTGAAAAAGAGTGATGAAAATCTGTCATAAAATCAATCGATGAAAAGGAATTGATCATTTCATATTGTTTATTGCTGTCTGTCATTCCGGACAGATAGAGCATGACACACATTTTTTGATGCTCTTGAATATAAATTTCTTTTTTCTCTAAATCTGCACTCTCTGTAATGATAGAAAATATATTTTCCATATTCTCTGTTAATTGACTTCTGAGCAGGGTATTATTACTCATCATGTTCTCCTCAGGCTTTATCGTTTTCTTATTATTTCTCCTTCTTCTATTCTTATACGAATGAAACTTACAGCAAAAAGCCCCTTCATTTATTAGAAGGGGCTCCATTTTCAAGTTTTCTGGTGTTTTTTCCGAAATAATATGGTTCCAATTATGAGCAAGAAAGCTCCAATCACCAAATAAGTAAAGGTATTTGTCGCAGTCGCTGGAAGTTTGCTGCTGTTATCATTCTTAGAATCTGTTTCACCTGTCGACTGTCTTTTTGAATGATCTTTCTTTTTTGTTTCATTTGAACCCGGAACTGTTCCGTCTGTATCATGTATTTCTTCGTCAGCGTCACTTGGGCCAGAAGGGTTTTCACCGTCTGACGGTGGCTTAGTCATGTCCTCTTCAAGTGCCAAAATGAATGTGCCTCCAAGGTCCCGTCCCACTAAGTCAACTGTTACTTGCTTTTTACTGGACACCTTGTATTTTTTACCGCTGTACAAATCGATCATCTTCTCAGACTTTTCAAATGGCACATCAATTGTAATCTGCTGTTCATCTTCTGTCGTGTTAATTCCGATAACAAGAGACTGCTCCTTGTAGTTTCTATTAAAAACAAGGTACCCCTCTTCATTGCTGCCTGCTGTTTTAGTCCGTTCTCCTTTAGAAAAAACGCTTGAATAGTCTTTGCGGATGTTCAACAGCTTCTGATAATGTGTAAGGAGATCATTATTTTTCGTATTTTCCCAGTCGAGATTGTACCTATTTTCATTAAACTCGCCTTTATCCATGTCTCCTGCGTGCTTTCCAGTTTGACCAAGCTCTTCTCCGTAATAAAGAACCGGCTGACCTTTTGCTGTTATTTGCAGAGCAGCAGCAATTTTCTGCTTGCTTTTATCTCCGCCTGCATGCGCCAATAAGAAACCGTCTTCGTCATGGCTGCTCAGAAACTGTCCCATTGCGGCTGTGTTCGAAAGCTTGCCGTTGCGCTCTTCAAGTCTTGCTTCAACAGCATCAATCTCTCCGTTAATAAAATCTCTTGCGTCGTATTTAAAATTGAAATCAAGCAGAGAATCCATCTGTCCGCTGTTTAAGTAACCGCCTGTATTATCGGTTCCACCGCCATAATATTCACCAATCATTTTAAAATCAGGATTCACTTTGGTCAGCTCATTCTTAAATGCTTTCCACGTTGTATCTTCCACATGTTTCACAGTGTCTACCCTAAAGTAGTCAATTGCATTTCCTTTAGTTGTTTTGTGTGATGCCCACGCTGTCTGCCAGTCAATGATTTGCTTTCTTACAGCCGGATCTTCAGTAATCAGGTCCGGCAATCCTGCAAGTTCCCCTTTTATAACATCCGTGCCTCCGCTGCGGAGCATCCCTTTAAAGCGTTCCCGATCTTCATCCCCTGGGAAATTGGGAATGTTTTGTTCATTTATATCTGTTTCTTTCAATCCATAGCCGGTATGATTCAGAACCACATCGACCATGACTTTCATATTTCTTTCATGTGCTTTATCAAGCAGCTCATTTAAATCGTCCATCTCCCCAAGATGTTCATCAAGCTTTGAAAAATCCTTTGCCCAATATCCGTGATATCCGTATTGATTGCCGCTTTTATTATGACGCAGATCCCAATCGATATTATCGACAATCGGCGTAATCCAGATCGTATTGATCCCTAGATCATCAAGATAGTCAAGCTTTTCTGTTATCCCTTTAAAATCACCGCCGTGATACGTTTCAGGATGATTTACGTCATATCCTTCATGATTCGGGTCATTATTCCCTTTGTCTCCGTCATAAAAGCGGTCAGTCAGCATAAAGTAAATTCGTGCCTCATCCCAGTCAAAATCTCCTCCGGAAACTCGCGGCTTCACTGAAACTGCTGCTTTTGCAGTATGTTTATTTCCAAATTCATCAACAGCTGTAACAGGAATTTCTTTATCACCGGCCGGCACTGAATCCTTAACTGACAAACTCACCTCTTTCAGTGCAGGATCGATTTGCAACGCTTCCGGCCCTCCAAGAGACGATGCATCTGCATACATATCTGAAAACTGAAGGGTTTCCAGGTCAGATTTTATCTCTAAACTTAAGACGGCATTCTGATTAGATGTGACTTCTTTTGGAAATACAGATGCCTTCATCTTTACTTTTGGAATTACGTAGTCTATAAAAGACTGCTCATAATATGGATCTGATATTTCATTTGTGGTGCCGTCCTTTGTGACAAGATAAGTGTATTCATATTTGCCCTCTTCAGGGATATCGAATGTATAGGTGAAATATTCATTTTTCTCATCATATTTCATATCAAATTGCTTGCCGTCAATTTTTATTTTCACATGCTCAATATCTGACATCGCATTGTTTTCGAAGAGTTCCTGATCACGGTAGAAAAATGTTGCTTTCCCATCCGTTATGACAGGACCTTTTATCGCTGGAACTGTGTGAAAATCAGCCTTACCGCTTTCAACAAACACTTTTGTCAGCGGCTGATCCGGGTCTGTTTCTATATATCTGTCTTGATCATACGGATCTTTTACAGCCCAGTCCTCACCTTTTCTAATGACAAACCCAATGTTTGATGCCTCTGCTCCAATTTCGAAGATAGATACGGCCCCTTTATCAGTCTCTTCCGTAAACCTTTTTTCGCCATCTTCTAGTCCCGTCTGCCATGTCCATATATTCCATCCGTCATAATCAGCATCTTCTCTGGAATAGGTAAACTGAACATGTCTTTTGACCGGGTTTTTCATTTCACTTGTTTTAAAAGAAAGGGAGAGATCCTGTTTTAATCCTGTTCCTGATTTTTCTCCAGTAATGGCTTCTTTTGGAACAGTCAGTGTATAGTTTTGAGCTTTTTGCATAGTCTCAGGTACGATTTCCAGCTGATTTGCATCCGCCGTTATCGCCGGTGCAACAGCCTGTCCGCCATTTTCTTTCAAGAAAATGCCGTCTGACTGTTCAAGTTTAATCGTCTCATTGAACGTCAGGATAATTGGAGAAGTTGTTTTAACATCTGCATCTCCATCAGCAGGGGCTGATGAAACAAGTTCAAGCTGTTCTGATCCGCTGATTCCATTAAGTGTATACTCTTTGCTATAAACAGATTGCTCATTTGGCTGATCTTTTTCATTCCAGGATACCGCCGTATTGTTTCCTTCAGCTTCAGGACTCACATCAAATGCGCCATGTTCAGAAGGGGTATTTCCGCTTAATACGGCAATTGCTTTTAATCGGTCATCATTTTTAAGACCCAGTTCACTTAATGGGATTCTTCCTTCAAATCCTTTAGTGCGGTCAGCTGCAAACTGAGCACCTTTTATATTTTCCCATGTTGAGAGGAGTGGATGAATAAAGTCATCTGCACTGTACAATGCAGCACCTGCTATTTCGTGATCACTCTTTATTCTGGAAACAAGGTGAAACTGGGGTTTTGCATCCGTGCCGCCAAAATGAAACGGTGCACCCCATGGATTTCCTTCCACTTTTGAATCTTTGTTATTCACATTTAATGCAAGATTCAGATACATGCCGTTATCGCCCCAATTCGGGACATTTTCAGCTTCAATCCAATAATAGAGGAACTGACTGTCATTCCTCAGATGTAGATCTCCGAGATGAAACCCTTCATATCCGGGATTTTCAGATGTTGCCAAAGGGTCGGTTCCTGCCCAATCCAGACCGTTTCCATCAACAGTTATCACATTCTGTTCAGCAGCAAATACCTGCCATGTACTCATGACCCCGCTTGCCAGAAGCAAAACTATCAGCAAAATGGATATCCACTTGCTTTTCTTTCTCCTCATCCCATTTCCCCCTTTAGCTCAAAGCGAAATCGTTTGCACAATTTTAATTCTACAAAAAAAGATTTCACACATGAAAGCGATTACAGCCCAATCATATTTTGTCACGTTTCGACCGAAAAATCAATTGAAAATTCTGAAAAAACACCGTGCAGCATGCTCTTTTTATAATCAAAAAAAGAACCTCTTTCTAGTAGAGGTTCTTTCTTATTTTAAGCATTTCAGTTTTTCAGTTAAGCTTTCAAATGCCGCTTTATCCTGGCGGTCAAGTGCGTCATCAATCATTTGAAGCAATTTTTCTTTTTGGAACGTTTGAATCGACTGCTCTAAAATGCGTTCAGCTACTACACGGTCTTTTTCATTAATGTTGAGATGTTTCGGCACAAATGGATTCGCTTCAAGCACTGCTGCATAATTCGGCGATTGATAAGCCGAGCGGAAGTTGAGCTGAATATACAGATCCTCGTCTTTATTTAACCGAATGTCATGGAAAGATTTTTCTGCATCTGTTGTCATGACATTTTCTTTGTAAAAACGAAACGGCACTTCCTCTACACAGTGGGTCGACATGATAATCCCCCGCGGACAATACTGAGCCTGCTCAACGAAATGCACTTTTTCCATCAGCGTGTCGTGACTCATTAAGTAATTCAAAATCCAAACACATTCCCGTCTTTTCAACTGATAATGATTTAAAAACCACCTGATAAAATCTTTCTTCTCAATGACAGATACAGGGGCCATCATATGCATTTCCCTCCTCTGCTAACTGTAGATTCTTATTCTTAAAGTTCAACAGATCCTAGGTGAAATCCTTCCGATTGGACGTTAAAAATCATCTTCTAATTGTATCAAAATCTCTTCGATTTCGACATTCGCCGGATCATGCTTTATTGCCTGACGGAACATTTCCCTGGCGGCGGCGCGATTTCCGTCCTCTAACAAGTAATAACCGTACTCTGTAAGAAAATCTGGTTCTTCCTTGAAGAAATTATATGCTCGCTGGTAATGGTTTAATGCATCCGAATATTGCTCTGTTTGATGATAAGCTCGTGCTAATTTACGGTCATATTCAGGATCTTCCTCGCCGTACCTCATTACTTCTTTCAAACAGTCAATGACTTCTTCATATTTTTGTTCCTGCATATAAATGTTTGTCAGTGTAATTGTTGCTTCGACATGCCCTGGATCAATGGCAATTGCTTGCTGGAGCAAGGCGGCAGCTTGGTTTGGCTCATTGTTTTTTAAAGCGATCTTTCCGCCGTAAACGTAAAGCTCTTTATTATACTCATCTGCCTTCAGGCCATCTTTTACTGTTTCGAGGCTTTCTGAAAGCATGCCTTCTTCTTCATATGCTTTAGCTAAATATAAATAAAGCGATGTATATTCATGATCGAGCTCTTTTAATTTTAAAAACTGATCAATGGCTGTTTTGGGATAATTCGCCTGCAGAGCTGTGAACCCATAGCCGAACAATGTGTGCAGATCTACTTGTTCATCGACCGCTTTCTCATAATACGGAAGCGCTTCTTCAAATTCGCCTGAGGCGCTGATGGATTCAGCAAGCCTCTGATACACATTAACTCCGGTTAACACTGTGTGTTCCTTTAAAACATCCTTAAAATAAGGGATTGCTTTATGATAATGTCCTTGATGAAAATAAAGCTCGCCTAAAGCAAAGTCAATGACGGGTTCATCCGGGACGATTTTTTTGGCAGACAGCAGCTTTTGTTCGCTGACTTCGTTTAATCCCTGCATTTGATACAAATCAGCTGAAAGGATCAATGCCTGTACATACGCAGGGTCTGTCTCGGGAATTGTACTTAATAGTTCAATTGCCTTTTCTTCTTCGTCCATATCTATATAGACTTCTGCTAGAAATACCGTAACCTCAGCTTCATCCGGATATAACAGATGCATGTCTTCCATTATATTCAGAGCCTGCTCAGTGTTGCCCCATTGATAGTATTTTTCTGCAAGCAGAAACTTTTCTTCATCATGCAGATTCTTCTCAAGTCCTGAAAGTTTTTTTAAACCCTCTTCAGCTTGTCCTGACTCTACTAAATCAATTGCTTCAATTAGTGAATTTTTCAACTTGTAACGCCCTTTCCAAGGAAACTCCTTATGGGACTGCATTTGCAGCAAACCTGCCTGACATGGATATGGCACATAACTCTCCAAACCCTGGCTTTATACAGATTTTTTCAGCAGCTTTGATCAGCTGTCCCTTATGAATCGTAAATGCAGGAATATGATTATGATACCCGCTAGCGGACATTTCTTCAACTGAATTGAATTCATTATGCATATAGAGGTTATAATCAACTTCGCCGCCGATCCTGATTTCTCCTTTTTCAGGGTAGATCCCTATTTTCATTAAAAGTGATTTTTCAAGAATTTCATGTTCAGGAGGACATTCCGGTTCTGCTGACATCCGGTGTCTTTCCATCAATGATGTAAACTGTTTTCTTCTTTTATCTGACGGTGATCCTGTCCATTGTGGCAGGAATGTCATTGGGAATCCGTATAAGCATCCGCGAATCCATTCCCACGGAAAATCAGTGATTTTATCTTCAGGATGAATCTCTAAAATAAGCAGTGGAATTTTATTTTTTTTGCAGCTAATGAGCAAGGATGGGGTCAATCTTTTCAGCGGAACTTTCACACCGATGCAGTAATCGATAGGAGAATTTATCATCATTTGTTTCTTTTTGCGAATCGCTTCTGGGAGATCCCGTTCATATTCTGCCTGAGCAATGGCTATAACAGTTGTACAGCCCTTTAAAATCAGCTTTTCCGTAAAGATTCGTTTTATTTCGGCAAAAGAACCTCCAATAGAAAAATCAAGCATCACGTGTCCAGGCGTTAACAGATAGTCCGCAGCATTCATTTTCATGCACGTCATCCTCTGCAGCGAAGGACTCATATAATCAATTTTGTTGTTTCGGATCAGAATCGAGGCTTTGACAATTTCGCCGTTTTTTAAAACATTTGCATCTTCGATAAGATAGGACAACGCCTTTTATCCCTCCCTCTTAAACCTTCTTAAGACAAGCTATGAAGAGAAGGAGCGAGATATGACTGTTAATGAAAACACCTGCAGAAAATTTTATTCTGCAAGTGTTTTTTCTTTTGTTATTTGGCTTCATTGCAAGATTCATCGGTCATAACGGGCATTAATCAGCCAGCTGATTTAAGTGATCGAAAAATTGTGGATAGGAAACATTGATTGCTTCATGATCTGACAATGAAACGTCTCCCTCCGTTATAAGGGCTGCAACTGCAAGCATCATGCCAATACGATGATCACCGTGGCTTGATACGGAAGCTGCGTTTCTTAATTTCTGTTTACCGCGGATTATCATGCCGTCATCTGTCGGCTCAATCTCTGCTCCTAGTTTTTTCAGTTCCTGAACAACAGTATCAATGCGGTTTGTTTCTTTTACCTTCAGTTCACTTGCATCTTTAATGATTGTTTCCCCTTCAGCTTGAGTGGCAAGGAGGGCTATAACAGGAATTTCGTCAATCAATCGCGGAATCAGTTCGCCTGAAATGACTGCACCTTTTAATTCCGATGTTGAAATTGTTAAATCCGCAACTGGCTCATGAGCGTGTGATCCCTTTTCTTCAATTGTTAAATCCGCCCCCATTTTACGGAGAACCTCAATGATTCCGATTCTGGTCGGATTAATTCCTACATTTTGCAGCGTAATGGTGCTTGATGGAACAATTGCACCTGCTACTAAAAAGAAGGCAGCAGAAGAAATATCTCCTGGAACTACAATAGATGCAGCCGTTAAAGACTGACCTCCGATCAATTCTGCAGACATTCCTTCTTCCTTCACTTCTATACCAAATGCCCGAAGCATTCTTTCTGTATGATCCCTTGATTTATGCGGTTCTGTTACTTTCGTCTTTTCATTTTTTGCCTGAAGCCCTGCAAGCAGAATCGCTGACTTAACTTGAGCGCTTGCTACAGGTGATACATAGTCCAATCCCTTAAGCTTGCCGCCGCGAATAGAAATAGGCGTGTAATTGCCGTTTTGTCTGCCATCAATAGCTGCTCCCATTTCTCTCAGCGGATCAGTGACGCGTGTCATCGGCCTTTTAGCGATCGATTCGTCGCCAACGATGCAGGCATGAAAAGGACGGCCTGCTAAAATGCCAAGCATTAGACGGGTAGTTGTTCCCGAATTGCCGACATCAAGGATTCCATCAGGTTCCCTGAGTGCATCAATACCTTTGCCGGACACTTTCACCTTTGTTCCTTCCTGATCGATTTCAACGCCCATTTGTCTGAAGCAGGCAATCGTCGATAAACAATCTGCTCCAGCAAGGAAATTTTCAATGACAGTCTCACCGTTTGCAAGTGCTCCGAACATAACCGCTCTATGTGAAATGGATTTATCACCTGGAATGGCAATTTGACCGCTTAAAGTTTTTGCTTTCCGCAATTTCTTTTCATTTGACATGGTCCTCACCTCATTAACTGAAAAATGTTTTATAGTCTGTATATTTCTCGATGCATTTTTGTGCACGTTCACGGTCGACATCCGTCTGGAAGCTTAATCTCAGCACACCATAAATCTCTTCGCGCGTTTCGATAATCCGGATGTTTGTGATGCTGATTTCCTCCATCGCAAGATAACCTGTAATTTCAGAAATGACCCCTGGATAATCCGGTACATCCACATATAAATCGTAAAAAGAAGGAATAGCTCCTTTTTCTCTTTCAGGCAGGCCATCTCTAAAATCCTTTGCCTCCTGAAAATATGTAAAGAGAGCATCTCCGTTAAGATCATCAACAAGCTCTCTGACCCGGTTCATTTCGTATTGCCAGTCATCAAATAATGCCAGCAGCTTGTCTTTATTATGAAGGAGAATATCTCTCCACATCGCAGGGCTGCTTGAGGCGATCCTCGTGATATCGCGGAACCCTCCTGCTGCGAGACGCTTTATCACAGGATGACCGTCTTCAAAACGGCCAGCCTGATGAACAAGGCTCGCTGCAACGATATGCGGAAAATGACTGATTACACCTGTAACCTCGTCATGTTCAGCTGGTGTCATTTCAACAAAATGAGCTTTCGTTCCTTTTAAAATATTCTGAAGGATACGAAGCGAAGCATGAGAAGTATGGTCCGTCGGCGTCAGGATATAAAAGGCATTTTCAAATAGGTGGGCTTTTGCTGCGATCACCCCTGATTTATGCGAACCGGCCATTGGATGTCCGCCGATAAAATGTACCCCGTCCCCGAAAACAGAATCAGCGTATTTGCTGATTTTTTGTTTAGTGCTGCCTACATCAGTAATAATGACGCTTTCTTTTAAAGGAAGTGAACTTAATGAGTCGATTATGTACAAAGTCTGTTCTACCGGAGTAGCAAGAATAATTAAGTCGGCTGTTTCTATTCCGTCAAATTGCTTTGGAGCTATTTCATCGATCACGGTCAGCGTCTTGGCGATTTCTGCCTGACTTTGATTAATATCATACCCGACAATCTTTACAGCAGGAAATTCCTGCTTAACCGCAAGGGCGATCGAACCGCCGATTAACCCGAGTCCGATGAGATGAATTTTTTCGATTTGCTGTTCCATTCTTTATCACCTGCGCAATATGTATGAAGAAAGAGGTGATTAAGATCACCTCTTCTTTTATGAAATCAATTCTGTCAGAATCTGCAGAATCTCTTCGTTTTGTTCTTTCGTTCCGATTGTGATGCGGATAGACGTTGGAAATCCGAGTGCAGTGCCTGATCGGACAATATAGCCTTTTTCCAGGAGAGCCTGAAATACTTCATCAGCATCGCGGTTAAAATCGATCAGAATAAAGTTACCTTCTGAAGGATAGTAAGATAGACCGTGTTCTTTACTGAATTGATAAAACTGTTCAAGACCCTGTTTGTTTTTTTCTGCACATTGTTTAATGAAATCCTGATCTCCTAAAGCATGCAGTGCGGCTGTCTGTCCTAAACGGTTCGTATTAAAGGGCTCCCTTGCAGGTTCGATGCTTTTGATTAACTCCCTGTTCGCAATTCCGTAACCGACGCGGAGGGCTGCAAGGCCGTATGCTTTTGAGAAAGTGCGGAGAATCATGACGTTTTTATTTTCTTTGATTAATGGCAGTGTTTCAGGAAAATCAGAGGCTGTTACATATTCATAGTAGGCCTCATCCAGGATAACAAGCACATGATCCGGCACCTTTTTCATAAAAGCATGCAAAGACTGCTCGTTTATATAAGTACCTGTTGGATTGTTGGGCGAACATAGCCAAATAACCTTTGTTTGTTCGTCGATTGCTGCAAGCATGGAGTTCAGATCATGCTCTCCATCAATCAGCGGAATTTCCTTTATATCTGCGCCTTCAATGATGGCATTGTGACGGTATTGCGGAAATGTCGGTGTTGCCATTACGGTGTTCGTCCCTTTTTTCAAAAACGCGCGGCAAATGATCTGAACAATCTCATCAGATCCATTTCCAAAAATAATTTCATTTTCTTCTACGTTTAAAAAACGTGCCAGCGTTTCACGAAGCAGAGCGCTGTAGCCGTCTGGATACATCGCAAGCTGATTCAATTCATCCTGAATGGCTTTTTTAGCCCGTTCTGAGCTGCCATACGGATTTTCGTTGGAAGCGAGCTTCACAATGTGAGTTAAGTTATATTCTTTTTTAACTTCTTCAATTGGTTTACCCGGCTGATACGGTTTTAAGTTCGTAAGCTGATCTTTAATTTGCATGAATGGACACCTCTTCTGTAATAAAAGCGAAGATTTCTTCGCTTGCTGCGCGTTTCATCCTGTGCTTACTTTAGCATCTAAAACAAAGGAGGAAGCTTTTTCTTCAAACTCAAGGAGGGCAGCACCCAATGAATCAGCCTCTTTCAGTTTTGAAGATAACCTCTCGACTTCTTCAATTAGTGCACTGCCTACAACAACTCCGTCACATACTTTTGACAGTTCTTCTACGTGTTCCTTTGAAGAGACACCGAAACCGACAACGACAGGAACAGATGCTTCTCTTTTTACCTCATTCAGAAAATCGAAAATGCGCTGATCGAACGTCTTTCGCGAACCTGTTACACCTAACGATGAAACACAGTACAGAAAGCCTTCTGCATTTGACACAATTTTCTTTAGCCGAGAAACAGATGTAGGGGCTACCATTGAAATAAACGTGACGCCGTGCTGCTTGCATGAATCTCTCAAATCTCCGCTCTCTTCAAAGGGAAGATCCGGAATCAGCAGTCCGTTTATCGTGTTTTTTTCCGCTAAAGCAAAGAAGGATTCTTTTCCTAATTGTAACACAGGATTATAATACGTAAAAAGAATTATTGGAATAGTTAGACCCCTTTCTCGCATTGAAGGAACGAGTTCCATGGCTTTTACAATATTCATACCGGCCGACAGGGATCTTTGCGAAGCCCTTTGGATGACCGGACCGTCCGCAAGGGGATCTGAATACGGGATGCCAAGCTCAATAGCTGAAGCTCCAGCCTTCTGGAGAGTAAGGGCGAGTCCGATTGTGGCTTCTCCACTTGGATCGCCTGCTGTTATAAACGGGATAAATAATTTCTTATTTTGCGCTAGCTGCTTCTGCAAGTATTCCTGCATTCTTATCGCTCCCTTCAAGTGATTCCATGAGTGTATGGACATCTTTGTCTCCGCGTCCTGATAAACAGATGAGCAGCGTTTCATCTGGATCCATTTTCTCAGCAAGATGGAAAGCCTTTGCCAGAGCATGAGCGGATTCAATAGCAGGAAGAATTCCTTCTTCCTTTGCTAAGACAGTTAACGCTTCTAATGCCTCGTCATCTGTTACGCTCTCATATTTCACCCGGCCTGTGTCTGCAAGGTGTGCATGCTCTGGTCCAATACCAGGGTAGTCAAGCCCGGCTGAAATGGAGTATGGTTCAATAATTTGCCCGTACTCATCCTGAATCAGGTAAGTGAGTGAACCATGAATAACTCCTTTTGTGCCTTTGGTGATTGTAGCAGCATGGAGAGGTGTATCAACACCTTTGCCTGCCGCTTCAACGCCGACAAGCTCCACATCTTCCTCAATAAAGGCTGCAAACATGCCAATTGCATTGCTTCCTCCGCCGACGCATGCTACTACTTTATCAGGAAGACAATCCATTCGTTCTGCCAGCTGCTGTTTTGCCTCATCTCCTATGACTCGTTGAAACTCTCTGACCATTTGCGGGTATGGATGAGGGCCTACTACTGAACCGATCATATAAAAATGATCCTCACAATGCTGAACCCAGTATCTGATCGCTTCGTTCGTAGCGTCCTTCAGCGTTTTATTTCCGCTGTGAACAGGGATAACTTCTGCCCCGAGCAGTTTCATCCGAAAGACGTTAAGCTGCTGCCGGATCACATCTTCTTCCCCCATAAAGACTTTGCATTCAAGGCCAAATTTTGCAGCAACCGTTGCTGCCGCGACACCGTGCTGTCCTGCACCTGTCTCTGCAATAATTTTTGTTTTCCCCATTTTCTGTGCCAAAAGGGCCTGGCCAATTGCATTATTGATTTTGTGTGCGCCTGTATGGTTAAGATCCTCCCGTTTCAGGAAAATCTTTGCTCCCCCAAGTTTTTTCGTTATGTTTTCTGCATAGGTCAATGTTGTCGGCCTTCCGGAATATTCAATGAGAAGACGGTGGTATTCGTTCATAAATGCAGGATCTGCTGCAGCTTCTGCAAATGCCTCCTGCAATTCTTCAAGCGGCTGCATTAACGTTTCAGGTACATATTTCCCTCCAAAATCTCCGAATCTGCCAAATTCATCTGGAAACTGATACATAATCATTCACCCTTTCTTCTAGCCTTGTCAATTTTGCCTCATCTTTTTTTCCGTTTTGTTCAATCCCGCTTGAAATATCAAGTCCCGGCGGATGAAGCCCGAGCAGCTGTTCAATATTGTCAGGAGTAATGCCTCCTGCAATGAAGAGCGTTTTGTTCAACTCATCAGCGGTCTGTATATAACACGGCACTTTTGACCAATCAAATGTCTGGCCTGTTCCTCCGAAAGCATCTTTGACTTTAGAATCAATCACAAAGCCGTCCGCTGCTTCTGCATATAATTTCATATCAGACAGTGTTCCCTCATAATGGGGCAATGCCTTCCATACATCCCTCTTAAAATGATGCTTGATTTCAGCTATTTCTTTGACTGTCTCTGAGCCGTGGCATTGAATGACAGCGATTGGAAGATCATTTATGGCCTGTTCTATTTCATCAATTCGGGCATTTACAAATATTGCCGCTATTTGTTTATCTTCCATATCCACTTCTTTTAACCACTCTTTTACATCCAGAGCTTCTACTTTTCGCTTACTTTCTGCAAAAATAAGTCCGAGATAATCTGCATTGGACTTGCTTGTCAGTTTCAAATCCTCCAAAGAGCGATTTCCGCATAATTTGATCAAAGGTTTACTCATTTTCTTCTCCGTAAAGAGCTTTGATCGCAGCTGTTTGATTCTCGCTTCGCATGAGTGATTCTCCGACTAAAATGGCATGAGCGCCTTCTTGCTGAACCGTTTTTACATCTTCAAATGTATAAATTCCGCTTTCACTCACAAGCAGTGTATCTTTTGGAACGGAAGTGCTTATTGTCTTTATTTGATGGATATCTGTCTTAAAGGTTGAAAGATCTCTATTATTCACACCAAGTATTTTAGGGGTGAACTCAGACAGAACATTTTCCAGGACTGCGAGAGAATGCACTTCCACCAAAACATCCATTCTGAGCTCATAAGCATGCACATACAGTTCGTGCAGCTCTTTAGCATCAAGCGCCTCTCCTATTAAAAGAATGGCATCTGCCCCTATATTTCTTGATTCCTCAACTTGTTTGTGATCAATAATGAAATCTTTTCTTAAAACCGGGAGACTGACATCTTTCTTAATTTCCGCTATAAAATCACGATGGCCCTGAAAAAAGCTTTCATCTGTTAAAACAGAGAGGCAATCCGCTTTTCCTGCTTCATAAGCCTTTGCAATTTCCACAGGATGAAAATTCTCTTTAATGACGCCTTTAGAAGGAGAAGCCTTTTTCACTTCCGCGATTAAAGCCGGTTTCCGGTTTGAAAGCTTCAAGGCGCTGTAAAATGACCGTTCAGATACGTTCGTTCTTTCGGGAATAGTCAGAGAAAGCATTTCTTCCCGTTTTTTTTCAAGAATTTTAGTAAGCATACTGCTCCTCCTTCTTTCTTTGGAGACGGGCTAGCTGACGATAGGCTGTGCCATTTATGATCGCGTCTGCGGCTTTTCTTACTCCATCAGCCAGTGAATCCGTTTTGCCTGATACATATAAAGCAGCACCGGCATTCAGTGCAACAATGTCCGCAGCAGCACCGCTGCGCTTCCCCTCGAACACATCCAGAATCAATTTTGCACTTTCAGCCGGGCTCTCGACCTGGATGTCTTTTAATTCACCGCGCTGCAGTCCCATCTCTTCCGGGGTTATTTCATAACGGTCAATCTTGCCGTTTTTCAGTTCAACAATATCTGTTACACCTGTAATACTGCATTCGTCGAGGCCATCTCTCCCTGTAACAAGGAGAACATGTTCTGAGCCAAGCTCGCGCAGGGCAAAGGCTATTTTTTCTGCATACTCTGTAGAAAACACTCCCATAACCTGGCGCTTGGCATCAGCAGGGTTTGCCAATGGGCCAAGAAGGTTAAAAACCGTTCTGAAGCCGATTTCCTGTCTCGGGCTTACAGCATGCTTCATGGAAGAATGGTAGATTGGCGCGAACAGAAAACTCATATCATAAGCCTGCAGAGCGTGCTTCGCTTCATCAGGTGTAGTTTGAATGGAGATCCCAAGCTGTTCAAGCACATCTGCACTGCCGCTTTTAGATGAGATTGCCCGATTGCCGTGCTTTGCTACTTTTACTCCGAGCGCAGAGGCAAGAATGGCTGATGCAGTCGAAATATTAAATGTCGATGTCCCGTCTCCGCCTGTTCCGCATGTATCAATCAGTTCCTCTGCATAATCAATGCGGGTCATATGCTGTTTCATTGCTTTTGCAAAACCGACTAGCTCGTCAACCGTTTCACCGCGGAACCTTAAAATGGAAATGAAACTTGCGATTTGGCTGGAAGTGGCTTTTCCCTCCATTACCTGATTCATGGCAGCCCTTGCCTCTTCTTCTGTCAGCGTGTGTCCTTCAATGCATTTGCTGAGTAATGTTTTCATTTTCTGCCTCCTCCTTTTTGCCAAACACTTTTTCTGCAAGTTCAATGGTTTTTATTAAGGCGCTTGCTTTATTTCTCGTTTCTTTCCATTCAAGTTCCGGCTTTGAATCTGCTACAATTCCGGCTCCTGCCTGAACATAAGCTTTTCCGCCCTGCAAAGAAATGGTCCTGATTGTAATGCATGAATCAATATTGCCGTCAAATCCAATATAAGCGATGCACCCTGCGTAAGCGTTTCTCGCTGTCGGTTCAAGCTCCTGCAGAATCTGCATGGCCCGCACTTTAGGGGCGCCTGATACCGTTCCGGCAGGGAATGAGGAAAGGAGAGCATCAATGGGATGTGTTCCGGTTTTTAATTGGCCGGTCACTTTTGAAATCAAATGCATCACGTGTGAAAACCGTCCGAGTTCCATTAGCACCGGAGTCTTGACTGACCCGTAATCAGCTACTCTGCCAATATCATTTCTTGCCAGGTCAACAAGCATATAATGCTCTGCTTTTTCCTTTTCATCGCTTCTGAGATCTTCTTCCATCCTAAGGTCCTCTTCTTCCGTCTTACCGCGTTTTCTGGTTCCTGCAATCGGATGTATTTCGAGATAGCCGTCCTGCACGTAAATCAGCCTCTCAGGAGAACTGCCGATCAGCTCAGTCTCATCAAATTTGATGTAAAACATGTAAGGCGAAGGATTCACAACCCTCAGCATTCGATATAAGTCAAAGCCTTTAGCTGTTATTGGCAGTTCGAATCTTTGAGAAAGAACACCCTGAAATATATCCCCTGCCCTGATGTATTCTTTTATTTTTTCAACTGACTCCAGAAAATCAGCTTTTTCAAAATTAGAGGTTACTCCTTCAAACGAAACAGATGCCTGATCCGTCGGAGAGAGCATCAAATCATTGAAATCTCTTTTTTCGGTTAGCTTTGAGATAAGCTGATTGATCTTAGCTTCAGCAATTTCATAAACTGCCCGCTTGCCTCCATCTGACTCTTTTCCGGAGAGGCGTTCGTAATGGATAAACGAGAGGGTTCTATCAATATGGTCGAATGCGATCATCGTATGGCAAACGAATAATAGGCACTTTTTAAAATTCAAATCTTGATTGGTGTGCTTTGGAACGCGTTCAAACATTGTGACAGAATCATATCCTAAATAGCCTACAGCACCCCCTGCAAACGGAATATCAAGATCTGGCAGCTTTACTTTTAAATAGCCGTCCATCCATTGAAAGATTTCTTTAAGAGATGAAGATTCATAGATGGTTTTTCTTTGTTTAGACCTCACGCAGTAGCGGTCATTTTCTTCTTCAATGAACAAAAAAGGATTTAATCCAATAAATGAATAACGTGACCATGACGATTCTTCGTCTTTGCTTTCCAGTAAATACACCGCTTCATCTTCAAACACTTTAAAAAGCTGAATAGGGGTGAACGTATCTACTTGAAAAGATTTAATAACAGGTATGGTTTGATAGCTCATGCTATCATGTTTAAATGAGGCAAAATCGGTATGAAACATAAGTACTCACTCCTCCAGCATTGTGGAGAATAAGTATTTAGGAGGTTTTAAGCGGACGCTGCGGTAAAACGAAAAAACCCAAAAACAAAGAATCTCTGTTTTTGGGTAGTCTTAACCGTAACGGAAAATATAAAAGACCTCAGCTAAACTCACTCATTCTCGGCTACCCTAAACTATGCTAAACTAATTGATTTTTCACTGTACTGCTCTGACTTGCTCACTATACTCATCTAACGCACTGGAACATATTAGAAGCTCTCTTCTAATTTCTATTCTTGGGGTCTATCTTAATATACATGCTGTTTTCTGTCAACGAATGATGCACCCGGCAAATGGAGGAACATCAGACACTAATCTAGAAATTGAGTTTATTCTTTTCCTGTTAAATCGGGTCTTAGCACAATCGCTTTCCCCTGATAGACATGCTTTACTTCTTTTTGATTTAGGACAGTCTCCACTGTCATCATGACCCTGATGCACTTTTCAAGACTTCCTGCTACAGGGATTTCCTGCATGCACATGACAGGAACATATTCCCACCCGTCAAAGTTTCGCAGAGCTTTCGCAGGAAACACCGCATCTAAATCTGCTGTCATTGAGAGCAGAACAGATGCGACATCTTCAGGCTTTACATTATTTTTATCAATCATTTCTAAAAAAAGAGCTTCAGTTGCCTTGATGATTTGATTTTCATCATTGCGGTCAACTGTAGCAGCTCCCCTAATTGCACGAATCAAACTGACCCCTCCTGTCTCCATGTATCTAGCAAGGATCTTAATTGATCTCTTTCGAAAGATGAAATTTCCGGTGTTCCGATTGTTTTTAACAGAATCATTGTAATCGTCCCGGAATGCGACTTTTTATCTTTTTGCATTCTGCTGATTAAATCATCCGTTGATAAGCCTTCAGGCACTTCAACCGGAAATCCTAATTTATCAAACCAATGTTTCATTTTTTCATAAGGAAAACTGGAGCTGTGAATCTTCCCGCTGAGCCAGATTGCAAAAAGCATGCCAATGGCAACACCATCACCGTGGCTGATCTTTCCATATCCTTCGGCAGCTTCAATCGCATGTCCAAGGGTATGGCCAAAGTTAAGGTGGGCTCTGACTCCGGTTTCTTTTTCATCTTCTTTTACTACTGCCGCTTTTACTCGAATCCCTTCAAGAATCATATGCTGAAGTTTTTCATCATCCAGATCATCGAGTACAGATATTTCAGACGTCAGCCAATGATAGAAATCTGCATTTCCAATCAGACCGTGTTTTATCACTTCTGCAAATCCAGAACGGAGCTCATGAACAGGCAATGTCGAAAGAAAAGCCAGATCATAAATGACTGCCCGCGGCTGATGAAACGCACCGATCATATTCTTTCCTTCCGGGTGGTTAATCGCGACTTTCCCTCCAACCGCACTATCATGCGCAAGCAAAGTAGTCGGAAGCTGTATGAACGGGATGCCTCTCATATATGTGGCGGCAGCAAAACCAGCCAAGTCGCCAATGACTCCTCCGCCGAACGCAAGAATGAGAGATTTCCGGTCAAGTCCAAGTTTAAGGGCGAGTGTCTGAATATCATAAAAAGATTGGAAAGATTTATACTCTTCCCCGCTCGGTACAACGTAGACTTCCGTCTTATAAGAATGATTCAATGCATTCAGCAGCCGCTCACCGTAAAGGCTTTGAACAGCTGCATCAGCAATAATCAATATACTTGAAGGCTTTACTGCATTTACTTGCTCAGTCAGTTCAGTTTCAATGATATTTCTTCCTACTGAAACGGGATATGATCCGGAAGCAGTTTCAATAAGCAAATTCATCATTAGAACTTCCTCGCATACTCGCGCATTTCCTGAACGTGCTCACGGATTGCATCCATTCGGTCTGAACCGAATTGTTCAAGGATTGCATTCGCAATTTCCCATGCCACAACTGCTTCCGCAACTACACTTGCTGCAGGCACAGCACAGCTGTCAGAACGTTCGATGCTGGCTGAAAAAGGTTCTTTCGTTTCAATATCAACACTTTGAAGAGGCTTATAAAGGGTTGGAATTGGCTTCATGACACCTCTGACTACAATTGGCATGCCCGTTGACATTCCGCCTTCTAAACCGCCTAAGCGATTCGTTTTGCGTGAGTAGCCGCTCTCTTCGCTCCAAATAATTTCGTCATGTACTTCACTGCCAAATCTTCGGGCAGCTTCAAAACCGATGCCAAATTCAACACCTTTAAAAGCATTGATGCTGACGATTGCTGCTGCAATTTTCGAATCAAGTTTGCGGTCGTAATGAACGTAGCTTCCTACTCCGGCAGGCATACCTTCTACAATCACTTCCACGACACCGCCGATGGAATCGCCATTGCTCTTAGCATCATCAATTGCCTTCATCATTTTCAATCCAGCATTCTCATCCAGACAGCGGACAGGCGACTCCTCTGTGACCCTCTGTAATTCTTCAATAGACGCATAATCTGTTTTTTCAGCTTTGATTGAACCGATTTCAACTACATGGCCTGCAACTTTAATGCCAAGCTCTGACAATAGCTTCTTAGCTACTGCACCAACCGCAACTCTGACTGTTGTTTCACGGGCAGAAGAACGTTCAAGCACGTTGCGGATATCTCTGTGCCCATATTTAATCGCTCCGTTTAAATCAGCATGTCCAGGCCGCGGACGGCTGATCTGGCGCTTAATATCTTTTTCTTCGCCTTCTTCTAAAGGCTCGATTCCCATAATATTCGTCCAATGTTTCCAATCATTATTCTCAACTACAAGTGCGATTGGAGAGCCAAGTGCTTTTCCATGACGGATTCCGCTTGTAATCTGAACCTCGTCCTTCTCAATCTGCATTCTTCTTCCTCTGCCATGTCCCTTTTGTCTGCGCGATAGATCGAGGTTAATATCCTCTGCAGTAATTGTCAGCCCCGCCGGCACTCCTTCAACAATAGCGGTTAACTGCGGTCCATGTGATTCTCCTGCTGTTAAGTATCTCATCTAAAGCTCTCCCTTCAGCGCACTAACGCTTTTAAGTAACACTATACCATATGTATGAAAAATTGAATAGAAAGTTTATATCTGTATTTTTCTGTAAAAAAAGGTGCCAGCTGATTCAAGGTTATATTGCTGACTGTAAAAAATCTGTTCCGTACTGCCTATAAAGAAGATACCTTCGTTTTTCAAAGCCTTTGAAAACTTATGATAAAGCATATTCTTAGCATCTTCCGTAAAATAAATCAGCACATTTCGGCAAATGATCAAATCAAATCCGCTTTCAAAAGGGTCTGAGAGCAGATTGTGTTTTTTAAATTGTACAGTCTCTATGATATCTTTGCTAATTTGATAGCCTGCCCCATCCTGAACAAAATATTTGATCTTCATCTCACCCGGCAGCTCGGCAAGACTTCTTTCCGGATACATCCCGAGCTTTGCTCTGGCTATGACATTTTCGTCTAAATCTGTTGCCAGGATCTTTATCGAGCGCAATGGCATATATTTTGACAGAATCATTGCGATTGTATAAGGCTCTTCACCAGTTGAACAGGCTGCGCTCCATATTCTCAGCGGCCGGGACCCGCTCAGCATAGCAGGCAGCAATTCAGACTCCAATAGATCCCAGCGCTTCTTATTCCTATAAAACTCTGTTACATTGATCGTTATTCTGTCCAGAAGTTCATAGAGCAGCTCCTTATCTTTTTGAAGTGCTGATCCATACTCCTTAAAACCGTTAAACCCTCTTTTTAAATAAAGAGAGGTAATTCTTCTTTTCATCTGTGCCTCTTTATAAAGACTAAGATCTATACCCGTCAGCTTTTTTAACTCATTTTGAAATTGCATATATTCCATCTGGCTCAACTCTCCTGCAGTATTTCCCTCTATGTATAGTATATCGGAAAGTGTCAGTCTCTTGTGACCCCTTAATAAAAAAATCTGAAAACTCTTAAATATATATATGGAAAGGTTTAATGGGAAGGGATATTTAAACAGGAGAAAAGCCAGCATCTCTGCTGGCTTTTTAAGCGGATCAGTAAATCCAATTATGGATATCTTTGTCGTATTCTACTAATTCTTCTTGTTTGAAGAATAGGTTGATTTCGCGCTCTGCACTTTCCGGTGAATCAGATCCGTGGATGATGTTTTTTCCTACGAATAAACCATAGTCGCCTCTTATTGTACCAGGCAATGCTTCGGCTGGTTTTGTTTTCCCCATCATCGTGCGGGAGATTTCAATCACATTTTCCCCTTCCCAAACCATAGCGAAAACTGGTCCGGATGTGATGAATTCAACTAATTCTCCGAAGAATGGCTTCCCGTTGTGTTCCCCGTAGTGCTGTTCAGCAAGTGAAACCGGAATTTGCATTAATTTAGCCCCAACTAAATGTAAGCCCTTACTTTCAAATCTAGAAATAATTTTCCCGATAAGCTGACGCTGAACGCCATCAGGTTTGACCATCATAAATGTTTTTTCCATCGTAATTTCTCCACCCCGCGATTGTTATGTATGGGCTTTCATGCCCCACGCAAATCGTACCATTTTTTCACTGTTTTCGCAATCGTATGGGGCGGAGGAATTTAAAATTTTCTTTTTCCAATATATTTTGCAATATTGGATAAAGCAGATCTTGCCCGATTTTTCGGCAATTGGTTTAAAATGCTGAAACCTTTTTGAAGATACATGTCACTGACTTGTATAGACCGCTCTATTGCATTCGTAGATAAGATGGCCTCAATAATCTCAGCCATTTCCTTTTCGTCTGTATCACTTGCAACCTTGCTGATTTTGTTTTTCAGCCCGGGATTTTCCATTGCATACAGCACTGGAAGGGTAATATTGCCCTGCAGCAGATCTCCTCCAACAGGCTTTCCAAGCTCTTCTTCAGTAGAGGTAAAATCGAGAATATCATCTGTAATTTGAAAAGACATCCCCACGTAATAGCCGAACAGGAATAATTTTTTATGTATGGATTCCGGAACACCGCCTGCAATCGCTCCAAGCTGGCAGCTGGCAGCGATTAATAAAGCTGTTTTCCTTTTTATGCGCTTTAAATAAACACGCAGATTCTGGTCAAAATCATATTTGTCTTTTATTTGTTCAATTTCACCAAGAGATACTTCCACAATTGTTTTTGAAAGGATTTGATGTGCGGCAATATTTTCTAAAGATGTCATAACCTCAAGTGATCTCGCAAATAAATAATCCCCTGTATACATGGCAATGCGGTTGTCCCACTTTGCTTTAATAGTCGGTTTCCCCCGTCTGAGCTCAGCATCATCAATCACATCATCATGTACTAATGATGCCATATGAATAATTTCAAGAGCGATGGCCACTTTTTTAACTCTATCGATATCATATTCGCCAAACATAGCAGAAAGCAATACAAAAACAGGGCGGATACGCTTTCCCCCTGCCTGAAGAAGATGAAGCCCTGCCTCGCTTAACAGAGGTTCTGTTGAGCTTACCGTTTTTTCAAGTTCCTGTTCAATCAGATCAAGATCTGCATTTAAGAACGAATACGCCATTTTAAATTTCATTCAATTCACCTAAATACTCGCATTTTTAAAACATGGCTGGTCTATTTGATCAATTGCAGTAAATATGTCCGCATCTGATTCCTGCGCCTTTTATTCTCAAAGAAAGAATTGGACAGAATTAAAAACAAAAAAGCTGCAATTGACAGAATCACTTGCACCCTAGATGCATAGCCGCAACGCCGCCTGTAAAAGGCTTCACTTCTACTTCTTTAAAGCCGGCATCTCTGAACATCTGTGCAAGTTCACGCATTCCCGGGAAATCTCTGGCTGATTCCTGCAGCCATGAATATTCTTTGTAGCTCTTAGCAAACAGTTTTCCGAAAACAGGCATCACAAATCGGAAATAACCGTAATAAAGCTGCTTAAATCCGATCATTGTCGGCTGGGAGGTTTCGAGGCAGACCACTTTCCCGCCTGGCTTTACAACGCGGTGCATTTCTTTAAGCACGGTCATATAGTCTGGAACATTCCGAAGACCAAAACCAATCGTTACATAATCAAAGGTGTTGTCTTCAAAAGGAAGTTCCATGGCATTGCCGTGAATTAATTCGATATTGGAGTAATTTTTTATTTTCTCTCTGCCAATTTTCAGCATATTGCTGCTGAAATCAAGACCAACCGCACGGCCTCTCCCGCCTACCGCATCAGCCATTGCAATCGTCCAGTCAGCCGTGCCGCAGCAAACATCCAGGGCAATCGATCCTTGCTTGACATTCATTCGTTTCATTGTTTCGCGGCGCCAGGCAATATGGCGCTGAAAACTGATGACTGAATTCATTTTATCGTAGTTTTTATATATTTTTTCAAATACAGAATGGACTCTTTCTTCTTTGGATTGCTGCATTTCATAAACCTTCTTCCGCAAGCGTAGTGTATCTTATATCCTGATTATACTTGAATGACTGCAATCTTGCTAACAGGACTTTCTGCAGAGAGGAGGGCTGCTGAAAACAACTTTCTAAAAGTTCGGATGTTTCTTCGAAATAACGGTTGCAAAACTCTTTCAGATATACTCCGGTAAATTCGATTGTGCCGATATTTTTCTTCTTGTTCTCCAAATTCCTCATGATCGATAAAGATTCTGCGTTGTATCTGTTTTTCTCGAGCATTAAGCGCTTGTATGATAAAAATTTTGTCGATAGCTTAGAGAATAAGCCTGCCTGAAAATAATCAGAAACATGCTGAAATAGAGCCGTTTCTACTTTTATGATACTTGCAACGAATGAATCAAAATCACTGACAGTCTCTTCGTACAGGCGAATTTTATGTTCATTTATCTCTTTTATTGCCGTTGCTAACGTTCGAATCATTCCAATATCCTGCATTTCTGATAATAACGCGTAATACAGTCCGCTGAAGTAGTCTCCTGCAAGAACAATAAGCTGTCTTTGCATGAACTCTTCCTGCTTTAAATGAACGGAAGTGGATACTTCATCATGAGTATCAAGGGCAATTTGCACAAGCATCGCTGTAATTATGTAATTCTCTTTTTTTTCATCGGGAAGATCAATCTGATCGAACAAAGCATAGAAGAGGAGCAGTTTATCTTCATCAATCACAGGAGAAGGTATATATTTTGCTAAAAATGGATGAGTGAGCTTTACGTGCAGCGCGTCTTTAATCTTAGCCATTTGTACATAGATGTCTTGCAAATGAATCACCCTTGTCCCCATGTAAATAGAAATTTTTTCGAAAAAATCAGCAACAGCAACAAACAGTCACAGCTCTGAATACTAAATATTATACCATAATTGCAGCAGTCAGAAAATTATCTTCTGGAGTCGCTTTCTATTTCTCCGTAGCTGGTCTGAATAATCGCTTTGCCTCTTATCTTGATGGCAGATGTATGCTCTGTAAACTGTGCAATCATGACCTCGCCTTTATCCAGTTTCTCTGAATGATGAAATCTAGTATCTGATCCGCGGGTAAGACCGATGACATTCACTCCATCTTCCACCGCTTTTATCACTAAAAAATCATTTGTGTTGTCTTTCATATGTACACCCCCGAATCTTTATTCTTTAATAAATGATAATACTTCAGCTCTGGCTGCAGGATCCTTCACAAAAACACCTCTGACAGCTGATGTCACTGTTTTGCTTCCTGGCTTTTTGACTCCCCGCATTGTCATGCACATGTGTTCTGCTTCTACAACCACCATGACACCATGCGGTTCTAATGAATCAACAATGCTGTCCGCAATCGTCGAGGTAATTCTTTCTTGAAGCTGGGGTCTTCTGCAAACAGCTTCAACAGCTCTTGCAAGCTTGCTCAGCCCCGTTACTTTTCCGCCTTTTGGTATGTATGCAATGTGAGCCTTTCCAAAAAACGGAACAAGGTGATGCTCACACATCGAATGAAATGGAATATCCTTTACAAGCACAAGTTCTTCATGGTCTTCGCCGAATATGGTTTTAAAATGCTCTTTTGGGTCTTCATTAAGTCCAGAGAATACTTCGGCATACATTTTAGCAACACGCTTGGGTGTATCAAGCAGTCCTTCGCGATTTGGATCTTCCCCTATCGCCTCAAGGATGAGCCTTACCGCCTCTTCGATCTGCTGAGTATTGATTTGCCCCATACATATCCTCCTAAAAACAATATATTTGATACAGATTCTAGCATAGATAAGAGATTAAAAGCAAAAAATGATGTATCTTGTGAAGTTCATGCGGCAGGCATCTCTTCTCTTTTTTCCAGAACAAAGGAAAAGCCCCTTTAAAAGGGGCTATCCATGGCATTTTTGTGTATGTATTTTATGCATCATACACGGGTAAGAGCACATTATTTTCCAGCAACAGCGTCTTTAAGAGCTTTACCTGGTTTGAACGCAGGCACTTTGCTTGCTGCGATTTCGATTTCTTCGCCAGTTTGTGGGTTGCGTCCTTTACGAGCCGCACGCTCACGTACTTCGAAGTTGCCAAAACCGATCAATTGTACTTTATCACCGTTTTTAAGTGCATCTAAAAGTGTATCGAAAACAGCATCAACCGCTTTGGTTGCATCTTTTTTAGACAATTCGCTAGCTTCTGCTACCGCGTTGATAAGTTCTGTTTTATTCATGCCTTTCACCTCCTCCCAAAGATTGTTTGTTAAGCAATAAAAGCATTCTGTTATTTTCATTTCTTCACAGATTATGCAGAATCTATACATGATAGATATGCATTTTACTGTTAACACGCTAATCTTATACGATTAACGGCTATAATTCAATGATTTTCCGCATGAATATTGGGTTTCAAGGAAGAATCGACCAATGCAGAAAATAATTTCTGATAGTAGATTAACACATCCTTTTTCGCTAAGCAAGGAGAAACCTTTATAAAACCTAGATAAATCAATATGCGGAGCTGCTTTCAGCGAACGTGCATTCCTATAAAGAACTTATTTTACAAAAAAATAACCGCTCATGCAAATGTTATTTTGAAATATGTAAAACTTATTAAAGACACTAATACACATTGAGAAAGAAGTAAAGATTAATTTTACTAAAATAAAATTTTGTAAGCAGTTTGTCATCAGATTGAAAACTATTTTTAAAGACAAAAAGATGACCACTTTTTGTGGTCATCTGTTCTCTTCCCTATTCTATAGAATAATCGCGATTAAACCGCCAGATCCTTCATTAATAATCCGTTCGAGTGTTTCTTTTAGCTTATATCTGGCATTTTCAGGCATTAACGAGAGTTTCGCCTGAATGCCTTCCCTTACAATTGAACTCAGGCTGCGTCCGAAAATATCTGAATTCCAGATGGACAGGGGATTATCTTCAAAATCCTGCATTAAGTATCGAACCAGCTCTTCACTTTGTTTTTCTGTTCCGATAATCGGCGCAAATTCTGACTCCACATCCACTTTAATCATATGAATCGATGGAGCCACAGCTTTCAGCCGGACACCGAATCTTGCACCCTGCCTGATAATTTCCGGCTCATCAAGGCTCATGTCGCTGAGAGCTGGCGCTGCAATGCCGTACCCTGTTTGTTTAACCATTCTAAGCGCATCGGATACTTGATCATATTCTGCTTTTGCATATGCAAAGTCCTGCATAAGCTGCAGCAGGTGATCTTTTCCGCGGATTTCCACACCAACGACTTCTTTTAATATCTGATCATATAAATCATCCGGCGCGTAAAGGTCGATTTCTGCGATACCCTGCCCCATTTCAATGCCTGCAAGGCTTGCGCGGTCAATAAAATCATATTCACTGAAATATCCGACTACCCGGTCGACATCTCTTAGACGCTTAATATCCTGAACTGTGTCCTTAACTGCTTCCTGATAGCTTTCGCGCAGCCAGTGATTATCACGCAGTACCATAACCCAGCTTGGCAGATTCACATTTACCTCAAGTACAGGGAACTCATACAGCGCTTCGCGGAGAACGTTCATAACATCTGTTTCGCGAATGCTCTCAACACTCATTGCAAGAACCGGAATGTCATATTTTTCACTGAGCTGTCTTCTGAGTGTTTCAGTTTCAGGATGATAAGGCTGAACCGTATTAATAATCATGATAAAAGGTTTTCCGACTTCCTTTAATTCCTCAATGACACGCTCTTCCGCTTCAATGTAATCTCTTCTTGGAATTTCCCCAATTGAGCCGTCTGTTGTTATGACGACACCGATTGTTGAATGCTCCTGAATCACTTTGCGTGTGCCGATTTCTGCTGCTTCATGGAAAGGAATCGGCTCCTCATACCACGGAGTATTAATCATTCTAGGCCCATTTTCATCTTCATACCCTTTTGCCCCTGGTACTGTATAGCCAACGCAATCTACCAATCTAATATTGACCTCAAGTCCCTCTTCAACATGAATTGATACCGCTTGATTTGGGACAAATTTAGGCTCTGTCGTCATGATGGTTTTTCCAGCAGCACTTTGCGGCAGTTCATCCTGCGCCCGTGCCTTATCTGCTTCATTATCAATATTCGGAAGCACGACTTGCTCCATGAACTTTTTGATAAAAGTAGATTTGCCTGTTCTTACTGCTCCCACTACTCCGAGATAGATATCGCCGCCAGTGCGCTCTGCGATATCCTTAAAAATATCTACCTTTTCCAAGTGATCCCCTCCCGATCATAGGCTTCTTGGGTTATTGACCGTCTGCTTCTTCGTGTTTTAGGACACTATATATTTATGACGTTGTCCTATTTATTTATGACAGTGATCTGAAATTTTTTTCATTTCATTTTTCTTATATGATGTTAAAAAATGAAAAACCCTTCTTTCAGAGTTTATTTCTCTTAAGAAGGGTTCATGACTTATTTATCTAAAAAGACAGGTTCATTTTTTTCATTTACGGTATACGGCAAGGAAAAGGCCGGAACAAACGGAGAGTCAGCGGCCAATAGATCTCTAATATCTTCACCGGCTGCCGCTTTATGATTCTTTTCACTCAATACTTTATTCAAATCAATGCGGTAATCAACATATACTTCCCCCGTATTATCGATCACAAAAGGAAGTATTTCTCCTGAATAAGGGCTTACAGCATGAGGAGCTTCCTCATAGCCGAGCTTCTTATAGTCCAAAGTAAACACATTTTCAGCTATAACATCTTTATAAGGCGGATAGCCGTTGGATGCTTTATACACATTTAATCTCGTTTTCAAATCACGGATTTCCTCTGAGATTCTGAGGTCAATCAGTTTGACAGTCGGATTTTTTTCAACATCAACAAGAACATACAAGTAAACTCCGCCGCTTTCATAGGATGTCCCAGGGGGTTCAGCCATGTATTTCGGCACTAGCTGGGCAAAATCAACCGGGTATTTCTGATAGATCGGCGTTTCCATATCTCTCGTTTTAATCGGGATCAGACCACCTGAATCTTCTTTAAACCGGTCAACAGTATTTTGCACCCCTGCTATCTGATCTTCATACGGAACCTGATTCTGGCTCAGCTCCTGATCAGGATACAAGCAGCCTGAAAGCAGTGTCATGATAAAAAAAACAGGTACTAGTGAAGCAAGCTTTTTCATGAAAATCTTCCTTTATAGTGTAGTCCATTATTCATTTACAGGTCCGCTGAACACAACGAAAAAGATTAATAATCCTGCAAGAATCATAAAAAAATAGGCAATTGCCGCAAAAGCGATTTTTAAAAACCCTTTCATTTTAAATCTGCTGAAATAGATTGATATAATCGCAACAAACATAAACCCCATTGAAGCGAGAGCAATCCACATCTTCATCAACGCTGGACTCATTCCCTTACCTCCCCTTATTATCCGAAAATATTATATCACACGAAAAGCGGAATCGCCTGTTTAGCTCCGACAGACAGATAAGGATCCGGCTGAAAAGGCGCTTTTTGCCTTTACAGACGGAGCCGTTCTGGCCGAGGAGCTGGACACCACGAAAAGCGGAATCGCCCGTTTAGCTCAGGCATGACAGATAAGGATTCACCAGAAAAGTCCGGTTTTGACTTTTTCGGGGAATCTGTTCTGACCGAGGAGTTAGGCGGTGGAGCTGGACAATAACGAAAAGCGAAACCGCCTGTTTAGCCCATTCATGATAAATATGAAATCTCCCTCTATCCCATTTCCACTTTTTATAAACTGAAATCCAGCCATTTAAGCTGAGGAAATTATGTATGAATAGATGAATTGCACCTGAGTATCCCGCACTTTCAGCAAAACTGAAAGACTTGTCCTATTATATGACAAAAAAAACCGAAGTAAAGAGGGGGCAGCTTTACTTCAGCCATTTTTTTGCTACAGACTAATCGGATCCCATTGATTAGAGCAACTCATAATTTACTACGATGCATTTTATGCGAATTTCTGAGCATTTGCATCCTCTAATGCCTATTTTCATGGATTATACAACCCATTTTTTATAAGCAGAGAGGAAACGTAAGTATGTGATTCAATGCTATAGTGGGATTTACGCATTTGCACCTAGTGGTCCGTTTCATGAGTAAGATTGTTATTCTTTCACAAACTCAAGCTATACTATGCACGTTCCGCCCCTTATGCCACTTGATTCAGCTGCGATTTTCACTAATATTCACAAGATCTTCCATCTCATGTGTTTTCACTCTGGCCATCAGCGAATCAACGGCATCTTTTACTTCTTTATCGTTAAATAATACATCATACAGGGCTTCTGTAATCGGCATTTTCACTTCATATTTTTTGGCAAGCTGATAGGCTGCTTTTGTTGTTCTGACGCCTTCTACTACCATTCCCATGTTTTCGAGCACATCCTCAAGCTTTTGGCCTTTGCCAAGCAAATTGCCGGCCCGCCAGTTTCTCGAGTGTACACTTGTACATGTAACAATTAAGTCTCCAATACCTGTTAGTCCTGAAAACGTTAATGGATTTCCGCCCATTATACTGCCAAGACGCGCTATTTCAGCAAGTCCTCTCGTAATAAGAGCAGCTTTGGCATTATCTCCATATCCAAGACCGTCTGTGATTCCTGCCGCAAGTGCAATAATATTCTTCAGAGCTCCGCCAATTTCAACTCCGATGACATCAGGGTTTGTATACACTCTGAAATGCTGATTCATAAACAAATCCTGAATATGCTCTGCTGCTTCTAGGTTATCGGAAGAAGATGTTACTGTTGTCGGCTGTCTTAAGCTTACTTCTTCAGCATGACTTGGACCTGATAGAACCACTACATCCTGAAGAAGGTCATCAGGCACTTCTTCTTTAATGATTTCAGAAATGCGCAGAAGGGAATCAGGCTCAATTCCTTTACTGACATGCACAATGGTTAACTTATGGTCAATTACTTGTATTACGTCCTGCAGAACTTCCCTTATTGCTTTTGTCGGAACAGCCAAAACCGCGATATTCACTGAATTCAGAGCTTCTGCTAAATCTGTATAGCCTTTAATGGAATCTGAGAGCTCAACATCAGGCAAATACTTGTGATTCCGGTTGGTTTCATTTATTTGCTGAATGAGCTCTTTGCGATGCCCCCAAAGTCTAACTTCATGTTGATTATCTGCAAGTACAATACTAAGCGCTGTCCCCCAGCTGCCTGCACCAAGAACGGCAATTCGTTCCATCCCTATTCACCCCTATTATTTTCTTGCTCGTGCGAAAATTTTAATTGGTGTGCCTTCGAAACCAAATGCATCCCGAATTCTGTTTTGCAGGAATCGCTCATATGAAAAATGCATTAATTCTGGTTCGTTTACGAAAATAGCAAATGCCGGCGGCTTCACTGCAACCTGTGTAGCATAATAAATTTTCAATCTCTTTCCTTTATCAGTAGGCGTAGGATTCATCGCTACAGCATCCATTATGACATCATTCAGGACGCTTGTCTCAACACGCAGAGAGTGATTTTCGCTGGCCAGAATGATCTTTGGCAGCAGTGTATGGATACGGCGGGTCGTTTTTGCCGACAAGAAAACGATTGGAGCGTAATCCAGGAACAAGAAATGCTCTCTGATGTTTGTTTCAAAATCTTTCATTGTTTTTTCATCTTTATCAACTGCATCCCATTTATTGACGACTATCACGACTGCACGTCCAGCTTCATGAGCGTAGCCTGCAATTTTTTTATCCTGCTCAATAATGCCTTCTTCCCCATCAATGACAACGAGCACAACATCTGAACGGTCAATGGCTTTTAAGGCGCGGAGTACACTGTATTTTTCAGTAGACTCGTATACCTTTCCTTTTTTCCTCATGCCGGCGGTATCAATAATAACGAAATCCTGGCCTTCGTATCGGTAGCTCGTATCAACCGCATCTCTTGTAGTGCCTGCGATGTTGCTGACGATGACCCGGTCTTCTCCAAGAAGAGCATTTACAAGGGAAGATTTCCCAACGTTTGGACGGCCGATTAAACTGAATTTGATTGTTTCTTCATCATACTCTTCAGTTACGATATTTTTAAAATGATCAGCTACTGCATCAAGCAAATCTCCAAGCCCCAGTCCATGAGAACCGGAAATCGGGAAAGGCTCTCCAAATCCAAGCGCATAGAAATCATAAATGCTTGCTCTCATTTCTGGATTATCAACTTTGTTTACAGCAAGCACAACAGGCTTTTTGCTGCGGTAGAGAATCTTTGCCACTTCTTCATCAGCAGCAGTCACACCTTCGCGTCCGTTTGTCAGAAAAATAATAACATCCGCTTCATCAATCGCAATTTCAGCCTGCTGGCGAATCTGCGCCAAGAACGGCTCATCGCCAATATCAATTCCGCCTGTATCAATTAAATTAAATTGGTAGTTCAGCCATTCACCAGAACTGTATATTCTGTCTCTTGTTACTCCTGGAATATCTTCGACGATTGAAACACGCTCGCCAACGATTCGATTAAATATCGTCGATTTCCCTACATTCGGGCGGCCGACGATAGCAATTACCGGTTTAGCCATAGCAATCTTTCCTTTCAGCTTGCAGTTTATGTATTTTAATGCGGGCAACATATAAGTTCATATCTTACATTATAAGCTTTCCCTTTTCATGAAAGAAACCCTTCTCTATTTTCGGGAAGGGCTTAACTTTTATATATTAGCAGAGTTTGGCATGTTGTACAACTCAATGCTTTACAATAATGTACAGATCTTCGCCGATACCGTGTGCGATTCCATCTAAAATGGCCTCTAGATTCTTTGCGTAAAAATCCATTTCCTCTTTTGTTTTGACTACAAAAACAGCTGTACCTCCTGTTACTTTTTCAGGGCTTGTCGTTACCGCTGCCAGAATATATTTTTCAAGTGATGTACTCAATGTTTAGACCCGCCTTCATTATTCGCTTTGGACTCACTTGGCATTCTTATTGCATTTTCAAGTGTCGGAACTTCCCCAATTACAGTTTTGGCAAGCTCTTTGTCTCCTCCTTGAGGAAGGACGAATACTCCTACTCTCCCGTCATCCAAATCACGTTTTGCAAGCGGCACTAAGGATGGTTCACCTGAATCCCGGTGGACTCCAAGCGCGGTTGAAACATCGTGCAGGATCGCCTGTCTTTGTCCTAAATTGGCAATTGTCGTTCTTGCATTATAATTTTTAGGAGTCAAAATAAAGCCCATGCCATATTTTAATACAGCTTTCTGTTTGTCAGGTATCCCTATGTTCATGATATATATATTATCTATATATAATCCTGCACCTTCAAAATGAGGTTCTTTATATTCAATATGTACGATATCCTTCAATTTACTTCCTGCCATTAATTTTTTTGATACAAGCAGACAAATGACTCCTGCAGCCGCGGCTGCCCATACGTTTACAACCAAATAAACTAACGTCGTCACTAAAGACGTGAAAATGACCAGATAATTTCTGCTTTCAAAAGCAACGGCAATTCCCTCAATATACGTGCTCCCCCTTGAAACAAGCTCATATCGGTCAAGCTCCGTTAAAGTATTCCTTTCCATATTTCTCACTTCTCTGAATTGTGATGCAGCAAGTGTCAGAAAAGTAATGGCAGTAAATTCTTCCTCCATAATAGCGGGTATGGCAATCGTTCCAAGCCCTGCGGCAATAAAGCCCAGTGCAACATGAATGATTTTCCCATGCAAGTACGTTGGGTACTGTCTGTAATCTGTGCGCAGCATATATAGTCTTGAAGCCACACCAAAAGCAACACCGAATAATATCGGAAGAGTATATTCATTCATTTTATGCCTGCTTCCCCCTTGCTGATTTTTGAACCTGCTGATTTATTGATGCCGTCACTTGTTCTAAGTAAGTCCATGTGCATAAGATAAAAAAGCCTATTGCAGCCATATTTAAATAATCAGAAGTTCCAATTGTTAAGCCTTCATGAAATTTTCCAAGGATGACCCAAAACAATAATTCTCCCTGACTCATCGAAAGAATCAGCAGCCCTAACCGCTCGCGCATACTTTCCCCAAGATAAAGAGCTAATATACTGATAACCCCAATAATGACAAAAAAGCGGTCGACTATAAACCATACAGGGTCAAAGATTTCAAATAAATGAATGCCTGCATATGCACTGGTTAACGTCATTACTGAAAAAAAGTGATAAACTTTCCGCATGCTTCCTGCGGCCAAATAATAACCAGCACAAAGTGCCATAATAAAGGAAACTCTAATTGAAAAGGAAGACACCTCAACAAATAGTTCCCCGCACGCTATGAATGCTAAAATTATCACTGATATCCATGTTCGCCTGATAGATTTTTGAAGAAAAAAAGCTGCAACAATCCAAGCTCCCCACAAAATCCAATAGTAAAAGACATTGTCCACGATCCTCACTCCTATTGTTCCTATTATGGGAGGATTTTTTGAAATTTAATCCACATCTCGGGTGAAAATTGCTGTTTATGTATTGAATGCTGGATCAATTGAGCTTTCTTGAAGGAAACATTGGAGTTGGAGCTGCAGCGGATCGCGGCCTCATAAAATGGAATTCATGTGTAACGGATGCTTGAGTCATACTAAGGAATAAAAGGAGGGATATGAAATGGGACGTGACCGTCAAGAAAAAAAGCTGAAAGCAAGTAAACGGGTCGAATCTGACCGAGATCAATCGCTGCATTATAAAGGAGCCACTTCTTTAGAAAGCCCAGAGGAATCAAGAGCCCGAAATAAATAGGCAGTCAGGGTTTCTTCACCCACAGCAAACAGTGGCTGTCCAGAAAGTGTGTCTTCTCATCATTTGTTGTTTTTGATGAAAAATCTTGCTCGTTCCTTTCCGCGGGGAGACAGGAAATAACATTGTCTTTCCTGCCTGCATTATTTTGGGACTTATTGTACAGTCCCTTTCTCCAAAACAAAATCCGCACCCTGTAACAGGATGCGGATTTTTATTTTGCGATAATTCGATTGCTGAACACTTTTGTGTCAATGGTTCGTTCCGTTAAAATATGATGTGTCATACCGGATAAAATGACGGGTGCCTGCTGAAGCTGTTGGATGCTTTCTGCTCCAACGGCTGTCATAATCATTCTTAAATCTTCCTGAACGCTTTTAATTTCAGAAACAAGTGAATCATAGCCGTCTTCCATCAAAATTTTCAAAAAGAAACCGGCCATTCCTGCGCCTGATGCGCCGAGAGAAATTGCTTTAGCTATATCCATCGCGTTTTGAATGCCTCCAGACCCTATGATAGAGATGTCTTTAACTGATGAACTTAACTCTGCTATTGAAACGGCTGTTGGAATTCCCCAATCATTGAAATAAGCTAACAGTCTGTTTCTTCTTTCGTTTTCAATTTTTGCAAAGTTCGTTCCGCCAAATCCACCGACATCGATGGCTGCCACGCCTGCATTTCTCAGTTGTTCGGCCGCTTCACGGTTAATGCCGAATCCAACTTCTTTCACAATAACCGGAACCTCTGCTGCATTTGCTATCGCAGAAATTCTTGTTAAAGCACCGCTGAAATCTCTGTCGCCCTCCGGCATAACCAATTCCTGAACAACATTCAAATGAATTTGAATAGCATTTGCTTCTATCATATCAATAGCCGTTTTTGCCTGATCAGGCGTTGCTTCACTTCCAAGGTTTGCAAAAATCAGTCCTTTTTGATTAACCTTTCGCACCACTTCATAGGAAGGTCTTTCTGAAGCATCTCGAATAGCAGACATTTGGGAGCCGACAGCAAGCGGAATTCCGCACTCAGCTGCTGCTGCGGATAATGCTTCATTAATTTTGACTGTTTCTAAGCCGCCTCCGCCTGTCATTGCATTGATGAAAATTGGCGAACTTAGAACAAGTTCGCCAATTTCAGTGTGCAGATCAATGTGATGAACAGCCGTATCAGGCAAGCTCTGATGCAGAAACATGACATCATCAAATCCATTTTCTCTTAGCTGCCCTGTTTTTAAAGCATGATGTATATGGTCGATCTTGCGCTTAGCTCTGCTCACATTTATCACCGTTTATTTCAATTTATTTAATTGATCGCCAATCATTTCGCCTAGTTGAAAACCTGAAGACTCTTCTTTAGCCTGATAATTGCGGTAATCCTCTTCATCAGCTTTAGATGGGCCTTCTAATTCACGAATGCTCAGGGAAATGCGCTGTTCGTTTTCATTAACGTCTAGTATCTTCACTTTAACTTCTTCATTCTCTGAAAGCACTTCATGCGGTGTGCCAATATGCTTATTCGAGATTTGAGAAATATGAACAAGACCTTCTACCCCGGGAAGAATTTCTACGAATGCACCGAAAGAAACCAATCGTTTCACTGTGCCGTCCACGACATCGCCAGCTTTTACTTTACCTGCAATGTTCTCCCATGGTCCAGGAAGGGTTTCTTTTATAGATAATGAGATTCTTTCATTATCACGATCAATCGAAAGGACCTTCACCTGTACTTTTTGTCCTTCTTCTACTACTTCAGACGGTTTGTCAACATGGTTATGCGACAGCTGTGAAATGTGAACAAGCCCGTCAATGCCGCCGATATCGACAAATGCCCCGAAATCAGTCAGTCTCTGAACCGTTCCTTCAAGCACTTCGCCTGCTTTAATCATATCTAATCTCTGCTGTTTCTTTTCGCCATGTTCTTTCTCGACTACGGCACGATGAGATAAAATTACACGGTTCTTCTCACGGTCAATCTCTACAACCATAAGGGACAGTGTTTTTCCTTTATAGTCAGAAAAATCTTCAACAAAGTGAGATTCCACTAATGATGCAGGAATGAATCCTCTTACTCCAAGGTCAACTACGAGGCCGCCCTTTACTACATCCTTGACTTCTGCTTCAAATACTTCTTTTGATTCGAATTTAGCCTGCAGCTGATCCCAGGCAAGATCTGCGTCAATTGCTCGTTTAGAAAGGATTAATGCTTCATCCTCGACTTTTGTCACTTTTAGCTGCAATTCTTCATTTTCACTTACAACATCAGAAGCTTTTTCAACGTGGAGACTGGATAATTCACTGATAGGAATAATACCGGTATGTTTCACGTTATCAATTTCAACAATGACCTGTTTGTCTTCAACTTTGGTAACGATCCCTTTTAGAATGTCACCAACTTCTGGTGTTTTTACTTCTACATCATTCATGTCTTCAACCATTCCAATTACCTCCTTGGTCACAACCTACGACTTAGTTGGATATGTATGAAATCACTTTTTAGAATAAAGTGAAAATACTCTTTTTACTAACTTCTAATAAATGTTACATTTTGTCAAGTAGTAAGACTCTTAAGAGCGATGTTTTTCGAGAAGTTCTGCAATTTTCGACATAATCAGCTCAGTTGCTTCTTCAGCAGTAGCTTTTCTTTCTCTTAAAGGGTCCAGATTGATAGGCTCGCCGAAGAAAACTTTTACTTTCCGAAAAGGCTTATACGTGCCGATAACCGCGCAGGGAACGACTAAAGCATTAGATCTGAGGGCGAAAAAACCCGCTCCCGCAAGCCCTTTGCCAAGCTTCCCGTCTTTGCTTCTTGTGCCTTCAGGGAATAATCCCAAAACGCCGCCTTCTTTCAGCACATTTAACCCATTTCTTAAAGCCTCCCGGTCACTCATGCCCCTTTTAACAGGGAAAGACCCAACTTTTCTGACTATACCCCCTAATACAGGGACTCGAAACAATTCTTCTTTCGCCATAAAATGCACTTGTCTTGGAGCTGATATCCCGACTGTAGGAGGATCTAAATTATCAATATGATTCGAACACAACAGAACAGCTCCATCTTTAGGAAAATGTTCTTTCCCTTTTACTTCGATCCGGTAAAGAGGAAAGAACACTGAAGCTACAACACCTTTGGCAAATTGATAAAAGTTCATTTTCATCAAAGCCTCTCTTTGACAATTTTTTTGATTTCTTCCACAACACCGGAAATTGACAGTGACGTAGTATCAATTTCAACAGCATCATCTGCTTTTTTAAGAGGAGCAATGATCCGCTCAGAATCAAGTTTGTCCCTTCTTGCAATGTCAAGCTTCAGCTGTTCTAAATCGGATTCAAATCCTTTTGAAAGATTTTCGTCATGACGTCTTTTGGCACGTTCAAGCACAGATGCTCTCAAAAAGATCTTCACCTCAGCATCCGGCAGAACATGGGTGCCGATATCTCTTCCGTCCATAACCACTCTGCCGCCTCTTGCCATTTCTTTTTGTCTTTTGACCATTTCTTCTCTGACAGAAGCATGTTTCGCCGCTATAGAAACAGAATTTGTGACTTCATGGGTGCGGATCACTTCTGTGACATTTTCCCCATTTACATAAACAAGCTGCCCTTTTTCACTTGGAACTAGGTCTATTTTTGTATCAGACAGAATCTCTTTCAGGATTTCTTCATTTTCTAAATCCGCATTCTGCTGAATCGCTTTATAAGTAATGGCTCTGTACATGGCACCCGTGTCGATATAAACATATGAATAGTCTTCTGCTAAAATTTTTGCAACTGTGCTTTTGCCTGCTGCTGCAGGTCCATCAATTGCAATTGATATATTTCGTTCCATAGTTCCTCCTTGATAGTTTCCTAGATACGTATTCAGGAATCTTCATGCTGTCCTTTTTATTATAAGAAATAAAAACAATGCAGGTCTATTTATCCTGCATAGTTGATTGTTTAAAGGTTTCAAGCCATTCACTGATTGTCAGCTTGTTTACACCTTCATATTGTACCACACGCGAGATGTGGGGCTGAAGATTTGCATTCGTCAGCGCAGCCTGTGCACAAAATAAAAGAATCAATTGAATGATCACAATCTTGATCACTATTCGTTCAAACCGCATCATACTTGTATCCATCTCCACTTTTTTATAACTAGTATGATGCAATTGGAATTTTCTTATTCGGCTGAAACTCCCTTTTTCTTCATAAGCAGCTGCTGGTCAAAACAAAATTGCAGCAATTTCTTGCGGTCTTGTTCTGATAAGTCAAGAAATTGAAGCGTGGCCATGTCTTTCTTTCCGCTTTTTATGATTCTTATCATTTTTGCTTTGATTTTTGCATATTCAGTTGTTCCTTTTTGAAAAGGCAAAGCGAGCCATGCATACACCTCTTCATTTTGATTGACAGTGACAGGAGATGGCAGGCTGACTGCAGCACCCCCTGCACTTATATCAATTGTTGTCGTCACAAACGGCTCAAACATGCCATTTACTGAATGAAGGGCAACATCAATTGCTGTCTCAATCCTCACGTACTCTCTTCTTTGAATTTTAGTCAATTCATGCGCTGCAGGCAACTTAAAGGCGAGCATCGGTATATTATCTTTAAATCTGCCCAGGACTTCTGTATTAAAATAATATGGGTTTTGATCATTTCCAACGAAGGTGGCAGATAAATGTGTTCCATTCAGCAAAAAAGATGGTTTTCCTGTCTCTTCATTCACTGGATAATCGGTATATAATACCTGATCCTTTAGATCGACTACTCTGCATTTTAATTTTACAGACTTATCATCTTCTATTTCAAAAATTAAACGATCCCCAATTTTCAGCACATGATCACATACTCTCTATTTCACTCTACTCTTATTATTAAATCATGGAATAAAAAAAAGGAAAAGTCTATTTCACCTTTTCCTTTTATTATATAGGATCTTTTTGTTATTTCGTCTTTCTATATTTCCTGATAGATCGGCTCAGAGTTATCCAGTTTTTCAACTTTTTCTTCCGAACCGTCATTGGCATTTACGAAGATTCTGTAAGTATCATTTTCCATTGTTCCTAAAAACTCATAAGTAAGAACTTCTTCACCCAGTTCATTTGTAATGATAGCGAGTCTGTCTTCCTGAATCATCAGATTAGGATTCACAAAACTTCTTGCTTCTTCCGGACTGATTTCGGCCTGAGGAATATCACGTTTACGATGTGATGCAAGATAGTCTCTTGCGGAAAAGCCTATTACTTTTCCATCATCAAGAGCCACTTTCATTCTGATTGCATCCGGATATAGCCTTACATTTTTATAGATGGACACAAAGGAGAAAATGCCTATGTTTTCAAATTGAGCACTTTCATATAAAATCAAATCCTCAAACCCCTGATCTTTTAAAAATTTCGCCGCATTATTTGAGGCATCATTTAAGCTGATTTTAGGGTCTTTTACTTCTCTGTTCTGAAGCAGCCAAATCGGATAGCCGCCTTTTTTTGTAATATCGAGATAGATTTCGGATTTCTTTTTTGGATCATTGACAGAAACACTGTAAAATTCAAGCGGTGAGCCTTTCCCATTTGGCGTTACTTTCATATTGCCTGTTGAACCAGGAACAAATTTTTCTACAATCTTCGGAACTTCTTTTTCTGTAATGACGCTGCCTTTTAAATGGTCAAAACCTTCTTCCTCTTTTTTTACAGATGTCATCGAAGGATCAAAATCTGTTTCTGAATAGGCATTGACATTTTTCTCAACTGTTTTAAATCCATTAATAATGGTGTTATCATCTTTCTCATCGCCAGCAGCCAGAGCAAGTTCAACATCCATCCATCTGAGATTGTTTTCGATAACCAAATGCTGGACATTGCGCAGTTCTTTTTGAATATCCTCTGATTTTGTATATAGCTGCTTTAGCGTGGCATATTCCTGGTCTGATAATGGTTCTTTATCAAGGTCCCGTACAGCTGTACGGTAGCTGAAATCAGATATTGCTGCTAAAAACTCTTCTGTTTTGTTGAAAGGGAGCAGTGTCAGCGGCAGCTGTCCCACATCTGAATGAGCTTGTGAGGTAATCCTCCACACTTCAACAAGTCCCGGCGACAGTGATTTTTTAGAATTCATCGCAAGAGTGGCACCGATTTTATCATGCAGCTGATCAACCTGATAGGTCAAATCATGGAATGCGCGCTGATAGTTGTTTTCAGCATGAATCAGCACTGCATTTTTTTCTTGATGCTCTTTGTAGCCCCAATAAGCCGTTCCAACGACTCCAATTGTCAGAATCGCAATCAATATTCCTCTGATCATTTCATTCACCTCTTAATTGCAGAATATGTGTTTCCCAATCTGTTTAATTTGAGGTCTTCCCCAAATCCAGCCGCTTGTTGCGGTATTGGGATTAAAATAATAAGTTGCATTCTCTGTTGGATCCCAGCCATTTATTGCATCCATCACTGCTTTTTTAGCCGTTTCATTCGGTGTCAGCCAAATTTGCCCATCTGCTACAGCCGTAAAGGCTCTTGGCTCGAAAATAACACCTGATACTGTATTCGGGAATGTTGCGCTGTCCACCCGGTTTAAAATGACAGCGGCAACTGCAACCTGACCGATATACGGCTCTCCCCGCGCTTCGCCGTATACCGCATTTGCCATAAGCTGAATATCATTTTGCGAAAAACCCTCCGGCATATTTACAGCGGTTGTTTTTGCTTTGGGCTGAGATTTTGCTTTAGGCTGCGCCTGCTGTTTTGGCTCTGCTTGCTGCTTTGGCTCTGCCTGCTGCTTCGGCTGTGTCTGTTTTGCCTGTCCTGAAGGAGCCTTGCCTGCTCCTTTTTTACCGTGGGCTGCTTTTAATTTAGCTTTATACGCTTTTGAAGGCGAGCTCTGTCTGCTGAGCGGAACGCCTCCGTAATGTGTAAAATCTTTGCCCGTGTTAAGCTGTTTATGGACAAAATCCCGATAATATTTTGTAGTCTGTGCTAGTTTTTGTTTTGTTGCCTCTCCAACAAGTCCATCTATTTCCTTTAATCCAAATTCATATTGAAAGTTGCGTACCGCCCAATAAGTGCTCCATCCATATACTCCATCGATCGAACCGTTATAATATCCGTTGTACTGCAATCTTGCCTGCAGTTCCACAACATCATCGCCAACAGCGCCTTTTTGAATCACTTGATTTGAAAACGCATGGGCTTCATTTTGATTTAAACTAGTCATTTGGAAAAAGAGAGCAATAATTACTGCACCTGCCGTCATCCAAATGAAACGATTTTTCTGCATGCTGCTGCCTCCTCATGATTAATAGTTTCCTTACAACGTATTTTTTGTAGTAAATGGCATTTTATACAGCCTTCTGTCCATAAAAAAATAAGCAACCCTTTAAAAGGATTGCTTTTTGCTTATACAGGCTGTTTGATCATTCTTGCTTTTTTAGCTTTGTGCAGAGCGAACCACCATAAGAAAAACATAAATGGGACCATGTAAAACGGCCAAAGTTCATGTGCGACCAATATGTAATCATATAATCCGTGCAGCAGAACAGGAAGCATCAAAGACAGCAAAATCCATTTCTTTTTTTCAGAAATAAGGGAAAACTTTCCTTTCCCGAGATAATACCCCATTATGACCCCGAACAGCGCATGACTAGACACCGGCAATAGCGCCCTGCCAATTGCGAACTCCAGTCCATTTCCGATTAAGTACAAAATATTTTCCAGGGTGGCAAATCCAAGAGAAGAGGCAGCACCGTATACAATCCCGTCATAATGCTCATCAAAATGAACGTGCGGATAAATAGTTACTATTAAGATAAACCATTTAAAAAATTCTTCGAGAAGCCCGCTTGATACAAATGCAAGCATCAACCCAGAGTCAAACACTTTTTCTGCTTCAAGAACATATTGAATAAACATGATTGGAAAAACGAGCAATGCCCCAAAAACAAATGATCTGAAAACCATGTAGAATGGTTCTGAATCATACTGGTCTTTTAAATAAAAATAGCTTAAAATGGCTAAACCAGGGGCTATGCCGGCAGATATAATGGCAATCATCCACAGGCCTTCTTTCTTCTAAAATCTTCTATTTATTAATGGTATCATGTTATCGTAGAATTGAAAATGAATGAATCAGATCAAACATGGAAAAAGATTTCAAACATTCGGAGGAGCTTATGAAACATATATTGGTCATTCACACAGGCGGTACAATCTCAATGAGTGAAGATGAAACAACAGGGGAAGTCAAGCAGGGAGAATCAAACCCGCTGCTTCACAACTTACTTAAATTCAATGATCTTGTGATTACGGCAAAGGAATTATTTTACCTGCCTTCGCCTCATATCACCCCAGACGAAATGCTCCAATTAAAAGAAACGATTGAAAAGGCATGCAAGAAGGATAAAATTGATGGCATTGTTATTACTCACGGTACTGACACTCTTGAGGAAACAGCGTATTTTCTGGACTTGACTTTGAATGTCAGCTTACCCGTTGTCATTACTGGCGCCATGAGGTCAAGCAATGAGCTCGGTTCAGACGGATTATACAATCTAGTATCATCCATTCAAGTTGCAGCAAGCAAAGAAGCAGCAGAAATGGGTGTACTTGTTGTCATGAACGATGAGGTCCATTCGGCAAAAAATGCAACGAAAACACACACAAGCAATGTCGCGACCTTTCAAAGTCCTCAATACGGCCCGATTGGCATCGTCAATAAAAGAGGTGTTGCCTTTCATCATAAACCAGTCAATCGAACGAAACTTGCTGTTGCCTCTTTAACAAAGCAAGTCCTGCTTTTAAAAGCATATGCTGGCATGGATGAAACAATTTTGACAGCCATAGAACAATTAAAACTAGACGGATTGGTTATAGAAGCGCTGGGACAAGGCAATCTGCCGCCAAAAATGATGACTTCCTTAAAAAGATTAATGAGCGCAGGCGTAAAAATCGTCATCGTATCCAGATGCTTCAACGGCATCGTGCAGGACGTCTATGCCTATGAAGGCGGGGGGAAAACACTTAAAGACGCAGGCATTATCTTCAGCAACGGACTAAATGGCCAAAAAGCAAGACTAAAACTCATGATCGCCCTTGAAACCACACAGAATGCAGAAGAACTGCAGGAAATCTTTTCTTATTAATAGAAAAGCGGAACCGCCTTGGGCAGCTCCGACAGACAGATAAGGATTCGGCAGAAAAGGCGCTTTTTGCAGATATAATCCAGGCAGATTGTTCATTGTTCATCAAAAAAGGAGCTGTCCAGAATGTTTTATGGGCAGCCTCTTTTTTTGGGAAAGTGGTAGTACTATTTGAAATGACGCTTTTATGCTTTTGACATTAAAGTTATTGCACTGTGTCGAATTGACGCCACTTTTCATGCTTTGAACCGTTAATAGTGGCAGCATTAAGGCTAATGACGCCACTTATTGTACTTTAAAACGTTAAAAGTGGTAACACTACTTTGACTGATGCCACTAATTATTTTCATACAAAAAGCAGGCAGAAAAACCAATCTTTTTCCCGCCTGCTTTATTTTTTTGGGACTTAACGAAAAACCCCTTTTTCTTCATTTCATTTTCTCTGCAATATGACTGGCCAATAATCCGCCATGAAAGCGGCCATTTTCAATAAAAATCTCATTGGCATTGTTTCCCGCTGCAATGACTCCCGCAATGTAAATTCCTTCTGCGTTTGTTTCCATTGTTTCTTCGGTAAAAGCAGGTCTCCCTGACGCCTCGTCAATTGCCACACCCATTTTAGTGAGAAATGATTGGTCCGGATGATATCCTGTCATAGCAAATACAAAATCATTTTTTATTGTTTTTTCTTCTTTGCAGTCCACTACATACGTGACAGCGTCATCTTTTATGCTCTTTAAAATCGAGTTGAATTCCATTTTAATTGTTCCGTTTCTGACAAGTGCTTCAAATTCAGGCAGGATCCATGGTTTTACACTTGGGGAATAGGTTCCTCCCCTGTAAATAACCGTAACACGCGCACCGGCATGAACAAGTTCAAGCGCTGCGTCCACACTTGAATTTTTCCCTCCGACCACAACTACATCTTTATCGAAATACGGATGACCTTCTTTAAAATAGTGGAACACTTTTGGAAGATCTTCCCCTTCAATGTTCATAAAGTTTGGATGATCGTAATAGCCGGTTGCTGCCACGATAAAGTCAGAGCGGTAGTCCGCTTTAGACGTTTTGACAATAAATCCTGTTCCTTCTCTCAAAACTTCCGTTACTTTTTCAAAAGCATTGATTCTTAGGCTAGTCCTCTTTACCACTTCTCTGTAATAAGCGAGCGCCTGGATCCGGAATGGTTTCCTGTTTTCTGTTATGAAAGGAATTTCGCCAATTTCAAGTTTTTCACTTGAACTGAAAAACGTCTGATGAGTGGGGTAGTTATATATAGAATTTACGATGTTTCCTTTTTCTATAATAAGAGGGTTAATCCCTTTCTCTTTTAATGCTATGCCTGCAGCTAATCCGCAAGGACCGCCGCCGATAATAATGACCTGTTCCGTTTTCAAAGCGTTCACTCCTGAATAAAACTAAAATCGTCCTGTTTGTCTAAATAATAAAAATCTCCTATCAGTAATGATAGGAGATTTTTTGAATTCATGCAAATATTTGATTTTAGATCCAGCCTCTGAAGCGGGATGCTTCTGCCATTTTGCGGACCCCGACCATGTATGCGGCGAGCCTCATATCTACACGTCGTGTTTGTGCTGCTTCATAAATATTGTTAAAGGATTTAACCATCACTTTTTCAAGTTTTTCATCAACTTCTTCTTCTGACCAGTAATAGCCTTGGTTGTTTTGAACCCATTCAAAGTAAGAAACGGTAACGCCTCCTGCACTTGCCAATACATCCGGCACAAGCAGGATGCCGCGGTCAGTGAGGATTTGTGTTGCTTCAAGCGTTGTCGGGCCATTTGCAGCCTCTACCACAATGCTTGCGCGGATTAAGTGTGCATTCTCTTCTGTGATTTGATTTTCAATCGCAGCCGGCACTAAAATATCACAATCAAGCTCAAGCAGTTCCTTATTTGAAATGGTATCATTGAACAGCTTTGTTACTGTTCCGAAGCTGTCGCGGCGGTCAAGCAAGTAGTCGATATCAAGACCTTCCGGGTCATGCAGACCTCCATAAGCATCTGAGATCCCAATAATTTTCGCACCTGCGTCATGCATGAACTTCGCTAAGTAGCTTCCAGCATTTCCAAATCCCTGTACAACTACACGGGCGCCCTTAAGCTCAATTCCTTTTTTCTTTGCAGCTTCATATATACAAATCGTAACGCCCTTCGCAGTCGCTGATTCACGGCCATGTGAACCTCCAAGCACTAAAGGCTTTCCTGTAATGAATCCAGGTGAATTAAATTCATCGATTCTGCTGTACTCATCCATCATCCACGCCATAATTTGTGAATTGGTGAAAACATCCGGGGCAGGAATATCTTTTGTCGGTCCGACAATCTGGCTGATCGCTCTTACGTATCCGCGGCTCAGGCGCTCTAATTCACGGAATGACATATCACGCGGATCACAGACAATACCGCCTTTTCCTCCGCCGTATGGCAAATCAACGATTCCGCACTTTAAACTCATCCATATTGACAGCGCTTTAACTTCAGTTTCGGTTACACCCGGATGGAACCGGATTCCGCCCTTAGTCGGTCCTACTGCATCATTATGCTGGGCGCGGTAGCCAGTAAAAATCTTGACTGAACCATCGTCCATTCTTACAGGTATTTTTACCGTCATCATTCTCAGCGGTTCTTTTAATAATTCATAAACTTCTTCAGGGTATCCTAGTTTCTCTAGGGCTTTATGTATCACCGTTTGTGTTGATTTCAACACATCATGCTTTTCTCGTTTATGATCGGTGCTTTTTTCGGCTACCATTCGAGTAAACCTCCTACTGTCTTTTCAATTGTGTGGAAATGTCCACCTTTCATGACATAGTATACACCTTCAGATGTTTTCTGCAAAGTAGAAAAAGCAGAAATAAACCAAAAACAAACTCATTTTTGTAAGCGATTTCAACGATGTGGTGATAATGGATAAAATTGGTTGATTTTTTTGGATTGAAGTTTGAAAATAGTGAAGATTTATAACTGTTTGAGGATTTACACTTCTTCACCTGACCGCGTTTCAGAACAGTTTCAACTAACAAAATAGCTGCATCCAACAACAAAAACCTGCAGTAGTCTGCAGGCATTAGTAGTTAAGTCTTTTTACTCCAATAGTAGTGATGCAGTTTTTCAATTGCATCATCTGCCATTAAGCATTTTCCGTATTCATGGAGATAATGAATCGAGATCATGGATGGATTACCGTATTCTGCAATGATTGAAACTAAGGAATCCACTTCGATCGGCTGATGCTCATCTATCATGAAGTAATATCTGTTCTGATGGGAGTATACGGCCCCTTCTTTTATTCCTTGCGAGAAGAGTGCATTTGACAGCTGTATAATGTCTTCAAACTCATTGAATTCAAAAATAATATCATAGCTTTGATCGAGCTTTACTTGCATCTCAATGTAATCATCTGCGTAATCTTCATCAGTCTCCTCTTCCTCATGGTTTTTGGTCACGATGATGACCATACCCTGAGCTTGAAGAGAGTATACTTCAACTTCAATTGGCCCGCTTGGTTCAAAACCGAGCTCTTCACTTGCTTCATCCATCATTTCTCTGAAAAGCTGATGCACTTTCAATGAATCTTTCCATAAGTCTTCCTTTGTAAGTCCTCTGTCCATTAGATCGTCTATTGTTAAGAAGATTTTTATCTTGTTATAGTTCAATCGCTCTAGCCGCATCCCTTACCCTCCTGCCGTCAGAACGCCCTTTTCCTTATCATATGAAATACAGATGGGATGGTTCGTTGATTTTTAACAAGTTTACACTCTCTTATTCCATAAAGACAAGAAAAAAAATTCGGGGTGACAAGTTACACAGAAAGGCGTTCTTTGAGCCATTTGTCCCACTGGTTTTTCGTATCCCCGACGAAAAATGATTCATAGTTTTTGAATTGCTCACTTTTGACTTTATTAAACGCGCTGCCTCCAAGTCCTATGATCAAGCTGTCGTATTTCTTTGAAAGATCTTCAATTGACTCAACCGTTTTAGCAACGTTTTCCTGCAGAGTGCATGAGTAGAATAAAAACCTCGGATTTACTTCTTCAAGGACAATATCGATATCCCCATCAGCGATGCTCGTCCCAAGATAAATGACTTCAAACCCTTTTCTTCTTAAATAAAGAGTAAAGATCAGAAGTCCCAGTTCATGCCACTCTCCTGGCCCGCAAACGGAAACTACTTTCGGAAGCAGTCCATTCACAGGCAGGGTATGAAGGATGATCCCAATTCTCGACCGGAGAAACGACGTGGCAAAATGCTCATGTGCAGAAGTAATTTTCCCATTTTCCCACAAGTCTCCAATTTTCACGATAAGAGTTCCTAATATGTCGATAAGGACTTTGTCAATTGAGTAAAGACTAAAAGCCTTATTTAATAGTTCATGCGCCTGATTTTCATCAAATGAAAGCAAAGCAGCAAGCAGCTCTTCTGTTAAATCCAGCGCACGGTCAGGTGTATCGCTTGCTGACACAGCAAGCGACTCTTCTGAGGAAAGGCCGCTGTTTTCAAGCAAATTAACTGCCTGGCTGATGGTAAAGCCTTTATTTACTTTCGTGATCAGCCACTTTAAAATTTTTATATGTTCTTCTGTATATAAACGATGCCCTGAATCATTTCGAACCGGTGCAATCATATTATAGCGTCTTTCCCAAGCTCTTAATGTCCCTGGTTGGATTCCAAGCATTTTGGAAACTGCCTTAATGTTGTATTTGCCTTCTTGACCAGACATATCTAATCCTCCATTAACAAAAATCACTGTACTAAAATTATATAGGATTGAACAGCCTGTGTAAACTTTGTATAACAAATGAATAATCCTGTGATTGCTGCACATTTTTCATTAGATGTGCAGACTAAAATCTTAATGAGCTTGTTTAGGCGAGAAATATTGATGATTTGCCGTTGCCAGCCCATATAAAATCGTAAAAGCTGCTAATACTAAAGTTTGCCAAAATCCTATTTGAAATAATATATAAAAATTAATAAAAACACAATAACTAATAATCGTCTCAAGCACATCGCCTTCGTTTCTTGCGATTTTATACGTTAGTCTTAAGGCAGTTTTAATAAGCGATGCGTGGAGAATAAATCCGATTGTAAATAACATCATTGAAAAAAAGGATCTTGCAGGGTTTAAAACCAGCATCATGATAAATTCAGACAGCAGAAACGGATGCTGTACGGGTATCCAAATACATGCTAAATAGGCAGATGCGTACCCGATGATCAAAAACGCGGCATGTTTTAACAAAAAAATCCCTCCCCTACACTTTTATATGTAGGGAAAGGAGGTTTATTCATCTTCGTGGATATCGAGGACTCTGAATCCAGACTTTTCTATTCTTTCAATAAACCGGCTGATATTGTCCTTTTTTTCAATTTTCATGACCATTCTTCTGACCATGCTTTCGGTTTCATCAAATGTTACAAGGGAAATGATATCTTCATGAAACTGCCTTGCAAGCTCTGTCAGCCTTGCGATCCTGCCCTCTGTTTCAACTGAGGTAAATGCAATTCTGACTCCTTTTTTGTTCATACCGAATGCGCTTTGAAATTGTTCAAGAACATCATACCTGGTCACAATACCCAAATATTCTTTTTCTTCTCCGACTACGGCAATCAGCGGAAAGTCCTTTAACCGCAGCAGTGTTTTTTCAAAAATCTCATCACCTTCAAGGTACACATCCCCATTGACGGCAATTTCGTCCGCTTTCATATTTTTTAAGAAATCGTCTTTTTGCACATTGGATTCAAAAAAATGCTCATATAGGTGATATCGGGTAATCATCCCTATGTATGCTTTTCCGTCCAATACCGGAATTCCATCTATTTTGTATTTTTCCAGCTTTTCAAGCACCGTATACAGTGTATCCTCCGCTGCGGCATGAATTGTTCTTGCTTTAGGAATCATCGTACTTTTCACAAACATCGCATCACCCCATTAACGTTTTAGCATACATTCGCTGTTATTTGCTAAATCCCTCTATTCCTTTTATTTACTTTCAAAATACAGATTAATATCAAAATCCTTTTTCATCATGTCATAAACCTCGCCTCTTTTTTTCCAGTGGTAGGGCTGCGGCCATAATTCAGAGCTTTTCCGGATAATTTCTGTTCTTAAGCCATGATATTCCTTTTCGTACTTTTCTTCTTTTTTCTTATAATAATGGGATGTTGCATACCCTGCCCCTATGGTTAATATGATGAAAAAGTGAAAGACGCTTCCGACTAATTCACCAAGCATGTAGCCAATATCACTTCCGTTAGGAACAACAATGAATTGATAAAAGTAAAGAAAAAAGGACATCCCGCCTGTCAGAGTAAACATCTGACATCTAAAACAGTTCTTTTTATACCGCTCATATTTTCGTTTTTTATTCAGTACACTCTGAAGCATTTGTTTAGTCGCCAAGTCGGTAGACTCACTAAGCTGCTGAATTTGCTTTTCCACACACATCACATCTCCCGGGAAAGGTTCAATTCTTATAACCAGATTATATGATGTTGTCCATCTTGATATGAAAAGGAGCCATGAAAAAAACGCATGCTGTATTCATGCGTTTACTGTTTAATCGGTATTTTAAGCACTTGGCCTTCATACACACCGTCTCCGCTCATTTTGTTCCATTGCTTTATTAAAGCCTCGCCTGAACGGTCACTGTAATATTTTACGGAGATTCTGAACAGATTTTCTTCAGGACCCACTGTGTGTTCGATTACTTTGTACTCTTCTTTTGGTTCTGGCTCTGGTTCTGGTTCCGGTTCTGGTTCCGGTTTACGTTCTGGTTCTGGCTGTGTATTTTCAGATTCAGGCTCTGCTGAAGTTTTCTTAGGTGCTGCCTCTGTTTTGACAGCTGTTTCTGCTGAGCTTACAGACGTTTGATCAGCTTCTTGTGATTTTGTTTCGGCATCTTCTAAGGACTGTTCATCAGAAGACTGTTCTTCTTCTTCTTCCTCTTCATCACCATATTTTATTAAAACATCTTCATAGTCGGAAATATTTTCTCCATTGACAGTTTTACTGCGGTCATCGAAATATGAAATAATGTAGTAAAACGCTACGGGAAGCAGAAAAAAGAATAAGGCCAGTATGCTTATAGCGGGATATTTATACTTTGATTTCTTTTTGTCTTTCTTTTTATGAAGTTCACTTCTGGATGGATAGCTGCCTGTTCTTGATTTGTATTCATCTATCTTATTTTTCCTTGAAGCGCGTGACGCAGCTGCTTCTTCATTTTTACTCATATTTTTCACCTCCGTTAATGTACTGCAAACGAATTTGAATGGCAAACACCAAATCGATTAAGAAATGTGCAAAGACTGTGACGAATAAATTTCCTGTCCAATCATACACAAACCCGAGCAGCAAACTGATCAGCATCACCATTATAAACAGCAGACCTTTTGTTAAATAACGAAAATGCAGGACTGCAAAGATGAAGCTTGCCGTCCAAATGCCAAAATGAGTTTGAATCACACCGCGGAATAAAAGTTCTTCTGTAAAGGAAATTAACAGACAAAGAAAAAAAATATGCGGCAAGGAACGGTATCTGAACATTTTTTCGTTAATGCCGCCATCATCATACCATTCTTTTGGCATAGTGTGCATGATGATCCAATCGAAAATCAGCACAATAACAGCAGTCACTCCCCCAAAAAGCAAGATTTCTGCCAGTTCAGGCCTCCATATTTCCTTAAAATCAGACAATCTGTTAAATAACATCATACTTAAAAAGACGGAAATTGTAAGTAGTAAAATTTGAGTATAATAAAGCTGCTGGAGCAGCTGTCCGTCTGTCATTCTTTTGACAAGTTCATTTTGACGCTTAACCATTTCATCACTCGTTCTGGCCAAAAACAGCCTTTAATTCTGCCTTCCATTCAAGAAGATGAAGATGTGCATGCTTCACTTTCTTTTCTTCATAAAGTAAAAGATCAAGTCCGCACCTGTCACAGCAATTCTCCTGTGAATGGATAATATTTTCTTCAAAATAACTGAGTATTCCCTGCCGCCTGCATTCTTTTGACATAAGCCATTTCATAACTGCGTCTAATTTTCTTTTTTTGAAAGAACGTCTTTCTTCAATTTTCCCCCAAATGAATTGAATCACCTGCTTTTCATTTCCGGATAGGGCATATGGGAGCTTTTCTAAATGATGAAGAATAAACCTTCCCTGTACTTCTTTTACACCAGCCATTTCAAATGATTCTTCAGCATCTCCGCCTGCAGAGATTTGATAAATGGTCTGATGGAGCTGTTCAAATGTTGAAAACTCAGATTCCAGCAGGGTTAAGGGAATTTCGATATCTCCGCTTCCAATAAGAGCTATTGCCGCACTTGGCTGTCCATCTCTTCCCGCTCTGCCTATTTCCTGAACGTAGGATTCGATTTGAGAGGGGAAATGGAAATGGATGACATATCTGACATTTCCTTTATTAACACCCATACCAAATGCATTTGTGCAGCAGACTACATCTAATTGATCATATATAAACTGCTGCTGAATCAGTGTCCTCTGCTCTTGCTCCATCCCGGCATGATAACAGGCAGACTCGTGAATGCCCTCCATTTTCAGGAATTGCGCAAGGTTTTCCGTCCATTTTCTGCTTGAGCAATAAATAATTCCAGGCCCTTTCAGGGTTTTTACTAGTTCAGATACTCTTTTCATTTTATCTTCAAGTGAATGGCATTCCTCAATTTTTATGGCAATATTGCTGCGGTTAACTGATTGTATATGCCTTTTTACGTTCGTCATGTGCAAAGATTTTTCAATATCCGTCAGTACCTCTGGTGTAGCAGTTGCAGTCAGTGCCATGCAGGGTGCACCGCCAAGTTTCTCTCTTAATTCGCCAAGCTTTGAATAGTCAGGCCTGAAATCATGACCCCACTGAGAAATACAGTGAGCTTCATCAACTACAAATAATGAGAGTTTTATCTCCCGAAGTGCAGAAGCAACTGCTTCAAACTGCAGAATTTCCGGTGATGCAAAGATATATTTATATTGATTCAGTTTGCTTAATGCTCTTTGCCTTTCCATATAAGGGAGAGCGCCATTTAAGCCAATAACCCTCTTCTCTCCCCTGAGGCGAATTTGCTGAATCTGATCTTCCATTAATGAAAGGAGCGGTGAAACGATTAACACTGTCCCATCCAGAATGTAAGCAGGCAGCTGATAGCAAAGCGATTTCCCTCCTCCTGTAGGAAGAAGGGCGATTGCATCATGGCCGTCTATAATATCCGTTATGATGTTCTCCTGGCCAGTTCGAAAGGAATCATGTCCGAAATGGCGCTTTAATGCTTCTTTAACGTTCATGACTTCCTCCTAAAGACGTGTAAAAGCGAGTCTGATCTGAAAATATGAATAACGGTCATTCAGCGCTTCTTTTACAATTCTCAGCTGATGCGTGTTTAATTCCTCAATCTTCATAGCAATAACCTGAAGTCCATCATCCGCTAAAAACATGGAAAAATCAAAAGCAGTGTCATTCAATGCAATCTCAACAACATGATCTTCAATCGTGCTTAATTTTAAATGCCTGATTCTTGCAATTTCTTCTATTGATTTTCCCAATTGGATCAGCTGCAGCGTTTTTGAAGTGGATTCGGTAAGAGGGTGAACTTTTGAAAGGTCTTCTATCACTGAGTTCAAAAGCGGATATTGATGTTTTTTCAAGCTGCATTCTTCTATGACATTGTGTATAACGTTCCAAAACAGCAATTTAATGTACTCTGCATCTTCATTAAATTTTTCGCCAAGCTGTTCATATGTCAGGCCAATGCGCTGATTAGATGTCAATTGATAGACCCAAATCGCTGCCTCCCGGTCTGAAAACCGCTGAAGATGACTGAACATTTCCTGATAGAGAGCATCAGACAGCTCCATTCTATTTAGGGGTGACCTTTTTAAAAAATGCTTTACCCACCGCTGCACTTTTTCATCTTTCGTTACAGGCAAGTATTTTGTGCTGCCTGCTTTTGAATGAGAAAGAACTTGAGTCATCAGCATCAGTCTCTTCCAGAAAAGAAACCCGCTTGATGAAAAGATGGATCCATTCAAACATTTAGGAATTGGCTTATTTTTCTTTACTGTTTCAAGAAGAGTTTCAGCTTTTTTTGATAAAATAAGAGCATCATTTTCCGAATAAATTATGTATCCAGTATCAATTAGATTTTGCACAGCTGCTTCATACTCTTTCCGCTTTAAAACCGGATACATGCCGAATAAATTTGAAAGGTGAAAAAGCTTGCTGTCCTGAATCGTCTGTGAGGATTTTTTTCCTTTTAATAAATGAAAAACGGCTGATGAAGAACGTTCCCCGCCGAATTTCTTAAGACAATCTAAATAGACAATATCCAAATAATTTTGAGTCATCCACATCACCTTACACTTTTTGACACGTTTCGATTCTTGCTTCTATTGTAACAGATTCTCGCTGAAAATTGGCGTTTAAAGTTGCCTGTAAAGGGTATCTTAATTACTAGAAAGCCTTGTATGATAAGCATTCTCATTGTACTTTCCTATTGAAAAGTTTCGAAAACAGATTTACAATGTATAAATATAAAGAGGTACGCACCTGATTTTTCAGTTTTTCACTGACAAATGAATGAATGTACCATATCATAGAGTGTGACCATTTCAGAGGAGGTTTTTTTTATGGCAAAGTATACAATCGTTGACAAAGATACTTGCATTGCTTGCGGTGCATGTGGAGCAGCTGCACCAGACATTTATGATTATGATGATGAGGGTATTGCATTCGTAACCCTTGATGATAACCAGGGAATTGTCGAAGTACCTGAAATCTTAGAGGAAGACATGATGGACGCATATGAAGGCTGTCCGACTGATTCCATTAAAATTGCCGACGAGTCATTTGACGGCGACGCTTTAAAATTTGAATAGAAAAAAATCCTCTGCAAATGCAGAGGATTTTTTTATGCAGCACGTTTATAGTCAGTTTGTGCATGAACCCATGTTTTAAGCTTCGCAAAGATTGCCATAAACACAAATCCCATGACAATTCCTTTAATTAAGTTAAACGGCAGAATTCCCGCTGCGATAAGTGCGCGCAATTCCGGCGCTGCCATAGCCGGAGCATTAAGGAACCATGTGTATGCCGGTATGAACAAGTAGTAGTTTAAGACACTCATGACTAAAGCCATCACGACTGTGCCGATTGAAAGTCCTATTGCAAGGCCTCTCATTGAATTCATTTTACGGTACATATAGGAAGCAGGCAGAATATATAAGACACCTGCAGTAAAATTGGCAAGCTGGCCGACAGGAACACCTGTTGCATTCCCCATAATAATGTAATGAAGAATGTTTTTGATTGCTTCAACCATTATACCGGCTCCAGGACCAAACAGAATAGCGGCGATAATGGCCGGAACATCTCCGAAATCAAGTTCTAAAAAACTTGAAAAACCAATCGGAAAATTAAAAATCATTAATACAAACCCTACACTTGCAAGCATTGCGATTGACACTTGCTTTTTCACCTTACTGTGCTGCATCTTTCTCTCTCTCCTTTTTCGATCCATCCGGAAAGAAAGGAAACGTCCTGTTTATCCAAGCAAAATAAAACCCTTTGTGCAACGTACACAAAGGGAGAAATCAGGCAAGGTTAAATAAACGATTAAAATTTGCATTTTAAACGCCAGAACCTCCATCTTCTCCCATCCAGACTATACTGTCGGCTCTGGAATCACACCAGATCCTGCCAAACTGCAAACGGCTCGCGGGCTAGAAACATTTGTTTCATTACCGCCGGTCGGGAATTGCACCCTGCCCCGAAGATAGATCATATTATTTTGTTTTCGAGATAAGTATACTGCATCCTTTTCATTTTGTGAATATAAATGCTTAAAATCGAAACAGCATTCTTTTTCCAATTAAAGTCTTTAGCCTTTTAACGCTTTACTGTTATTGACATAATAATCTTAATATGATAAATTATCTGATATTTAATAGTAGCGCTTAGGGGGATAATCATGTATCGAATACTTGTATCAGATTCAATGAGTGCAGACGGCCTTTTGCCTTTGCTTGGAGCAGAACATGCAGATGTTGTTCAGAAAAAAGCGTCAGAGGCAGCAGATGAGCTTCATACATTTCACGCTTTGCTTGTCAGAAGTGCCACTAAAGTCACGGAGGAATTAATCGCTAAAATGCCGTCGCTAAAAATAATCGCAAGAGCCGGTGTTGGAATCGATAACATTGATCTTGATGCTGCAACTAAACATGGTGTAGTCGTTATTAACGCACCCGATGGAAATACAATTTCTACAGCTGAGCATACTTTTGCGATGATGACATCCCTGCTCCGCCATATTCCGCAGGCAAATGTATCCGTGAAATCTAATGAATGGAACCGGACTGCCTTTGTCGGCACTGAGCTTTACGGCAAAACATTGGGCATTGTCGGACTCGGCAGAATCGGAACAGAAATTGCAAAACGCGCGCAGGCTTTTGGAGTAAATGTGCTTGTTTTCGATCCATTTTTGACCCGTGACCGCGCTGCAAAGATATCAGTAAAAAGCGCGAGTCTTGATGAACTTTTAGAGCAGGCAGATATCATTACTGTACATACCCCTCTAACAAAAGAAACAAGAGGACTTATTGGAGCAAAATCCTTGCCCAAGACTAAAAAAGGCGTTTATTTGCTCAACTGTGCACGAGGCGGAATTATCGATGAAGAAGCGCTTATTCCTTTCTTGGAAAACGGGCACATTGCTGGAGTTGCGCTTGATGTATTTGAAACAGAACCTCCAGTTGATCATCCGCTTTTGCGCTATGACAATGTGATTGCAACACCGCATTTAGGCGCTTCTACGAAGGAAGCACAATTAAACGTTGCAGCCCAGGTCGCACAGGATGTTCTGAACTTTCTGGACGGAAAAATGGTCACGACATCTGTTAACCTGCCGACATTAACTAAAGAAATATTTGAAAAAATTCAGCCGTTTTACAAGCTTGCCAAGAAAATGGGAAATGTCGTATCTCAGTGCATGAAGGAGCCAGTGCACGACATTTCCATAAAATATGAAGGATCAGTAGCTGAGCTTGAAACCTCCTTTATTACAAAAAGCTTGATTGCAGGATTCTTAACACCCCGTGTTGCTTCTAATGTAAATGAAGTAAACGCAGGCATGATTGCAAAAGAACGCGGAATCAGCTTCAGCGAAAAGATCACTTCAAATGAGTCTGGATATGAAAATTGCATCACAGTAACCATCCATGGTGACCAAACAACGTTTGAAATAAAAGGCACGCACATCCCTCACTATGGTGAACGAATTGTAGGCATTAATTCTTTCAATATTGACTTTTATCCATCAGGACATCTCATTTATATCCAGCATACAGATAAACCGGGGGTCATTGGACGCGTAGGCCGGATATTAGGTGATCATGAAGTAAACATTGCAACCATGCAAGTAGGCCGTAAAAATGCCGGAGGAGAAGCCATCATGATGCTCTCATTCGACCGTTCCCTGGACGATGCCCTGCTGACAACCCTATCTGAAATTGATGATATCGTGTCTATTAGAGCTATTGAACTCTGAAATGCGTAATCGCCCGAATAGCTCCGACAGACAGAAAAGGCACATCCAGTAAAGGCGCTTTTTGCCTTTGCTGGATGTGCCGTTCTGGCCGAGGAGTTGGGCGATGGAGCTGGACACCATGAAATGCTGAACCGACTGCTTAGCGCAGGCAGACAGATAAGGATCCGCCCGTGAACGCTTTTTGCCTTTATGGGCGGATCCGTTCTGGCCGAGGAGTTGGGCGATGGAGCTAGACACCATGAAATGCTGAACCGGCTGTCTTGCGTGTGTAACACAATAAATTAAAAACGATAAAAAAAAACAGAGAACAGGCTCCCTGCTCTCTGTTTTTTATGCTCTTTTGATCGGAATTTCAATCTCAACGGCAGTCCCTTCGCCAACTTTGCTGCTGAAAGATATCTTTCCATTATGAGATTCAATAATTCTGTAGCTTACAGTGAGGCCGAGTCCTGTACCTTTTTCTTTTACGGAGTAAAAAGGTTCGCCAAGCCTTTTAAGTCTCTCTTCTTCCATTCCTTCACCATCGTCAGCTATCTTGACGATGGCCTGTTTTCCGGTGTGGCTCACTATTATTTCAATCGTTTTAGATCCGGCTTCAATTGAATTTTTTATGACATTAATAAAGACCTGTTTAAGCTGATTAGGCTCACAATCAATATCAGGCATACCAACAGCATGCTCAAATTTAATATCAACGCCATACATATTAGCCTGTGATTCCAACAGTGATATCACGTTGCACAGAAGCTGGTTCAGATTTGTATTTTTAAAATGAATATTCTGCGGTTTGGCCAGAACAAGGAGTTCGCCGACAATCTCATTAATCCGGTCCAGCTCGCTTTCCATAATTTCGTAATACATTTTGTTCACACTGTCGTTTTTATTCATCAGCTGAACAAAGCCTTTTAGAGAGGTCAGGGGATTTCTAATTTCATGGGCAACACTTGCTGCAAGCCCTCCCACAACACTTAATTTTTCCGCCTTTTGCAGACGGTCCTCCGCTTCTTTCATTTGCGTAATATCCCGCCCGATTACAACCAGGGCCTTTCTTGAGCCATCCTCGTTAAATAGAGGAACTTTAATCGTATCAAACGTTTTGAAGCTTCCATCAGGCAGTGGAATAATCTCTTCACAGCGGCTCACAGTGCCTCCCTGCCATGTGATTTCATCAGATTTTTCGCAGAATATAAGTGCCTCTTTATAGAAATCCGTGTATTCAGCAAGCTCCCTGTCACTTTTCCCTTTATATTCAACACCCTGCAGCTGAAATAGATTCAGACCAAACGAATTGACTTCAATCCATTTGCCCTGTCCATCTTTAAAGTTCACAAAATCCACCATGGAATTAATCAGGGACAAAAGCTTTTCTTTCTCCCGCTCCAGCTCCTTAAACTGTTCATTTTCATTTATTAAGTAGTAGATGAAGATGCTTGTGGCGATGATAAAAACAATGGCTTTAAATTTTGAAATAAGAATAAACGTATAAATATCGTAGTCTAAAAGCCCAATTAAATGGTCTGTTCCAAAAATCCAGATTAAACTGATAAAAAAATATATATAAAGAACTTTTTTCTTTTTTGACATGTAATTCTCCCGCTAAATGATGTGTAGACTTTCATTTTACTACTATTAGCATCTAAATAGATAGGAGACGTCTGAATTTTTTCATATTCATAAAATGAGAACCTGCAGAAACTGAACTCTTTCCATAAAAAAATGCCACTCTATATAGAATGACATTTAATAATACAACTATTTAAGAGGCACTTCTTTTCGCTCTCCTTTTTGGAACGTCATCAATGAAGAATAACCGACTTTTTTTGCAAGGGCGATCGCCTGATCATAGTCCGCCCCAACGTCACCAGGTACATGTGCATCAGAAGAGAGGACAATCGGTATGTTTTTCTGAAAACAAAGAGATAGAAGTCTTTCATCCGGATACAGCTGACCTACAGGCTTTCTTAAGCCGGCCGTGCTGATCTCAACACAGGTTTTCGATGCGGCAAGGGCATCTGTCGCTCTATCATACTGCTTCAGCAAAAATTCTTCATCACTTGGCACATACTTAAAAATCTTCACTAAATCTAGGTGTCCTACTATATCAAATAAATTTGACTGAGCAAGTGTTACAACCTGATCGAAATATTTTTCATACACTTCATTTACATCGCGCCTGTCCCATTCGTGAAGAAACTCTTTTAAATCAATGCCAAAGTCATCAACCCAGTGGATGGAACCGATCACATAATCAAAATCATATGTATCAATGAAGGTTTTCATTTCAGCATGCTTCCCTGGTGTATAATCCATTTCGATAGACATTTTCACATCAATTCCTTGATTCCATGCCTCTTTAAAAAGTGCAACATAGTCTTTCATATCATAGTATCGTCTTTCTTCTACCCACGGATTGCTCAGTATATCTTTTGTCTGATAGAAGTGATAGGCATGCTCTGAGATTCCAAAGTGCTGAATGCCTTTTTTTGCAGCCTCATCTGTGAATTGCTTCAAATAATCAAGTGTCAGGCTGCCTCGTTCTAAATGATTGTGATAGTCTGTCCGCATCGTCTGCCCCCCGTAAGTTTTGTCCATTATAACTTTTTTTGGGCAGTGTGACAATGCATTTTCTGTTTATTCTGAAGAACTGGAAAGATTAGAGATTTTCAAATTCTGATAGGGGAAAATCGCTTCCGTTTTTAAACGATTTTCTTTTTTCAGCTGAAGAACAGTAACTTGAAACTCATCTGCAATAGAGAATAGCGTATCTCCCTTTTTCACCGTATACGTTTTAATATCCGGCTTTTCATTAACAATTAACTTTTGGCCGATTGCCAAAGTGTTTGACGACAGTCCGTTCAGCTCTTTTATGGCTTCAACGGTAAGACCGTATGTCTTTCCGAGCCCCCACAGCGTGTCCCCTTTTTTCACAGTAATAGAAGCTGGATTTTGCACAGCAGCCGCTGCAGGCATCGTGAGGACCGGCACGGTTTCAATTTTGCTTGCAGCCACCATCAGAAATGGATTAACGGCATTTTTCTTATCGAAGCTCCACTTTCCTTTATGTATCTCAAAATGAAGATGTGTTCCTCTTGATGCGCCTGTATTTCCAATAACGCCTATTTCATGTCCTTTCTTCACTTTGGAACCTTCTGGAACTGACCTTTTGCTTAAATGAGCATAGACCGTTTCATAGCCTTCCGGGTGCTGAATAAATACCACATGTCCATATGTATCGGAATAATAAGATTTCGTCACAATACCTTCTTGCACAGATTGAATAACGGTTCCATCAGGAGCTGCGATATCAATCCCTTTATGTTTTCCGCCTCTTGTTCCAAACGTATCAGTAATTGTCCCCTTTAAGGGGCTGGACCAATTTAATTCTTCAGCCTTTGCCTGCGTGCCGCTTACGAATAAAAGGACAATGCATACACCGACTATTAATGCGATTGATAATCTTCTTAACAAATCTAACATAACTTCCCCCTAGGCTCTTGTTTGTCAAAAATTGACCAATACTAGTATTATGCAGTGATTTCCAATTCATACATAAAGATTTAGAGGGGATCGCATGGTTTAAGCCGGCCATTCCTGTACATCCCTTTATTTTCGCAGGCAATGCAGGGTTCTTTTAGTTCGCATTTTTTTATCTGCGAAAGGCTCTTTAAGCTGGTTTAGACTATAAGTTAAAAACTTCAGTGGATTGCAGCGGAAGGCAATATAATTCTTTATTTCCTAACAAAAAAAACCGCAGCAATCACTCCTGCAGCGGTCAAAATTCTCCTCTATTCGTTTAAATCGACAGGATTTGGTGAAAAAGGCACAGGCACTGCCTCTGTCAAATCCATTTCTCCGACTCTGTCTACATTCAATCCTTCGAACTTTACACTTTCATATCCAAACTCTTTAGCCGTCATTAAGATGGCTTCAAGCATTAAAGTATCTGTTTCATTATCATCAATCGTTGATTCAGACGAAAATTCTATGGTCACATCTTTATTTGTTTCTTCAATGTCTTTGATGTCAACTGTTTGTTCAATGACAGGTTTAAGGCCGAGTGTTCCATTTCCCTTCATTGCGGACAATGCCTCAGAAAGTTTTTCAAATGGGAGCAGGGATGGGGCGAGAAGTTTTGGCGCTTCAATGCTCTCCTGGTAAAGGAAATACGCTTTTCTTTTAAGAGTGCCAAGTTTCATGCCTTCCTGGAAACCATATGCACCTAATTCAATTCCCTTCTCACTGTTTTTAAAGTACTCTGCCTCTTTGATGCCCTGCCAGCGGAAGGACTCTTCAATGCCTTCTGTGAAAAGTTTATTGTCCGTTTCTGATGAGGATTCAGCGAAAGGACTATCGTTTACTTCTATTAATAGCTTAGATGGAATCCCTTCTGCATAAGTAAGCTTCAATCCTGATAAAGAAGAAGGACTTAGCCCTGCCGGTGATGGATCAAAATCTGAAAGAACCGACTGAAACATGGCCAGATAATCTTCACTTTTCTCCATTTGAAAGCTGAGAGGGATCATATTTTGCACCTGCTTATCCGGATAAGCAGCTGTGACAATGGAATAGCCGTCTTCAGAACGGGCAACAAATGTGCTTTTGTCAGAACCGGCTGTCAGTTCCGCCTCTTTTTTTGATTCAGCATTCTCTGAGAATGGCTGTACCTGGTCTGAACTTGCTTTATCCATGCTTGATTCTGATTTGCTGCTGCTTTGATTTATGCCCAATTGATTCATGAAAAAAGGCGATATTAATAATAGAATAAAAAGGGCGGCAATACTCGCGAAAGCAGGTGTTACCCAAGGCTTCCTGTGTTTATATTCTTTTTTCGGCAGCCGGGCATAAATTTCAGCAGAAGTCCGTTTATCTTCAATCGCCGGCAGCTTTCTTAAGGCTTCGGCAATTTGATCTTCATTCCAATTTGATTTGTTCATCCTTTTAAAATCCCCTCCTCCCTCACATTATGGTCATCCAAATGCTTTTTCAATGCTTTTAAAGCCCTGTGCTGGGTGGTTTTCACTTTACTCTCAGTAAAACCAAGTGCAGCAGCGGTTTCTGCAATGGACAGCCCTTGCAAATAACGCAGAATGATGACAGAGCGCTGATCAACTGTGCAGCTGCCCAGTGAACGGTAAATCCCCTGCAATTCTTCATTTTGAGCGGCAATTTCCTCAGGCATTGGCTGCACATCCTGTATTTGCTGCCGGTCCCAATCAAATGTTTCCAGAATTCTTTGCTTCAAGGTTTTTTGCTTTCTGAAAAAGTCGATGGCCACATGCCTGGCTATCGAAAAAATCCACGTTTTTTCACTGCTTCTTCCTTCGAAGCTGTCATAGGATTTTAATATGCGTATATATACTTCCTGAACGAGGTCTTCAGCCTGCTCACGATTTTTCACCATATAAAATAAGAATTGAAAAATATCTCCATGATACTTTTCATAGATCCTCTGAAAGGCCTCTTCCATGAATGAACCCCCGATCACACCATTAGTCGATTTTCTTCTATAAAAAGTTACATATTACTCACTATATATCTGATCAAAATAAAAAGGAAGGTGCTCCCTTCCTCCATTTCCAACTATTTTATGACTGTTTCGGCTTTGTAAATACGATTGCGCTTCTTTCGTATTCCACATCTTTAGAGCCGAGTCTTGCATTTGCGACTCTTGCTGCAGCAAAAAAGTAATCTGACAATCTATTCATATATTTTAATACATGCTCATTGATCTCTGTTTGCTTCTGCAGGGAAACAATGCAGCGTTCAGCTCTTCTTGCTACAGTTCTTGCAATATGTATGGCTGATGCCGCCTGTGTGCCCCCTGGAAGAATAAAGCGCTGAAGAGGAGGAGCTTCAGCAGAATACTGATCGATTCTTTCTTCTAAGAATGCAATCATCTCAGCTGTTGTTTTGTACGGGTGCTTTTGTTTGCCATGTATGACCGCAAGATCACTTCCGCAGTCAAAGAGCTCATGCTGAATTTTTTCAAATTCATGATACAGATCTGTCAGTTTATCTTCATGAAGAAACGGCATGGCAAGACCGACAAATGAATTGACTTCATCAATCGTGCCGTATGCTTCTACTCTTAAATCATCTTTATCGACACGGCCGCCAATAATACTGGTTTTCCCTTTGTCGCCTGTTCTTGTATATAAATTCATTTTTCAGCAGCTCCTTTAGGGTTTAAAGTAAAAAGAGCGAAACGAATCGCTCTTTTATTTTACCATCTTTCTTATTGCATTGTTACGCCATAATCCTTCTTATTCAAGTAATACTCAAACGTTTTTCTCATGACAGGATAAAGCAAAAGAAAGAATATGCCGTTTCCGATTGCATGTGCGGTATCAAAAGGCAGCCCGGCAAGGTAATAGGCGAATCCATGGTCAGTCAAGACAAACATATTCAGGGAAACAACAAATCCGAATACGTATCCTGCTAATACAGAAATGGGCGTAAAGATGATCAGACGATTTGATTTTACATGTTTGCCTAAAATTCCTGTTAACAAGGCAAGAATGCCCCATGCGAGCATTTGCCAGATTGTCCACGTCCCCATCCCGAGCAGCAAATTGCTCAGGAAGCATCCTAAAACGGCTACAATCATGCCATTTACAGGGCCGATTAATATAGAAGTGATGAGAATAATGGCAGTCATCGGCTGAATGTTCGGCACAAATTGAAAAGCCATTCTTCCAACAACTGATAATGCGATCAGCAGTGACAGCAGACTGATTCTTCTAGTTGTCATAGCGATCTCTCGGATTACTCATATTTTCTTAAATCGAACTCAACTTTATCTCCATCTTTCAGCTCGATTTCATTAGCTCCCGTCATTGCGTCTTCTCCATTAACAATTAAATGCCAGTAAGTTTTATCCGCTTCGCTTGCCATGATTCCATCAATACCGCTGATAAATCCGCCTGCTTCTTTCACTTCAAAATTCGCTTTCATTGCATCCATCAGTGTCTGGCCTTCTTCAAAAGCCACTTCTTTAGAATCGACTTTCTCCGCCATTTCATTTTTAGTAAGTGTAACAGCAGCTTTCATCTCTTCTGCTTCATCAGCAGCCTGTTCTGATTTTGGAGCTTCTTCCTTCGGTTCCTCAGCCGTATTTCCGCAAGCTGCAAGAAGCGCTAAAAGGAAAACGGACAGTAAACTTATTAATTTTTTCATACATAATCTCTCCTTCGTCTGTATGGATCTATTTAGTGGATCATGAAGCACTTAAGGAATGGAGATACGCCCTGATATGCCAGGACACGGAGGTCTCAGGGCTGTTAACTTTGATATTAATATCAAGGGACATAAGAAAAAGCCCATCTCCTCAGACGGGCTTTAAAACGGCATAAATAAAATCAGATTGTATGCAAAGAACCATAAATCCTGCCGTTTCTATGCTCTGGCCCCCGGAGTATACAAACAATGTAAGAGATATAGGCAGGTCTACTGACTCTTGCGTCATCCTCCACTTGAACCTTCCCATATAATAAACAGCAATACAGCCATCTGATTATACAGTGGTTTAGCCAAAGTTTCGTCGGCAATTACAGTTGCGGGGACAGTTCAGGCATTTCACCTGATTCCCTATTAAGCGTAAAGCACCTATATTTCAACGTATATGATTTTATAAATTCAGTCTTATTTTACATAAAACGACTGTGGTCTTCAACAGAAATTTCATTCGGTGTTTCTTATGAAACAAGAATTTTCGTCATGTTCTATCAGAAACATCGTTTTTTCGAGGCAAATAGAAGGTGAACGCCGTCCCTTCATTGACCTTGCTGTGAACATTGATTGTGCCTGCATGGGCATCTACGATGTTTTTTGCAATCGCAAGGCCAAGCCCAGTGCCGGAACGTCCTCTCGTTCTTGCCTTATCCGCTTTATAAAAACGTTCAAAGACAAAAGGCAGATCCTCTTCTACAATTCCCGTTCCTGTATCTTTCACATCAATTTTCATGCCGCCTGCAACGGTTTGAACATGAATCTCAACAGATCCCCCTTCAAGGGTATGCCTGATCGCATTATCAACAAGGTTCGTCAAAACCTGTTCAATCTTATCCGGATCAAGGACAAATTCAGGATCATCTATTGAAAAAGAGGAGGTTAACGTAATTTTTTTGTCTCTTGCAAGTCCCTGGAATTTCCGGCTGATTTTCTCAATAAAATCATGAATGAAGATTCGCTCCAAATTAAGAGTGATGTGCCCTGCTTCCATTCTGGCAAGATCAAGCAAATCGTTAACAAGTCTTCCCATGCGCAGTGATTCATCATAAATGACCTGAGCAATCTCTTTTTTCTCTTCCTCAGAGCTTGCAATGTCATCGACTATCGCTTCACTGTATCCCTGCAGCATGGCAATCGGAGTTCTCAGTTCATGACTGACATTGGCAATAAAATCTTTTCGGAGCTTATCGAGTCTTCTTTCTTCAGTCATATCCCTCAGAACAGCCACCGCTCCCCGCACATAAGACTGGTTATATAGCGGGCTCATGACCATCACCCAGCTCCTGCCCTGCAGATTGACTTCTACAATATGTTCTCTCTCTGTATGAACGACCCTTTGAAATAATTCTTTTGCTTCTGGAGGGATTTCCTCCCCAGCATTAATTTGCATTTTTTGTTCATAATACCATGACTGAAGAAAACGTTCAGCAGGAGGATTCGTCACCAGTATCGTCCCATCAATATTTAGCGTGATGACACCGTCTGCCATACTGCTTAATATGCTTGTTAAATGTTCTTTTTCCTGGTTCAGTGCATTAATGTTGAATTTCAGCTGCCTGCCCATCTGATTAAACGCGATGGCAAGCTCGCCAATTTCATCGTGACTTAAAATCGGCACCTTCGTATCGAACTTTCCGCGTGTAAGCTCTTGCGTTGCTTCTCTCATTCTTCTGAGCGGATAGGTAATTCTAGTTGATAAAAAGAATGCGAATATCGTCGTCAATACAATTGCAATACCTGCAGCAAGCAGAATATATTTTGTTGTATGCTTTGTTGTTTCGTGAACAGCAAGCAGTGACTGCGACATAAACACTGCCCCGTTTTCGTTTTCCCCATTTTTCAGTTCATACGGCACGCCAACAAGCAGCACTTCATCCTTGTTGTCAGAACTGATTTGCTGTTCTTTGGAGAGTTCCGTGAGCTTGCTGACATTTTTTTGATCTGTAAAGACTTTTGAAAGCTCGGGGTCTTTCCGAATATCCTGCATGTCAAAAACGGGTGTGCTCTCGAATTTCTTCGGCGAAAACCAGTATTTATCCTGATCTTCAACAATGATGATGCTCGTAAGTTCATCAGCCAGTTCCCATGAAATGGAACGCGCGAGTTCCTGATCTTCATGATTTTCAAGAATAACCGAGATTTTATTGGCCAATTGTGTAAGCTCCCGTTCGGCCTCATCGACATGATAATTTTCAATGAATTCGAGAAGAAGCACAGTCAGAATTAATAAAACAAATGAAACGAGCAATAAAATGGTAAACCAAAGTTTACCGACTACGCTTTTCCAAAACATCATTCACTGCCTACCTCAAATTTGTATCCAACTCCCCATACCGTGACAATCATGGTAGCTGCATCAGGTGAAACCTTGCTGAGTTTTTCTCTCAGCCGTTTGACATGAGTATCAACCGTTCTCAGATCCCCAAAGAACTCGTATTGCCATACTTCTTTTAACAATTTCTCGCGGTCGTAAACTTTATCAGGCGTTTTTGCGAGAAAATAGAGCAGCTCATATTCTTTTGGCGTTAAACTGACCTCTTTGCCGTCTGCAAGTACACGGTGTGCATCGTGATCGATGGAAAGATGCGGGAAGACTATCACATTCTTGGCTTTTGTTTCTGTTTTCAGGAATGATGTTGTCGATGAGCGTCTCAACAGAGCTTTAACTCTTAAAACAACTTCTCTCGGACTGAAAGGCTTGACGATGTAGTCGTCTGTTCCAACTTCAAATCCCTGTACTCTGTTCACTTCTTCCCCTTTTGCAGTAAGCATAATGATCGGAGTCGCTTTTTTCAGGCGCAGCTGTCTGCACACTTCAATCCCATCAAGTCCCGGCATCATTAAGTCAAGCAGGATTAAGTCGTATTCTGCAGAAAGAGCCATTTCAAGAGCATCACTTCCGTTGTCAGCCTCTTCAATTTGATAGTTTTCTCTTTCTAAGTACATCTTCAAAAGTCTTCTGATTCTGTCTTCATCATCTACGACCAGAATTTTATAGTTCATGTTGTTATCCATTTTGCTTCTCCTCCTTAAAAAACTCCTATAGCATTATCTTACCAAAAAACCTTCACTTTATATGAGTGAAGGCTCTTCAGCAAGTAAAGCAAGTTCTGACTATGCGTAAGAATGCAGGCCGGCGATGACCAAATTGACGAAAATCAAGTTAAACATGATGATGGCAAACCCAATAACAGCAAGCCATGCTGACTTTTCTCCCTGCCATCCTTTTGACAGGCGCAAATGCAGGTAGGCTGCATAGAAGAGCCATGTAATTAATGCCCATACTTCTTTTGGGTCCCAGCCCCAAAAGCGTGTCCAGGCAATTTGTGCCCAGATCATTGCAAAAATGAGCGCTCCCAGTGTGAAGACCGGAAACCCGATTGTCACTGAGCGATATCCGATTTCATCTACCAAGTCAAGATTCACATTTTTTGTGAGAGGCTGAAGAAAAGCTGAAATACGCTTTCTAAGAATTAATCGGATCGCTCCGTATAGTAATAAGCCGGCAGCAATAGACCAGATGACGGTATTCAGCTTTCTGGCAGAAATAAGTGCGGGAACTTCAATTAAAGCTTCCATCTTCCCTTCTGTCAGAAGCTCGCCTTTATGCGGCCCAATAAGAGCAGGCAGATTATAGATCATTTCAGCATTCTGATCATTTTTATCTGTCCATTTATATATGGCTTCATAATCCATCATTCTGAACGTGCTTGTAATGGCAATGAATGCTATCGTTGCTACAAGTGTATACATAACCACTTCAAGCCAGAATGTTTTCTTGGAATTTTTCGACTGATCCACTGTCCGGATCAAATAAATGACACCTGCTATAAAGCTGATGGCAAGAATTGCCTGTCCCAGAGCGGCTGTTGTCACATGAATGTGAAGCCAGCTGCTTTGAAGCGCAGGAATAAGCGGTGAGATGTCTGACGGAAACATGCTTGCATAAGCGATAAGCAGCAAGGCAACCGGCAGAGTGAAAAGTCCTAAAATAGACACTTTATAAATAAAGTAGAGTACTATAAATGCAAGTACCAGCATCATGCCAAAGAATGTTGTAAATTCAAACAGATTGCTTACCGGTGCATGACCGGATGCGATCCATCTCGTAATGAAATAGCCAGCTTGTGCTGCAAAAGCAAGAATTGTAATCGCAATACCCGCAGACGCCCATTTGCTCGGCTTTTTGTATTCTTTTCTCTTATCACGGATGGCTCCGCCAAAAAGAAATGTCGCAGCCAGATATAAAATGAATGCTGCAAATAGCAAATTACTGCTTAGAGCCGCCACACCTTTTCCTCCTCTATGATCTGTCTTATTTCTCGTCTGACTGATCCTTCAGCTTTTCAATTTGCGTGCCCTCAAGCACCGTATCAATCTCATTTTTAATTCCGTACCAGTTCTTATTTGTATGCGCTGCAAGAAGAATCCCATCTCCGCTTCGTCTGATCCAGATGCGGCGATGATTCCAATACATGCCCTGGGTGACACCGATCATGAAAATCGCTCCGCCAAGTCCAAGAAACCAAAGAGTATTGTCTTTGCGCACAGTAAGAGCTGAGAGATTCTTTGTATCAACGCCTTCAAACTTCATTTTCAGCTGATTGTCTTCGTTTGGTTCAATTGTCTGCTGAATGGCTACAAAGCTTGTTTCGCCTTCAGGTTTATCAGGAGACATCATTTTAAATACAAAAGCGGGATTATCCGGTATTCTCGTTTTTGTAGCAGGTTCTCCCTCGCTGTTAAAATAAAAATCAGGAAGATAGCTTGCCACTTCTACTTTATAGCCATTGCCCAGATCAAATTCTTTTTGAGGATCAAGCAAGTCGATTGTCAGCTGCCCAAAGTTTTCTTCGGTCTCTTTGTCTACTAAACTAAATGTCATTTTGTTCAATTCATTTAATTTAAAATCAACTTGATACAAAGCGTATGAATCATGCTTAAGCGGCTGATTCACTTTGATTTGCTCATCTTTAATCTTTTTAAGCTCAGGCTCTTCTCCAAGAACTGCTTCGCCCTGTCTTTCATACAAAGTGACGTTCGTCTGATAATTCTTAGCTACGCTTCCGTCCCCTACTCTAGTAATCGCATCCTCGAAGACTTCATCTTCACTGTCTTTTTTGTATGTTTCCATTACAAACTTGTCGCTTTTCAGAAAATATTTCCCTTCTGTGCCGGGAATGACATTCGTTTCCCCTTCGCGGATCCAAATGACATCATCCACATACATGCCAGGAACAAATCTGAGCATCGCTCCAAACAAAAAGATGATCAAACCGATATGATTGACATATGGTCCCCATCTTGAAAAACGATTTTTCTCAGCAAGGAGATTGCCGTTTTCCTCCCGGACATGATAGCGTTTTCTCTTTAATTTGTCATTCATGGCTTCAAGCTGTTCTTCTGCATTATTTACAGAAGCTGTTTCGCTGAATAACCGCTGTCTTCGCATAAAGCTTTCATGCCTCGTGACACCTTGTTTTTTCAGGGCCCTGTAAAGCGGAACAAACCGGTCTAAGCTTGCAATAACCAATGAAGCAGCCAGCGCTCCAATTAATACCATGTACCACCACGAACTGAATAGTTCATGAAACCCCATTTGGTAATAGAGCTGACCAATTACACCGTACTCATCGCGGTAAAACTGTTCAGGCGTTACATTCGGCGGAATGTACATGACCTGCGGGAGAATCGTCCCAATTGCAGAAGCAATTAAAATCAAGACAATAATCCATATCCCGACCTTTACAGAAGAGAAAAAGTTCCAGATCTTATCGATTGGCGTTTTCTTGTATGTCTGTGAGCGCCTTGCACTCCCGTCATATTTCATATCCAGCAGCTGATCAGGAGCAGCCTGATTATTGCTGTACGGCTCCCCGACAGGTCGTCCGCAGGATTCACAAAGAATCGTTCCGTGCGGATTATTGTGACCGCACATGCATTTCACTTCATTCATGATGAAAACTCCCCGTTTACGGCTTGATTGATTCCATATAATCCCTGATCATCCGTTCGTTCATCTGGCCCGTGATTATTTCTGCTACTTTTCCATCTTTATCTATCAGAAATGTAGTCGGAAGAGGGACAACACCGTATGCTTCTAACACTTGCCGGTCCTTATCGAGGACGACAGGAAACGATAAATCATATGTATCCGTAAAATTCTGTACGGCAATCTTTGACTCAGCGATGTTGACGGCAAGCACCTCTACACCCTGTTCTTTATAATAATCATATTGATTTTGCATGTAGGGCATTTCGCGTTTGCACGGTTCGCACCATGTTCCCCAAAAGTTCAGGAAAACGCCCTTCCCCTTATAATCTGAAAGCTGATGCTTGTCCCCGTTAATGTCTGTTAAAACAAAATCAGGGGCATCGCTTCCAACTTTCACTTTTTCCTTGCTAGAGAAAAAATTTGTGTATAACGTATATCCAAGTGCAGCAACCAGCACTGAAAGAATGATCGTTCTCATGAGCAACCGTCTTTTTTTCATAAAAAACTCTCCCATATCCTCATACATTTCAACTCATTATATCACTGTTTATTTCAAACATTTTCTTGATAATTTGAAGTTTATGTGAAAATTAAAGGGCTTACTTTCCAAACTTGGCAAGTGATCTGAGCTGTTTGACTTCATGCGGAGATAATTCACGCGCATCGCCTGTTTTAAGCCCTTTTAAATCCAGGAAAGCATATGTTTCGCGCTTTAGTTTCAGAACAGGATGTCCAATCGCCTCGAACATGCGGCGTACTTGACGGTTTCTGCCTTCATGTATCGTCAGTTCAATAATGCTTGTTTCCTTCTTTTTGTCGAGAGACACAAACTTCACTTTGGCAGGAGCTGTTTTCCCGTCTTCAAGCATAATGCCCTTTTCTAACGACTTCAGCTTTTCACGAAGCGGTATACCTTTCACTTTGGCTACATATGTTTTCTCAACCTGATTGCTTGGATGCATGAGAAGATTGGCAAAATCACCGTCGTTTGTCATGATTAAGATGCCGGAAGTATCGTAATCAAGCCGTCCGACCGGATAAATGCGTTCTTTTATCTGCGGAAAAAAGTCTGTAACTGTTTTTCTTCCTTTATCATCAATGGCAGAAGATATTACACCGCGCGGTTTGTAAAGGATAAAATAAACTGGCTCTTCTTTTTCAACAGGAACTCCTGCAACTTCAACACGGTCATTTCCGGAAACTTTAACACCAAGCTCCCTTACGACTTTCCCGTTGACAGTTACCTTTCCTTCTAATATAAGCTCCTCTGCTTTCCTTCTTGATGCAAGACCTGCATGAGCTATCACTTTTTGTAAACGTTCCATTTCTTTCACCTCGTTAACATCTTACTTCTTATCATTTTTTTATACAAGTTCTCATGTAATGAACCCTTTAAAAAACGCATGAAATCCTATTATCTCACAAAATCATCCACAATGAGATGAAAATATTTTGTCACGCAAAAAAGAGGACTCCCGCCCGTCCTCGAGTCCCGTCATCTAAATTAATTGCTCTTTTCTTATAGTTTGCTGCTTTCAAAAAAATTGGTTATATGCCTTAAGTGGAGTGCAGCGGACATCCGCGGATGAACTTTTATTCAAGTACTGCTGTTCAATGTAAAAACAGCGAAATTAAAATAGCATCATAACTATGAGGATTGAAGCAATAATCCCCATAAGGTCAGCAAGCAGACCGACTTTAAGCGCATCACCCATTTTTTTAACTCCTACAGCCCCGAAATAGACCGTCAGAATATACAAGGTTGTATCTGTGCTTCCCTGCATGACGGCCGCAAGTCTCCCAATAAACGAATCAGGCCCGTAAGCTGCTATTAAATCTGTAGTCATACCAAGTGCTGCTGTTCCTGAAATAGGCCTGATAAATGCGAGGGGAACAATCTCGCTTGGAACACCTATGGCATCGAGAGCAGGTTTCATCATCCCCACAAAAAATTCAAGAGCCCCTGAAGCTCTGAAAATCGTAATCGCAACCAGCATGCCTACTAAATAAGGAATAATTGAAAATGCAATATCAATTCCTTCTTTTCCTCCCTCAACAAACGTTTCGTACGTAGGCACTTTTTTGAATGTCCCATATAATAGAATGAACCCGATGATCAGCGGGATCATCCATAAAGAGATTAAACTGATCATGGCCATCCTATTTTTTCTCCCTTCTCATTCTTCTATGGTAGTAATAGCGGTCTATCAAAATGGCGCCAATTGCTGAAATAATCGTCGCAAGCAAAGTAGGGCCGACAATATCGGTTGGAGACTTCGAACCGTATGTCATCCTGACAGCAATAACGGTCGTTGGAATTAAGGTGATGCTTGATGTGTTTACCGCAAGAAAAGTAATCATGGACCTGCTCGCCGCAGGTTTGTCTCCATTTAATTTTTTCATCTGTTCCATTGCTTTAATGCCAAGCGGAGTTGCCGCATTTCCCAGTCCGAAAAGATTTGCAATCATGTTTGACAAAATGTAGCCCATTGCCGGATGATCTGCAGGAATTTCCGGGAAAAGTCTTTTTACGAACGGCTTAAAGAGCTGCCCAAGCTTTTCAAGCAAACCTGCCTTTTCAGCAACCTTCATCAGCCCGAGCCAGAATACAAGGACACTGATCAGGCCGATGCTGATCGTTACAGCATCTTTTGCCCCTTTGAAAACAGCAGCGTTCACTTGTTCCATCGTTCCATTGATCATGGCAAAGACGATTCCGATCACAGTCAGTCCAACCCAAATGATATTAATCATGATTGCTCAAGCCTGCCCTAATGAAAAACAGCTTGCGGAATTTCTCCCACAGCGAGGCGTTTGGTTTATTTGTCAAACCATTATCATAATAAATGGGCACTTCATCCACTCTTTCATCTTCAACAATAATCGTCATTTTCCCGACAACGTTCGGAACATCCTCCGGGTCTTTCCAGCTTTTTTCCGGTTTCAGTATGGAGACATCAATTCTAAGATCGTCTTCTTCGTCTTCTGTTAATGGATAATACACATCTCTTTTAATAAAAAGCTTATTTTTATAGATTTTATCTTTAATATCTATCTTTTTTAACGTACCTGATTCTTTAATTTTAAATAAATCATACTTGCTGAACGCCATGTTAAACATTTCAATATGATCATTCCAATCATCTGACGCATCAATCGTCACGGCGACGAGATTCATTCCTTCTTTTTGAGCTGTGGAAACGAGTGTGCGTTTTGCTCTTTTTGTATAGCCTGTTTTCCCTCCGGTGCTGTACTCATATAAACTGGTCAGCAGCTTATTCTTATTTCTCCATACACGGTCCCATTGTTCATTTGGATTTGGTGCACGATGAACCTTTGTCCCGGAAATTTTTTGATACATTTGATTTTCCATTGCATACCTCGTCAGGATTGCCATGTCAAAGGCTGACGAATAGTGATTTTCGTGATCATCCAAACCGTGCGGATTGGCAAACTCCGTATTCATCATGCCGATTTCAGCAGCTTTTTGGTTCATTAAATGGACAAATCCTTCAACACTGCCTCCCACATGTTCAGCAATGGCAACAGCAGCATCATTCCCTGAACGGAGCATTAGTCCATATACCAGATCTTCAAGCTTAATTTTCTCTCCTTCTTGCAAATAAACAGCGGAACCCTCGGTATGTATCGCACGGTTGCTTACCGTTGCCTTCTCGTCCATTTTTCCGGATTCAATTGCAAGAATCGCTGTCATAATCTTTGTTATGCTGGCAATTCTTCTTTTTGCATGGGCGTCTTTCTCAAACAGGACTCTGCCGGATTCCTGTTCAATTAATATCGCACTTCTTGCACTTACGCCCATTTCAGCAGAAGAATGGCGAGGCAGGCCAGCAATCAGCAAGAAGAAGATGAGTACGATCGCTGCTATCTGTTTCCATTGCCGCATAACACCCACGTCCTTTTATTGTTTTGTACAAGTTTATGCGGATGGACAAAGGTTATGAACGCTAAATTTGAAAACCGGTAGGGGAAACAGGGATGGATCAGCAGAAAGACAAAAAAAACAGCCGCTCTGCAAGGAACAGAACAGCTGCCATTTTTAATTATTTAGACTGGATCATTTTCGTACGATAATCTGTTTCATAGTACTCAAGTTCCTCGCGGATTTCCTGAAAACCGCTTTCTAGAGAGGCAATCATGACCTTGAGTGAATCTGGAGCCGGGTGGCGGTATTTGATGGCATTTTTGCCGGTATAAGCTGATCTGCTGTCTTCATACCAGACATCATTTTTCGGATTGTAAAATTCTTCAATGCACTGATGATAAATTTTATAAAGAGCTTTTTCAGCTGCCGGCTTCCTGAAAGGTTCATTTTGAAGAACAATGTGGCATGCTTCAAGTCCCTCTTCGCAATAAACAGAAAGTCTTCTTAAATTACGGAAAAGATCCTCATAATACGCTTCATCCCCTGCTGTTTCATTCAAAAATGATGAAATCGTTGCATGATTTAAAAACGTATTCAGTTCTTTTACGACGCTGCCTAAAAATACTTCAACTTGTTCTGTTTGTGCTTTTACGATCATATTCCCCATTCAAACACATCCTTTCAATTTCTAAAGCTATTTTTTATGTATGGGTGTTTTTAGCTTTTGAACTGCATCTGACCATTTCATTGACTGATTTCGGTTTATTTCCGGAATCAACTCAATAGCTGCACGAAGATCAATTCCCTGAAGATACATGAGAAATTCTTCTTCTGTGTTCAGGTAGAGTCTTTTGCGCTCTAAAAGCGCTTCGTTTTGAATGATGCATATCAGTGCCATTATGTCTTTAATGCTCAGGTCTGACCCTTCAAATAGAAAAGGATTTTGTTCTCTGAATTTGTCTTCGAAATACCTCACATACAAAACATAAAACGTTTTCTCCATCTTCTTTGACACAATTGTGATTTCAGAGCGGTTAAAAAAATCTTCGGATGTATTCGGCATCTCTTTTACTAATTCATACCCTCTGCCATTTTTTATAATCACCTGATTTGCACCCCTATGCGTTTTTCATTCAAAAAAAGGAACAAAGATATTCCTTTGTTCCGTTCTCCTCTATTTTATCATAGGTCATAAAGCAATTGTGTAAATTATTTGATTTCTTCAAAAGTTTGATTAAAGTTTTCAAAAAAGAGATCCGCTTCTTCGTTAAAGGAGTCATCATCATCTTTTTCAGGAAGCGGCGGAAGTTCTTTTATCGTTTTTAATCCGAAGTATTCAAGGAATTCTTTCGTCGTGCCGTATAAAATAGCTCTTCCTGTTCCTTCAGCCCGTCCCACTTCTTTCACAAGCACTTTAGAAGTCAGAGTCTGCAGCGGACGCTCTGATTTCACGCCGCGGATATCTTCAATTTCAGTTCTTGTTATAGGCTGACGGTAAGCGACAATCGCCAGAATTTCAAGAGCTGCCTGAGATAACGCGGTGTGATTAGGTGTTTCAACCAATTTTTTCAAAAAGGCAGCATGCTTTTTTTTCGTCGTTAATTGAAAGACTCCGGCCACTTCAATCAATTCGATGCCGCGCTGTTTTTTCTTGTAATCATTCTGAAGTTCCAGTACGACTTCAGATATCGTTTCCTCTTTTGTTTCAAGAACGGACGCCAGCTGTTTCATTGACAGCCCTTCATCCCCTGCAGCAAATAGAAGAGCTTCAATGATGGATTTCCATTTTTCCAAGGTTTTAAGACCTCCCCAGAATATAAATATCAGAAAAATTTTCTTCTTGTTCAATCATGATGGTGTTTTTTTTCATCAATTCTAAGATGGCAAGAAATGTGACAACCAGGTGATCCTTTTGATCGGACGGAAAAAGCTCAGTGAATTTTCGCCGTCTTGGATTTTGCTTCAACTCCATAAGGATTTCATCCATTCTCTTTTCGATCGGTATTTCCTGGCGTGCAACTCTTGTCTGCAATGGTTTCTGAAGCTTCTTTCTTCGCATCATCTTCTGGAAGGCACCGAGCATATCGTAGATTGATACATTCATAGATTCTTTATCAAATACAGGCTCACCCGCAAACTCACTTAAATCACTCGGGGGTTTGGTATAAACTTGAGATCGTTCTTCTTCCAAATGTCTCAGATCAACTGCAGCCTCTTTGTACTTTCTGTATTCAATCAGTCTTCTCATCAGTTCGTCCCGCGGATCTTCCTCAGGTTCAAACCCAAATTCATCCTCCACCAGCTCTTCCTCATGCTTTGGAAGGAGCATTCCGCTTTTGATGGAAAGCAGAGTTGCCGCCATCACTAAATATTCTGAAGCTACATCAAGCTCCAGTTCTTTCATCGTATGTATATAAAGCATATACTGCTCTGTAATTTCAGCTACGGGTATATCGTATATATCAATCTCGAGCGTATTGATTAAATGCAATAGAAGATCGAGCGGCCCTTCAAATGCGTCAATTTTCACTTTGTACTGCAACTTCATCCCACCACTTCATTCTGTACCATTCATGTCGGCTACCCTATAGTATAGAACATTCTGCTTCCAATCAACAACACTTATTTTCACAGAAGAGGAGTCCTCAGGTTCAAAAAAAGTCCAGAAATTTGTGTTAATCGCCCAAACAAACACAGGACCACCCACATAAGATACCTATGTAAATGCAAGATACTTAAGGAGGAACAAGAAAATGGGAGATAAAGGGTACGGTTCAGGCTTTGCATTAATCGTTGTGTTGTTTATTTTACTGATTATTGTTGGAGCTGCTTGGTTGTATTAAGAAAAGCGGCAGTGCTTTGGCCAGCGCATGCAAAGCGGATTCGTACTGCAGCACCTGGACAATGATTCAGATTTACCCCTAAAGTGCTCTAAAGTGAGCACTTTTTGTGTTTCATTAAAGGCAACTCTTAGAGTTTATGCTACACTAATCAATACATAAACATAGATTATGGGGTGATGGTTTGTATCCGAAATCATATGTACAGTACCTTGTTCATTTTCACGGAGACCGCGATTACTTCGAATGCCATGAAGTGCTTGAGGAATATTGGAAAGAGGATTCTCCCGGGCAAAGAAAGATATACTGGGTCGGTCTGATCCAAATTGCGGTCGGCCTGTATCATCACAGAAGATGCAACTGGAAGGGCGCTCACCGAATGATATCCAATGCCCTTGCCATATTGGAGCAGGAAAAAGATGCTATCCTCTCCCTTGGTTTAAATCCTGAAAAAACGGCGGAACTTTTAAGAAAAAAAAGCAAAGACATCGAAAACAAACGTCCATATGAAAGTGTGAATCTGCCGATTGAAGACAGCGATCTTCTTCAAACATGCATCGATTATTGCAAAAAGCATCAGCTTCAGTGGGGGAATCCTAGTGACCTCTCCGATCGATTCCTGATTCATAAGCATACGATGCGGGACAGGAGCGATGTGATTGCGGAAAGGAAAAGCAGCCTGATCCGCAATCAGAAAAAAAACAGATGAAGCATATGCTTCATCTGTTTTTTAATCGCAATCTGTGCATTTCTCAAAAAATGCTTTTGTATGTTCGTCCGGGATAACTGTTTTTGTCTTGTACTGTTCTTTTAATGCCGTCACCATTTTCTTGCCGATTCCCTGATGGCGATGCGAAGGGTTCACACTTACATGCTGAATCTTCACGTGATCATCATCCTGAAACACTACTCCGATTGTTCCAATGATATCTTCATCTTTCCAAAGAAACAGCTGCCATTTCTCATCTGCTTCATATTGTTTCATCGTCTGCTGCAAATGTTTTAAATCTTTTTCATTTGGCATAAAAGACAGAAGACCCATTGCAATTTTTTCAAAGCTTTTCTTATAGCGAATTAACATATGAACCCCTCATTAACGAAATAACCTTCCGATTAGAGAAAGCAAAAACAATAAACTTGCGCCTATCATGATGTAAAATAAAATTCTTTCTTGATTTCTTCCTTTATCTTTTTGATCTCGATTCAAGAAGAATCACTCCTCAGAACATTATAAACAGTTTTCCGCGCATTTTAAACACTTTTGCCAAAAATTAATCAATTGTACGCATTAAATTTGCCATTTCAATAGCTGAAACCGCTGCTTCATAGCCTTTATTCCCAGCTTTTGTTCCCGCTCTTTCTATTGCCTGTTCGATCGATTCGGTTGTCAGGACACCGAAGATTACCGGTACCCCTGTTGACATTGAAGCTTGGGAAACTCCCTTAGCTGCTTCATTGCAGACATAGTCATAGTGAGTTGTAGAACCTCTTATGACTGTTCCTAAAGTAATAACGGCATCATATTTGTTTGAAGAAGCCATTTTTTTCGCAACGAGCGGAAGTTCAAATGCTCCAGGCACCCATGCAAGCTCTACATTTTCATCTTCAACTCCGTGGCGTTTTAAAGCATCCACTGCTCCGCTTAATAGCTTGCTTGTAATAAACTCATTGAATCTTCCTACGATAATCGCTACTTTCAATCCTGATCCGACTAAGTTTCCTTCATATGTTTTCATGTATAGTTCCTCCGATTATAAGTTTAATAAGTGTCCAAGTTTACTATGCTTTGTTTTCATGTAGCCTTCATTTTCTTTCTTAGATGGCATTTGAATAGGCACGCGGTCAACTACTGCGAGGCCATACCCTTCAAGTCCGGCTATTTTTCTGGGATTGTTTGTCAGCAGCTTCATTTTTGAAACGCCAAGATCTCTTAAGATTTGAGCCCCGATCCCATATTCTCTTAAATCATCAGCAAATCCAAGCTTGTGATTGGCTTCTACTGTATCGTACCCTTCTTCCTGCAGTGCATAAGCCTTCATTTTATTCAGCAGGCCGATGCCCCTGCCTTCCTGTCTCATATACAAGAGGATGCCGCTGCCGGCTTCCTCGATTTGAGCAAGCGCTGCATGCAGCTGCGGACCGCAGTCGCACCGGTTCGACCCAAATACATCTCCAGTCAGACATTCAGAGTGAACACGGACAAGAGTCGGCTTATCTTCTGAAATCTCCCCCTTAACAAGGGCAATATGTTCTTTTCCGTCGAGGATATTTGAATATCCGACTGCCCTGAACATGCCGAATTCAGTCGGGAGTTTTATATCCGCTTCTCTTTTCACGAGAGCATCTGACATATTGCGGTAATGAATTAGGTCCTTGATAGTAATCATTTTCAAATCAAGCTCTCTGGCAATTTCAATTAAATCAGGAACCCGTGCCATTTCGCCGTCTTCTTTAATAATTTCACAAATTACGCCGACCGGGCTCACTCCGCAGAGTTTAGCCAGATCAACCGCTGCCTCTGTATGTCCTGCTCTTCTTAAAACTCCGCCCTCTTTTGCAATGAGAGGGAAAATATGGCCGGGTCTTTTAAAATCAAGCGGCTCTGCATCTTCTTTTAATATAGCTTTAATGGTTTCTGAGCGTTCTGATGCACTGATTCCCGTTTTGGTTGTTTTGTAATCAATACTGATCGTAAAGGCTGTGCCATGCGGATCTGTATTGTCATTTACCATAGGATGAAAATTAAACTTTTCAGCATATTCCTCTGTGAGAGGCACACAAACAAGCCCTCTGCCATGTTTAATCATGAAGTTAATAACTTCAGGCGTTGCATACTCAGCAAGCGAAATAAAATCTCCTTCGTTTTCGCGGTCTTCATCATCTACTACGATGACTGTTTTACCAAGTTTCAAATCGTCTAACGCTTCTTTAATGGTATGAAATGCCATGATGATCCCCCATTCTAATAAAAACCATTTTCTTTTAGAAAGTCCGGTGTTAAAGACGAAGATTTTGAATCTGACTGCATCACAAACTTTTTGACATATTTTCCGAGCATATCGCATTCAACATTTACGGTATCCCCTGCCTTTTTGCCGCCTAGAACGGTTTCAGACAATGTGTGGGGAATAATTGATACCGTAACTTTTTCATCCTCTAAACCAAATATAGTCAGGCTGATGCCGTCAATGGCTATCGAACCTTTCATGACTAATGATGACGTTATTTCTTTACTCACCTTGATCTCATAGTAGACCGCATTGGCTGAAGGCTTTTTGCGGATGATGATTCCGGTGCCGTCCACATGCCCTGTTACAAAGTGGCCTCCGAATCGTCCTTTCGCGGACATCGCCCGCTCCAGATTGACGGATGAACCAGTCTTGAGCGAATTCAAGGAAGTTGCTTTGACCGTTTCGGGCATCACATCCACTGTAAACGATCCAGAAGTGTAGGCTGTTACTGTTAAACAAACGCCATTAACGGAAATACTGTCTCCGAGGTTCACATCATCTAAAATTTTCTCTGCTTGGATGGTCATTTCAATCGCACTCTCTGTTCCCTGCATTCTCTCGATTGTCCCTATTTCCTCAATGATTCCTGTAAACATTTCCTTTTCACCCCTCTTTTTTTACACAGACTAGTTTAAGATCATCTCCGAGTACCTCAGTTTCTTTTATTCTTAGTCGAATCGCCTCATTTATACGGCTGAAGCCTGCACCGGCTACTGCAGGAGGGGCCTCTTTTCCGCCGATGAGCATCGGGGCAGTATAACTCACCACTTGATTGAAGAGCCCGCTTTCTATAAAACTGCCATGAATGGAGGCGCCGCCCTCTACGAAGAGGGATGTGATGTTTCTTTCTCCCAGCAGGTGAAGAAGACTTTCAATCTCAATAGCCGGAGTATTCATTTGGATGATAACTGCGTTTTTCTTTTGAAAAGACTCTATTCTCTCAGAAGCAACTTCACTGCCGGTAATAATCCATACAGGTGAAAGGCCATCGTTGACCAAAGCAGCGGTTTCAGGAGTTCTAAGGTGCGTATCCAAAACAATTCTGACTGGCTGCTTTTTCGTGTTTTCAAGCCGGCAAGTCAGGGATGGATCATCTTTTAACACCGTTTCCACTCCAGCTAAAATCGCATCGTGAAATTCCCGGTATTTATGAACATCTTTCCTTGCGGAGTCACCTGTAATCCACTTGCTTTCACCTGTGACAGTAGCCGTTTTTCCATCAAGGCTGCCTGCCCATTTTAATGTGACAAAAGGACGTTTCGTTTGAATGTAATGGAAAAAAACGTTATTCAGCTCTTCTGCTTCGTTATTTAACACGCCTGAAATCACTTCAATTCCAGCCTCTTGAAGCTTCTTTATTCCTCTTCCTGCTACTAGCGGATTCGGGTCTTCCGCTGCAACAACCACTCTTTTCACCTTTGAAGAAATGAGCAGGTCAGCACACGGAGGTGTTTTCCCGTGATGACTGCAAGGCTCAAGCGTCACATAGACGGTTGAGTCCTCAGCTTGTGAGCCTGCCATTCTTAGAGCATGAACTTCAGCATGAGGTTCGCCTGCTTTTAAATGGGCGCCCATTCCGATGATCTGTCCATTTTTCACTACAACAGCTCCAACGAGAGGGTTAGGACTTGTCTGTCCGGAACCTTGTTCTGCGAGCTGAAGGGCCACTTTCATATAATCCTGATCATTCAATGCACTGTCCCCCTTAGAATAAAAATAAAAAAGCCCAAGGTAATAACTACCTGGGGCTTTGTAAGGGATTTCAGTCACATATGCATGCCAAACAAGAGTACTATTCATCTGTTTTTTCAGAAAAATAATACCCGCGCGTTCACATTGTGTTCCTTCTCCCATCCAGACTGTACTGTCGGCTCCAGATTTTCACTAGATCCACCGTCCGCAATAAATGCAGCCGGGTCACGGACTTAAAAGCTTTTGCTTTATCACCGCCGGTTGGGAATTTCACCCTGCCCCGAAGGAATTCAATGAATATTAAATTTTCCTTTATCCTATCTTATCGGGATATCTGAAAGAATGCAATGATTTAATCTCTACGTTATGTGATGGGAGATTGGCGGGAATGACCATTTTATTATTTCATTTTGGATAGCAGCTGATTTTAGAGAGGATGCATTTTTGCTTTTGGTACCCTCTATTCCTTGTCCCCCCCATTTATAGGGATGCATTTTCGCTTCTTGGCAGCCTATATCCCTGGCCTTCCCTTTTATAGGGATGCATTTTTGCTTTTTGGTACCCTCTATTCCTTGTCCCCCCATTTATAGGGATGCATTTTTGCTTCTTGGTACCCTGTATCCCTAGCCCTCTCTTTTATAGGGGTACATTTTGATTTTTAATTCCAATTATCTTTACTCACACCTGTTTAGATACATAATGCGAGAATTTACCGTATCCAACCCTATCATAATGTTCATTCAGAATTTTACGTATTGTCTTTTTAGATTGGATTATTTCACACCAATCATGAATTTGGTCGGTTGTCATCTTTCTATCTGGAAACAACAATCTGAATTCTTCAATGTTGCGGAGGACGGCGGGTAAATACGCTTCTCTCAGTTGACATTTGTCACATGTAAAATATGACCGCTTTAAAGAGGAATAACGAGAATGACAAGACCTGTAAACAACCCCCTTCCCGACTAAATCATACTCATACTCCGGCAGGCGCTCAAAAGGAGATTTCTCCAGGTGAAGTGCCAAAAGCTTCTCCGCAAGCTTCGAGTGAATTCCTTTCATGGTACCTTCATTATTCTTTTTTAATGTTTTTGCAAATCTGTTCAATTGAGAATGAAAAATGATAGGGTGTGAGGACGATGCTTGATAGAGGTGAAACCCAGGATTGATAAAAACCAGGATGGCTTCCACTGGAAACTGGAAAAGGTGTTCCTGCAGCAAGATTCTAAAAAGCGTATCGTTTCTCTTCAGCTGCAGCAAGGGATTTTTGACTTCTTTTTTTACTGAAGTGAGCCACTTTTCCTGATCCAGGTGATAGTCGCCTTCAAAGTTCTTCACTTCAAATAAGTAAAGTTTTTGAGGCGTAAGGTACAAGGAATCGATCTGGTAAGTTGTGAGGTTTGTCTGCAGGAGCAGATCACTCAGGATGATTCCGTTTCCCCGGTTTTGCTTGAGCCAGGTCTCAAACTGCTTTTCTCCTTCAAATCCTTTTTCAAGGTTAAGATAATGGCTTGTTTCTATTGCATTCAAATCCATTCGGCTATTCAGCCTCCGGTACATCAGCAGCTCTTTTAACTCGCAAAGATCTTTCACTTGTTATTACCTCCTTTTTTTCAGCGTATAACAAGAAGTAAATTCCATCAAATCCTAAAAACCGAATTTTCCGCGAATAAAAAAGCGCAGGCTCCGCTAATGGTACTGAAGGAAACTGCCATAATAATGCATATAAAAAAGCCGCCCCGCAAAGGACAGCTTTAAACCATTCTTATTCTTCCCAGACTTTAACTTCTTTCATAACATCGCCTTGCTTGATTTTATAAATGTTGTCCAGGCCTTCAACCACTTGGCCGAAAACAGTGTGAACGCCATTTAAATGAGGCTGCGGCTCGTGAACGATGAAGAACTGGCTGCCGCCTGTGTCTTTTCCTGCATGAGCCATTGATAATGCTCCTGCTACGTGCTTGTGAGGGTTTCCTGCTGTTTCACATTTAATAGAGTAGCCAGGGCCGCCAGCGCCTGTTCCCGTCGGATCTCCGCCTTGTGCAACAAAGCCCGGAATAACACGGTGGAAGTTTACTCCGTTGTAGAAGCCTTCGTTTGCAAGCTTCTCAAAGTTTTCAACTGTTTTTGGCGCTGCCTCAGGATAAAATTCGATCACTAATTGATCGCCATTTTCCATTGTAATTTGACCTTTTTTCATATGTATGAAACCTCCTGCTTCTTTTTTTCGTCTAATAGACTGAACGTTATTTATTCTACTATAATACGTTCAAGAAAGCCAAGGAGATCGTCTGCCGCCGCACCAAGAAGAGGCAACAGCCAAAAAACTCTGTCGCCAATCAGGAAAAAATACTATAATGAAGGTTGCTGTCATGAACTAAGGAGGTCTTTTTTTGAAAAAGATATTGGTTTCGATTATGGCATTTGCATTATTTGCTTTCCCGACAATCGGGCTTGCAGATGCAGCTGCCGGTGATAAAATTATCACACTCGGAAAGAACTTAACAGAAGAACAGAAGCAGTCTATGCTTAGCGAGATGGGCGCTGATGACAATTCACAGGTTATTGAAGTGACGAATGAAGAGGAACATAAATATTTAGGAAACTACATTCCTAAAGCCCAGATTGGAACAAAGGCGATTTCATCATCAGCCATTACAATCGAAAAAAGCGGGTCAGGTCTTGAAGTAGATACAAAAAATATTAATTGGGTAACAGACGAAATGTACTTGAATGCCCTGATGACAGCTGGTGTGAAGGATGCTACGATTCAGGTTACGGCTCCTTTTGAAGTTTCGGGAACAGCGGCACTGACCGGATTATTAAAAGCATACGAAGTTACTTCTGATGAAGCCATTCCAGAAGAAGTTAAGCAGGTGGCAAATGAAGAGCTTGTCAAAACAGCAGAGCTTGGAGATAAAGTCGGCGAAGAAAATGCGAGTGCGCTTATGGCGAAAATCAAAGAAGATATCGCAAGTAATGGCGTGCCAAAAACAGATGCGGAATTCCGCGAATTAATTGAAAAAGCGGCAAGCGACCTTGGCATCACTCTGTCAGAAGAAGAAATTAACAGTCTTGTTGAATTGTTTAACAAAATGAAAGAAGTCAACGTTGACTGGGATCAAGTCGGACAGCAGCTTGATAAAGCAAAAGATAAGATTTCTAATTTTATAGATTCAGAGGAAGGACAAAACTTCCTTGACCAGCTGAAGGAGTTTTTCATTGCCCTGTGGAATGCGATCATCTCTATTTTCAGCAATAAAGATAATGCATAACCCGTAAAAAAGACGAGCCCGCGGGCTCGTCTTTTTTTTATCTTACCTTTGCGTCACTTTTGATTTTAATGGGAGATCAAGCGCAACTAAATCCTGATATGTTTCTCTTTTTATCACAAGCTGTTCATCCCCGTTTTCAGCAAAAACAACCGGCGGACGCGGAATGCGGTTATAATTGTTCGCCATGGAGTATCCGTATGCTCCAGTACAGAATACTGCCAGCAGATCGTCGGGGTTTGCTTTTGGAAGAGGCAGATCCCAAATCAGCATATCTCCGCTTTCGCAGCATTTTCCTGCGATTGAAACAGACTCATCATTTTTATCATTCATGCGGTTTGCAAGCGCCGCTTCATATTTTGCCTGATAGAGGGCAGGGCGAATGTTATCGCTCATTCCGCCGTCAACTGATACATACTTGCGGATATTCGGCACTTCTTTTTCAGACCCGATGGAATAGATGGTTGTTCCGGCATCGCCAACAAGTGAACGGCCCGGTTCAATCCAGATTTCCGGCATCGCAATGCCGCTTTCAGCCACAAGACCTTTTATGCTTTCAACGATTTTTTCAACATAATAAGTAGCCGGAAGCGGTTCATCCTCATCTGTATAGCGGATGCCAAACCCGCCGCCCAAGTTCACTACTTTAGGTTCATAGCTGAAGGTATCTCTCCAAAAGCTGACTTTGGTGAAGATTTTTTCTGCCGCAAGAACGAAACCGGTTGCATCAAAGATTTGTGATCCAATGTGGCAATGGTACCCGAGCATATTGAAGGCAGATGAAGAAAGTACAGTTTCCATCGCACGTTCTACTTGACCATTTTGCAGATCAAACCCAAATTTAGAATCTTCTTGACCAGTAGTTATATAGTCATGCGTATGCGCTTCTACTCCAGGAGTAACCCTGAGCAGAATCGGCACAACTGTCTTTTCTTGTGCAGCAAGTTCTTTCAGAAGCTCTATTTCGTGAAAATTATCAACAACGATACAGCCTATTTTCAGCTTGATCGCCATTTTTAATTCTTCTTTACTTTTATTATTTCCATGAAAGTGGATTCTATCAGCCGGGAATCCCGCTGTAACAGCCGTATAAAGCTCTCCCCCTGAAACAACATCCAGTGATAATCCCTCTTCTTCAACCAGCTGAAACATCGCAACGGATGAAAAGGCTTTGCTTGCATAGGCGACCTGCGCTTTTACTCCAAGCTTTTCAAATGCATTTTTAAAGCTTCTCGCACGGTCGCGAATAAGCGCAACATCATAGATGTACAAGGGTGTTCCATATTTCGCTGCCAGTCCGGCCGCATCGACTCCGCCGATTTCAAGATGATTCTGCTCGTTAACTTTACTGCTTCCATGTAAGAACAATTTAACATTCCCTCTTTCATCTCGGGTAAAAAGGACAAAAAGACAGTCGCTGACACGTGGCTTTAACAACTGTCCTTTTATTCGTTTCCTTCAGGTAAATTAAACTTACAATATCACAAAAGCCATGTACTTTCAATCTCAGCGAGGCTGTTTTCTCACATTTTGGGGATGAACAATACTAGGCCTGATTTTCGCTCCAGGCACAGATGTGCGGATAAGAATCTGCCAGAACGCCTTCGGATTAAATGGAAGGAACGGCCATAGGTATGGCGTATTCAGAGAGCGGATGTGCGTCAGGAATAAAAAGATGGCGGTTGCGCCAATGACCAGTCCTTCTGCCTTGAATAAAGCAACTGACAGCAGCAGGACAAGCCGCATCATTTTATTGGCGATGCTGAGCTCATAGCTTGGGGTGGCAAACGTGCCGATGGCAGCAATGGCCACATATAAAATGACTTCCGGTACAAAAAGTCCCACATCAATTGCAATTTGTCCGATCAATGCCGCTGCAATTAATCCCATTGCAACAGAAAGAGCGGTTGGTGTATGGATGGCTGCCATCCTTAAAAATTCGATCCCCAGATCCGCCATGAATATTTGCACGACAATCGGTATATTCTTTTGCTCATTAGGCCCGATATAGGCAATGTTCTCCGGCAATAAAGAAGGCTGAAGCACATACATAAACCACAAAGGAACGATTAGGATTGAACCGATAATCCCAAGGAAGCGAACCCACCTTAAAAACGTTCCGACAGCAGGCGCCTGGCGGTACTCTTCTGCATGCTGCACATGATGGAAAAAGGTTGTCGGGGTAATAATCACACTTGGCGATGTATCCACAATAATTAATACATGGCCTTCTAATAAATGATTGGCTGCTACATCCGCCCGCTCAGTATATCTGACAAGCGGAAAAGGATTATACCCCTGCTTGACCAAAAATTCTTCGACCGTTTTATCAGCCATAGTCAGACCATCAATTTTAATTGTTTCAAGTTCTTTTTTAACTACTTCTATCAAATTTGGGTCAGCGACATCTTCTATGTAACAAAGACAGATATCCGTTTTAGAACGCTCACCGACCTTCATCATCGAATACCTTAAGCGTTCATCCCTGATTCTTCTTCGGATAAGCGCTGTATTCACAATGATATTCTCTACAAATCCGTCTCTTGATCCCCTTACGACTTTTTCAGTATCCGGTTCCTCAGGATTTCTGCCGGGATAGCTCCTTACATCGACAACCAGCCCGTAATCGCACCCTTCAATCATAAAGACAACAAGGCCTGAGAGTACTTGATCAACCGCTTCATCGATCGTTTTGATCCTTTGAACCTGCTGATTCACTAAGCGGTTTTCTACGATTTCGTTTACTTTCATCTTCTCGTGTTCATAATCATTTATTTCAATTATTTCTTTTAAAAGCTGAATGATGTAGGAGGTATCGCAAAGTCCATTGACATAATATAAATTCACGCCAATGCCCATTACAGTAATTTTTCGGACACCTAAGTCAAAACTCTGATTTAACCCTACATGATTTTTAAAATAATTCTCATTTACAACGAGCTTAGGAGAGATTGATGTCTTTTGTTTCACGTTTTCGCTCATCTGCCATGCCGCTCCTTTCAAGAATCAGTTCTACCGCCTTCATAGTTATCGGTGACCCATGATCTAAACTGTCTTTACGGGCCATTTTACCGATGTCCCCAATCCCGACAATGATCGGTACATCCAGTTTGTCAAGGCAATACACCGTATCTCCAGTCATTTTTCCCACTTCAAATTCACGGATGCCGCTCTTATCCACTCCGTACTCAGAGACAAGTCCGTCACGGTCAATGGAAACGTCAATATTCGTCCACTCTGATCCGTGCGTTTTTGCTGCAACTGCGATTACACCAAGCACATCAACCTGCGGATGTTCCGCCACGTACTGCATGGCTCTTTCACCTGGTCCCTCTTCTAATAAACCGCAATCATCAAACATGACAAAAACAGGGTCGTAAGGGGTTTTCAAAATTAACTTCACAATCTCAGGCCCCGTTAAAAAAGTTGGATTGCCTTTTGACTGAGAGATGCACCGCCCGCCGATCTGCTTTGCAGCATACGCAATGGTTTTAGCTGCATAAACATCCCCGTCTGTTACTAATATGACCCTTCTCGTTTCTGTCATTGGATGATCTTATCCTTTCGGCTTGAAAATAATTGCTACAAAAAATGCAAAGACAATTGCTGAAGAAATCCCCGCTGATGTCAATTCAAAAATTCCGATTCCGATTCCAATAATGCCGTGTTCATCTGCCTGATGCATTGCACCATGAAGCAAAGAATGTCCGAAGCTTGTAATGGGAACAGTTGCCCCTGCCCCGGCAAATTTAATAAAATTATCATAGATCCCAAAGCCGTCAAGAATGGCACCAGCTACAACAAACGAACTCATGACATGAGCCGGTGTCAATTTTGCCACGTCTAGGAGCAGCTGGCCGATGACGCATATTGCTCCCCCTACTACAAAAGCTATTAAGTATTCCATTATCCGATCACACCCCTGTTCACACGTTCAAACACTACGCCATGAGCTATAGTCGGTATCGACTCTTTTTGCTGAATCATTGTCGGACTAAGCAGTGCACCTGTTGCAACAACCATCACACGATTAAGGTTTCCGCTTTTCAGTTCATTAAAAATGTGGCTGTAAGTGACAACTGCAGAACACCCGCATCCGCTTCCGCCTGCAAAAACATTTTGATCAGGGCGGTAAATCATCAATCCGCAGTCATTATGATTTGCATACACGTCGTAGCCCTCTTCTTTCAGCAGGTCCTTTAGAATCGGGCTTCCGACAGATGCCAAATCTCCTGTCACAATCAAATCGTAATCTTCAGGCTTCGTGTTCAAATCTTTAAAATGCTGTGCGATCGTATCGGCAGCTGCGGGCGCCATCGCGGACCCCATATCAAATGGGTCTGTAATCCCAAGATCTGCCACTCTTCCTATCGTTGCCGAAGTAATCATAATGTCACTCGGATCACGGCTTACGATGACAGCCCCTGAGCCTGAAATGGTGGATTGTGCCGTATCCGGTTTTTGCCCGCCATATTCTGTTGGATAACGAAATTGTCTTTCAGCTGTTGCATTATGGCTGCTCGTAGCTGCCATTACGCGATTTGCAAATCCCCCGTCTACAAGCGCTGAGCTTACAGCAAGCGTTTCCATTGATGTTGAACAGGCACCGAACATACATAGAAAAGGAATCTTATTTTGTCTGGCTGTATAATTTGCCGTCACGTTTTGGTTTAATAGATCTCCAGCAAGGAAAAAGTCGATGTCCTCTTTCGTATAATTTCCTTTTTTCAACGCATGTTCAATCGCATCTTCCATTAAACGCCTTTCCGCAAGCTCCCAATTATCCTGATCACAGTGAAGATTATCATACGTTTTGTCATATAATTTCCCAAATGGCCCATCAGCTTCTTTCGGACCGACAGCAGTACCGCTAGCCTGCACGTAAATCTGATTCTCAAATTGCCATGTCTGCTTTCCAGTCAACCTCATTGCAAAGACACCTCCTCGTTAAAATGCCAAACCATATAGATACCGGATAATTCCAACAACGTACGCAGCAACAACCCCAAAAACAATAACTGAGCCTGCCAGTTTAAACATGTTCGTAGCCACACCGAGAACTAATCCCTCACTGCGGTGCTCAAGTGCCGCACTTGTCATGGAGTTTGCAAATCCAGTAACAGGAACAGCTGACCCCGCACCGGCAAACTGTCCGATGCGGTCATAAATACCAAAGCCAGTCAGCAGTGCTGAAATGAGAATTAAAGTGGCTACAGTCGGGTTCCCCGCTGTTTTTTCAGTAAAATCAAAAAAGGTCATATACATATTCTGGATAGCCTGCCCTAAGGTGCAAATCAGGCCTCCAACAACGAAAGCCTTTATGCAGTTCAAAAGATAAGGCGGTTTAGGCTGATAGGTTTTTATGTTGTTTTTATAATCGTCTTTCAATTTTGAGGTACTCATTTCTTTCTCCTCTCATGTCTTATTGGTCAACAAAATAAAGCCAGTGAAACAGTGAGCCTGCTACTTTGCCAAAAACGATGGCCATCAAAAGAATCACGATTTTATCAGCAATTCCAATCCGCTTAGCCATAATTGGAAAGACATTTAAAACTTCTGTCAGCGCGGCTGCAAGCATTCCGATAAAAATTCCATTAATTAATCCAATCGGCACCAGAAAATACTCTGATAAATATAGCTTGGAGTCTCTGAGACTTAACCAGCCCCCAGTAATGGCACCGGCTACGATGGCCCATTCATAAGCTTGAATCAGATCAACTGTTTTTGTCAGCTGCGTTAACCTCGGTATGATGCCGAGCACAGTTAAAAAGGCTACAAAGCCAGAGCCGACTGCAAGACCTCCCGAGAGTCCGATGAAAATGGTGAACAGAATATTAATTGTCATCAATTTTCTTCATGCTCTCTTTATTTTCTTTCATAGATACGTACATATCCATATCAAGCTGATAGTTGAACATTTCTACCTCAAGAGGACTTGGCTCTTCATTAATTCTTTTCTTGAAAAGGTGATTGAAGAAAAGAATCATCCCTAATCCGAGGCCAATTGAATATGGAACCTGCAGGAGAAGAGGATGTTCTGATGTCTCACCTGTGATAATGGTATAAAGACGCTTATGCACAAGCTGCATGCTGACATCTTCGTGAAAATTCATAATCGCGAGAGCTGCACCCACAAATAGCAGCAGCCAGACGAGCGCGAATAAAACAGGAGAATACGTCTTCTTTTGATAGACAATTTCAACAATCGTCTGTGCCGGTCCAACTGCCTGAACATCTATATCAGGATCTGTTTTATGTACTTCAGACAGCACGCGCATGACATCAATCACAACAATGTTTTTGTCGCTGGGCTGTACTTTGTGGACCTCAAGTTCTCCAATCATGCCGCGAAGCTGCTCTCCGGCAACTATCTGAGCAATCTTAGAGACGGTTATACAATCGTCCGGATGGACTTGTACGCGATGACGCAGTCTGATGTACACCGTTTTTTCCATCACATTTCACTTCCTGAAAATAGGATTGTATCTGTAGTATGCATTGGAAGAATTTATATCATGCAGATTGCGGGTGGTCCATTAATTACCAAAGGGTTCGTTGGTGCAGTGATTCTCGGAAAAGGCTTCTTACTCGCCGGACTGCTTCATGAATTCAATGCTTAAAAAAAGTATGCCCGCTTATACTGCATTTATTTTCTAAAAACAAAAAAGACACATCCATTTCGGACATGCCTTTTCCATATTATTGATCCATTCGGTCTTTCATCTGCTGAAGAATTTTCTTCTCGAGTCTCGAAACTTGAACTTGTGATATGCCCAGTCTCTCAGCAACTTCTGATTGTGTCTGGTCTTTGTAATACCTTAAATAAACAATCAGCTTTTCACGTTCATCAAGTTCTTTGATTGCATCTTTAAGGACAATTTTATCAAACCATTTCGTCTCTCCTGAATCAGCGATTTGATCAAGGAGTGTGATTGGGTCACCGTCATTTTCATAAACGGTTTCATGGATGGAGGAAGGTGCGCGTACCGCTTCTTGTGCAAGAACGACTTCTTCGGATGTGATTTCAAGGTAGGCTGCAATTTCAGAAACAGTCGGCACCTTGCCCAATGATTTGGATAAATCATCTTTGGCCCTTCTGATTTTATTGCCTAATTCTTTCAGGGAACGGCTCACTTTTACTGTGCCGTCATCTCTGATAAAGCGCTGAATTTCACCAATAATCATCGGTACAGCATAGGTTGAGAATTTTACATCGTAGGATAAATCAAACTTATCAACCGATTTCAAAAGGCCGATGCAGCCAATTTGAAACAGGTCATCCGCTTCATAGCCCCGATTTAAAAACCTCTGAACAACAGACCACACTAGACGCATGTTTTTCTCAACAATGGTATCTCTGGCTGTTTGATCGCCCTGCTGGCTGCGCTTAATCAACTCTTTCACTTCATGGTCCTTTAACTGTGTTTTTGAGATATCGTTCTTGACCTCCACATCCATAGCAAGTCTCCTTAATTTACTAAAGCTTTGCTTTTCGATAAGTGTTTTGTAAGCTTTACTGCTGTACCCCGTGATTTTGATGATTCAATCTGCACTTCATCCATGAAATTCTCCATAATTGTAAAACCCATACCTGATCGTTCAAGTTCAGGCTTTGTTGTATAAAGCGGCTGCCTTGCTTCTTCTACATCTGGTATTCCCGTGCCTTCATCTCTGATTGACAGCCTGACAACACTGTCTTCAAGTGTTACTGAGATGTAAACAATTCCGCTTGGATCATTATCATAGCCATGAATAATGGCATTTGTCACCGCTTCAGAGACAACTGTCTTGATTTCAGTTAACTCATCAAGCGTAGGATCAAGCTGAGCAATAAATGCTGCTACCGTCACACGGGCAAAGGATTCATTCTGGCTGAGCGCTGAAAATTGAAGGTTCATTTCATTTTTCATGAGGCCACCCCCAATGTCATCAGCGCTTTTTCCTCCGATGGTTCAAGACGAATGATCTTAAAGAGTCCTGACATATCAAACAATCTTTTCACTGAAGGAGAAATTGCACAAACGACCATTTCTCCGCCAAATTGCTTCACTTGCTTATATCTTCCAAGAATTACGCCTAAACCGGAGCTGTCCATAAAAGACAATTGCTCCAAGTTCAGAACGATATGCTGAATGTCTTCTGATGCAAGTATTTCTGTCACTTTCTGCCGCAATTCCTCCGCCGTATGATGATCCAATTCTCCGATCAGACGAATGCACAGGACAGATTGCTTTACATCAAGCTCTACTGCTAGACTCATCCATACTCCTCCTTCAATTTCTGGATAATGTCTGTTTCGAGGTTTTGATGTGCTTTTCCTGCCCTATGACAAAACTAGTGTAGATTCGCCAACATCAGCTAGGCTTCTTCATGCGGTCAGCCTGATTTCGAGAAGTCTCCAAGAACTCGTTTAAAGAGTGTCCACCAGCCGGCCTGCTCAATGTCCCCCTCAGCAACAAGCGGACTTTCCACCACAACTTTATTGTCTTTTTTCAGAATCAGTTTTCCAAGTTCATCCCCTTTTTTCAGAGGTGCCTTTAAATTCTGTTTCATGACAACTTCCTGAGTAACATCTTTGACACTTCCGCCTTTTTTCGTCAAAACAGAAATCGGCTCAGATGTAACAAGGTTGAGTTTTTTGCTGTTTCCTTTGCTGATTTTCATATTTGCCACCACTTCATTGCGTTTAAATAATGGATGTGTTTCATATTGGCTGAATGCGTAATCAAGCATTTTTGTCACCTGCGCATTGCGGTCTTTTGGTGTCGGTGCACCCATGATGACAGCAATGACACGCATATTTCCTTTTTTGGCTGTAGCTGTTAAGCAATATTTTGCTTCATTCGTAAATCCTGTTTTTACACCATCCACGCCTTTATAAAATTTCACAAGGCGGTTTGTATTGACCAGCCAGAATTTTTTGTCTGTATCCTGACGCAAATAATCTTCATATTGACCTGTGTATTTTGTAATCCCATCAAATTTTAATAGCTCTTTTGCCATGACGGCCATATCATGTGCTGTACTGTAATGATCTTTTTCAGGAAGACCTGTCGGGTTTTGAAAGGATGTGTTCTTCAGCCCAAGTTCTTTTGCCCGATTGTTCATTTTTTCAACAAATGCATCTTCAGACCCTGCAATTCTCTCTGCCATGGCTACTGATGCATCATTTCCTGAGGCAATCGCAATCCCTTTCAGCATTTCATGAACGGTCATTTCTTCTCCCGGCTCAAGGAATATTTGAGAACCCCCCATAGAGGCAGCATGTTCACTCGTACGGACTTTTTCATCCATTTTGAGCTGGCCTTTATCAATCTCTTCCATAATCAGCAGCATCGTCATAATTTTCGTCATACTTGCTGGAGGAAGCTTTTCATCACTGTTTTTATCATATAGAATGTTTCCGGTGTCACGTTCAATCAGAACAGCTGATTTCGCCTGATCTGCAAGCTGTACTGAACCTTCTTTTGCAAATGCCGGTGATGCAATGGTTAATATCATGGTGCTAATCGCTACGGTAGATAGTAGACGTTTCATCTCCAAACCCTCCATTCTTATACACCCCATTTTTTCCAATTGAAGAAAAAATATACTTGAGGACGAGAAAAAATTGCATACAAAAAGCCGGGATTTTCTCCCGGCTTTTATGTGTAAATTACTCTTTAATTGTATCGTGAACAAGCGGCGGCGCTTTTACTGAGTCAGCTGTCACTTTAATGCTTTCATACAGCTTCGCTTTCACTTGTTCTACATCTTGCTGATTGCTGTAAATCGTTACAAGTGAATCTCCTTTTTTAACAGCATCCCCGATTTTTTTATTCAGCATCAGGCCTACAGCAAGATCAATTTCTGATTCTTTTGTTGCTCGTCCTGCACCAAGCCACATTGCTGCAACTCCAACAGAATCTGCAACAATCTCAGAAACAGAGCCGTCTTCTTTTGCTTCAAGTTCTATTTTGTAGCTTGCCTGAGGCATTTTGCTTGGATCATCAACAACTGAACCGTCTCCGCCTTGAGCTTCCAAGAAAATTTTCAGTGTTTCGAGCGCTTTTCCATTTTGGATGACTTCTTCAAGCATTGCTCTTGCTTCATCAAGTGAAGAGGCTTTTTCAGCCAAGAATACCATGTAGCTTCCAAGCGTTAAGCAAAGCTCATGAAGATCCTCAGGTCCTTCGCCTTTTAATGTATCAATCGCTTCTTTAATTTCTAATGCGTTCCCGATTGCATAACCAAGCGGCTGGCTCATGTCAGAAATAACAGCCATTGTTTTGCGGCCTACCGCATTTCCGATTTCAACCATTGCTTGAGCAAGCTCTCTAGCATCATCAAGATCTTTCATAAATGCGCCGGCTCCTGTTTTCACATCAAGAACGATCGCATCTGCACCTGCAGCGATTTTTTTGCTCATAATTGAGCTTGCAATCAATGGAATGCTGTCAACTGTAGCTGTTACATCACGCAAAGCGTAAAGCTTTTTATCCGCTGGAGTCAGGTTTCCGCTTTGGCCAATGACAGCAATTTTATTCTGATTGACCAATTTGATAAATTCATCGTTTTCGATTTCAACGTGGAAGCCAGGTACAGCTTCAAGCTTATCGATCGTGCCTCCAGTATGGCCAAGACCGCGTCCAGACATCTTAGCAACCGGAACCCCGACTGCAGCAACAAGAGGTCCAAGCACAAGAGTCGTTGTATCGCCTACGCCGCCTGTGCTGTGCTTATCAACTTTAATGCCTTCGATTTTGCTCAGATCAATCGTATCGCCGGAATGAACCATCTCCATCGTCAATTGAGCGCGCTCTTCCTTTGTCATTCCTTTAAAATAAATGGCCATTGTTAAAGCACTCATTTGATAATCCGGAATATCCCCATTTGTATAGCCTTTGATGATAAAGCTGATTTCTTCTTTCGTGAGTTCCTTGCCGTCACGTTTTTTTTCAATTAAGTCAACGATTCTCATTATTTATCCACCCTTTGTCAGTTTAATTCGTGTATATCTGAAACGATTTTCTTCACTAGATTCAAGAAATTAGCTTTTACTTTTTCAGTTGTTTCCATGACTTCATCATGTGATAATGGCTGATCTAAAATACCTGCTGCCATATTTGAGATGCATGAAATCCCAAGCACTTTCATCCCTGCATGATTGGCTACGATTACTTCAGGAACTGTGGACATGCCGACAGCATCTCCTCCAAGCACCCGTGCAAGACGCACCTCTGCAGGCGTTTCATAGGCAGGCCCTGTGTTTCCTACATAGACACCTTCTTGAACTTTGATGCCAAGCCCGGAAGCCGCATTTTTAGCAAGCGCTCTGAGCTCTCTGCTGTATGCCTGAGACATATCAGGGAAACGGACGCCTAAATCAGAATCATTAGGTCCGATTAATGGGCTGGTCCCCATATTATTAATATGATCTGAAATAATCATTAAATCACCAGGTTCAAACGACTCATTTACTCCGCCGGCAGCATTTGTAACAATGATCGTTTTTACACCCATTTCCTTCAGCACACGCACAGGGAACGTCACTTTTTTCATGTCGTACCCTTCGTAAAAATGGAAACGTCCCTGCATGGCAACAACGTTAGCTCCTTTTAATGTGCCGAACACAAGCTGTCCTGCGTGGCCTTCCACAGTTGAAACCGGGAAATTCGGGATTTCCTCATATGGAATTTTCACCGCATTTTCGATCTCATCAGCAAGTACTCCAAGGCCAGATCCTAAAATCAGCCCAATCTCAGGCAGATCTTTTACTGTTTCTTTCATATATTGTGCAGATTGTTTGATTTCCTGAATATTCATTTACCGCTCCCCCTTATTTCTTTAATTCCATTAAGAAACTTTTTCCGTGTTTTGGCATGCTCACTTTAAAGTTGTCAGCAATCGTAGCTCCAATATCTGCAAACGTATCACGGACCGGAAGCGCAGAACCGCTAATGAATCTTGGGCTGTAAGCGAGCAGCGGGACGTATTCACGCGTGTGGTCTGTCCCGTGATGAACCGGATCATTGCCGTGGTCAGCTGTAATAATTAACAGATCATCTTCAGTTAATTTAGAGAGCAGTTCAGGCAGACGCGCATCATACTCTTGAAGTGCCAGACCATAGCCTTCAGGATCACGTCTGTGTCCGAACAGTGCGTCGAAGTCTACAAGATTGACAAAACTAAGACCCGTGAAATCGCGGTCAGCTGTTTCAGCAATCTTGTCCATGCCATCCATATTTGATTTCGTGCGAAGCGCATCCGTAATTCCTTCTCCATCATAAATATCAGAGATTTTACCGATTGCAATGACATCGAGACCTCCGTCCTTCAGCTCATTCATGACCGTTCTCTCAAACGGCTTCAAGGCATAATCATGACGGTTAGGCGTTCTTTGGAAGTTCCCCGGATTGCCTACAAACGGACGAGCAATCACGCGGCCTACCATATACTTTTCATCAAGTGTCATTTCGCGGGCCATTTCACAGATTTTCAGCTGCTCTTCAATTGGAACAATGTCTTCATGAGCGGCAATTTGCAAGACGGAATCTGCAGACGTATAAACAATCAGAGCTCCTGTTTTCATGTGTTCTTCGCCAAGTTCATCTAAGATTTCAGTTCCTGAAGCAGGTTTGTTGCCGATGATTTTCCGGCCTGTTTTTTCTTCAAGAGCCCCGATCAATTCATCAGGGAATCCATCAGGGAATACTTTAAATGGTGTTTCAATATGAAGTCCCATGATTTCCCAGTGGCCTGTCATCGTATCTTTGCCGTTAGATGCTTCCTTCATTTTCGTATAGAAAGCTTGAGGTTTTTCCTGAACCGGTATGCCCTGGATTTCTTCGATATTACTCAATCCAAGCTTTGCCATGTGCGGCATTTGCAGGCCGTTCATATGTTCGGCAATATGTCCGAGAGTGTGTGAGCCAGTGTCGCCAAAATCAGCTGCATCAGGCGCTTCTCCGATTCCCACTGAATCCATGACAATCAGAAATATTCTTTTATATGTATAATCAGACATGTAAATCCTCCTTTAATCGTTCAGAGATCACTCTTTGTATAACATTCCCAATTGTTCAGGAATGATTAGCTGCTTTTATTGGTCAGAAGTCTGACATCTAAAGTATAAACCGTTTTCATGTCTTCTGACAATAGATATGTTGATATTCTTCTATAGTTCTGTTTTCCTTTTACACGTTTTTTAAAACATGAAGACATCCGGAAGGATAAATGTTTCTTATTTGTTTCTTATTTGTTTCTCAGCAGATATTCCCTGCAAACAGAACAAAAAAAGCCATCGCACGTGCTGCAAATGACTTCAGGCTCTCGGATGGTATTGTTTATATACATCTTTTAATCTAGTTTTTGAAACATGAGTATAGATTTGTGTTGTAGAAATATCGGCATGGCCGAGCATTTCCTGAACAGCCCTTAAGTCTGCGCCATTTTCAAGCAGATGGGTTGCAAAAGAATGCCGCAGCGTATGAGGGGTCAGCTCTTTGCTGATGCCTGCCTCCAAAGCAATTTTTTTAAGATTCTTCCAATACCCCTGTCTGGTCATGCGGTTTCCATGATGATTTAAAAACAAGGCTTCCGTTGGAATTTTCTTTGAAGCTAATTTCGGTCTGCCCAGTTCGACATAGGATTCAAGCGCTTCTGATGCTGTTCTGCCTATTGGTACGATGCGCTCTTTGTTTCCCTTCCCGAAGCAGCGGATAAATCCCATTGTCAGATGAACATCGCTCAAATCCAGATTGATCATTTCACTTACCCGGATACCTGTTGCATAGAGAAGCTCAAGCATCGCTTTATCCCTGTAGCCGAATGGCGATATCAATTTAGGAGTTTCCAGCAGTTTTTCAACTTCTGTAAGAGAAAGTACTTTAGGCAGTGTCCGTTCAACTTGAGGAGATTCGATATGTACAGTCGGATCATGATCGACTGCTTTTTCTCTTAGAAGAAATTGATGAAAGCTGCGGATGGATGCGGTATGTCGAGCAATTGTCTTGCTTGATTTTCCCGCTTCCTTTAATGATTTTAAAAAATGAATGATGGATAATCGAGAGACATCCTGAAATGAAGCAAGCTTCTCCTGTGCAGTAAGAAATTGATGATAGCTCTTTAAATCGCGTTCATACGAAATGATTGTGTTATGGGAAAGCCCTCTCTCCACAACCAGGTAATGCATGAAATCCTGAATTTGATCTTTCAATCTCCTCTACTCCCCGTTTAAATAGAAGAAAAACAGACGATTCAGCCAGTGCTCTTCTTCGTCCGCCACCATTTTCGTGACTTTCAGGGCTGCACCCTCAGGCTGGTCATATCGGTGGATTTCTTCATACTCTAAGTTAATCCAAATGATAGCATAATAGAAAAGAATCGTAAATCCAGTAAACAGGATAAATACTTTAATCATATCAAATAGTGTTCTCGCTGCTCTCATAGCGGCAGTCCTCCTTTGGCCGGTGTTTCATCTTAAAACATATGCCAAAAAGGACAAACTTTATACTTGAAAACACAAAAAAACCTCTCCTGTTTAACCGGAAAGGTTTATTGTTCATCTTCTTTCTCTTTTTTTTCCTGACAGCGATAGCATATGCCATGAAACGTCAGACGATGATCTTTAATTTTAAAATTGAAGTCGCGTTCGACAATCTGTTCAACATCTTCTAAGAGGTCATCTTCAATTTCAGCGACTGAACCGCATTCGATGCACACAAGATGATGATGAAAGTGTGCTGCGCCTTCTTTTCTTAAATCATAGCGTGATACGCCATCTCCAAAATTTATTTTATCGACAATTTTAAGTTCTGTAAGTAGTTCCAGCGTTCGATAAACAGTTGCTAAACCAATCTCTGGCGCCTTTTCCTTAACGAGGAGGTAAACATCTTCAGCACTCAAGTGATCTTCTTCGCGTTCAAGCAAAACCCTTACGGTAGCTTCGCGCTGAGGAGTCAGCTTGTAGCTGGATGAATGCAACTGCTTCTTAATACGCTCAATTCTGCTTTCCATAACACACATTCCTCCCTCGCCACGTTCCTCATTCATTATATCAAAAGAAAGGGATGTGTCCAACTAAAATAATTACAATCTGATAAATGAAATGATTATTAAGTAAAAATCATTCTATTTAGAAACAAGTTCAATCACATTCTTCATCAGGATCGGCGACGCATATGCTTCAAGAGTTGAGGCAATCACCGTCAGCGCTGAAATAAACATAAAAATGGCCGCGTATTTCGTGAAAAGAGCGAAAGGTGATTCTGTTAAATTTGATTTCTTCATCAGCAGCTGCTTAACAATTTTCAATGAGAAAGAGATAGCAACTGTCCCCATGATAATAAATGCCGGTATTAAGACTATATTCTGAGGCAAAACCGATACAAATGAAAGCATAAAGCCTTGCCATCCCATTTGATTCACTAAAAAGCCCACCGTAAAGCCAACGACCATTCCTTTTAAGAATAACATAATCAGAATGACCGGCAAACCGATAATTGAGATGCCAAGCACCCACATCAGACCAAGATATTTCAGGTTATGAAAGAAACTCTGCTGCAGCATTTCGACCGAGCTTGCCACTTTCCCTTCAGATACTTGTCCGAAAAACCGGCTTAAATAAAAATACAAATCTTCTTTTTGAGTAAAATTCATGCTGTTGACAATGACTGCACCGAAAATGACCCCCATCAAAAACAAGACAAATACAAATAGATAAAGCGATGAGCGTTCTTTTATATGCTGAATAATCATTGCTTTTAATGGATGTTTGCGCATATACCTTCCTCCTAGTGTTCTCTTACTAGATTGTATGAAAAAAGGAAGAAACTATGCCATTCTATCATTGCATTTTTTTCCAAGTATAATATAATACTAAAAAATCAGAAAGGCGGTTTTGCTATGAAAAATCCATTATTACTTGATTTTCCGGCTGAAATTACTACTGCAAGACTCTCTATCCGGGCTCCGCGTCCGGGCGATGGAAAAGAAGTCAATGCCGCCGTCCATGAATCTTTGAATGAGCTTAAACCGTGGATGCCTTTTGCTCAAAAACCTCCTTTACTCGAAGAAACGGAAGCAAATATTAGACAGGCGTGTGCGAAGTTCATCTTGCGAGAGGATCTGAGGCTTCTTATATTTGACCGTGAGCAAGGTCACTTTATCGGAAGCACGGGCTTTCACCGAATAGACTGGGAGGTTCCCAAGGTGGAGATTGGATACTGGATCAGAACGAAGTATGGCGGAAAAGGCTATATGCTTGAAGCTGTTGAAGCTTTGACGATGTTTGCAGCAGAAGAGTTCGGAGCTAAACGGGTGGAAATCAGATGTGATCCTGAGAATAAAAAAAGCCGCCGCATACCTGAGAAATTAGGATTTATTTTAGAAGGAGTCCTCAGACAGGATGATGTTTCCGCAGACGGCAGGTCATTGCGCGATACGTGTGTGTTCTCGAAGATTTTTTAATTTCTTATAAGGTAAACAGCTTTGCTGAAATTCGATAGAAGAAAAGCTTGTTAATACCTTTCAACCTTAAATTTTCTGAAGGCACTTTACACTAAAGTGCCTTCATTATTCAGGAGAGATTTTCCCGTACACTCCTCCACCGCCAGGAACAGTACTAAGCTTCCCCTCCCTCGCTGCGATGATATAATCTGCTGTTTTGGCCGGCAGGACCATTAAAAGATCCTTTCTTGAGATTTCATTTAAAATGACCATCTCAGTTCCAAACGCCGTTTTCAATTTCCCAAGCGTTTTTGGACCGATTCCAGGGATAAACTGCAAAGGCACTTGATGGATATATGGCGGCCGGTGCGGTTTCTCGGCATTGGAGTCTGAGAGCTCTTTCAAACGGGTGCTGACCCCTTTAGTCGATCTTTTGCTTCCGCAGCTTTGACAAACAGTGTCCACTGACTCTTTTTGTGTGCCGCATTTCCCGCAGGTTGTGCCATAATATTTTCCTAAAAGCGGATTTAAGCCATGATTGGAAAGAATCCCCCTGTTTCCTATTCCTTTTAGAGCTTTTTTCAGTTCTTCGAAGGATGGTTCTTCCAGCTGAAGGTTCTGATACTCCCTTCCAATCTTTGCAAGAGAGTGTGCGTCAGAGTTTGTCAGAAAAGGATATGGATTCAGCTCAGACAGCTCTGAGGCCATTTCAGTGTCAGAGCTTAAGCCAAGTTCAACCGCATCAATCAAGTCAGGGTTCAGCACTTCTTTAATGGAAGAAGATACCCCGCTTCCGTACAGACTTTTATGAGGCGTGAAAATATGAGCCGGAATAAATAAGCCGCAAAGGTCGTATACTTTTTCCTGAAGAACTCGTCCATCTTCATACATTCTTTGCGTACTTGATGTCCGGTTTTTCACCCTCAGCGACAGCCAATCAGAGAAATGCTTCATCTGCTGAATATCACGCATATAAACAAGCACATGCAATGGACCTTTGCATGCAGAATCATACACTTCAATTTCAGTGCCGAGAATCATCGTGGTCTGTTTGAATTGAATCCCGCCATCAGCATGCTCTGTCCAAAGCCCTTCATCCACACCCTGTTCAAGCATATCCAAAATCTCAGGTACGTGGCAGTCAATAATTCCGATGATATCCATTCCTTTATGCTCGCTTGCTTCAATTAAAATATTTTCAAGCGTAAGCTTATTTGAAGCAGTAATCTTAACAGGTTTGCCTGATCGTGTCCGTCCGATATGAATATGTAAATCTGCAAAATACGTTTCCATCTTATTTTTGAAGAGCCAGTTTCAGCTGCAAATACTGAACGGCGTATGCTGTTTTTGCATCAAAAATCCGCTGATTATCAATCATTTGCTGCGCTTCCTCTAGTGTCACTTCCAGAACATCCACAAATTCATCTTCATCAAGCTCTGCCTTTTCGGTTAAAATCTGCAATTCTTCCGTAAAATATAAATGCACAAGTTCATCCGCAAACCCCGGTGACGTATAAAACGAGATTAAGTGCTGCAGAGAATCCGCTGTATACCCTGTTTCTTCTTCTAATTCCCGTTTAGCCGTGACCTCAGGAAGTTCCCCTTTTTCGAGCTTGCCGGCAGGGATCTCAACGAGGACACGCTCCATTGCTTTCCGGTATTGCTGAACCATGACAATTTTGTTCTCTTTAGTTATCGCGATAACAGCGACCGCACCCGGGTGCTTAATAATTTCTCTTGTACTTGTTTTTCCATTCGGAAGCTCTACTTCTTCTAAGTACAAATCAATAATGCGCCCGGAAAATAATTTTTCAGATGATTTTGTTGTTTCTTTTAAATGATTCATGCTCATACCTCCGCGTTCTACAAATTCTGCTTTTCACATACATTTTATCATAGAAAAGCGGAAGCGCCCGTTTAGCTCTGACAGACAGATAAGGATTCGGCAGTGAAGGCGCTTTTTGCCTTTACTGACGAATCTGTTCTGGCCGAAGAGCTGGGCGATGGAGCTGGACAATACGAAAAGCGGAACCGACTGTTCAAATAAGGATTAGGCTGAAAATGCGCTTTTTGCCTTTACAGACGGAGCCGTTTTGGCCGAGGGGCTAGGAGGTGGAGCTAGACACCACGAAAAGCGGAAGCGACTGTTTAGACTCGGGCAGAACGGATTCAGCTTCACTATGGAATGACGGCATTTTTTACGCTTTGAACCATTAAAAGTGACAGCACTATGAAGAATGACGCCACTTTTTAAGCTTTGAATCATAAAAAATGGCAACACTATGGAAAATGACACCACTTTTTAAGCTTTGAATTGATAAAAACAAGTTTGGCGCGAAACAACTTAACACTTCCTCACCAATTAACCAATGAAACGAGGCGAGCGCATATGAAGATCTACCTTCTTGACAAAGGCGTCGTGCTGGTCGGCAAGGCTTGGGAAGTCCGGGAAAAACTGAAGGAATACAGCCGGAAATATGAAACGGTTGAACAGTGGACAAAAGATAAGTAAGCGTCACAATTGCATTTTCATCTCTCATGTACTAATGTCTAAGCAAGACATATAGGCAGGAGTGATATGATGAAAAAAAGACAATTGGGCACATCAGATTTAATGGTCAGTGAATTAGGACTTGGCTGCATGTCACTTGGAAGAGATAAAGAACAGGCTGAATCCATTATTGATGCAGCTCTATATGAAGGAATCAATTATTTTGATACGGCGGATTTGTATGATTTCGGTTTAAATGAAGAGTTTGCAGGAGCTGCCTTAAAAAAACGCAGAAAAGATATTATTCTTGCAACAAAGGCCGGAAACCGCTGGAACGAGAGCAAAGACGGCTGGACATGGGATCCATCTAAAGCCTATATAAAAGAAGCGGTGAAACACAGCCTTAAACGATTAAAGACAGATTACATCGATTTGTATCAGCTGCATGGCGGCACAATGGAAGATAACATTGACGAAACGATTGAAGCGTTTGAAGACCTGAAAAAAGAAGGCGTCATCCGCTATTACGGAATCTCTTCGATTCGTCCAAATGTCATTAAGCAGTACTTGGAAAAATCATCGATCGTCTCCGTTATGATGCAATACAGTCTGCTCGACAGACGTCCTGAGGAATGGTTTTCTCTTCTTAAGGATCATAATGTCAGCGTGATTGGAAGAGGTCCTATGGCAAAGGGCCTTCTAACAGACAATTGGGAGTCCAAGCTCTCTGAGAAAGGCTATTTATCCTATAGCTTCGATGAATTGCATCAGCTGCTTCCGTCCATCGAAGCAGAAACTGATCTATCAATGACAGAAACAGCCGTTCAATACTGCCTGAAGCAGGCTGCTGTCGGGGCTATTATTCCTGGAGCAAGCAAAATCGAACAAGTCCAGGCTAATTGCCGTGCTGCTAATGCCCGTCCTCTATCTGGAGAGGAATATATAGCGCTTCAGGCACTTACGAAATTTGATAAATATGAGCAGCATCGGTCTTAAAGGATAGGTAGAACTATTGATATACAGCTTATGAATCAGCATAAGATTCAGCAAGCATCTGCCATTCAGCTGTTTGCGTTAATTTATACTGCTAATTCTATTACATTTCAAGTGCGTATATATAAAAAGGAACCCCAGATTTTTAAGGAGTTCCTTTTTTGCTTGTAACTATCCATTCCGTCAATATTTTCCAGTAAATACTTCTTCGTAATACAATCTGATTTATTTTTCACTTCCACGAGACCATATCACCACTGGAATGAGCAATAAAGATAAAATCCCTCCAATAAATGATAATGTCAGATAACTTGAACCTGCCACAATCATTCCGGACATCGCTCCGCCAGCAGCCCCTGACAACGCAATCAAAACATCCACTGTACCTTGAGTCTTAGCTCTTGTGGAAGTTTTCGTTGAATCAACAATCAGTGCAGTCCCGCTTATCAAACCAAAGTTCCATCCTAATCCAAGTAAAGAAAGAGCAACAACTAGAAGAACCATAGAATCTCCTGGGGCGAATGCAGAAAGTAAACCTGCCAGAAGCAGCGTCGCTCCAGAAGCAATAGCCATCGCAGTACGCCCAAGCTTATCAACAAGGACACCTGTAACCAGTGAAGGGAGATACATGGCACCTATATGAAACCCAATAACAAGACCTACTGCACCCAAGCTATGTCCATGATGCATCATATGAACAGGTGTCATGGTCATAATCGCTACCATGACAATTTGAGTCAGCACCATGATCGTTGCACCAACAATTATGCCTCTTTTGTTTTCTGTATTTTCAGTTGCTGCCAAATGTCCTTTATCACTATGTTCTTGGTTGGTCGCTTCTATTGCTCTTGCTATAATTAATGGATCTGGACGAAGCATGATGAAAAGGACAACACCTGCCAGGATATAGGCAGCTGCTGCTAAAATAAAAGGTCCAGCAAGAGATGGAACATTAATAGAAACCGCGAAATTGCCCATTATATTGACTAAATTCGGACCTGCAACTGCACCAAATGTTGTAAAAACCATTGTCAGACTAATAGCAGTCGCCCGCTGTTTACGATTTGCCAAATCCGTACCTGCATAACGAGCCTGTAAATTTGTTGCTGATCCTGCACCATAAATAAGCAGAGAAGTAAATAAAAGGAATATACTATTTGTGATTGCTGCAATTAAGACCCCTATTGCTCCAAGCCCGCCAATCATAAAACCCGCTGTCAGACCTGTCCGGCGTCCAAACGCTTGAGAAAGTCTCCCGACAAATAAAGCTGCTCCAGCTGACCCTAAAGTCAGTAACGCGGAAGGAAGTCCAGCAAATGCATCAGTACCGAGCATTTGCTGTGCAAGGAGTGCCCCTACAGTAACTCCTGCTGCTAATCCTGCACCTCCAAAGATTTGTGAAATACTGACAACGAATAATGTTCGCTTGTATAACGATTGCTGTTTTTCTAAAGAATGAATGCAGCTTTGCAATGAAGCTGTTTGGACGTCTAACGCTTTTACACTTTCTTTCTGCAGCATCATCTGCCCTGCCTTTCTAGAATCCTATTATTATTTTTTAAAAATGCAAGCTGGATTTAATTCATCATAACACGCACAAAAAAAGCCAAACAATCTATTAATTGTATGGCAAACAATATTAGGTAAGATCGTTTAATAAACGTTTAAGGATAATCAAACCTTGTTCAAGTTCTTCACTTGTTTTTGGGGCACATACAGAAACCCTTACGGCCCTTTCTGGACAACTATTTCCAACGACAAAACGTTCAGCCGCATACACTTGTACTCCCTGCCCGGCAGCTAACGCTTCAAATTCAGCACCTGAAATCCTTCCTGGCAATAACAGCCAGCGAAAGATGCCTGTTTCAACACCTAAACACGTATAGTCAGCAAAATATCGATTCACGATGCGGTTTCTGCGTATGGTTTGTTCCCGATGCCCTTCAATCAAGACTTCAAATTGGTTCGATACAATTGTACGAGCTGTAAGTTCTGCTAATAATGGTGAGACTGTTATATTTAAGTTATAAAGCGCCTTTGACATCGGCTCCTTGAATTGAACGGGCACTGCTACATAGGCTAGACGTAAGCCCGGTGCTAATGATTTAGATAAACTCGCAATATAGATAACCTGTTCTGGTGAAAATGATGCGATTGCCGGAAGCGGATTTTTGCTTAGAAGATGGTACGATCCATCTTCAATTATGAACTGATTATACTTTTTGGCAATTGCGGCAATCCTTTTTCGGTTCTCAACCGACATAAAGGAAGCAGTCGGATTATGGTAATCCGGAATCAAGTAGATCCCTTTAATATTTTCATTTTTACACGCATATTCAAAGGACGCCGGACTCATTTCATAGTTCTCTGATTTTAACGGTATAATTTGCACATTAAGCATCGCTGCAGCAGTTTTTAAGCCAGGGTATGTATGCTGGTCAACCCCAATGCGGTCACCAGGCTTACAAAGACTCGCCAATGCAGCAGCAATCGCATTCTGACCCCCATTTGCAAATAAAATGTGATCAACGGTTGTATCAAACCCGCCTCTTCGGATTAGCTTTATAGCTGCATCCTTTTGCCAAAGGCTTTCGCCTGCCCGGCCGTAACCAAACCATTTTTCAAAATCTGTTTCCTGCAGCATGCTTTTAAGTTGGAGCAGAAGCGGCTCATATGAAGCATTATCTGGAAGTGTTGCCCCCATTTCAATTAAATGCTTCGGTTTTGTGTCTTCTAGTAAATACGCATTCGATAAAGCATCATAGGATACAAATGTGCCGCTTCCAATAGTTGCACTTAGCAAACCCTTTAATTCACAAACTTTAAAAGCTTTTGAAATAGTACTTAAACTTAGGTCCAAATAATCTGCCAGCTCTCTCTGTGGGGGAAGTTTTGTTCCAGGTAATAAAACTCCGTTTAATACATCCTGTTCCAATTGCCCTGCGAGTGCTTGATAGATAGGCTTTTCCGTTTTATTAATCGACGGCTTCCAGCTCATCGGATAGTTATCAAAAGAATTAATTGGCATGATATGCATCCTTTTTCACACAATTATATGAGTCTGCCGTTTATAAAACAATTATATTTTCCTTTTTTATCAGCAACGTTTGTCAATCTACTCCTCTTAAATTCATCTTAAGCGTTTATCCCTCCCTGTTAAATCGCTGTCCAGCCGCCATCCACTTTAATCGTTTCACCTGTCACAAAGTTTGCCAGATTTGATGCCAAATATAAGACAGCTCCTGAGATATCTTCCGGTTTCGATAAGCCCTCTAAAAGGATGCGGCTTTCAACATCTTTTTTGAATTCTTTATCTTCGAACATCTTCGCTGTAAATTCAGTTTCGATGAATGTTGGTGCTACCGCGTTGACATTGATCCCATGCTCAGCCCATTCTACCGCAAGTGCTTTCGTCAACTGGACAAGGCCGCCTTTACTGGAACTGTAAGCCGCACGTTTGTAATAACCGACAAATGCCATTTGAGAGGAAATATTAATAATTCTGCCGCTGTTTTCTGCAATCATATATTTTGCAGCTGCCTGACTGCTGAAAAAAGCGGATTTCAAATTCAGATCGAGAACCGTGTCCCAATCTTCTTCTGTTACTTCCATCGCTTTCTTAGCGATATTTACACCAGCATTATTAACAAGCACATCAACTGTTCCGAATGTACCTGCCGCTTTTTCAACTAACTGCTTAACAATGGAAACATCACTCAAATCACCCGCAAAAGCGATGCATTTATCATTGAATTCGTGCAGATCGGCTAATGTTCGATTTAATCCTTCTTTGTCGCGGCCAGAAATGACCACATTGGCTTTTAATTTCGCAAATGTCAGAGCAATGTCTTTTCCGATCCCTTTACTTCCGCCTGTCACAACTACAGTCTTATTTTCGAGTTCAGAGAAGTAACTATTCATTTATCCTCCTCGTTTCTTTTCATATCGTTTTTCAAAAAGTGGATGAGCGTTTGCTCACGCTCCGCGTTTATCTGTTTTGAAACAGATTCTTCCCATTGATAAAATCCTTCTCCATTTTTATCTCCAAATTTATTCTCATTTACGAGTTTCGATAACACTTTTCCAGATTGCCGGTCCAAACTCAAATCAGCAAATAAGTAATTCGAAATCGCCGAAAATACATCGAGCCCTCCCATATCAGCTGTCATTAATGGACCTGTGACAGGCAGACGGCGACCGATGCTGTATGTAACGGCTGCATCAATGTCTTCTTTAGTTGCAGCACCCGAATCCAACAGAGACTGTGCTTCACGGAATAATGCGTATTGCAGACGATTTCCAATAAACCCTGGAATCTCTTTGTTCAATAAAATAGGTTTTTTATTCATATCCGTCAGCACCTGCATCGCCCGTTTTACGGTCTCTTCATCTGTATATTCTCCTTTAACAACTTCCACCAAAGGAATTAAGTGTCCGGGATTCCAAAAATGAGTAACAACAAACCTGTTCGGATGTTCCATATCTTCTGCCAATGAACTTGGTTTAAATCCTGATGTATTGCTGGCAATCACGACATTATTACCGATAATGCCTTCGATTTTTTTGTACATATCTTTTTTCATTCGGAGCACTTCAGGGATGACTTCTATGATGAACGTTGATTCCGCAATAACATCTTCCAATATTGTGGAAAATGCGATGCGTTCTCTAATTTGCTGAGCAACTGATTCATTGAATAACTTATTTTTGGTCATGACATTGAGTTTATTTCGTATTCCTTTATCAGCATTCTCAAGATCCTGTTTGCTGATGCCGTAAACTTTGACAGCTTGTCCGGACCATGCAGCGGATAATGCGATTGAATGGCCCATAGTACCGCAGCCGATTATTGAAACCTTTTCCATCGTCCACACCTTCTTTCAACTGAATATGTATAACTATATATACCCAGCAAACTATTAAAATCGTTTGCTGGGTATAGATGAATTTATTATAGCCCTATTGAGAATAAAAGGACGGCTAGAGCTACCCCAACTGCTGGAACTATAACTGTCAAAGCTCCAAACGCAGGATAAGCGTCTTTATGCGTTTCTCCAGCAATAGAACGGATTGTCGTTACAACGTATCCACCTTGCGGCAATGAATCAAGTGACCCCGAAGAAATGGCTACTGTTCTGTGCAATGCTTCTGGATCCACACCCAGGTCCAAATAATGCGGAGCGAGCAGCGGTAACGCAATCGCCTGACCTCCTGAGGAAGATCCTGTGAGACCTGCGATTACTGCAACCGCAAGCGCTCCGCCAATCAGTGGACTTCCAGGGATATCCGTCATAAAACCAACTGCTGCTTCAAAAGAAGGCGTCGCTTTGACAACTCCGCCAAACCCTACAACTGCTGCAGTATTGGCAATTGCAATAACTGCGCCAAGTGCCCCTTCTCCAACGGCTTTCCCAAAGTTTTGAAAATACTTTCTGTTAATCACATAAGCTGCCAAAATTCCCCCGCTCAATGCAATGATTAACGCTGACGTTTTAAGTGAATCATGAAAGATGAATGAAATAATCAGCACGACGCCTAAAGGAATCAAGCTTAATAGCGGATTCGGCAAATCAGTACGCACTTGCACAGCAGGATCTGTCTCTCTGCCTACAAATCGTTCTCCATTTGCCATTGCTTTTTTAATCATTTTTTTCAGCCACCAGTAACCGAATACCATCATGAAGATGGCAACAATTATACTCACTTCCCTGCCAGCATATGGGGTTGTACCCAAAAACTCAATCGGAATCCAGTTTTGGATTTCAGGTGAACCTGCTGATGTCATTGTAAATGTTGTCGAACCGAAAGCGAGAGCCGCGGGGATAAAGCGTCTCGGTAAATCAGCTTGTCTAAACAAGCTGAGAGCCATTGGATAAACAGAAAATGCAACAACGAATAAACTCACACCGCCGTAAGTCAAAACAGCACAGGCGATAACGACAGCCAAAACTGCACGTTTCATACCGATTTTGCCGACAATCCATTTCGAGACACTGTCAGCCGCGCCGCTGTCTTCCATTACTTTACCGAAAATGGCACCTGTCAGGAACATTAAATACCAAGAGGCGATGAATCCCGTAAAACCTGTCATGTAATTCGTCAAAAAGTTCGCTGCACCTTCTTCAGCTAATTGGGGAAAAAGCGGCAAACCATTCAGAATGCCGACTAATAAAGCCGTAAGCGGTGCTGCAATAAGAAGGTTCATGCCTTTCATCGTCAAATAAATCAGTAAGGCTAAACCGCCAAATAATCCAATCAAACCTAGCATCAATAATCCCCCATTACCCCAATGTATTATTTATTGCTGTATCTCCTCACCCTGAGAAGCGCTTGTTCAGCGTGCCCCGCAAAATTTTCCAATTGACATAGACGCGCAGCATATTCACCGATATATGCGCTTGCCTCAGGAGTTACTTTTTGATAAGTAACCGTTTTGATGAATTTGCCTACCCAAAGTCCTCCAGTGTAGCGAGCAGCCCCTTTTGTCGGCAATGTGTGGTTAGTGCCAATTACTTTGTCTCCGTAAGCCACGTTTGTTTCAGGCCCTAAGAACAAGCAGCCATAATTCGTCATGTTTTCAAGAAAATAATTTGGATCTTCCGTTAAAATTTCAACATGTTCAAACGCAAGGCGATCCGCTTCAGCCAGAGCTTCTTCGGTAGAATCCACTAATAGAATTTGACCGTAATCTTCCCATGAAACTCTTGCTACATCTGCAGTTGGCAGCGTTTGCAGCTGGCGGTTAATTTCTTTTACCGTTTCTTCAGCAAGACTCTCAGAGGTTGTTATTAGAGCTCCTGGCGAAGTCGGTCCATGCTCGCCTTGTCCAAGTATGTCTGTCGCAACCATTTCAGCATCTGCTGTGTGGTCGGCAACGACAAGTGTTTCAGTAGGACCCGCAAATAGATCGATCCCAACTCGTCCATAAAGCTGGCGTTTCGCTTCTGCAACAAATGCGTTGCCAGGTCCGACAATCATATCAACAGATTGAATTGTTTCTGTACCGATTGCCATTGCAGCCATTGCCTGGATTCCGCCCAATAAGTAAATTTCATCTGCGCCTGCCAGATGCATAGCAGCGATTGTAGCACTCGGGATTTCACCGTTAATTGGAGGCGTACAAGCAATTACGCGTTTAACACCTGCTACTTTCGCCGTTAATACACTCATGTGGGCAGATGCAACCATTGGGTAACGCCCTCCGGGAATATAGCATCCGACACTATTTACCGGTATATTTTTATGACCTAAAATAACCCCGGGAATATTTTCAACTTCTATATTGTTTAACGATGCAAGTTGCGCCTCAGCAAATTCACGAATGTTCTTTTGTGCAAACTTGATGTCTTCGATGACGTCAGCAGGAACATTGGAAACGATTTCATTTATCTGCATTTCGGATAATCGGAAAGCCTCAGGTGACCACTTGTCAAATTTCTCAGATAATTCCCGAACTGCTTGATCTCCTCTTTTTTCAACATCTTTTAATGCTTCAGCTACAATTTGTGAAACTTTAGAATCGTCCGCACTAACTTCTTCTTTTGATTTACCAGCTTTTAAAACTTTAACCATATTAAGTTCCTCCTTAAAATGAATACGTATGCAAATTATTAAAAATCATATTGCATACGTATGCAAAATGAATACTAGTTAAGAATATTCTAATAATTTGAATTAGTCAACCTTTTTCAAGTAGTTTTTCTCTCAATTAACCCGCCATCCAGCTCAATATTTTCTGCAAAACCGGTATATTCCTCAATTTCTGCCATCAAATATTTTACTGTCTGATTGACCATATCATTTATTGGCTGTTCCCAAGTCGTTAAATGATAAGTAGGCCATGATGACATTTCGATGTTATCAAATCCAATCACTTTAGTTTCAGATGGAACGGAAATCGAACTTTCGCGTAAAGCATCCAAGACACCCAATGCCATAATATCATTCGCAGCAAAAATCGCTGATGGGATATTCTTTATTTTAATAATTTCCTTTGCTGTATTGTACCCGCCTTCATACGTATAATCTGACGAATATTTTTCAAACGGGATCTTATTTTTTTTGAGAATGCCCTTAAAACCCTGTTCCCTCTCCCTGCTCGTTGATGTATCACTATTTCCTGAAATGTAGACCATATCTAAACTTCCTTTTTCAATAAGAAACTCCGCAATTCGTTTGCTCGCTTCCAAGTTGTTGCAGCAAACAGAATAAAATTCATTGCTGTCAATTTTCCTGTTAAAAAGAACTAACGGTATTTTATATCTCTTAAAGTCTTCAGTCGCTTTCAAAGATAGCGTTGCATCTGTAATAATCACAGCTGCGACATTATAATTCAATAATATTTCCATATCATCTTTTTGAATCTCGTCATTGTTTGTATACACAAACAAAATACTGTAACCCAAGTTTTTAAAAGAAGTTGTAAATTCTTTTAAGACTTGCGGATAAAATGGGTTTTGAATGCCTTTCATGACCAAACCGATGATTTTCGTTCGGTTGGTTATCAGACTGCGGGCAAATTCGTTCGGTCTGTACCCGATCTCTTTAGCTGCCGTCAAAACTTTTTTGCGCGTTTTTTCAGAAACTGTTGCTCCTTCAAAATAAACCCTTGAAACAGTTGACTGCGATACACCTGCGAGCTTTGCAACATCCTTTGCTGTAACGGTTTGTTTCATTAATCTTCACGACCTTTTTCGATGAATAAAGTTATTATGACTATACTATTAATTATTTTACATTGAAATAGTTTTTTGAATAGTAATCGTGAAATTATTACTAACTCTTATGTTTTTTAAAATAAATGCAGATCTCAATAATCCCTCTTATTACTATTCTAGGAATTGCCTTTGAATAGTTGTCGTTGCAGAATTATGAAGACAAAATAAACCCGATTAAACCGCTTGTTAAACGTTTCCAATAAAGCGTAGCAGTAAAGATAAACAAGAGGGAACAGCCTAGATCCTGCCTTTTATTCCACACGTTTTGTGATACCCAAAAAACAAAGGAGCTGCCGCGGCAGCTCTTTCCAATGAGCTTATTCATTTATCATCAATTGATACAGATATTATTTGCTCTTTTTTCTCTTGGATGTTGCAGCAAATGATTAAGAGAATCTTCTCATCAGATTTTTACTACAAACCTGAATGAATTGCATAGTGGATTTTGTTTTTTTATGTTTCAATTCTTTAATATTAAAAAGTAAAGAACAGACTATAAATGAGAAATCCTGTATCAAAATTTAATATAAAGTCTTCACAACTTAATCATTCCTAAATTCATTTTGATTTTCCTGTATTAGTCAGATCTACTTTTACTTTTACTTTAAAATTCAAGTTTGAGAAAGTCTTATTCCAATTCATCTTGTTCCATCTTTCATATGTTAAACGATTACGTACAAACTTTCCAATTCCAATAGGATCTGTCTGATATTCTTGTAATTTGATTAACAGCTTTTTTGAATTGGTTATTAAATAATCTTCAACCTGTTTTTCCAATTGTCTTTGATACTTTTCTTCACTTAAATCCATTGTACCTGTGTATTCAAGGACACTTCCTTTTAAATCTAGAATTACTTCGACCGACATATTTCTTGTGTTCACTTTATTATCATTATCAGAATTGATACTACTTAACAAAATTTGACAATTTTCTCCTGACTCTTCATCATTAATACTTATCATTAATTCGCCATTTTTGATGTCTCCGCTTAAAAAATTTAGGATCTGTGTTTCACTTAAAGTTAGGAGTGTAACGTATTGATCTCCTTTAAAAGTACCCAATCCTTTTAATTCAATGTTCTCGCCTTCATATGAAAAAACTGGTAAAACCGGATCAATACCATCGTCGTAATAATCTCTTAAAAAACGATATTTATCAGTATTAAAAACTTTATTTTGAGAGCCTAATTTATCGATGAACGTATAAAGGTATTCAGCATTATCTTCAACAGAGGGTATCTTTTTTTTAAGAAGTTCTTCTCCTTTTCCCTCCACGATAGCAAATTTAACCCGAGTTGAGACTTCTGGATCCCTTGTAAACGTCTTAACAACATTCATAAGTCCTTTTTTTGACAGGTCCTCTCCAAAGAGAATTGTACTCTGCCCTCCAACTATCTTTAAATTTGTTAAATTTTGAAGTTTGAGGAAGGTGTCATGAGATGATTTTCCATTAGCAGTTAGAGTCGTAGAATCAAACTTTCCTTCTTTAGTAACAGTGGGAAAAAAAACGGTTGTATTTATCGGATCTTCTTTACTTTCCGACATATCAAAAGCAACAGCTTCAAGAATCGCTAAATCTTCAATAATATTACTTTCTCCACAACCTGTTAAAAACAACCAACATATTGCGATCAGTACAGTAATTTTATTTTGCATTATTTGTCTCCCTATTAATCGGGTTTTTAAGACTTTGAATAAAAACGATGCATAACACAAAGATCGGTAATGCCCATGCTATACCAATTGCACAATAACTCAGCCACTTTAACCACTTTTCGACATCCACCAAGGTTTCTGGGACCAATGCAAGGATAAAACCACTTGCTAGTATTATGAATATCCAAAAATCAGGCTTAATACTTTTAGTTATATTACTAAAAATTTGCTGAGCTCCCCAGTAATACATTACAATTATCGCTAATATCTTGAATGCATAAACGGAAAAGCAGAGATTTTCGGCTCGTGAAAGGAACTGAACTTCTGTATATTCAAACAATGTCATAACTGGGTATAGATCATTTAATATTTGATCGAAGCTAAAAAAGCCAAAGCTCATAAAGACTACAATCAAACAGGTTGCCATAGAGAAAAAATTTCCAATAAAAAGTGCTTTAGTCCATTTTTTTTCTACCATAGGGAAAAAAAGAATGGAAACTTCAATACCCAAAAAGGCTGTATAAACATGAAATGCCCCTTTAGAAAAATCTGTTTCTCCTTTAAAAAAGAAAGTCGTATAACGTGCAAAATCAAATTCTGGAATAAGATAAAAAAGCAAAAAAATCATCGGAATTACGAAGCCGAATAAAACAAAAATTGCTTTAGAAATCTTGTAGATTCCACCTCTTAATAATTGATAACCAAGCAAAGAAAATAAAATGATAAAAAGTGAGACAGGTAAAGCTGGAAAAAAGATCATTTTATATATAAAGATATATGACTTCATAATCATGCTTGCCATTCCAATCCAAACACCGATGATAAACAAATAGATGGGCACCATTACCCATTTGGGGACCGTCGCCTCAATGATTTCAAAGATTGACCTGCCTTTACCCAGCTTATAAATGATCGCAATCATCATAATATTAATATTTACGAGTACGAAAATGAAAATAATGCTTAACCAGCCATTTGTTCCGAAATATTCGGCAGTTAACCGAGGTAAACTATACACAACGAGACCATTTTGAGCCATATGGATAAATATAGATAATTGAAATGGATGGAGTCGTTCCTTCATATTGTCACCTTTAATTCCTCTCTTTTTCAGCATCGTTTTGCATCAAAGATTGTGCTGGCTGCCCCTTCATTATTTTATAAAAAGGCCCTCTCACAATACTATCTATCCAATCTTTGAAAAAGATTGGAGAAATCGGCATAAAATAAGGTGAAGATAAATTTGTTAACCCAGTTAAGTGGATGATTAATATTCCTAAAGTAAAAAAAATCCCAATATTCCCCAAAAACGCTGCCATTAAAATAAATAGGAACCGAACGATTCTAATGGATGAACTCATAATATAACTTGGGACTATGAATGAAGCAATGGCCGATACAGCTACAACAATTATTAAGATATTACTTGTAATTCCAGCTTCAACAGCTGCTTGGCCAATCACAATACCTCCTACAATTCCAATTGTTTGACCAATTTTGGTAGGCAGTCTCGCCCCCGCCTCCCTTAGCAGTTCAATTACTATTTCTAAAAATATAGCTTCAAAGATAGGCGGAAAAGGCACTCTACTTCTAGACTGCATAATGCTTTGAAGTAGGGATTGTGGAATCATTTCGTAATGGTATGTAGATATAGAGACATAAAACGCTGTGAGTATTAATGTAATAAATAAAGCTATATATCGCAGAATTCTAACCGATGATCCTATAATCCAACGTTGATTATAGTCATCTGCTGACTCAAAAAAATCAAAGAAACTAGAAGGCGTACAAAAAATGGTTGGACTATCATCGACAAGTCCGATGATCTTTCCAGCATATAGTTTTGTCACAGCTATATCTGGCCTTTCAGTGGTATAAAATTGTGGGAATGGCGAATTTTGATGATCATCTATTATTTGAATTAAAACATTGGAGTCAGTTATGGAATCAGCTTTAACTAATTGAATTCTCTCTTTTAGATGATTCACAATATCCATATTTGCAATACCCTCAATGTAGATTAAAAGAACTTTTGTTTTTGAAATTTCTCCAACAGATAAGTTAATCATTTTTAAGCGAGGACTTCTGACTCTTCTTCTTATCAACGAAACGTTAGTTTTTAATGCCTCATTAAAGGAATCATGAGGCCCATTTATTACAGTTTCTGTTTCAGATTGTGAAATGGAACGTTCCTCGAATCCTGATACATTTATTAAATATGTATTCCCCCCAGCGAACATTGCTACATTACCATCTAATATTCCATTTATTACTTCCTTTTGAGTATTTTCTCGTTTAAACAGTGATTGTTGAAAAGATTTATCCAAATAATTGAATGACATTTCTCTTAAAGGTGACAGTATTTCCCACTCTAATGTGTGGGAATCTACTAATGAGCTTAAATAAATAATATGAATTTCATCCTGATTAAATGAACGATGAACAAGGTCAAAACAATCCCCTAATTCTGTAAGTGTCTTTTCATAAGTAGCTTCTGTAATTGTTTTTTCATTAGAAGTTTGTATATTACTATACAAATGATGCGTATTATGCAGATTAACAAAATCTGTATCTGTATCCTTTTGTAAGCAAATCTTTTTGACTTTTGTAAGAAAGCGACCCATTCAAGTACCTTCCTTTTTAACAATATAATTTCTATTGTTTACCATTAATTATACAAATATGTATTTAGACACCTTTTCAAAATAGATATAGAAGTAATATTAAAGGCCTTGGATCCTATTTTGACCTCCGAATATACTGTTACATTCTTTTAATGGACATTGCAGCCTTTTCAAGGAAATGGATTCGGTCAAGCTGATTTTAGTTCAGTTTCAGACTAAAGGATTGATTATTGTATTATCGGTAGAACTTAATCTATGCTAATATACCAATAAATGTTAGAATCCTAACCCTGCCAAGTTTGAATTGTCCATGCACAAAAAAGCTGATTGAGTTCTAAGAACAATCAGCCAATATATGTTAACAAATAAAAAAACCAATCTTTTCGATAGGTCAGAATTTATCTTATCTCTATCGATACACACAACCTTATTAATTAACAATGCACTCTTTTTGATTTTTTATGGAATTGTAATTATCGTTCTTTTTGACATTTGACCATTATAAATTTAAATGGAGGTTTATTTTCCATATTCTTATGCGGCTCAACAATTTCAGAGAATTCTATCAATCCATATTTCCCAAATTCTTGTTTGATCGAGTCAGAATCATAAAAAAACATTTTTACCCCGTCCATTATCTCGTAATAGTCTTTACCAAGTTGTTTGCCCTTTCCAAACATTGGGGCTTCTTTTGAAATAGCCGTAAAAATCATATATCCGTCTGGCTTTAACTGATGATAGCAATCTTTAATAAACTTAGCTCTCTCATGGTTATTCAATAAGTGAATAAGGGCATAACAAAATATCCCATCATATCGTTTGTTATCAAAAGGCATATCGGTAACTGAACCATGAGAAATGCTACTATTAAGCCCATTTTGCCTTGCAAATTCTATCGCTGTTTTTGAAATCTCAATCCCTGTTACATTTATTCCGCTGTCCCTAAAAATCTTGGCATTCCTTCCATATCCAATACCAGGGATCAATATATCCTTAACGTTCTTTTCAAGAAAAAAGTCCTTTATCAAGATTGCGGAGTCTGACGGTTCAAATCCCCACATCATTTGATTTTCTTTAAAACTTGATTCCCAGAATTCTGCCATACCTTAATCTCCTTTACAAATTCTATTTTAATCATTTGCTGTATTTATATGAAGCATAGGCTGCATTACTTTAACCAAAGTTCTTTACCTTTGCTGACTCTATTTCATTTAGAATTTATTCAATAAATATAGCGCTAATCCTTCTTGGATTAACGCATAGTTAAATATTATAAGCTTCATACTATCACTCCTGAAAAATTCCCGCTCAGAACTTTCTTTTCATGTTGATTTTCACATAAAAAGGAGGCAGTAATATGTGTTCTATTATTCTGTTTTTCAAATTGCTCGATTGTTACTTCACAAATGATTGTATCACCAGTAAATACTGGTCTTAAAAACTCAAAATTCATCGTTCGGGCGAGTACGTTGTGATCGCCTCCTATTTTTGTCGGCAATGTAGCAGTCAGCAATCCCTGTATAACCAATCTTCCCTGTTCATCAGGAGTCATATGGTGAGATCCTCTATCACCTGAAACCTTAGTGAACCACTCAACATCTTCTGCTGTGAAAGTCCGTTCAAATGTAATAATATCCCCAACTTTTAAAGGCAATTTTATTCTCCCCTTACTTAAAAATCTATTTATCTCAATTTAAATGTGAAATATATTCAAATGCTGTTGTTCCATATACGCTTTTAAAGTGTTTATTTAAATGAGTTAAGTCAACAAAGCCGCATTCAGCTACTGCTGAATAAATATCTCTATTCAATTCTATTAATTGCTTTGCACGTTCTACCTTGCAGTTAAGAAAGTATTGGTATGGAGAAATTCCAGCATGGGCTTTGAATAATCGGATAAGCTGGAATTTCGATAAATCTAGCTCTTTACATACCTCATCAAGTTTAAGTACATTTTCTAAGTTGTCATGGAGTATATCCTTTGCTTTTTTTATTAGAGTGCTATCTTTCTTATAGGCAGCAGAAGGATTCGTTTGAATAAGGCTATCTGTGAGGGATAAAAATAATTCACTGCACAATGCTTCATCTTTTTCACTTAATATTGCAGCGGAAAGATTTAATATTCTTTGTTCAAGGCTATGGTCATACACAATAGGTGTTGGAAATCGGACCAAATCTTTTTTCTCAATAACGTCTAAAAGCAAGTGCGGCTCAATATACAGCATGACATAATCAAGTCCTGTCTCATCATGTGCCATTCCGTCATGTGTTTGTTCCGGATTAAAAAGCATGACACCATTTTGATAGGATAATTGTAAGCTGCCATCCAAGTTATAATGCTGAATGCCGCGCAGTGTTACACCTATTGCATATTCCTTATGTGAATGCTTTTTATAGGTGAAATCTGTAATACTAGCTGACAATGCAGTTATCCCTGCTGATTTTTTATAGATAAATCTTTCCACCTCATTCACCCCTCACTTACAGCCAGATCATTATGGCAGAATAAGCTAAAAATAATGACATAATTATATTAACAGTTTTGTAATACTTCTGTAAAAACTCCTTGAAAATGGCACCGAAAAGAACCCATGTAATAAATGCTGAAAATCCAATAAGAGTAATAGCTATAACACTTATCGTCACAGCAGGCGTTTCGATATAGTGAGGCAAAATGTAGGCGGGAATTACCGTCATTGTAAACACAACTACCTTTGGATTTAAAAACTGCATAAGGAAGCCTGATAGAAAGGTAGCAGTTCGGTTTACAGGTGGTTTTGATGGTTCCATTTTGTAAATTTGATAAGCGAGATAAATCATATAAATGCTTCCGATTATCTGCATAACAATTAAAACTTTTGGAATTACTGCTATAAGAATCGTATTCAGCATAGCAGAAATAGCAAGTAATATACCAAAAGCAAGAGTTGCTCCATAAGTATATTCCATCGCCTTTTTAGCTCCAGTATGATGCACTGTGGATAAAATGACGATATTTGTGGGTCCCGGCGTAAAAGTAACAATAAAACAGTACATTAAAAAAGTTGTCATATTCATGAGAAAACTCCTTTCGAGGGGAACTCATACAAATATACATCTTAAAATTAATGATCCTATAGTATATTATTGCAGGAATTATAAGGCCTTCTGTTAAGTAAACTCTGTATATCTGTGAATTGACAGGCAAAAAAATGCCTCCGCAGCTGCGGAGGCATTTTTTCATCCTGTTATTTATAATCAGACCACTTCATATTGCTGTCATTTAGCAGCTCTTCGAAGCTTTTGTTCTTTTCTTTTTCTTTTTTCTCTTTGATTTTTTGAAGACGCTCTTGCTCTGCCTTTTGCTCCTGTTCTTCCACCAAGCCTTTTTTCATGTTTGATAGTTTTTGGAACAAGTCAGACTCAAGATGGTCCTTTAAGTTTAGTCTGTCTTCTGTTTTTTCAGGCTGAGGTCTTTGCTGTTTTTTTTGTTTTTTAGCCATGATGATCACTCCCGTATCCTTTCATTATATACAAGAAAGGGGATTTATAGAAAGCGATTTGACCTTTTAATAAGCATCAAGCTTTACATCGTCTTCGATGATCAGCTCAGGCTCTGTTGATTGTTTGATATCTTCGATTGTGTAGCCTTTTGCGACTTCGACAAGCTTCAGGCCAAGCTCTGTTACATCAATGACTGCCTGATCTGTAATGATGCGGTGGACAACCTGTTTCCCCGTAAGCGGCAATGTGCACGCATTGAGAATTTTTGACTCGCCGGATTTGTTCACATGCTCCATGATGACAATGATTCTTTGCGCGCCGTGCACTAGATCCATGGCACCGCCCATTCCTTTAATCATCTTGCCTGGAATCATCCAGTTTGCAAGATCTCCGTTTTCTGATACTTCCATGCCGCCGAGAATTGCCACATTTACGTGTCCTCCGCGGATCATGGCAAATGATTCTGCACTGTCAAAATAAGCAGAGCCCGGAATAGCCGTAACCGTTTCTTTTCCCGCATTAATTAAGTCAGGGTCCACATCCGCTTCTTTCGGATAAGGCCCAATTCCAAGAAGTCCATTTTCCGATTGAAGGACAACCTGTTTGTTTTCGCTGATATAATTGGCAACAAGTGTCGGCATGCCGATTCCCAAGTTTACATAGAAACCGTTTTCAATTTCCTGTTCCGCTCTTCTTGCTATTTTTTCACGCACTCCTACTTTATCCTGTATCATCGCTTTGCCTCCTGTCATCCTGTCTTTTGTACCGTTAATCGTTCAATGCGCTTCTGCTGCTCACCAAGTATCATAGATTGTACATAAATACCCGGAGTGTGAATCTCACTTGGAGCAATCTCACCCACCTCAACAAGTTCTTCAACTTCAGCAATGGTTGCTTTTCCCGCTGCTGCGATCATCGGATTGAAGTTTTGAGCCGTTTTGTTGTAAAGTAAATTGCCCATTTTATCAGCCTTCCACGCGCGGACAAGGCTGAAGTCTGCCGTAAGCGCTTCTTCAAGCAAATATTCTTTTCCGCCGAAGCTTCTCGTTTCTTTGCCTTCTGCAATTGGCGTTCCTACACCTGCAGGCGTATAGAAAGCAGGAATTCCGGCACCGCCTGCCCGGATTTTTTCAGCGAGCGTTCCCTGAGGGACGAGTTCAACTTCAATCTCCCCTGAGAGCACTTGACGTTCAAATTCTTTATTTTCGCCAACATACGAGCTGATCATTTTTTTGATTTGCTTATTCTTTAGTAGCAGTCCAAGACCCCAGTCATCTACTCCGCAATTGTTCGAGATGATCGTTAAATCCTTTACGCCTGTCTCTACTAATGCAAGAATCAGATTCTCAGGAATTCCGCATAAGCCAAATCCGCCAACCATTAATGTTGATCCGTCTTTAATGTCCTTAACTGCTTCTGTAAAAGATGTATGCACCGTTTTCATTATTTTCACCCCGGGAATGATAAATTTTCAATGATTGTTGCTACGCCTTGTCCTCCGCCGATGCAAAGTGTCGCCAAACCGCGTTTTGCATCTCTGCGCTTCATTTCGTGAATGAGTGTAACAAGGATTCTTGTGCCGCTCGCTCCGATTGGATGTCCTAGAGCAATCGCTCCGCCGTTTACGTTCAGCTTTTCTTTATCAAAATGAAGTTCGCGGTCAACGGCAATGGATTGTGCTGCGAATGCTTCATTTGCTTCAACAAGGTCAATATCCTTCATGGTAAGCCCGCTTTTCTTGAAGGCTTTTTGCACAGCTGCAACCGGTCCAATCCCCATAATGCTCGGATCTACGCCAGCGTTGCCGTTCGCGGTAATTTTAACTAGCGGCTGAATGCCAAGCTCTTCCGCTTTTTTTCGGCTCATCACAACTACAGCAGCTGCACCGTCGTTTATTCCGGATGCATTGCCTGCTGTGACAGATCCGTCTTTTTTGAAAGCTGCCCTTAATCCGCCAAGCTTCTCAGCTGTTGAACCCGCACGCGGAAACTCGTCTGTATCAAATGTGACGGCATCTCCTTTACGCTGAGGAATTACAACAGGTGTAATTTCATCTTTGAACGTTCCAGCCTGAATGGCGTCTGTTGCCTTCTTCTGGCTCCAGGCAGCAAACTCATCCTGCTCTTCTCTTGAAATTTCATATTTATCGCATAAATTTTCAGCTGTTACACCCATATGATAATTATTGAAAGCGCACGTTAATCCGTCGGAAACCATTGTGTCGATCAGCTTTTGATCGCCCATTTTGAATCCATCGCGTGCATTTTTTAATATGTATGGTGCCTGGCTCATATTTTCCATACCGCCGGCAACGATAATATCAGCATCCCCGGACAAAATAGCCTGTGCAGCAAGATGAACGGTTTTCAGCCCTGAACCGCATACTTTATTGATTGTCATAGAAGGAATATTTTCCGGCAACCCTGCTTTAATAGCTGCCTGACGCGCTGGATTTTGCCCAAGCCCGGCCTGCAGGACATTTCCCATGATGACCTCGTCGACCTGTTCCCCTTTTAATCCCGCTTTTTCGAGAGCGTCTTTAATGACGATAGCTCCAAGCTCAGGAGCAGATACACCCTTCAGCGATCCCCCAAAACTGCCAATAGCCGTACGGACTGCACTTACGATGACCACTTCATTGTTGCTCATTTCTCATTCATCCCCTTTTTCATTGGTTCATAGATTGGTTTCGCTAAATAAAGATAAATTCCTTCAAAATTTTCAAGATTCAAATATCATTTGCATCTAATCCTAGTTAACTACTAATATAGAAATATGTAAACCCTTTCACCGAAAAGCGGAATCGCCCGTTTAGCTCCGACAGACAGATAAGGATCCGACAGTGAAGGCGCTTTTTGCCTTTGCTGGCGGAGCCGTTCTGGCCGAGGAGCTGGGCGATGGAGCTAGACAATACAGAAAAGCGGAACCGACTGCTCAGCTCCGACAGACAGATAAGGATCCGACAGAAAAGGCGCTTTTTGCCTTTACTGGCGGAGCCGTTCTGGCCGAGGAGCTAGGAGGTGGAGCTAGACACCACGAAAAGCGGAATCGCCCGGTCAGCGCAGGCAGACAGATAAGGATCCGACAGAAAAGGCGCTTTTTGCCTTTGCTCGTTATGCGTTCGAGCTGGAAATACAAAAAAAAAGACGAAACCGTCCATTTATTCTCACATCACCCATTGCAGAAAGGCTGGTGCTTCAAGTTGAATCTTCCTGAACATGTGACATTAATTGAAGTTGGTCCGCGTGACGGGCTTCAAAATGAAAAAAATGAAATTCCGACTGATGTTAAGATACAGTTTATCAAAGAGTTAAAGAAAGCTGGTTTTAAGGAAATGGAGCTGACGTCATTCGTTTCTCCCAAGTGGGTTCCTCAATTGAAGGATGCTCTAGAGATCATTCAATACTGCACAGATGAACACCGGAATCTTGTGCTGACTCCGAATGAAAAAGGCGTCATGCGGGCAAAAGAGGCAAAGTGCCGTGATGTAGCCTTTTTCGTCGGTGTAAGCGAATCCTTTAACTTAAAGAATATTAATTCAACAACCAAAGAGAGCATGGATAAGCTTTTGCCGCTGATCCGCCAGTTAAAAGAAGAAGGATTTTTTGTTCGCGCCTGTATTTCCACTGCTTTCTACTGTCCGTATGAAGGGAAAATTCACCCTGATGCTGTGCTTACCATTTGCCGGCAGTTTGCGGATGCCGGAGTCGATGATTTAAGTGTGGCTGACACGATTGGAATGGCGAATCCTCTTGAGGTTTATGAGCTTTTTTCACGTTTGAAAGCGCAGTTTCCCGACATGCTGCTGACAGCCCATTTTCACGATACACGCGGGATGGCACTTGCGAATATTTATGCTGCTCTGCAGGCGGGAATCGACAGGTTTGATACTTCTGCCGGCGGTCTTGGAGGCTGTCCGTTTGCACCAGGAGCTACGGGAAATGCTGCGACTGAAGATGTTCTTCATATGCTGAAGTCTTTGAACATTGAGACCGGGATTGATCTGAATCAGCTTTTAAAAGCAGTTGAAGTAATTGAGCCCCACCTTGCAGGAACGGTTCAAAGCAAACAGCATCAGCTGAATAAACAGGAAAAGGCGGTTAATTAAAAATTTGCAGAAAAAACTTAAATAAAGAGAATGAATGCGGAAATAATGGCGGCAGCACAGCTTGGCAATCCCAGTAAAAACAGCTGGATAGCCCAGGTAGTCCTCGCTTCCCTGTGCTCTTTTGTTTCTGAATGAACATTAGCCCTTATGCGGCTGCCGCCGAGAAAAGCATTTGTCAGCAGGCCTGAGAGCCCGAAGCAAATAAGAACAACTCCTGACATCATGATGAAAAACAATTGAAGATCCTTTGCAGCAAAGCTGATGATTCCTGCTGTACATGCAGCCAAAATTCCAGTTCCCAATGCTTTCATGTTTTTCACGCTCCTTTTCCTTTAAACGTAATGGACAAGGAGGTTGTTTCGCTTATTTGCATAATTTCTATTCTTTTTCCAAACGTTAGAATTATAGAAAGGAGCGATATCTCATGTCTCATGAAAAAACATCAAAAAGTCAAAAAGGAAAACCGAATGCTGATACAGTAAAGCAAACGATGGCGTTTGAAGAAATGGAAAAGGCCGTACATCCGACAAAGCGGCAAAATTCTGAGCAGTGATCATGCGGCAAGCCGTCCCCCGGCTTGCTGTTTTTTTGCCCAAATTGCTGTAATCCTTATTTCCTCTCCCCCTTTTCTCATGCTAAAATAATTTCATGAACCTTTGAGAGGAAGAATGCAGATGAAAAAATGGCTGATCGGAGCAGGCATTGTTCTCTCCTATATATTTATCGTAGGATTCTTTTTTACCAATCAAATGATGTATATGAAAAAGAAGACGGATAAAGAAATTATCGACCGTGAAACGAAGGATGGACATTACGATGAGAAGGAATATGATTCTTATAACAAAATTGAAGTTTCCATCCCTTCGCAATTCGGCTATGACATTAAAGGCATGCTCATCGCCCCTCATAAAACCTATTCATATGTGATTATTTGCCACGGAGTCACAATGAACCGGTATAATTCCATCAAGTATATGAAGCTTTTTCTAAACCGGGGGATGAACGTGCTGATCTATGATCACCGCAGACACGGAGAATCAGGCGGCAAAACAACAAGCTTTGGACATTATGAAAAATTTGACCTGCAGTCTGTTGTGCACTGGCTGAAGGACCGGGTTGGCGATGAACTGCATCTCGGCATTCACGGAGAATCAATGGGAGCTGTTACAACACTGCTTTATGGAGGACTAGTTGAAGACGGCGCTGATTATTATATTGCGGATTGCCCTTTTTCTGATTTACAGGAGCAGCTGCTGTACCGCTTAAAATCCGATTTTAAACTTCCGGGCTACCTGGTTATGCCGATTGCAAGACGCTTTCTTAAAATCCGCGACGGCTATTCGCTTCAGGATGTCTCCCCAATTGCCGTGATTGACCGGATTCAGCATCCTGTTTTATTTATTCACAGCAAAGACGATGATTACATTCCGGCTGCGATGACACAGCAATTGTTTGATAAAAAGCCTGGCTTCAAAAAGATTTACTTTGCTGAAAAAGGTGCACATGCTATGTCATATACTGAAAACCGGGAAGAATATGAGCGGATTATTGATGAATTTTTTGAAGAATTGAAGAAACACAGGCACACTGCCAAGATATAAGAAAAACGAGCGGATTCCTTGAATCCGCTCGTTTCATATTAACCAAGAACATCTGTAATTTCTTTCATGTTTTCGCCCATGTAGGCGATGGCTTCGTCAATTGTGGCAAACTCTTTTGCCTCAAAGGTCATTTCATCCTGCAGAAGCCAGACATCTTTCTTGTCCTCGTATACTCCTCCGATGGACCAGTGAAGCAGCGTATAAGGATGGTTGCTGTTTAAAAAGGAAACCCAAGTTTTATTGAGCGCTATATTTTTAAGTGATGTTAAGCGGTCCTTCATCTTTTTCTCCACCTCACTTTACAGTTAAGCTCATGCGCGGATTCAAGATTTGTGAAGGACATGTCAGCATGTATGTGTTTGCTGTTTCATTAAAATCGATGGTCATTTTTTCATCCAAGAAAACCATTTTCGATTTTTCAACAAGTACCGGAAATGCGTTTGTGTCAATTTCCAGATCATCACTGTCTTTTTCATCTATGAGCCAGAGTGCCGTAACACCGCTGACAACGCAGCCGCAGCCGTCTGTATCATATTTTAATTTGATGTGCTTATCTGAATGATCCTGAACGTTTCCTGAAATTTTTTTGATTGCACGATCTGTCCATTTTATTTCCATCATCTCTGTCTCCTCATTTCAGCTTGCATACGGCCATTTTATCATAAGTTGCCAAAATACGCATAAGGGCTTGCTTTGTCACACTGCAATGCCTGCTTGAATACTTGTGTGTATAGAAAAAAGGAGGATTATTGCAGATGAATAAAGTTCAAATCAAAGTGAATGATAATGGATCGCTTCGTGTGACCGGTGATGTGGAATTAGTGGACGCAGCAGGCAATGCGTTTCAAACCAAACAAAGCTTTTCGCTTTGCCGCTGCGGGTTATCAAAGAAGATGCCGTTTTGTGATGGATCACATAAGGGCACGTTTCAGTCGGTTGTCCGCGCTGAATAGTGAAGAGTTAAAAAACTTTTCTGTAAAACCGAAAAAAGGACTGTCCTAAAAGACAGTCTATTTTTCGCGAATATCTGTTATTTTGTTCAATGGCAAATCAAAGCGGGCTTCTTCTGCATTTACGATCCGAATGCATCCGCGGATCGGATCTACATAGTGCACATGCCCTTCCTGCACATGAAAACCGTGATTTTCATAGTACGTAAAAGCAAGCTCGCGGTTTTCTTCCATGGCAAGACTGATCAATTCATTGAAATGCGCAAGCTGCTGCTCATCCACCGAAGGTTTTGCTGCATATCCCTGTTCCATTTCAAGCTCCCGCAAAATTTTCACATGCTCAGGCAGCATCATGGATGTCCATTTGATATTGCCCCGATCCCGAATCATGACGATCCCTCCTTTTGTTAAGCTTTGTGTCCGCCGACAAGCTTGGCGCGATGCCTCGCGGTGCCGGCATTTGTATAGGAAACGGCGCGCAGCAGGGCATTTGAGCCGTATTTCCCCCGAATGGAGTCCATCACATAACCGAGGATCTGTTCTTTTTCACGATTAGGCTGAAACAAATCCAGCTGCATTTCAGCATCATCTTCAATATTGGACAGAGCAATTGAAATTTTCCGGACCGTTTTATTTGCATAAAATTGATCAAATAATGCGATGCATGTTTCGTAAAGTTCCATTGTGATATTGGTCGGCTGGCGCATCGTCCGGGAGCGGTGAAATCCGCCTCCAAGCTCATCGTGACTGTAGCCGATGCCAAGGCTCACCGTTCTGCCCGCTTTCCGGTGGCTGCGTGCTCTTCTTGCGACCTCCTCACACATCTCAAGGATGACATGCTTCACTTCTTTCGGGTCGGGATAATCCCGCATGAGGATCTGGCTTTTGCCAAAGCTGATCTGCCCCTGCAGAATCGGCGCTCCAATTTCAGACAGATCAACACCCCATGCATGATAATAGAGCTGATTTCCCATAATGCCGAATTTCTTCTCCAGCACCTCAAGCGGATGACGCGCAAGCTGTCCCACATTAAAGATTCCCATCCTGTTCAGTGTTTTTTCCACCTGGCCCCCTATGCCCCACATTTCCCGGAGCGGCGCGACCTTCCAGAGCTTTTCCTTCACATCAGCATACGTCCATTCGGCAATCCCTTTTTTCTTCGCCTCCAGATCAAGGCAGATTTTAGAGAGCAGCATATTAGGACCGATGCCAATCGCGCACGGGAGAGAAAATTCGCGTTCCATGTCATCTCTGATTTTTGCTGCAATGGTCCAGGCGTCTCCCCATATCCCCTCGACTCCATCAACTTGAATAAAGCTCTCGTCCACGCTGTACGTATGGATGGCATCCTTTGGAACATACCGGTGGAATAGACGTGTAAGCTCTGTTGAAATGCGGACAAAGGATGCCATCTTTGCATTTACAACGTGAATGCGGGGATCTTTTGGAATTTCGAACAAACGAGATCCGGTCTTAATGCCAAAGTCCTTTTTAAGACAAGGTGATGCTGCGAGCACTATGCTCCCCTGCCGCTCTGTATCACCGACAACAGCTAAATGGCATGTCAGCGGATCAAGCCCTTTCAAAACCGCTGCACAGCTAGCATAAAAGCTTTTCATGTCAATGCACAAAATTTTTCGTTTTGGAAATTGACTGTAATCCTCAATCATAGTTCTTACTCCTCATTACAGAATATATGTTCGTATTTATTATATGACTAATAGTAAGCGAATATACGTTCGATTTCAATGGTAGTTTTTACTATGAAATGCGGAATCGCCCGTTTAGCTCCGACAGACAGATAAGGATCAGCCAGTGAAGGCGCTTTTTGCCTTTGCTGGATGATCCGTTCTGGCCGAGGAGTTGGGCGATGGAGCTGGACACCACGAAAAGCGGAACCGACTGTTCAGACCCGACAGACAGATAAGGATCCGGCTGAAAAGGCGCTTTTTGCCTTTACAGACGGAGCCGTTTTGGCCGAGGGGCTAGGAGGTGGAGCTGGACACCACGAAATGCGGAACCGACTGCTCAGACCCGACAGACAAATAAGGATCCGACAGAAAAGGCGCTT
>NZ_JBCMYF010000036.1:0-4332 GCF_050483325.1 Metabacillus idriensis
CAGAAATGCTGTTCTTTTTTGTATGGAATAAGAGAGAATGTTCAAGGCAAGTGGGAATGGTTTGTTTCAACCACCTGCATTATTTGAAATAAAGCAGTTATATTAAAGAACATCAAGAAACTTACTCTCCACACACTGATAGATTGTCCAATGCAACAATACATAACACGCACTTACCCCTTTCCCCACAATTCATTCAAAAACGCAAGCGCATACTGAGGTATTTTCTCTTTTGTTACTTCAAGAAAACGGACGATGAATACATAATCGTCCTGTGAATGGCTTAGCATCAGTTCGTACCACCACTCAGTTTCATATCTTGAGATCATGCTTAAGTTATACAGCAATAAGTAATGAGCCATAAATTCAGGCAATCCATTCAGATCGTTCAAAGATGAAGGCAGGGAATAATCGTCTGTTTGTCCATTGTACAGGAATGGCAGACTGTAGAAAGCGCTGAAGCGATCTCGCGGATGACAAATGATGCTGTGATCGGAAAAGCTTTCTCCTCTTAATTGAAAATGATAATTCAGGTATTCAATCAATCTTTCCGGTGTCATATGATAAAAGGCTGCGGCTTCAACTGGAATATGTATTTGCTTGTTTTCATATCGGGAGACAATATGAACATTTTTATCTTTATGTCTGCTGAATAAATCACTCAGTTCAGGAATTCTTTTTAAAAGCTCCTGCATAGAGTACTTATCGTTTTCTGCATGTTCAAGCTTAAATAAATGAGATGCTGCGTGAGCAAATAAACCATTTCTTTGTATCTTCACTTCATCCTGCAAAAAGCGGTATTGCTGTTTTTTCCGTTTTCTTGTTGAGACACCATGTGCAAGAACGGATGAAGTTGCGGGATATTCAGGATCTAATGTTAAAATACATGATTTCATAAGCTGAGACATTCCGTAGAACAGGAGCATAGGCTGTACGGGCATGGCAGCACTTGCAGATGAAAGATAAAAGTTTTCAGCATGCTTTAGATGGTAAACAAAAGGATAGCTGTTTTGATAGGATAATTCGGCAGGTGCTGGCTGTTGATTTTTTTTATAACATTTTTCCAGAAATTTTTGAACTGTTTCTGTTGATTGATATGATTTTAACTGGTTCCAGACGTCTATTTTCATCATCCTGCAGCTCCCCTTTCTTTTTTCGAAATTTTTAAACTCTTTTGCCTGTTCTTGACAGTGGGTTGGCTAGTTGTTAATCTACTAATAATATTTTGCCGTTAAGAGGGGGATTTAATGATGTGGGAAAGTAAATTTTTAAAAGAAGGCTTAACGTTTGATGATGTATTGCTTGTACCGGCTAAGTCCGAGGTTCTTCCAAGAGACGTGAACTTAAGTGTGAATTTAACACCAACATTAAAGCTGAATGTCCCAATCATTAGTGCCGGTATGGATACTGTTACTGAGGCTCAGCTTGCAATTGCGATGGCAAGACAAGGCGGAATGGGCATCATTCACAAGAATATGTCGATTGAACAGCAGGCAGAGCAGGTTGATAAGGTAAAACGTTCTGAAAGAGGCGTTATTACAAATCCATTCTTTTTAACTCCGGACCATCAAGTATTTGATGCAGAGCATTTGATGGGTAAATATCGCATTTCAGGTGTACCTGTAGTAAATAATGTGGATGAGCAAAAGCTTGTAGGCATTATTACAAATCGTGACATGAGATTTATTCAAGACTTCTCGATCAAGATCTCTGATGTAATGACGAAAGAAAACTTAGTAACGGCAGACGTCGGAACAACTCTTAAAGAAGCAGAAAGCATTCTGCAAAAGCATAAAATCGAAAAACTTCCGCTGGTTGATGACCAGGGTGTTTTAAAAGGATTAATCACGATTAAAGATATCGAAAAAGTAATTGAGTTCCCGCATTCAGCAAAAGATGAGCATGGACGTTTGCTTGTCGGTGCTGCTGTAGGCGTTACGGCAGATACCATGCTTCGTGTTAAAAAGCTGGTTGAGGCTAACGTTGATGCCATTGTGTTAGATACAGCCCATGGCCACTCAAAGGGCGTTATCGATATGGTCAGAACAATTAGAAACGAATACCCTGATCTGAATATCATTGCAGGAAATGTTGCAACTGCTGATGCTACAAGAGAACTGGCAGAAGCTGGAGCAAACGTCGTAAAGGTAGGCATCGGACCTGGTTCTATTTGTACAACCCGTGTTGTAGCAGGTGTAGGTGTACCTCAAATCACTGCTGTATATGATTGTGCGACGGAAGCACGTAAGCTTGGCATTACTATTATCGCAGATGGCGGAATTAAATATTCAGGCGATATCGTCAAAGCATTAGCATCAGGCGGTCACGCCGTTATGCTTGGCAGTCTTTTGGCTGGTACGTCAGAAAGCCCGGGCGAAACAGAAATTTACCAGGGAAGACGATTTAAGGTATACCGCGGCATGGGTTCTGTTGGTGCGATGGAAAAAGGAAGCAAAGACCGTTACTTCCAGGAAGACAATAAGAAATTTGTTCCGGAAGGCATTGAAGGCAGAACTCCTTATAAAGGACCTCTTTCAGATACGATTTACCAGCTGGTTGGCGGTATTCGCTCTGGTATGGGTTATTGCGGAACAGCAAACTTAGAAGAGCTTCGGGAGAATTCACAGTTTGTCCGCATGACTGGTGCAGGTCTTCGCGAAAGCCATCCTCATGATGTTCAAATTACAAAAGAATCACCGAATTATTCGCTTTCGTAAACGTTTCTAGGCCGATTTACCTGAAATGTAATACAATGTTCAATCTTTAGGACAGAGTCTCAGACTCTGTCTATTTTTTTTGATCATAGTGTGATAAAATCGACTTTGTTGTTTGTCACTCGGGTCAATAATTGAATATAAAAATAGATAAAAAAAACGGTGGAGGTTATGAATTTGAGCAACATGAAGTTTAAGCGTTTGCTGTCCGTGCTGTTTGCTGCTGTTCTAACAGTAACAGTTGTTTTGCCGGCAGCACAGGCATCTGCGGCAGAAAATGATGCAGTTGGAGTTAATGCAAAAGGTGCAATTTTAGTAGAAGCGTCTACAGGTAAAATTCTATACGGGAAAAATGCAGACGATCTGCTTCCGATTGCAAGTATGGCCAAGATCATGACAGAATACTTAGTTCTTGAAGCAGTTAATAAAGGGAAAATCAAGTGGGATCAAACATACACACCAAGTGACTATGTCTATAGAATTTCACAAAACCGCGGACTGTCAAACGTTCCATTACGAAAAGACGGTACATACAATGTAAAAGAGCTTTATGAAGCGATGAGCATTTATTCTGCAAACGGAGCAGCTATTGCTTTAGCAGAAATCGTTTCAGGATCAGAGTCTAATTTCGTAAAATTAATGAATGAAAAAGCTAAAGAGCTTGGTCTTAAAAACTTCGAATTTGTAAACTCAACAGGTTTAGAAAATGGAGATCTGGCAGGAATGCATCCTGATGGCACAACAGCAGATGCCGAAAATAAAATGTCAGCACGCGATATGGCGCTGCTTTCTCAAAAATTAATAATTGAATATCCAGAAGTATTAGACACAGCAAGCACTCCCAGAAAAGTATTCAGAGAAGGCACAGAAGATGCAATCAAAATGGATAACTGGAACTGGATGCTTGAAGGTTTGTTATTTGAAACAGAAGGTGTAGACGGATTAAAAACAGGTTCAACTAAATCAGCAGGCTCTTCTTTTACAGCAACTGCTGAACGAAACGGCATGCGTGTTATTACCGTCGTTTTAAACGCTGCAAGTGATGATGGCAGCCTTCATACTCCTCGTTTCAAAGAAACGAAAAAAATGATCGATTATGCTTATAATAATTTCAAGATGGAAGAAGTTTATCCTGAAAACTATCAAATTAAAAATAAATCTGACCTTTCCGTTGTGAAAGGGAAAGAAAAAGAAGTAGCTGTAGCAACAAAAGAATCTCTTAACCTTGTTGTTAAAAACGGTGAAAAAGAATCATATGAGCCTAACTACGTCTTTGATCAAAAAAAGGTCAATGCAGACAATGAAGTACAGGCTCCTGTCAAAAAAGGCGAAAAAATCGGCTATATGACAGTGAAGTACACAGGTAAAGGCCAAGATTTGGGCTTCTTAGAAGAAAAAAGCGAAGCTAATGTTGATATCGTCACAAAAAGCGCTGTTGAAAAAGCCAATTGGTTTGTTTTATCCATGAGAGGAATCGGCGGATTCTTCGGCGGTCTTTGGGGAACAGTGACAGACACTGTGACAGGCTGGTTTTAATTGAAAAAAGACTTACTCGATATGAGTAAGTCTTTTTTACATATATGGATATTTTAGGGTTGAAACGGGCGGTTCCGCTTTT
>NZ_JBCMYF010000037.1:0-12073 GCF_050483325.1 Metabacillus idriensis
TCCGCTTTTCTTATTGTCTAGCTCCGCCTCCTAACCCCTCGGCCAGAACAAATCCGCAAGCATTGGCAAAAAGCGCCTTCACTGCCGGATTCTTATCTGCCTTTCGGGGCTAAACAGTCGGCTCCACTTTTCTTTGTGCGAATTGTTTTAATAATCCCTTTAATTTTGATAGGATTTTTTTATAACTTAGGATAGAATAAGCTATATGTGCAAAATGAAATTTTACATAATATGAGGGGGATATAGAATGAATAACACAGGTACAGATCGTGTAAAACGCGGAATGGCAGAAATGCAAAAAGGCGGCGTCATTATGGACGTAGTCAATGCAGAGCAAGCAAAGATCGCTGAGGAAGCTGGAGCAGTTGCTGTAATGGCACTTGAGCGCGTTCCTGCTGACATTCGTGCAGCAGGTGGAGTTGCCCGTATGGCAGATCCTACAATTGTAGAAGAAGTGATGAAGGCTGTTACGGTTCCTGTTATGGCAAAAGCACGTATTGGCCATATCGTGGAAGCTCGCATATTAGAAGCGATGGGTGTCGATTATATTGATGAAAGTGAAGTATTGACTCCTGCTGATGAAGAGTACCATTTAAATAAACGTGATTATACAGTTCCTTTTGTTTGCGGTTGCCGCGATTTAGGGGAAGCTACTAGACGTATTGCTGAGGGTGCTTCTATGCTTCGCACAAAAGGCGAGCCTGGTACAGGAAATATTGTTGAGGCTGTTCGCCACATGCGTAAAGTAAATGGCCAAGTGCGCAGAATCATTGGAATGAGCACAGATGAATTAATGACAGAAGCAAAGCTGTTAGGCGCGCCTTATGAGCTTCTTCTTCAAATCAAGCATGAGGGACGCCTTCCGGTTGTAAACTTTGCAGCTGGCGGAATTGCAACTCCGGCAGATGCTGCTCTAATGATGCAATTAGGAGCAGACGGTGTATTCGTAGGTTCAGGTATCTTCAAATCTGAAAACCCTGCAAAATTTGCCCGTGCGATCGTTGAAGCAACAACTCACTATCAGGATTATGAACTGATTGCAAGTCTTTCAAAGGGACTTGGAACAGCAATGAAAGGCATTGAGATCTCAACTTTGCTTCCTGAGAACAGAATGCAAGAGCGCGGATGGTAATGATAAAGGAGTAGAATACAATGCTTAAAATTGGTGTATTAGGCCTTCAAGGTGCTGTAAGAGAACATATCCGATCAATAGAGGCAAGCGGTGCAGAAGGAGTCGTTGTTAAGCGTCCTCTGCAGCTTGACGAATTGGACGGGCTCATTATGCCGGGCGGAGAGAGCACAACGATGCGCCGCCTGATTGATAAATATGAGTTCATGGGTCCGCTGAAAGCCTTCGCTGAGCAGGGAAAGCCGATGTTTGGAACCTGTGCAGGCTTAATTCTTCTTGCAAAAAACATTGTGGGTTACAGCGAAGGACATCTTGGAGTAATGGATGTTACCGTTGAGAGAAACTCATTTGGGCGTCAGCGCGAAAGCTTTGAAGCAGAACTGAACATTACGGATGTTGCTGAAGATTTCATTGGTGTGTTTATCAGGGCTCCTCATATTGTCGAAGTTGGAGAAGATGTGGAGATTCTGTCTAAGCATAACGGAAGAATCGTTGCAGCACGTCAAGGACAGTTCCTGGGCTGTTCGTTTCATCCCGAATTAACAGATGATCACCGGATGACTGGGCTGTTTGTGCGCATGGTTGAGAATACAAAAGCAAAATTAAGTGTATAAAAACCTTGCAACCGTATCAAACTTGTAGTAAATTATGAATTACTTAATTGAACATGAAAAACATGACGACAGGAAATAGTAGCAAGTGCTTCTTTCTTAGAGAGCCGGTGGCTGGTGAAAATCGGTGTTAGATCCTTGTGAATCCATCCTCGAATGAGATGTTGAAACCTTCGGAGAGTAGACATGTCCGGTACAGGCCGTTATCCTGCTTAAGAGGAAGGCAATCTGCCTTCAATTAGGGTGGCAACGCGGATATAACTTCCGTCCCTTTACCAGGGGACGGGAGTTTTTTATTTGCAAAAAAACTAAAAAGGAGTTTTGTCATGCTGGATATTAAACATTTGCGCGCTAACTTTGAAGAAGTAAAAGAAAAGCTGTCTCATCGCGGAGAGGATTTAGGCGACTTCAGCAAATTCGAGGAGCTTGACCAAAAACGCCGTGAACTGATTTCAAAAGTAGAAGTTTTTAAAAGCAAGCGAAATGAAGTTTCAGGGCAAATTGCTGTTTTAAAGCGTGAAAAACAAGATGCCGATCATTTAATAAAAGAAATGCGTGAAGTAGGCGACCGCGTGAAAGAAATGGACGATGAGCTTCGCCAGGTTGAGGCAGAGCTTGAAACGTTAATGCTGTCTATTCCTAATATCCCGCATGAAAGTGTTCCTGTAGGCGAAACGGAAGACGATAATGTTCTTCACCGTGAATGGGGAGGTGTTCCTGCATTCTCATTTGAACCGAAACCACACTGGGATGTTGCCGATCACCTTGGGATCTTGGATTTTGAACGTGCGGGTAAAGTAACCGGCAGCCGTTTTGTATTCTACCGCGGCTTAGGTGCACGTCTCGAGCGTGCGCTGATCAGTTTTATGCTTGATTTGCATATTGATGAACACGGCTATACAGAAGTGCTGCCTCCGTATATCGTAAATCGTGACAGCATGACTGGAACAGGCCAGCTGCCTAAATTTGAAGAAGATGCATTTAAAATTGCGGGCGAAGATTACTTTTTGATTCCTACAGCTGAGGTGCCTGTAACCAACATGCACCGTGAAGAGATTCTCTCTATTGATCAGCTTCCGGTCAATTATGCGGCTTACAGCTCTTGCTTCCGTTCTGAAGCTGGCTCTGCAGGCAGAGATACTAGAGGACTAATCCGCCAGCATCAGTTTAATAAAGTAGAGCTTGTGAAATTTGTTAAACCTGAAGATTCTTATGATGAGCTTGAAAAACTGACAGGACATGCAGAGAAAGTTCTTCAGCTTTTGGGTCTGCCTTATCGTGTGCTTAGAATGTGTACAGCGGATCTTGGATTTACGGCTGCAAAGAAATATGACATTGAAGTATGGATACCGAGCCAGGAAACATACCGCGAAATTTCTTCTTGCAGTAATTTTGAAGCCTTCCAGGCACGGCGCGCAGGAATCCGTTTCAGACGTGAGCCTAAAGGAAAACCTGAATTTGTTCATACACTGAACGGATCTGGTCTTGCGATTGGCAGAACAGTTGCGGCTATCCTCGAGAATTATCAACAGGAGGATGGAACTGTTGTTATTCCTGAAGTATTGCGTCCATATATGGGGAATAGAGAAGTCATTTCAAGATAATAATAACCATTCAAGAAGGGGCTAAAATCCGTTTTAGCCCTTCCTCAAATTTTTTTAAAAAAGTTTTCTAGAATCGTTGACAATCCCAAAATCAATATGTTATATTAGTTCTTGTCAGCAGGGAGGTATACCCAAGTCCGGCTGAAGGGATCGGTCTTGAAAACCGACAGGGGAGTCAAATCCCGCGGGGGTTCGAATCCCTCTACCTCCTCCATCTTACATATAAAATCCAATATTTAGCGCATAAGTATTGGAGATTGATAAAACCTGCAGCATACATTGCTGCAGGTTTTTTGTATGGATTTTGCTAATACAAAAATAACTGCAAAAAAAATAACCGGAATAAACCGGTTATTTTTTAAGTAATCTTGTCTGCTCGATAAAATGTCCGACACGCTCGACTATCGGTTCAATTGAACCTTCGTTTGCCATAATGTCATAATCGTTTATGTTCAGGCGCAGAACAGGACATGCATTAAAATTATTGATCCAATCCTCATAGCGGCGGTGCATCTCTTCCCAATATGCAATTGGAGTCTGCTGCTCCATCGGACGTCCGCGTTCTTTGATTCGGGATAAAATATCCTCAAGGCTGCCTTCTAAATAAATCAATAGATCAGGATGAGGGAAGTAAGGTGTCATGACCATTGCATCAAATAAGTTTGTGTATGTTTCATAATCCACTTCTGTCATCGTGCCTTTTTCATAATGCATTTTGGCAAAAATGCCGGTGTCTTCATATATTGACCGATCTTGGATAAAGCCTCCACCGTATTCAAAAATCCGCTTTTGCTCTTTGAATCTTTCAGCAAGGAAATAGATTTGCAGATGAAAGCTCCATCTTTCAAAATCCGCATAAAATTTATCAAGATATGGGTTTGTATCTACTTTTTCAAATGAAGTGCGGAAATGAAGTGCATTTGCAAGGGCATTTGTCATCGTTGATTTTCCTACACCGACTGTTCCCGCAATGGTAATGACGGCATTGTGGGGAATGCTGTATTTCTCTCTCAAGTTCATTTACTGGTAACTCCTTCATGTAAAGATTCATCCAAACGTTTAAATATATAGGTTAAATCTTTTTCATTTTGTACAAAATCAAGTTCATCTCCGCTGAATCTCAGTACGGGGATGGATGGGTGTTCTTTTTCCCATTGTGACATGGCCACCTCGTAATCCTCCGATAGCTGCTTTAAATAGCCGGGATCGATCTTTTTCTCGATTTCCCTTCCGCGCATATCAATGCGGTTAAGCAATGTATCAAGGCTTGCATTCAAGTAAATGATCAAGTTCGGCTTTGGCATGTCACTTGTTAAAATTGAATAAATATCAAGGTATTTATCGTATTGTTCATTTTTAAGAGTGCGCTTTGCGAAAATAAGATTTTTATAAATATGATAATCTGCCACAACAGGCTGACTCTTTTTCAAAAATAACTGTGCAATATCTTCAAGCTGTTTATATCGATTACACAGGAAGAACATTTCTGTCTGGAAACTCCACTCTTCAATATTTTCATAAAATTTGCCGAGAAACGGATTCTCATCCACAATCTCTTTCAGCAAATGAAATTGATAGTGTTCTGCTATCGCTCGTGCAAGCGAAGTTTTCCCAACACCGATCGGTCCTTCCACGGTAATAAACGGTACGCCATTCATCACGGGTCCTCCTACGCGAAAAAATCTATCAAAACAGACAAATTTTATTGTATCACAGTGACAATATGAAAAGAGTAAGCTTTTTACAAAAAAGAAAAGTTTCCAATTATCCTCTCATAGTTGTACGGGATTTATGCGGAATGCAATAGGGTTGCATCAATGCAGAAAAGCGTTATAGCTTTAATCAGCACTCTTGCTTCCATCTCTGCTTTTTCCGTATGATGTATTCGGAATAGTAATAATATTCATAAAATGGAGGGGTTTATATGCGTGAGGAAACAGCAGCGACAAGCAGTCAGGTTGAAGATTTTTTTCCGGTGAAAGATGTTGATTATCTGGAAATGTATTCAGGCAATGCCAAGCAGTCGGCTCACTATTTCTGTACAGCCTTCGGTTTTAAAATCGTCGCCTATTCAGGTCTTGAGACAGGGAACAGGGAAACCGTTTCTTATGTGCTGCAGCAGCAGAAAGTACGCTTGGTTATCACAGGTTCTTTAAATGATACCTCACGTGTAGCTGAATTCGTCAAGAAGCATGGGGACGGTGTCAGAGATATAGCTTTAGTCGTTGATAATGTTGAAAAGGCTTACAATGAAGCTGTATCTAGAGGAGCTATTGCGATTACACCTCCATTTGAGCTGAAGGATGAGCAAGGATCCGTTAAAAAAGCCGTAATCGGTACATACGGTGACACCATCCATTCATTAATAGAGAGAAAAGGATACAAGGGTGCATTTATGCCGGGATTTGAAGCAGCTGAAATGAAGATTCCTTATACAGAAGCAGGAATCATCGGAGTCGACCATGTTGTCGGAAATGTAGAAAGGATGCAGGAATGGGTTTCATATTATGAAAAAGTAATGGGCTTTAAAGAAATGCGCCATTTTACAGATTCAGATATCAGCACAGAATATTCATCTCTAATGTCGAAGGTTATGCATAATGGGGGGCGGATTAAATTTCCTATTAATGAGCCTGCTGAGGGGAAACGCAAATCGCAAATTCAGGAGTACCTTGAGTTTTTTAAAGGGCCAGGCGTACAGCATCTTGCGATTTTAACAGAAGATATTGTATCTACAGTAGCTATTTTAAAGAAGAATGGCGTGGAATTCCTGAATACGCCTGAGACTTATTATGAAACCCTCAGTGAACGTGTCGGAGATATTGATGAAGAGATTGATAAGCTGAAAGAGCTTAACATTTTAGTAGATCGTGATGATGAAGGGTATTTGCTGCAGATTTTCACCAAGCCGATTGTCGATCGTCCGACAGTCTTTATAGAAGTGATTCAGAGAAAAGGTGCGAAAGGGTTCGGGGACGGCAATTTTAAAGCGCTTTTTGAATCGATCGAGCGGGAGCAGGAGCGACGCGGCAATTTATAAACACTTAATCTTCCTGAAAGCAAGGTGATAAAGATGGATGTCATGCCCGAGTCGCTTCACTGGAAAGACGCCTATAAATTAATGATTGGTTCGATCTTGCCAAGGCCTATCGCATTCGTGTCGACTATTGATGAAAAAGGAGCGGCAAACTTGGCTCCGTTCAGTTTTTTTACCGCGATCTCAGCAGAACCGATGATGGTTTGCTTCTCTCCTATGAGAAAAGGGACAGATGGATCTAAAAAAGATACTCTTATCAATATTGAAAAAACGAAGGAATTTGTCATCAATATTGTGAGTGAGCAGATAGCAGAACAAATGAATCGCTGTGCAGGCGATTTCGAACCGGAAGTAGATGAATTTGTTCAAAGCGGGCTCACGAAAGAAAAAAGCAAGGCGGTTGCCCCTCCTCGCGTAAAAGAAAGTCTGGTTCATCTGGAATGTGAGCTGCATGATATTCTGCATTTTGGAGAGAAAGCAGGGTCTGGAAGTCTTGTCATCGGAAAGGTGAAGCACATTCATGTAGATGATGCGCTATATTATGATGGGAAAATTGACTCTGACCAATTAAAGCCGATTGGGCGCCTTGCCGGACACATGTATACAAAACCAATGACAGATACGTTTGAGATCATAAGAAGGTGAAATCTAAATGAAGTTTGTGACATTTCAAACCGCTTCCGGCGTACAGACAGCGGGATGGCTTCAGGGAGATAATTTAGTCATTGATATGCATGCTGTAAGCGGGGGATTCCTGCCCGGATCTATTCAAGATTTTTTAGCAGAGCATGAACGATATCTGCCACCTATTCATGCCATGCATCCGTTTAAAGAAGGGGATCAGGGAGTTTACAGGGTTTCAGAGGTGAAGCTGTCCGCGCCAATTCCAAGGCCGGTGAGCATTCGCGATTTTTATGCATTTGAAGAACATGTGAAAACCGCCCGCCGGAAAAGAGGACTTGATGTCATTCCAGAGTGGTATCAATTTCCGGTGTTTTATTTTACAAATCACCTGGCAGTAAAGAGTCCAGATGAAAAAATTGAAGTGCCTCCGGGCTGTGCGGCTCTTGATTATGAACTTGAGATTGCCTGTGTTATTGGAAAGGAAGGTCGTGACATCCCGGCAAGTGAAGCAGAAGCGTACATTTTCGGGTACTGCATCATGAATGACTGGAGTGCGCGTGATCTTCAAAAAGAAGAGATGAAAGTGGGTCTTGGTCCTGCAAAAGGAAAGGATTTCGCGACCTCTCTTGGACCATATCTTGTGTCAAAACAGGAGCTTCAGCCGCATAGGACAGGAGATCGGTATGATCTAACGATGACAGCGGCTGTTAATGGAAAAGAGATATCAAAAGGGAATTTTAAAGATATCTATTACTCATTTGCCCAAATGATCGAACGGGCTTCTGCAGGAGTCACCTTATATCCGGGAGAAGTGATTGGCTCAGGGACCGTTGGAACCGGGTGTATTTTAGAACTGGGGGAAGAAGTGCATCGTTATTTAAGACCGGGAGATGTGGTCGAATTAACAATAGAAGGACTGGGCTCGCTGGAAAATAAAATTGCAGCTAAAAGCAGGTGAGAGTATGTATTATCGCGCGTTAGGCAAAATTCCGCATAAGAGACATACGATGTTTAAAAAAGAAGACGGCAGCCTTTACCGGGAGCAGGTTATGGGAACGAAGGGGTTTTCTGGCACACAATCCATTCTGTATCATCATTACATGCCTACAGAGGTGGCGAAATCAGAGCTTCTTCATTCCTGTCTCCCGGAATATGAACAGATGGATTCCTTGAAACACAGGCATTTCTTTACAGACGCTCTGCAAACTAAAGGGGATGCCCTTGATGCGAGAGAGTATATCCTTGGAAATGACGATCTCTTAATAGGCACAGTTCTTGCAGAAAAACCGATGGAATCTTATTACCGAAATGGTGACGGTGACGAATTGTTTTTTGTTCATTTTGGAATTGGAACGATTGAGACGATGTTCGGTGTCATCACATACCGCCCGGGAGATTATATTAACATCCCAATCGGCACAATCTACCGTGTTGTTCCTGAATCTGAAACAAAACTCCTTTTTATCGAGTCATTCAGCCAGATTACAACTCCAAAACGATACCGGAATGAATACGGCCAGCTTTTAGAGCATAGTCCGTTTTGCGAAAGAGATTTTCGGGGGCCTGAACAGCTGCTTACATTTGAAGTAAAAGGCGAGTTTGAAGTGCTGACGAAATCCAGGGGCTATATGCATAAGCATACCTTTAACCACCATCCTTTTGACGTAGCGGGGTGGGACGGCTACCTGTACCCTTGGGCATTTAATATCGAGGATTTTGAACCGATTACAGGGCGGATTCATCAGCCCCCGCCTGTCCATCAAACATTTGAAGGCATCAATTTCGTTGTCTGTTCTTTCGTGCCGAGAATGTATGATTATCATCCTGAATCCATTCCGGCGCCTTACTATCACAGTAATGTCAACAGCGATGAACTGCTTTACTATGTAGAAGGGAATTTTATGAGCCGGAAGGGGATCAAACAGGGATCCATCACGCTTCATCCAAGCGGAATACCACATGGTCCCCATCCGGGAAAAACGGAAGCGAGCATCGGGAAAAAAGAAACACTTGAGCTTGCAGTGATGATTGATACGTTCCGTCCGCTTAGAATTGTCAAACAGGCTAAAGAGATAGAAGATGACGATTATATGTATACATGGGTTGAAAAATAAAAAAAGCAGCCGGATCCGGATCCGGCTGCTTTTATGTTGGTGTTTTTACAACGTCGAAGTTATCTGCAATCAATAACCAGTTTTGCGGGAATGATAGCCCGAGTTTCCAATAACTCATTCCTCTCAGCTTTAATTCTTTCATTAAATCAAATTTAGCCTGTATGGAACGGGCATCCTCAAACCAGACTTCATGCTCTCTTCCTTCCTTATCGCGATAATTGAAGTGAGGTGCCTGTGCTTTCATATCATATTGAATGGCGACATTATACTGACTTGCCAAGCGGATGGCCTGCTGAGGACTGATGGCTTTTGCAAATTCTCCTCCAGGCTTAAACGGCAGGGTCCAGTCGTATCCGTATAAATTCTGCCCCATCATGATTTTATTTGCCGGTATTTCAGACAGAGTGTACTCAAGGACATCCCGAACTGGACCAATCGGGGAGACAGCCATTGGCGGTCCGCCGCTATAGCCCCATTCGTAGGTCATCACTATAACAAAATCGACAATTTCGCCGTGTGCTTTATAATCATGCGCCTCGTACCATTTTCCTTTTTGATCTGCACTTGTTTTGGGAGCCAGTGCCGTAGAAATGAGCCAGCCTTCTTTCCTAAAGAGGGCTTTTGCTTTTCTTAAAAAACGGTTATAGGCCTCTCTGTCTGCAGGCCTTAAATACTCCATGTCGAAATGGATATCGCGGAAGCCGTATTTCTTAGCGGTCTGGACAATGTTATTTAGAAGCTTATTCTGGACATCCTGATTAGTAAGAACGATTCTTCCGATTTCGTCGCTGAAACCATCATCATCTAAATTCGTCACAATCATCATTAACGTGACTCTATTTTTTTTGGCGATATTAGCAAAGTCATTTAAGAGCGGCTCTTTTAGAGTGCCATCCTTTTGAATGCGGAAGCTGAATGGTCCGAGGTAGGTTAAGTATGGCGCTGCTTCACGGGCGCTTTCTTCCAGTTCAGGACTGACTTCATTGCCGGAAGGTTCAATATAAGCGTTGAATTCCGCTTTTTGTTTTGGCCGGTGGGGAATATAAAGCCTGAACCCTATTTGAAGCGGACTATTGATCGAGATTTGGTTGACTTCAGATAATTCCTTTGGAGTTGAACCGTATCTCCGGCTGATTGACCACAATGTATCTCCAGGCTGCACCCAGTAGAAGCGTCCTTTTATCGGAATGACGATTGTCTGGCCAATGACAAGCTGGCCTGGATTAGGTATTTCATTTGTCCGGATTATCTCTTCAGCGGTCGTGCTGTAAGCTTGGGCTATCCCATATAAAGTTTGTCCTTCCCGGACAATATGTATCTGCATATTGATTCCCCTCACTCATTCGTCATAATCTCTCTGTTACATCTTATGAAGGAACGAGCGGGAGCATGTTATATTTTTATTTGAAGCGAATCGTCTATATCTGCCTGAAGGACATTTTTCATCATGCGCAGAGCATATTCATTATCTTGTTTATCATTTGAAGCAATGCAGTCAGACGGAACGGAGAGTTTATATCCTCTCATATAGGCATCATTGGCTGAAAAAAGCACACAGATATTCCCGGCTATCCCTGTCAAAATAAGATGCTTCACTTCAAGGTTGTCTAGAAGCATGTTTAAGGCCGTTCCATAAAAGGCGGAATGCATGGGTTTGATTAAGAAAAAGTCCGTATCATCAGGATAGAGCTGTTCGATGATGGGTCTGCTCAATGCATTTGTGCACTTTTCAGAAATCTTTTGAAAATCAGCCTGCCATAACTTATAATGATCATTTATATAAATGATGGGATATTTTTTCGCCTGCATTTTCTTTTTTAACGAAAAAATGTTTTCTGAAACTTGTTTGGCTTCACTAGCCAATACCTCACCATGCTTAAACTTAAAATTATTTATCATATCGATAATGAGCAGGGCACAGTTCTCTTTTTTATCCAAGGCGTCATCTCTCCTTTACAGAGATTAGCTTGTGCCATAATGAATAAATCTATAAGGAGTACATGATGGATAAGGACACGTTATACATGGAGCTTGCAATAAAAGAAGCATTAAAAGCAATGGCAATCGGCGAAGTTCCGATCGGTGCCGTCATCGTACATAACAATGAAATCGTAGGATCCGGCTATAATCTTAGAGAAAGTGAGCAAAGGTCGATTGCCCATGCGGAAATGATTGCGATTGATCAGGCGTGCGCCTCAATGGGTACGTGGAGACTGGAGGATTCAACGCTTTACGTAACCCTTGAGCCTTGTCCGATGTGCGCGGGGGCGATTGTTCTTTCGAGAGTGAAAAGAGTGGTTTACGGCGCTGCAGATCCAAAAGGCGGATGTGCGGGAACCCTTATGAATCTTCTGGATGAAAAAAGATTTAATCACCAGGTTGAAGTGACCAAAGGGGTCCTGGAAGATGAATGCGGCAATATGCTCAGCGATTTCTTCAGGGATTTAAGAAAAAAGAAAAAAGCTGCAAAGGATGCTTCAAAAAATTTACAGTAGCTGGATATTGCATTTTTCTCTAAAAGACTATATACTAGGTTATGCGTCGTACTAAACGGCGCACCTTAATCTGGTATCAATTTTGCCGTGCTAAGCGGGGAGGTAGCGGTGCCCTGTACTCGCAATCCGCTCTAGCGAGGCCGAATCCCTTTCCCGAGGTTAGCTGTCTGTAGGGCCTGCCTTAAGTAAGTGGTGTTGACGTCTGGGTCCTGCGCAATGGGAATCCATGAACCATGTCAGGTCCGGAAGGAAGCAGCATTAAGTGGAACCTCTCATGTGCCGCAGGGTTGCCTGGGCCGAGCTAACTGCTTAAGTAACGCTTATGGACACTAATCGACGGAAGGTGCACGGCAGTTTAATTTATAATGAACAACCCATCCTCTTGCAGGGTGGGTTTTTTATTTTGTAAAGATATGAAAGGATTTTGCACTTGTCTGGCTCCACCTCCTAGCCCCTCGG
>NZ_JBCMYF010000038.1:0-3618 GCF_050483325.1 Metabacillus idriensis
TATTTGTCTGTCGGGTCTGACCAGTCGGTTCCGCTTTTCGGTGTTGTCTAGCTCCATCGCCCAACTCCTCGGCCAGAACGGATCCGCCAGCAAAGGCAAAAAGCGCCTTCACTGCCGGATCCTTATCTGTCTGTCGGAGCTAAACGGGCGATTCCGCTTTTCGGTGTTATCCCCTTTGTAAAATACTATTTCCATAAGGTATAATAGAAGAGATGAATTTGAAGGAGGGCGTTATGTGAGTTACCAGGCTTTATACCGTGTTTGGCGGCCGCAGCAATTTCATGATGTCGTAGGTCAAGAACATATTACAAGAACGCTTCAAAATGCCCTGCTGCAAGAAAAATTCTCGCATGCCTATCTTTTTTCCGGACCAAGAGGAACAGGGAAAACGAGTGCGGCCAAGATTTTTGCGAAAACAGTCAATTGTGAAAAAGCTCCTGTAGCGGAACCGTGCAATGAATGTTCTGCCTGCCTTGGCATCACAGATGGTTCCATTTCCGATGTGATTGAAATAGATGCTGCTTCAAATAACGGAGTAGATGAAATAAGGGATATACGCGATAAAGTAAAATATGCACCGTCTTCGGTGAAATATAAGGTTTATATCGTTGATGAAGTGCACATGCTCTCAATTGGAGCTTTCAATGCCTTGTTAAAAACACTTGAAGAACCGCCTAAGCATGTCATCTTTATATTGGCCACGACAGAACCCCACAAAATCCCGCTGACGATTATCTCCAGGTGTCAGAGATTCGATTTCAAACGAATTACAGCGGCTGCAATTGTCGGGAGAATGCAGGAGATCATCGAAGATCAGGAGATAGAGGCTGATACTGCTGCCCTTCAGGTCATAGCCAGTGCAGCGGACGGAGGAATGCGTGATGCCTTGAGTTTGCTTGATCAGGCTATTTCTTTCAGTGATGAATCCGTGACATTAGACGATGCGCTGCTCATAACAGGGTCGGTCTCACAGGCGATGATTGGCGAATTAATTCATGCTATGTTCAATAAAAATGTATCTGGTGCTCTGCAGGCTTTAGATGAACTGATGAATCAGGGAAAGGATGCATCTAAACTTGTAGAAGATTTTATCTACTACTACCGGGATCTGCTGCTGTATCAAACAGCGCCGCAGCTTGAGGAAGTTCTAGAGCGGGTTACAGTTGATGAACAGTTTGTGGAATTATCTAAACAGATGCCTTCAGGTACCATCTATCATGCAATTGATGTGCTGAACAAAAGCCAGCAGGAAATGAAATGGACGAATCACCCCCGTATTTTCCTTGAGGTGGCAATTGTTAAGCTTTCCGAGCACGAGGCAAAAGCTGTTCAGTCACTCGGAAGTGAAAATCATACTGAACTCGAAGCAGCAGTAAAGAAGCTTGCAAATGAATTAGAGCTTCTGAAAAAACAGGGAATCGCAGTCAGCGGACAGCAAGCGCCTCAAAGTGAACAAAAGGCCCCTAAAGCTGTCCGAAGCGGGTACAAAGTGCCGGCAGGCAGAATTCAGGAAATCCTGAAAGATGCTACTAAACAAAACCTGTCAGCTATTAAAAGCCGCTGGGGAGAGCTGCTTGATTATTTGCGCAGACAAAACAAAGTATCACACGCAGCCCTTCTGACAGACAGCGAACCTGTAGCTGCATCAGAAACGGCATTTGTGTTAAAGTTTAAATATGAAATCCATTGTAAAATGGTAGCGGACAACAATAATCAGGTCCGAAGCAATATGGAAGCCATTCTTTTGGAATTAACGGGACGAAACATGGAAATGGTTGGCGTTCCAGATCAAGAATGGGGTAAAATAAGAGAAGATTACATACGTGATCAGCGTCAGAATGAAGACGGCGATTCCCCTGATGAAGACGAAGATCCGCTCATAGCTGAAGCAAAAAAACTAGTGGGTACAGATCTCATTGAAATAAAAGATTAATATTGGAGGAGATTTATTATGAACCGTGGCGGAATGGGCAACATGCAAAAAATGATGAAGCAAATGCAAAAAATGCAGAAAGATATGGCCAAAGCGCAAGAAGAACTGGCTGAAAAAACAATCGAAGGAACAGCTGGCGGCGGAATGGTCACTGTTACGATTAATGGAAACAAAGAAGTCATCGATGTAAACATCAAAGAGGAAGTTGTAGATCCGGAAGATATCGATATGCTTCAAGATTTGGTTCTAGCTGCTACAAATGATGCACTAAAGAAAATGGATGAGCTCACAAATGATACAATGGGCAAATTTACTAAAGGCATGAACTTGCCAGGCATGTTCTAGGAGGAATGGAATGCATTATCCTGAACCGATATCAAAGCTGATTGACAGCTTTATGAAACTGCCAGGAATTGGCCCGAAGACGGCCGTTCGTCTGGCTTTTTTTGTACTGAATATGAAAGAAGATGTTGTGCTGGATTTTGCGAAGGCTTTGGTCAATGCTAAAAGAAATCTCACATACTGTTCTGTGTGTGGCCATATTACAGATCAGGATCCCTGCTATATTTGTGAAGACCAAAGAAGAGATAAAACCGTCATTTGTGTTGTTCAGGACCCAAAAGACGTCATCGCAATGGAAAAAATGAAAGAATACTCTGGACTGTATCATGTGCTTCAGGGTGCAATCTCTCCAATGGACGGCATCGGACCTGAGGATATCAAGATTCCTGAACTGCTGAAAAGACTTCAGGACGATACGGTGCAGGAAATTATACTTGCCACCAATCCTAACATTGAGGGTGAAGCAACAGCTATGTATATCTCCAGGCTATTAAAGCCGACAGGCATTAAAATGACGCGGATAGCACATGGCCTTCCTGTTGGCGGAGATCTGGAATATGCGGATGAAGTAACTTTATCAAAGGCTCTGGAAGGAAGACGCGAGCTTTAATATTGGGATGGCCGGAGAGGGGAAGTTTCATTGTTTTTTCGCAGAAAAGGCTGGCTAAGAAAAGAATACGATCAGCTGCTGGTGGATGATCTCATTTATATGAAAGATGACTGGAATCGCCAAAAACAGCTTGTTGATAAAAGTGTGGAGCCATCTCCTGAAATACTGTATGCGCTAAAAGTTGCTCAATCTAAATACTTCTTCTTATTAAGAGAAGCAAAAAAGAGAAATATTACAATCGGAAAGAAATAGCTTGTTCTATTTTCACCAGGCTTTCATAGATATTTAGAAAGTAATAATGAAAGTGAGTGGTGGAATGGAACCCGTTTACGTTTTTTCCATTCTCGGAGGAATCATCATCCTGCTGCTTGTTGCGGGCGCACCGCTCAGATCCATGCGCTGGGCAGGCCAAGTGCTTGTGAAAGTTGTAATAGGTGCATTATTCTTATTTTTCATTAATGCATTTGGTACAAGCATAGGGCTGCACATCCCCATTAATCTGACGACTGCGGGTATTTCTGGATTGCTTGGTTTGCCGGGTGTTGCTGCATTAATCATTATAAAAATGGTGATCTTATCTTAGAACAGGCGGATTGTTTCGCTTGTTCTAATTTTTTTGTTGACACTCTTTAGAGAGGGTGGTATATTAATAAACGTCGCTGATGACGTTACATAAAACTTTTTAAAAAAGTTGTTGACGAAACAGAGTGATGAATGATATATTAAAGGGGTC
>NZ_JBCMYF010000039.1:0-58504 GCF_050483325.1 Metabacillus idriensis
CATATTGTCTGGTGATGATGGCAAAGAGGTCACACCCGTTCCCATGCCGAACACGGAAGTTAAGCTCTTTAGCGCCGATGGTAGTTGGGGGTTTCCCCCTGTGAGAGTAGGACGTTGCCAGGCACGCAAAAAAGGAGAACAGCAGAAATGCTGTTCTTTTTTTGTATGGAAAAAGAGAGAATGGTCTTGGGCAGCTGGGGAAGATGGCAGTTGGAAGTGGATGAGTACTCTAACTAGCCAGAAGTCCGTGTTCCTCTCCAGATGCGCCATCTAACGATCCACGGCTCAAACCGAAGTAAGAAGACCATAACCATATCCAAATTAATATAATCCAACAACAGCCCATCCTTATCAGTAGAAAATGATAATCCCTTTCATGAATTATGTTTATAAAACGTATATATACATTACCTCCTAATTTTTTACTTCTTATTTTAAAAAACAGTTAACCCCCGTTCAAATAAAATGGTGATTCCTGTTTAAAAACGTTTTAGTGCCGTTAATAATGGAAATAGATAAATAAGTGGTTATAAGTTGAAAAAAAGTGTAGTTCGTTTTATATTAGTGTTAAAGTCAAATATAGTCAAAGTCAAGTTAGGGGGAGGCGGAGTGCGGAATATTTCGGATGTCATTGAACAGTATTTGAAGCAGGTGCTCACAATGAGCGGCAAAGAAATCGTTGAGATTAAAAGAAGCGAGATTGCAGATAAGTTTCAATGTGTGCCCTCACAAATAAATTATGTGATTAATACGCGTTTTACTATTGAAAGAGGGTATATAGTAGAAAGTAAGAGAGGCGGAGGAGGCTATATTCGAATCATTAAGGTTAAATCGAATGATGCCGCCCATCTAATTGATCAGATATTGGGAATTATCGATAGACGAATTTCGCAAACCTCTGCTGAAGACCTTATTTTAAGGCTGGTTAATGAAGAAGTGATTTCTAGACGCGAGGCAAAGATTATGTTGAGTGTAATTGACCGTTCCGTCTTATATATTGATTTGCCGCATAGAGACGAGTTAAGGGCAAGGATGATAAAAGCTATGCTGACTTCCTTGAAATACCGATGAAAGCAGGTGAACAGACTTGATTTGCCAGGAATGCAATGAAAGGCCGGCAACTTTTCATTTTACAAAAGTAGTAAACGGTGAAAAGACTGAGATTCATATTTGTGATCAATGTGCACAGGATAACAGTTCGATGTTTATAGATACCAGTACTGGTTTTTCAATTAATAACTTATTGGCCGGTTTGTTGAATATGGAACCTTCCATTTCAAAAACAAAGCAGGATGTTTTTAAGAAAAATGAAGTATTGCAGTGCAGCAGATGTCAAATGACTTATCAGCAGTTTACAAAAGTCGGCCGTTTTGGATGTTCTGAGTGCTACCTGACTTTTCGTGATCAGATTACTCCTATTTTAAGAAGGGTCCATAGCGGCAACACTGTTCATGCGGGTAAAATTCCTGAACGAATTGGCGGTAGCATTCACATCCGCAAACGAATAGAGTTATTAAAACAGAATCTTAAAGATTTAATACAGCAAGAAGAATTTGAAAAAGCTGCTGAGGCTCGAGATGAAATCCGTTCACTTGAACTGAAATTAAAAAGTTCCAGAGGAGGAGAGTCCTGATATGTCACTTCAGCAATTTATCAATCAGGCAATGAGCGCCTGGATGAGCAAGGAAGGACCTGATTCTGACATTGTTCTCAGCAGCAGGGTCAGGCTTGCAAGGAATATTGAGAAATTCAAGTTTCCAACGATTGCCTCCAATAAAGAATCACTGGAGATTTTAGATCTTTTTGAAGAAACTTTTTCAGGTAAAAACGTAAATGAGATTGGCAAGCTTGAAATGCTCAGGATGGATGATCTGCAGCCCATTCAAAAACGGGTTTTAGTTGAAAAACATCTGATTAGTCCGAATTTAGCGGAAGATTCTTCTTTTGGAGGATGTTTGTTATCTGAGAATGAAGAGGTCAGCATCATGCTGAATGAAGAGGATCATATTCGGATTCAATGTTTATATCCGGGACTTCAGCTGAAAGAAGCTTTAGAATCAGCAAGCGAGCTGGATAATTGGATGGAACATGCTGTAGATTATGCCTTTGATGAGCAGAGAGGATACTTAACAAGCTGTCCGACAAATGTCGGAACAGGTCTTAGAGCATCTGTTATGATGCACTTGCCTGCACTTGTCCTTACACAGCAGATGAACCGGATTATTCCGGCAATTAATCAATTAGGTCTGGTAGTTAGAGGAATTTACGGGGAAGGCAGCGAAGCATTAGGTAACATCTTTCAGATTTCAAATCAGATTACACTTGGGAAGTCTGAAGACGATATAGTTGAGGATTTGCTGAGCGTTGTCCATCAGCTGATTGACAAGGAGCGCTCTGCACGCGAAGCTTTATATAAAACGTCGCAGACACCGCTTGAAGACCGTGTGTTCAGATCTCTCGGCACTCTGACATACAGCCGTATTATCGAGTCGAAAGAAGCCGCCAAATGTTTATCAGATGTCAGGCTGGGAATAGACTTAAATATTATTAAAGACATTTCCGGAAACATATTAAACGAGTTAATGATTTTAACCCAGCCTGGTTTTCTGCAGCAATATGCCGGCGGAGCATTAAGACCGGATGAACGGGATATAAGAAGAGCTTCCTTAATTAGAGAAAGATTAAACCTAGAAATGGTCAGAAGGATGGAGGATGATGAAGTATGATGTTTGGAAGATTTACTGAGCGTGCTCAAAAAGTTCTTGCATTAGCGCAAGAGGAAGCGGTTCGACTGGGCCATAATAATATCGGCACTGAGCATATTCTTCTCGGTCTTGTACGTGAAGGTGAAGGAATTGCTGCCAAAGCTCTTACTGCACTTGGCCTTGGTTCAGATAAAATTCAAAAAGAAGTTGAGAGTCTAATCGGAAGAGGACAGGAAATTTCTCAAACGATCCACTATACTCCGCGGGCGAAAAAAGTCATCGAGCTGTCGATGGATGAAGCGAGAAAGCTTGGTCATTCTTACGTTGGAACAGAGCATATCCTTTTAGGGCTTATCCGTGAAGGTGAAGGTGTAGCGGCAAGGGTTCTTAACAATCTTGGCGTAAGTTTAAATAAAGCGCGCCAGCAGGTTCTTCAGCTTCTGGGCAGCAATGAATCAGGATCCGGACATCAGGGCGGGTCAATGAATAACGCCAATACTCCAACTCTTGACAGTCTTGCACGCGACTTGACTGCCATTGCACGTGAAGGTAGCTTAGATCCTGTTATCGGCAGAAGCAAAGAGATTCAACGGGTGATTGAGGTGCTGAGCCGAAGAACGAAAAATAATCCTGTTTTAATCGGGGAGCCTGGAGTCGGAAAAACGGCGATTGCAGAAGGATTGGCTCAGCAAATCGTAAATAATGAAGTTCCTGAAATCCTCCGTGATAAGCGAGTGATGACGCTAGACATGGGAACAGTTGTAGCAGGAACAAAATACCGTGGTGAGTTTGAAGACCGTCTTAAGAAAGTAATGGACGAAATTCGCCAGGCAGGCAATATTATTTTATTCATTGATGAATTGCATACATTAATTGGAGCCGGTGGCGCAGAGGGCGCAATCGATGCTTCCAATATTCTTAAGCCATCACTTGCAAGAGGGGAATTGCAGTGTATTGGTGCAACAACTCTTGATGAGTACCGCAAATATATAGAAAAAGATGCGGCTCTTGAACGACGCTTCCAGCCAATACAAGTTGATGAGCCGACAGCTGCAGAAAGCATCCTGATCTTAAAGGGTCTTCGCGACCGCTATGAAGCTCATCACAGAGTATCGATTACAGATGAAGCGATTGATGCAGCAGTCAAACTTTCAGACCGCTACATTTCAGACAGGTTTCTTCCGGATAAAGCAATCGATTTGATTGATGAGGCAGGTTCAAAAGTGCGCCTTCGTTCATTCACGACTCCGCCAAACTTAAAAGAGCTTGAAATGAAGCTTGAAGAAGTGCGCAAAGAAAAGGATGCATCTGTTCAAAGCCAGGAGTTTGAAAAGGCTGCTTCATTGCGCGATACAGAGCAGCGTCTTCGTGAACAGCTTGAAGAAACGAAGAAAACATGGAAAGAAAAACAAGGACAGGAAAATTCCGAGGTTACAGTTGAAGATATCGCTATGGTTGTGGCAAGCTGGACTGGAATACCTGTATCAAGACTCGCTCAAAAAGAAACGGATAAACTTCTTAACATGGAGCAAATTCTTCATAACCGCGTAATTGGTCAGGATGAGGCTGTTGTTGCAGTTGCGAAAGCTGTACGCCGTGCAAGAGCTGGCTTAAAGGATCCAAAGCGTCCAATCGGGTCTTTCGTCTTCTTGGGACCAACAGGTGTTGGTAAAACAGAGCTTGCACGAGCACTGGCAGAATCTATTTTTGGTGACGAAGATGCGATGATCCGCATTGATATGTCTGAATATATGGAGAAGCATTCAACATCAAGACTTGTCGGTTCACCTCCTGGATATGTCGGCTATGAGGAAGGCGGACAGCTGACTGAGAAGGTGCGCAGAAAGCCTTACTCAGTTGTACTTCTGGATGAGATTGAAAAAGCACATCCGGATGTCTTTAATATTCTTCTTCAAGTTTTAGAGGATGGACGATTAACGGATTCTAAAGGAAGAACCGTTGATTTCAGAAATACGATACTGATTATGACTTCAAACGTTGGCGCAAGTGAGCTTAAACGCAATAAATATGTTGGCTTCAATGTACAGGATGAAGCACAGGATTATAAGGATATGAAGGGCAAAGTAATGAATGAGCTGAAAAAAGCATTCAGACCTGAGTTCTTAAACCGTATTGACGAAATCATTGTTTTCCACTCTCTGGAGAAAAAACACATTAAAGAAATTGTAACTCTGATGGCAGACCAGCTTATGAAACGTCTAGCAGAGCAGGATCTTGTGCTTGAACTGACGGATGCCGCACAGGATAAAATTGCGGATGAAGGATTTGATCCTGAGTACGGAGCACGTCCTCTAAGAAGAGCCATACAAAAGCATGTAGAAGACCGCCTGTCAGAAGAGCTGCTGAAAGGCACAATCGAGAAAGGGCAAAAAGTCGTTCTTGATGTAACAGACGGGGAATTTATCGTGAAAGGCTCTGAAGCAGAAGCAGAAGCAGAGAAAATAAAATAATCATCTGAGGCGAAATGATCATGAGGCATACACTTTTTACGTATGCCTCGATTTCGTTTCTAAAAAAGCACATCAATCATAACCATTTCTCTTCAAAATAGGTAATCTAGTAAGGAAGGACCGAAATAATGGCTAAAACGAAATCGAAATTCATGTGTCTGACGTGCGGATATGAATCTGCCAAATGGATGGGGAAATGTCCAGGCTGCGGCGCATGGAACACGATGACAGAGGAAATTGTCAAAACAGGAACTGCAAATAGAAGAGTTGCCTTTGCGCACTCAGCTCCAGGTCAAACCGCCAATAAACCTTCATCCATTACAAACATTGAAACAACTCAAGAACCGCGCATTAAAACAAACCTGCAGGAATTTAACCGTGTCCTTGGAAGCGGAATTGTAAGGGGTTCCCTAGTATTAATAGGCGGAGATCCCGGAATTGGAAAATCAACCCTCCTGCTTCAAGTTTCTTCTCAATTAGCCGATAATGGGAACGATGTTTTATATATTTCAGGTGAAGAATCGGTCAAGCAAACGAAAATGAGGGCCGACAGACTTGGTGTGAAGTCTGAGAAACTCTTTGTTTTTGCTGAAACAGATCTTGAATTTATTACAAAGGCAATTGATGAAACGAATCCTTCCTTTGTCATTGTGGATTCTATCCAAACTGTTTTTCAAAGTGATATTACATCTGCACCGGGGAGTGTATCACAAGTTAGGGAATGTACCGCTGAACTGATGAGGATTGCGAAAACAAAAGGCATTGCGATTTTTATTGTGGGACATGTCACGAAGGAAGGTTCCATTGCGGGGCCGAGAATTCTTGAGCACATGGTAGATACCGTGCTTTACTTTGAAGGAGAACGCCATCATACGTACAGGATTTTACGGGCTGTAAAAAACCGTTTTGGTTCAACAAACGAAATGGGCATTTTTGAAATGAAAGAAAGCGGTCTTGAGGAGGTCCTGAATCCTTCTGAGATTTTCCTTGAAGAACGGTCAAAAGGTGCAGCAGGCTCTACGGTTGTTGCTTCGATGGAAGGAACAAGACCGGTTCTGGTGGAAATTCAGGCGTTAATCTCTCCTACCAGCTTTGGAAATCCGCGGAGAATGGCAACCGGGATTGACCATAACCGGGTCCCGCTGTTAATGGCTGTCCTTGAGAAACGAGTAGGCTTGCTCCTTCAAAACCAGGATGCTTATTTAAAAGTGGCGGGCGGGGTGAAATTAGATGAACCGGCTATTGATTTGGCAATAGCCGTCAGCATAGCTTCAAGCTTTAAGGACGTACCATCAAAAGCGACAGATATTATTATTGGGGAAGTAGGCTTAACCGGCGAAGTCAGACGGGTTTCAAGAATTGAACAGCGCGTCATGGAAGCGGCCAAGCTTGGATTTAAGCGTGCGATTGTCCCAGAGGCCAATATTGGCGGATGGACGGTGCCGGGGGACATTGAGGTTGTGGGAGTTAAAAACGTCTCAGAGGCTCTGCAGACTACATTAGGGGGGTAGGACAATGATTGAGAAAAAGACACATGAGAAAAGCATGAAGGAAATCTTGCAATTTATTGCTCCCGGGACACCTCTCAGAGCTGGAATTGAAAATGTATTGCGGGCGAAAACCGGAGGTCTGATTGTAGTCGGCTTCAGTGACAAAGTAAAAGAGCTGGTAGATGGAGGTTTTTACATAAACTCTGCCTTTTCCCCGGCTCACCTTTATGAACTAGCTAAAATGGACGGAGCCATTATTCTAAGCGATTCAGGCAATAAAATCTTATATGCAAATGCTCAGCTTGTTCCAAATGCTTTTATCGGGTCCATTGAAACAGGCATGCGGCATCGGACGGCAGAAAGAGTAGCGAAGCAGACAGGCAATCTGGTAATCGCCATTTCACAGAGAAGAAATGTTATTACCCTCTATTACGGGGAGCTTCGCTATGCGCTGAGAGACATCGGTGTTATTTTAACAAAAGCGAATCAGGCAATTCAGACGCTTGAGAAATACCGCACGGTTCTTGATCAGTCCATCATAAATCTCGGAGCGCTAGAATTTGAAGAGCTTGTGACGTTTGATGAATTGCTGCAGGTCATTCACCGCATTGAAATGGTGCTCCGCATAAAGAATGAAATCTTGAATTACATCAACGAACTGGGAACAGAAGGACATCTTATCCGCCTGCAGCTGAACGAATTGCTGTCAGATATTGAAGAGGAAGCGGCGCTTGTCATTAAAGATTATTCATTTGATAAAACACTTGATCCTAAAAATGTGCTCGATCAGTTTCAGGTGCTTACAAATACGGAGCTCTTGGATGACATGGTCCTGCTGAGACTGCTTGGCTACTCAGCCCATTTTACAAATCTTGAAGATTTAGTGATGCCGCGCGGCTACAGGGTTCTTAAGAAGATTCCGCGTCTTCCGCCTGTCATAATTGAAAATTTGGTGAACAAATTTACGAATCTGAAACTTATTACGCGTGCATCCGTAGAACAGTTGGATGAGGTTGATGGAATTGGTGAGGTTCGGGCGAAGAAAATTAAAGAAGGTCTGCGGAGGCTGCAGGAACAGCTGCTGATTGATCGTCAAATTTAGCGAACTTTTTATGAAACTTTTTGTTTAAGCGTTTTAATCCCGCGGATTTAGGTTATATTATTCTTGTTTTTCTTTTTTAGGGAAAGGTACAATCTGTTCTAACATTTCAAATTGTTTACAGCTTTAGAAATTCATATCTTTGGCGTTTTAATTGAATTAAAGTGATTATAATAGATATAAAGGAGGTGGAGGTATGTTAAAGCGTATTGTGCAGATCTTTTTCCTGTTTCTTGGAGGAACTTTAGGCATTTTCTTTATGCCGGAGCTAATGAAATTGTTAAATCTACAAGACATACCTTTTATTAATTCGCCATATGCATTGGCCATTTTGGGAGCAATATTATTCTATATAGCAACATTCTGGCTTGTCGATTATGTGATTAACTGGGTCAAGCTTTTAGAAGAATCACTGGTTAAGGCACCTGTAACGGATGTTTTATTTGGTAGTTTAGGATTGATTGTCGGACTTATAATTGCCTTTCTTATCGTAAATGTTATTCCGTTTAAAGACATCCAATATCAAGTGTTCAGTACGATTATTCCGATCTTCCTTACACTTTTGCTTGGATACCTTGGCTTTCAGGTCGGTTTCAAGCGTAAAGATGAGCTGATCAGTCTTTTCTCTATCTCAGGCAAAATCGGAAAGAAAAAAGGCGCTGGCGAGGAAGAAGCAGAAACAGAAGACAAAAAGCTTAAAATTTTGGACACAAGTGTGATTATCGACGGCAGAATTGCTGATATCTGCCAGACTGGATTTTTAGAAGGCACGATTGTCATTCCTCAATTTGTCCTTGAAGAGCTTCAGCACATTGCTGATTCATCTGATGCATTAAAACGAAATCGCGGGAGACGCGGGCTTGATATTCTGAACCGGATTCAAAAGGAGCTGTCCATCAAAGTAGAGATTTATGAAGGCGACTTTGATGAGATCCAAGAAGTTGACAGCAAGCTGGTGAAACTCGCCAAGCTTACATCCGGCGTTGTGGTTACAAATGATTTTAACTTAAATAAAGTATGTGAGCTGCAGGGTGTGGCTGTATTAAATATCAATGACTTAGCAAACGCGGTAAAGCCGGTTGTATTGCCTGGGGAAGAAATGAAAGTGCAAGTCATTAAAGATGGAAAAGAACATAATCAGGGCGTCGCCTATTTAGATGACGGAACAATGATTGTGGTTGAAGATGGAAGAGATTATATAGGCAAGCACATTGATGTTATTGTGACGAGTGTGCTGCAGACATCTGCCGGAAGAATGATTTTTGCTAAACCCAAGCTGCTGGAAAAAGCGTTATAGGGGAGAAAGCGCATGAAGTATGAAGTAGTCATTCCTGCTGCAGGACAAGGCAAGCGGATGAATGCAGGCAAGAATAAGCAATTCATTGAGCTTGACGGGATGCCTGTCATTGTTCACACATTGAATGTTTTTGAACAGGATCCGGAATGTACGGGCATTCTCTTAGTAGTTAATCCGAACGAAAAAGATATTTTCACCAAAATGGCTGACTATTACGATATTCATAAGATTAAAGGGTTGATCAGCGGGGGCAGCGAGAGGCAGCACAGCGTGTATAATGGTCTAAAAGCTGCGTCTTCTGAGATAGTCCTTGTCCATGATGGGGCTCGGCCATTCATTAAGAAAAACATAATTACAAAACTAGTTAAAGCAGCAAGTGAAGATGGAGCTGCAACGGTTGCAGTCCCTGTGAAAGACACAATTAAACGTGTGCAAAACAGCGAAGTGATTGAAACAGTTGAACGTTCTAGCTTGTGGGCCGTACAGACCCCACAGGCTTTTCGTCTTTCAGATATCATAACAGCCCACGAGGAAGCGTCGCAGTCAGGTTTTCTGGGAACCGATGACGCTAGTTTAATTGAAAGAAGCGGTCGCAGAGTTCACGTCGTCGAGGGGGATTATACAAACATTAAACTAACAACTCCAGATGATCTGCTGATTGCAAAAGCCATCTTAGAAAGTGAAAGAGGGGAAACATAATGCTTAGAATTGGACAGGGATTTGATGTGCATCAGCTCGTAGAAGGACGTCCGCTCATCCTCGGAGGAATCGAAATTCCGTATGAAAAAGGCCTGCTTGGCCATTCAGATGCAGATGTATTGCTTCATACAGTCGCAGATGCATGTCTGGGTGCTATAGCTGCAGGTGACATCGGCAAGCATTTTCCGGATACGGATCCTGAATTTAAAGATGCAGACTCCGCAAAGCTGCTGCAGCATGTTTGGCAGCTTGTTAAAGAAAATGGATATTCATTAAGCAATATTGATTGCACGATTATTGCTCAAAAGCCAAAAATGGCTCCTTATATTGATCAAATGAGAGAAAGAATTGCGGACTTGCTTGAAGCGGACATCAGCCAGGTGAATGTAAAAGCAACGACGACCGAACAGCTTGGATTTACGGGCAGAGGCGAAGGAATTGCATCGCAGGCAACTGTTCTCATTCAGAAAAAATAATCGCGGACAATCTTTTGAACAGAGTGATTTTAGTGATAAAATGAAACGGATGCTAAAGATTATCGGAGGTACAACAATGACAAATGAAGTAAGAGTGCGATACGCTCCAAGTCCGACTGGACATTTACATATCGGGAATGCCCGAACAGCCCTTTTTAATTATTTATATGCACGCAATACAGGCGGCAAATTTATTATCCGGATTGAAGACACGGATAAAAAGAGAAATATCGAAGGCGGCGAAGAAAGCCAGCTGAAATATTTGAAATGGCTCGGCATCGACTGGGATGAAAGCATTGATACAGACGGTGAATACGGTCCATACAGACAATCAGAGCGCAATGATCTTTATAAAAAATATTATGATGAACTTCTTTCAAGCGGAAAAGCGTATAAATGCTATTGTACAGAAGAAGAGCTTGAGCAGGAGCGGGAAGAGCAAAGTGCCCGCGGCGAGACTCCTCAATACTCTGGAAAATGCGCGAATTTAACATCGGAAGAGCAGCAAAAGCTTGAGGATGAAGGAAGAAAACCAAGCATTCGCTTCCGTGTTCCAAAGGGAGAGGTCATCACATTTTCCGATATCGTGAAAGATGAAATCTCATTTGAAACAGATGGAATCGGCGATTATGTCATCGTAAAAAAAGACGGAACACCAACTTATAACTTCGCTGTAGCTGTAGATGACTATTTAATGAAAATGACTCATGTCCTTCGCGGGGAAGATCATATTTCCAATACACCGAAGCAAATTATGATCTTCAATGCATTAGGATGGGAAGCGCCTATTTTCGGCCATATGACATTAATCGTGAATGAAAACCGCAAAAAATTAAGCAAGCGCGATGAATCAATTATTCAATTTATTGAACAATATAAAGAGCTGGGCTATTTGCCGCAGGCGCTCTTTAACTTTATCGGCATGCTTGGATGGTCTCCGGTCGGCGAGGAAGAAATATTCAGCAAAGAGCAGTTCATTGAAATATTCGATCCGAATCGATTATCGAAATCACCGGCAGTTTTTGATACACAGAAGCTAATGTGGCTGAACAACCAATATGTCAAACAGCTTGAATTAGATCAGCTTGTTGAGCTTTCCCTTCCTCATCTGATTAAAGCCGGAAAAGTATCAGAAACTGCATCTGCTGAAGAAACCGGCTGGGCGCGGAAATTAATCGGCCTTCATCAGGACAAAATGAGCTATGGTGCAGAGATCGTTGAACTGACTGAGCTTTTCTTTAAAGAAGAAATTACTTATAACCGCGAGGCGCGTAATGTTCTTGAAGAGGAACAGGTTCCAGAGGTTCTTACAGCGTTTGCTCTGGAAATCGAGAAACTTGAGTCTTTTACGGCTGATCAAATTAAAGCAGCTACAAAAGCTGTTCAGAAGTCGACCGGACATAAAGGCAAAAATCTCTTTATGCCAATCCGTGTTGCCACTACAGGACAAACTCACGGCCCTGATCTTCCTCAGGCAATTGAGCTGCTTGGAAAAGAAACAATTTTAACCCGATTAAAAAGTGCGAACAGTTAACTTTTTTCTGAAAATGTAATATAGTATGATTAATACATTTAAACGCGTTGATAAGGAGAAGTAGAGAGTCCGTTTCCATATTAGAGAGAACCTCCCCGGCTGAAAGAGGTTTATGCGAAAAAATTCTCGAAATGCACCTTTGAGTCTTTTATTGAACCACCAGCCAAGCCCTGGCGCATTAAATAAAAGCGGATTGCTCACCGTTACAGGAGCCTAAAGTTGAAACAGGCAATTTCTTTGCTTGTTTAAACAGAGTGGAACCGCGCATTTAAAGCGTCTCTGTCTATTAGACAGAGGCGCTTTTTTAGATTTATTAAAAAATCAAGGGGAATGTTTGGGGGGAATAGAATGTTCAAAATGCTGAAGGAAGATATCGAAGTTGTTTTCGAACAGGATCCAGCTGCAAGGTCTTATATAGAAGTTATTCTTACTTATTCCGGGCTTCATGCAATTTGGGCTCACCGTCTGGCACATGCGTTCTTTAGACGGAATTTGTTCTTCATTGCAAGAGTCATTTCTCAAGTGAGCCGCTTTTTTACAGGAATCGAGATTCATCCTGGTGCAAAAATCGGCCGCCGCTTTTTTATAGACCACGGAATGGGTGTTGTGATTGGTGAAACATGTGAAATTGGAAATAACGTAACAGTCTTCCAAGGGGTAACTTTAGGCGGAACCGGGAAAGAAAAAGGAAAGAGGCATCCGACCATTCTGGATAACGCTTTGATTGCTACAGGTGCGAAAGTGCTGGGATCCATTACAGTCGGCGCATATTCTAAAATCGGTGCGGGTTCAGTTGTGCTCCGGGATGTGCCGGATCATTCCACTGTTGTAGGAATACCGGGCAAGGTCGTGATACAAAATGGAAAGAGAGTCAAAAATGATCTTGATCACTGCAATCTTCCTGATCCAGTCGCAGACAGGTTCAAAGAGCTGGAAGCAGAAATGCTGCATTTGAGACAAGAGCTTGCACTATTGAAAGAAGGGAAGAGTCAAGATGACCATCAAGTTATACAATACGCTAACCAGACAAAAAGAAACGTTTAAGCCCCTTGAAGAAGGCAAGGTCCGAATGTATGTGTGCGGACCGACCGTTTATAATTATATCCATATAGGAAATGCCCGTCCTGCCATCGTCTATGATACAGTCCGTAAATATTTGGAGTACAGAGGATACGATGTCACGTATGTATCAAACTTTACAGATGTAGACGATAAGCTGATAAAGGCAGCAAATGAGCTCGGAGAAGATGTTCCGACCATTGCGGACCGCTTTATTAAAGCCTATTTTGAAGACGTCACTGCTCTTGGCTGCGACCGTGCAACTGCACATCCGCGAGTGACAGAAAGCATGGATATTATTATTGAATTTATTCAGGCTTTGATTGAAAAAGGGTTTGCTTATGAAGCAGGCGGGGATGTTTATTACAGAACAAGAGCTTTTAAGGATTATGGAAAACTCTCTCATCAGTCCATCGATGAACTTCGAGTAGGAGCAAGAATTGATGCCGGAGAGAAGAAGCAGGATTCACTTGATTTTGCGCTATGGAAAGCGGCAAAAGAGGGCGAGATTTCATGGGGAAGTCCATGGGGTGAAGGAAGACCGGGCTGGCATATAGAGTGTTCCGCGATGGTGCATGATCACTTCGGGGATACAATTGATATCCATGCCGGGGGACAGGACTTAACATTCCCTCATCATGAGAATGAAATTGCACAATCTGAAGCACTGACAGAAAAACCGTTTGCTAACTACTGGCTGCATAATGGGTATATTAATATTAACAACGAAAAAATGTCGAAGTCTCTAGGCAACTTTGTATTAGTTCATGACATCCTGAAAGAACACGATGCACAGGTTCTAAGACTGTTTATGCTGTCTGTTCACTATCGCCACCCAATTAACTATTCTGTTGATTTGCTTGAGAGCACGAAAAATGCTTTAGACCGTCTGCGTACATCTTATGCAAATCTGCTGCACCGCGTACAAAGCAGCACGGACTTAACTGATGACAATGAGAAGTGGCTGAACATTATCTCCAATCAGCGCTCGGTTTTTGCGGAAGCAATGGATGATGATTTCAACACAGCCAATGCCATTTCAGTCATGTTTGAATTGTCAAAGCAAGCCAACTATTATTTGCAGGAAAAGAATACTTCTAAAGAAGTAATTGCTGCTTTCACAGCTGCATTTGATGAGCTTGGCGCAGTGCTTGGCCTGCAGTTCGGCAAAAAAGAGCTTTTGGATGCAGAAATTGAAGAATTGATTGAAAAGCGCATCCAGGCCAGAATTGACCGGAACTTTCAGCTGTCAGATGAAATCCGGGATCAGCTGAAAGGCATGAATATTATTTTAGAAGATACGCCTCAAGGCACGAGATGGAAAAGAGGGTAAGTATGCTTCACTTAGAAGAGATACCGCACCCAAAACAAGTGAACAGCCTGGCGCTTGCCTATATTGGTGATGCGATTTATGAAGTCTACGTCAGGCATCACCTGCTTTCTAAAGGCAATGTCCGTCCAAATCAGCTTCATAAATTAGCGACAAAATATGTTTCAGCCAAGGCGCAGGCAACCGTTCTTCATGAACTGTCTAAAGCCGAATATTTCTCCGAAGAAGAAATGGCCATTATACGCCGCGGCCGCAATGCAAAATCAGGCACGGTTCCAAAAAACACAGATGTGCAGACCTACCGCTACAGTACAGCATTTGAAGCACTAATCGGCTACCTGCATCTTATGAAAGAGGCAGACAGGCTGGCAGAAATCATTCAGTCATCATTTGAATTGATTCAGAACGAAGGGAGGAAATAGGAATGTCAGAAGAATACATTATCGGGCGCAACACAGTCATAGAAGCGTTAAAATCAACGAGAAATGTGTATAAAATCTGGATGGCGGAAAACTCCGTCAAGGGACAGGCCCAGCAGATCATAGTCCTTGCAAAAGAAAAGGGCATATCCATTCAATCTGTTCCTAAAAAGAAAATTGATCAGATGGTTGAAGGAAATCATCAGGGTGTCGTTGCTCAGGTAGCAGCATATGAGTACTCAGAGGTAGATGATATTTTAAAGGCGGCAGAAGATAAAAATGAAGCCCCGTTTATCCTTCTTTTAGATGAAATTGAAGACCCTCATAACCTTGGTTCCATTATGAGAACAGCCGATGCAACTGGAGCGCACGGCATTATCATTCCTAAAAGAAGAGCAGTAGGGCTGACAGCTACAGTAGCGAAGTCTTCTACTGGGGCAATTGAATATATTCCTGTTGCAAGGGTGACAAATATGGCCAGAACCATTGAGGAATTAAAAGAGCGGGGCGTCTGGATAGTTGGCACAGATGCTAAAGGATCAGATGATTACCGTTCAATGGACGGAAAAATGCCCCTTGGCTTAGTTATAGGCAGTGAAGGTAAAGGGATGGGAAGACTGATTAAAGAAAAATGCGATTTTCTGGTCAACTTGCCGATGGCTGGCCGGGTCACTTCGCTCAATGCTTCAGTAGCAGCGAGTCTGCTGATGTATGAGGTCTTCAGAAAGCGTCATCCATTAGGAGAATAAGAAAATGGATATCCTTCTTGTTGACGGATATAACATCATCGGTGCTTGGGCGAATCTTCAATCATTAAAAAAAGAGAATCTCTCAGAAGCAAGAGAGCTGCTGATTCAGAAAATGGCAGAGTATCAAGCTTACACCGGTTACAGGGTAATCGTCATTTTCGATGCCCATCAAGTGAAGGGTATTGAAAAGAAACAAAAAAATCACCGTGTCGAAGTTATCTATACCCGCGAAAACGAAACAGCGGATGAACGTATAGAAAAACTTGCGATTTCACTCAGCAATATAAAAACGCAGATTCATGTGGCGACCTCTGATTTTACAGAGCAATGGGCTATTTTTGGCCAGGGTGCTCTAAGGAAATCAGCAAGAGAACTTTTAAATGAAGTGGAAGCAATAGAAAAAAGAATCCAAAAAAGAGTAGAAAAAATAAAAGTGAATAGTCCTCAATCAAAGATTCCAATCACAGATGATGTCCTGAAAATGTTTGAAAAATGGCGCAGGGGCAATTTATAGCCTGTTGACGCTTTCAAAAATCATACTGTATAATATTTCTATCTATTGTGCGGTCGGGGGGATCGGCATGAACACACATTTCAGCACGGGTAAACTCAGCAAGGAAGACTTTCATGCTCTTTTGGATGAACAGGTTGTTGAGCTTGTTCATAATGGAGACAGCGATGCTCTTGATTATTTAATAACAAAGTACCGTAATTTTGTAAGAGCCAAAGCAAGGTCCTATTTTTTGATAGGTGCTGACAGAGAAGATATTATTCAAGAAGGTATGATCGGTTTGTATAAGGCCATCCGTGATTTCAGAGAGGACAAGCTTACTTCATTCAAAGCTTTTGCAGAACTGTGCATCACTCGCCAAATCATTACCGCTATTAAAACCGCAACCCGTCAAAAACATATTCCTCTTAACTCTTATGTCTCATTGGACAAGCCGATTTATGATGAAGAATCAGACCGGACATTGATGGATGTTATTTCAGGAACGAAAGTCATGGACCCGGAAGAACTGATTATTAATCAGGAAGAATTTGATGATATCGAAGTGAAAATGGGCGAGCTTCTGAGCGATCTCGAACGGAAGGTGCTTGTTCTGTACCTGGACGGCAGATCCTATCAGGAAATTTCTGAAGAGTTAAACCGCCACGTCAAATCTATAGACAACGCCCTTCAGCGGGTGAAACGAAAGCTTGAAAGGTATCTTGAGCTTCGTGAAATCAATATGTAAAAAACATGTAAATCACGTTAGGCGTCATTGACGAAGGTCCATGCGTGTGTTACATTTTTATAGAAAAATGAAGGACTAGCGGAAGGTGCCATAAATGCGTAAGAAAGTTACTATGGCTTGCACAGACTGTGGAAGCAGAAACTACACAACGATGAAAAACACGTCAAGCTCCGAAGAGCGTTTAGAATTCAAGAAATTTTGCAAAGCTTGTAACGCACATACGGACCACCGTGAAACAAAGTAGCACTCATCACATGATTCTTTATTTCTATGACAGGCTTTCTGAATTCTCTTGGAGGTAATGTAAATGCAGCGTATTGTTAATTTTTTCAAAGATGTATCCCGTGAAATGAAAAAGGTCAGCTGGCCAAAAGGCAAAGAACTGACACGATATACAATTACAGTTATTGCAACTGTTGCTTTTGCTGTCATCTTTTTCGCCATTATTGATCTTGGAATTTCATCGTTAATTCGTCTAGTGTCTTAAAAAATAAAACACCGATCGTCATTTTCGTTTTATTTTATTGAATAATAGATATAAAATCGTGCTATAATAGAGAATATTATATTTCCCCAAAAACCCGTTCGACGGGTTTTTTCATTGTCTTAAAAAAGAATAAGAGCAGCAAAATCATCATATAAGCTTCAAAAAGCAGGGAGGGAATGGACAAATCGTCCTATAAAAGATGGAGAAAAATTGGTATGTAGTCCACACTTATTCAGGTTACGAGAATAAGGTAAAGGCGAATCTTGAAAAGCGTGTAGAATCAATGGGCATGCAAGATAAAATTTTCCGTGTTGTCGTTCCGGAAGAAGAAGAAACAGATTATAAAAACGGCAAAAAGAAAGTAACAAAGAAAAAAGTATTCCCGGGATATGTCCTCGTTGAAATTGTCATGACAGATGATTCCTGGTATGTAGTCCGCAATACACCCGGTGTGACAGGATTTGTCGGTTCAGCCGGTTCTGGTTCAAAGCCAACAGCGCTTCTTCCTGAAGAAGTTGTATCAATCCTTAAACATATGGGAATGGAAGAAAAGAGAGTTGAACTTGATTTCGACTTGAAAGAGACTGTAAAAGTAATAGACGGACCTTTTGCTAACTTTACCGGATCAATTGAAGAGATTGATAAAGATAAGAGCAAAGTGAAGGTGTTAGTAAACATGTTCGGCCGCGAAACACCGGTTGAGCTGGAATTTTCTCAAGTTGATAAATTATAAGAAAAAAACTTGAATTCACAAAAGAAAAGTGATAATATTTCATAAGTCAGTATGTCTCGCTGTGCGGGACATAAAACTTGATTAATTTCTATCATTCATATAAAGAATGAACGACATGAGTGGGAGGGTATTACCCTATTACCACATCACGGACTTAAGGAGGTGTGTCTCGTGGCTAAAAAAGTAATTAAAATGGTTAAATTGCAAATTCCTGCTGGAAAAGCAAATCCAGCGCCGCCGGTTGGTCCTGCATTAGGTCAAGCTGGTGTTAACATCATGGGATTCTGTAAGGAGTTTAACGCTCGTACAGCTGATCAAGCTGGACTTATCATTCCTGTTGAAATTACGGTATTTGAAGACCGTTCATTTACATTTATTACAAAAACTCCGCCTGCTGCAGTATTGCTTAAGAAAGCAGCTGGTATCGAGTCTGGTTCTGGTGAACCTAACCGTAATAAAGTAGCAACAGTTAAGCGTGATAAAGTACGTGAAATCGCTGAAACAAAAATGCCTGACTTAAATGCAGCTAATGTTGAATCAGCTATGCGTATGGTTGAAGGTACTGCGCGCAGCATGGGTATCGTCATCGAAGACTAATTGTTGTTTTTGTTTTAGGGGTTGCGAGTTTGCTTTTAACAAGTTCGCAACCTTTATTCGTGGGAGGTTATTCCGCTAAAACCACTAAGGAGGAAATTTAAAATGGCTAAAAGAGGTAAAAAGTACGTTGAAGCTGCTAAATTAGTAGACCGTGCTCAAGCTTATGGAGTTCAAGAAGCAATTGAACTTGTAAAGAAAACAAACACAGCTAAATTTGATGCAACAGTTGAAGTTGCATTCCGTTTAGGCGTTGATCCACGTAAAAACGATCAGCAAATCCGCGGAGCAGTTGTTCTTCCAAACGGAACAGGTAAAACTCAACGCGTTTTAGTATTTGCTAAAGGTGAAAAAGCGAAGGAAGCAGAAGCTGCTGGAGCTGATTTCGTAGGCGATGCTGACTACATCAACAAAATCCAGCAAGGATGGTTTGACTTCGATGTAATCGTAGCTACTCCTGACATGATGGGTGAAGTTGGTAAGCTTGGCCGCGTACTTGGACCAAAAGGCTTAATGCCAAACCCTAAAACTGGCACTGTTTCATTTGACGTTGAAAAAGCAGTTAAAGAAATCAAAGCTGGTAAAGTTGAATACCGTGTTGACAAAGCTGGTAACATCCACGTGCCAATCGGTAAAGTATCTTTCGAAGACAGCAAGTTAGTTGAAAACTTCACTACAATCTTCGAAACGCTATTAAAAGCTAAACCTGCTGCTGCAAAAGGCACATACATGAAGAACGTAGCTGTTGCTTCTACTATGGGACCTGGCGTTAAAGTTGATTCATCAAGTTTCGGCGTTAAATAATAGTTGACATAAGAGTCAACTTTATATATAATCAAAAATGTTGTTTAACTAAATAACTTCATTTATACCGAAGACAGTAGGTGCTTGCATAAGCTTAATTTCCTGCCGAGGTGTATATATGTGAACTAAAATTATTAGATCGCTTGTATATATACTGCCTCCATGTCTGACGTGGAGGCATTTCTTGTTTTTAAAAAGAAAACACCGATCGGTATAAGTGTGGGACTTTGATTCTTACAGGAGGTGTATCAATGAGCAGCGCTATCGAAACAAAAAAATCCATCGTAGATGACATTACTGCTAAATTTCGCGACAGCAAAACAACAATCGTTGTTGACTACCGCGGTTTAACAGTAGCAGAAGTTACTGAACTTCGTAAAACTCTTCGTGAAGCTGGCATCGAGTTCAAAGTTTACAAAAACACTATGACTCGCCGTGCAGTTGAAAATGTTGAACTTACTGGTCTTAATGACGCCCTAACAGGTCCTAATGCGATCGCATTCAGTAATGACGACGTAGTTGCTCCAGCTAAGATTCTTAACGACTTTGCTAAAAAGCATGACGCGTTAGAAATCAAAGCAGGTGTAATCGAAGGCAACATCGCAACTGTAGAACAAATTAAAGCTCTTGCTGACCTTCCGTCACGTGAAGGCTTACTTTCTATGTTGCTTAGCGTTCTTCAAGCTCCAATCCGCAATCTTGCACTTGCTACTAAAGCAGTTGCAGAACAAAAAGAAGAGCAAGGCGCTTAATCTGTTTGACCCGTATCAAAACAAAAAACTAATAGGTTTATAAGGAGGAAATATACAATGACTAAAGAACAAATCATTGAAGCAGTTAAAGAAATGACTGTTTTAGAATTAAACGACTTAGTTAAAGCAATCGAAGAAGAATTTGGCGTAACTGCAGCTGCTCCTGTAGCAATGGCTGGTGGCGCTGCTGGTGGCGAAGCTGCTGCTGAGCAAACTGAATTTGATGTAGTACTTGCTAGCGCTGGTGCTCAAAAAATCAAAGTTATCAAAGTAGTACGTGAAATCACTGGTCTTGGCTTGAAAGAAGCTAAAGAATTAGTTGACAACACTCCTAAAGCTGTTAAAGAAGGAATCGCTAAAGAAGAAGCTGAAGAAATCAAAGGCAAACTTGAAGAAGTTGGCGCTTCTGTAGAAGTTAAGTAATTCCAAAAAGACAAAGCTCGCTTAATTCATATAGCGAGCTTTTTTTTCACGTTTGACAGGAAGTTGATTTTTTAGTGATAAAGAGGTATGAAAAATAGCATGATTTGCTATACTCCTTTAACATGGAGGGAAAAAGATGACAAATCATTATTATTCAAGTCAGCCAGAGGCTGAGAGTAATCGTAAATCATGGACGTTTACTTTAAGAGGGAGTTCCTTTCATTTTCAAAGTGATCGCGGCGTTTTTTCTAAAAATGAAGTCGATTTTGGTTCAAGACTGCTGATTGAAACATTTACACTGCCTGATCAAAAAGGCGACTTGCTGGACGTTGGCTGCGGATACGGACCAATCGGAATCTCGCTTGCTAAAGAATTCAAGGATCTCACAGTTGATATGATTGATGTTAATGAGAGAGCGGTAGAACTTGCGAAAGTGAATGCAGAAGCAAATGATGTGAAAAATGTCCATATTATCGCAAGCAATCTTTTTGAAAATGTTGATCCTTCGAAAAAGTATGCGGCTGTCCTTACTAATCCTCCTATCCGTGCAGGAAAAAAGGTTGTTCACGAGATTTTTGAAAAAAGCTTTGAATCTCTTTTGCCGGGAGGAGAATTATGGGTTGTCATTCAGAAAAAGCAAGGAGCCCCATCGGCTATTGCGAAAATGGATGAGATGTTTAAAGAAGTTGTTACAGTCAAAAAGGATAAAGGCTACTATATTATCAGAGCAGAAAAAGATTGACTCGTATTTTTCGCTATGTTAATATTATAAAATGCCAATATATATATTCCATAAGTCTCTATTTTTTGAGGTAAATGTATAAATATAGGACAGATGGAAAAACTTATAAAATCAATAGTACGTTTTACAAAAGTGGTTTTCTAATTTATAGAGACCTTTTTATTTTTGTTTTCTCCTTGTATGTGTATTGGTGGTTAATAGAGTGATTTACGAGTACATATTACAAGTTATATTACGCTTGATTTGAGGGGTGAAGCAGTTGACAGGTCAACTAGTTCAGTATGGACGACACCGCCAACGCAGAAGTTATGCACGTATTAGTGAAGTGTTAGAATTACCAAATCTTATTGAGATTCAAACCTCTTCCTATCAGTGGTTTCTTGATGAGGGTCTTAGAGAAATGTTCCAGGACATATCTCCTATCGAAGACTTCACTGGTAACCTCTCGCTGGAATTTATTGATTATAGTTTAGGTGATCCTAAATATTCAGTAGAGGAATCTAAAGAGCGCGATGTTACCTATTCTGCACCGCTTCGTGTGAAGGTGCGTTTAATTAACAAGGAAACTGGTGAAGTAAAAGATCAGGATGTTTTCATGGGTGATTTCCCATTGATGACTGAAACAGGTACATTTGTGATTAACGGTGCTGAGCGTGTTATCGTATCACAGCTCGTACGTTCACCAAGTGTTTATTACAGCGGAAAAGTCGATAAAAATGGTAAAAAAGGCTTTACTGCAACTGTCATTCCAAACCGTGGCGCTTGGTTAGAGTACGAAACAGATGCTAAAGATGTTGCATATGTGCGTATTGATCGCACTCGGAAATTGCCGGTAACGGTTCTTTTGCGCGCACTAGGGTTTGGCTCTGATCAAGAAATCACCGATCTTTTCGGTGAAAATGAATACTTGCGCAACACACTTGATAAGGACAACACAGAAAGCACAGAAAAAGCTCTTCTTGAGATCTATGAGCGTCTGCGCCCTGGTGAGCCTCCAACAGTGGATAACGCGAAAAGCTTGCTGGATTCAAGATTCTTTGATCCAAAACGCTATGATCTTGCAAGTGTAGGACGCTACAAGATCAACAAAAAGCTTCATATTAAAAACCGCCTGTTCAATCAGCGTCTTGCTGAAACATTAGTAGACCCTGAAACTGGCGAAATCATTGCAGAAAAAGATACTTTAATTGATAGACGTACTCTTGACCGAATCATTCCTAATTTAGAGAGTGGAGTAGGCTTCAGAAAAATTACGCCATCTGGCGGAGTTGTTGAAGAAGATGTAACGCTTCAATCAATTAAAATCTATGCTCCTATTGATTCAGAAGGTGAAAAAGTCATTAACGTGATCAGCAATGCTTATGTTGAAGAAAACGTTAAGAATATTACGCCTGCTGACATCCTGTCTTCTATCAGTTATTTCTTTAACTTGCTTCATGGAGTAGGAGACACAGATGATATCGACCATTTAGGAAACCGTCGTCTGCGTTCTGTAGGAGAGCTTCTTCAAAATCAATTCAGAATCGGTCTTTCTCGTATGGAGCGTGTTGTGCGCGAGAGAATGTCCATTCAAGATACAAATACAATTACACCTCAGCAGCTGATAAACATTCGTCCTGTTATTGCGTCAATTAAAGAGTTCTTCGGAAGCTCTCAGTTATCGCAGTTCATGGATCAGACAAATCCGCTTGCTGAATTAACTCATAAACGCCGTCTGTCTGCACTTGGACCTGGTGGATTAACACGTGAACGCGCTGGATTTGAAGTGCGTGACGTTCATTACTCTCACTATGGCCGCATGTGTCCGATTGAAACGCCAGAGGGACCAAACATCGGTTTGATCAACTCACTTTCTTCTTATGCTAAAGTTAATCGCTTTGGGTTCATTGAAACGCCATATCGCCGCGTCGATCCTGAAACAGGGAAAGTAACTGCCCGCATCGATTACTTAACAGCAGACGAAGAAGATAATTACGTAGTTGCCCAAGCAAACGCTCGTTTAGAAGATGATGGTTCATTCATTGATGAGGACATCGTTTCCCGTTTCCGCGGTGAAAACACCGTTATGTCCCGTGACAGAATGGATTACATGGATGTATCTCCTAAACAGGTAGTTTCTGCTGCGACAGCATGTATTCCTTTCTTAGAAAACGATGACTCCAACCGTGCCCTAATGGGAGCGAACATGCAGCGACAAGCAGTACCGCTTATGAACCCTGAGTCTCCGATTGTCGGAACAGGCATGGAGTACGTATCAGGCAAAGACTCTGGTGCTGCAGTCATCTGTAAGTTCCCTGGAGTTGTTGAAAAAGTAGAAGCTAAAAACATCTGGGTACGACGCTATGAAGATGTGGATGGCGTGAAAACAAAAGGCAACTTGGATAAGTACAGCCTGCTTAAATTCATCCGTTCTAACCAAGGTACCTGCTACAACCAGCGCCCGATCGTAAGTGCCGGCGATGAAGTTGTTAAAGGTGAAATCCTTGCTGACGGACCATCTATGGAACTAGGCGAACTCGCACTTGGACGCAACGTTATGGTTGCATTCATGACATGGGATGGCTACAACTATGAGGATGCCATCATCATGAGTCAGCGTCTAGTGAAAGATGATGTTTATACTTCTATTCATATCGAAGAATATGAATCAGAATCTCGTGATACAAAGCTTGGACCTGAAGAGATCACACGCGATATCCCGAATGTCGGAGAAGATGCGCTTCGCAACTTGGATGACCGCGGAATTATCCGTGTTGGTGCTGAAGTAAAAGACGGAGATTTACTTGTAGGTAAGGTTACACCAAAAGGGGTTACTGAACTGACTGCAGAGGAACGCCTTCTACATGCAATCTTTGGTGAAAAAGCAAGGGAAGTACGTGATACTTCACTTCGTGTTCCTCACGGAGGCGGAGGTATCGTTCTTGATGTTAAAGTGTTCAACCGTGAAGACGGCGATGAACTTCCACCGGGAGTTAACCAGTTAGTCCGTGCATACATCGTTCAGAAGCGTAAAATTTCTGAAGGGGATAAAATGGCCGGACGTCACGGCAACAAAGGTGTTATCTCAAGAATTCTTCCAGAAGAAGATATGCCTTACCTTCCTGACGGCACACCAGTAGATATCATGTTAAATCCGCTGGGCGTACCATCCCGTATGAATATCGGTCAGGTACTTGAACTGCATCTTGGAATGGCAGCGCGCAAACTTGGTTTACACGTTGCATCTCCTGTATTTGATGGTGCACGCGAGGAAGATGTATGGTCTACTCTTGAAGAAGCTGGAATGGCACGTGATGCTAAAACAGTTCTTTATGACGGCCGATCAGGCGAACCGTTTGATAACCGTGTATCAGTAGGAATCATGTACATGATCAAACTTGCTCACATGGTTGATGATAAATTACATGCCCGTTCAACAGGTCCTTACTCACTTGTTACGCAGCAGCCTCTTGGCGGTAAAGCCCAGTTTGGCGGACAGCGTTTTGGAGAAATGGAAGTGTGGGCGCTTGAAGCTTATGGCGCAGCTTATACTCTTCAAGAAATTCTCACAGTTAAGTCAGATGATGTTGTCGGACGTGTGAAAACGTACGAAGCAATCGTTAAAGGCGAAAATGTTCCGGAACCGGGAGTTCCAGAATCATTCAAAGTATTAATCAAAGAGCTTCAAAGCTTAGGTATGGATGTTAAGATTCTCTCAAGCGACGAAAAAGAAATCGAAATGAGAGACTTAGAAGATGATGAAGAAGGACAGCAATCAGAAGGTTTATCCTTGAATGATCAGCCGGATGATCTTTCATCAGCAGCCATGGAAAAAGAAAAAGACGCAGTTATTAAAGAATAGTAAGCAATAAGGGTAAAACCTGAAGACGAAAAGGGAGGTAGGCCCCTTGCTAGATGTAAATAACTTTGAGTATATGAACATCGGTCTCGCTTCACCTGATAAAATTCGCTCGTGGTCATTCGGTGAAGTTAAGAAACCAGAAACGATTAACTATCGTACATTAAAACCAGAAAAAGACGGTTTATTCTGTGAGCGCATTTTCGGTCCTACTAAGGACTGGGAATGTCATTGCGGAAAATATAAAAGAGTTCGCTACAAAGGTGTAGTCTGTGATCGATGCGGAGTTGAAGTAACTCGTGCTAAGGTTCGCCGTGAGCGTATGGGGCATATTGAACTTGCTGCCCCTGTTTCTCACATTTGGTATTTTAAAGGCATTCCTAGCCGCATGGGCTTAGTCCTTGATATGTCTCCGCGTGCACTAGAAGAAGTGATTTACTTCGCTTCTTACGTGGTTACAGAAACAGGCGACACGCCGCTTGAGAAAAAACAGCTGCTTTCTGAAAAAGAATACAGAGCATACCGTGATAAATACAGCTCAACTTTCCAGGCTGCAATGGGTGCAGAAGCGATCAAAAAACTTCTTTCTGACATCGATTTGGATAAAGAGGTTGATCAGCTTAAAGAAGAGCTTAAAACAGCACAAGGCCAGCGCAGAACTCGTGCAATCAAACGTTTAGAAGTGTTAGAAGCATTCCGTAATTCAGGCAATGAGCCATCTTGGATGATCCTTGATGTTCTTCCAGTTATCCCGCCTGAACTTCGTCCAATGGTTCAATTAGACGGAGGACGCTTTGCGACTTCTGACTTAAATGATTTGTACCGACGCGTAATTAACCGCAACAACCGTTTAAAACGTTTATTGGACCTTGGTGCTCCAAGCATCATCGTACAGAACGAAAAACGCATGCTTCAAGAAGCTGTTGATGCACTGATTGACAATGGCCGACGCGGCCGTCCGGTTACTGGACCAGGCAATCGTCCTCTTAAATCTCTTTCACATATGCTGAAAGGGAAACAAGGACGTTTCCGTCAAAACCTTCTTGGTAAACGTGTTGACTACTCTGGCCGTTCCGTTATTGTTGTAGGACCGAACCTGAAAATGTATCAATGCGGCTTGCCGAAAGAAATGGCTCTTGAATTATTCAAGCCTTTCGTTATGAAAGAACTTGTTGAAAAAGGCTTAGCACACAACATTAAGAGTGCAAAACGTAAAATAGAGCGTGTATCTCCTGAGGTTTGGGATGTATTAGAAGCAGTTATCAGAGAGCATCCAGTTCTCCTTAACCGCGCGCCTACACTTCACAGACTCGGAATTCAGGCATTTGAGCCTACGCTTGTAGAAGGCCGTGCAATTCGTCTTCACCCATTAGTATGTACAGCATATAACGCTGACTTTGACGGTGACCAAATGGCGGTTCACGTACCTCTGTCTGCTGAAGCTCAAGCAGAAGCACGCATTTTGATGCTTGCAGCTCAAAACATTCTAAATCCTAAAGACGGAAAACCTGTTGTTACTCCTTCTCAGGATATGGTACTCGGAAACTACTACCTGACTTTAGAACGCGAAGAAGCTGTCGGCGAAGGAATGGTCTTCAAAGATACGAATGAAGCCTTGCTTGCATATCAAAACGGATATGTGCATCTTCACACTCGTATTGCTGTTCAAGCAAGCTCGCTGCCTAACGAATCATTTACGGATGAACAGCGCAAAAAGCTGCTTGTAACAACAGTAGGAAAACTGATTTTCAATGAAATTCTTCCTCCTTCATTCCCGTATATGAATGAACCGACTAAGAGCAACATTGAAGATGAAACACCGGAAAAATTCTTTATTGATGCAAATGTGAATGTGAAAGAATTCATTCAAAGCCAAGAGATTATCCCTCCTTTCAAAAAGGGAATCTTAGGTAAAATCATTGCTGAAATCTTTAAGAAATTCCATATTACCGAAACATCTAAAATGCTTGACCGCATGAAAGATCTTGGATTCAGATACTCTACAAAAGCCGGTATTACGGTTGGTGTATCAGATATCATCGTACTGCGCGAAAAAGAAGAGATCTTAAAAGAGGCACAGGCTAAAGTTGATAATGTTCTTAAACAATTCAAACGCGGTCTGATTACAGAAGAAGAGCGCTATGAACGTGTTATTTCCATCTGGAGTGCGTCTAAAGATGTCATCCAGGGCAAACTGATGGCTTCTCTTGATAAGCGCAACCCGATCTTCATGATGAGTGATTCAGGAGCCCGTGGTAACGCATCTAACTTTACGCAGCTTGCTGGAATGCGCGGACTGATGGCCAACCCGGCCGGACGTATTATCGAACTCCCAATCAAATCAAGTTTCCGCGAAGGCTTAACAGTGTTAGAGTACTTTATCTCAACACATGGTGCGCGTAAAGGTCTTGCCGATACTGCCCTTAAAACAGCTGACTCAGGTTACTTGACAAGACGTCTCGTTGACGTTGCGCAGGATGTCATCATTCGTGATGAAGACTGTGGAACGGACCGCGGCATCTTGACGAAATCGATTAAAGAAGGCACAGAAGTAATCGAGCATTTAGAAGAGCGTTTAATTGGTCGTCATGCACGCAAAACAATTAAACATCCGGAGACTGGTGAAGTCATCGTTTCTGAAAATGATCTTATTACTGAAGACCTTGCTTTAGCGATTGTTGAAACTGGTATAGAAGAAGTATGGATCCGTTCTGCATTTACATGTAACACCCGCCATGGTGTATGTAAAAAATGCTACGGACGCAACTTGGCTACAGGAACCGAGGTTGAAGTTGGAGAGGCAGTCGGTATTATCGCTGCCCAATCTATCGGAGAACCGGGAACTCAGCTTACAATGCGTACGTTCCATACAGGCGGTGTTGCCGGAGATGACATCACTCAAGGTTTACCTCGTATTCAGGAGCTATTTGAAGCGAGAAACCCTAAAGGTCAGGCAACCATCTCTGAAATTGATGGTGTAGTAGTGGAGATTAATGAAGTTCGTGACAGACAACAAGAAATCGTTATTAAAGGCAATGTTGAAACGCGCACTTACACAGCTGCTTACAACGCCAGACTTAAAGTGTCTGAAGGCGACAAAATTACACACGGTCAGGAACTTACTGAAGGTTCAATCGACCCTAAAGAATTGCTGAAAGTAACAGACATCACATCTGTTCAGGAATATCTGCTTCGTGAAGTTCAAAAAGTATACCGTATGCAAGGGGTAGAAATTGGAGACAAACACGTTGAAGTAATGGTTCGCCAAATGCTTCGCAAAGTTCGGGTAATGGATGCAGGAGATACAGATGTATTGCCTGGTACATTGCTTGATGTTCACCAATTTACAGATGCCAACAAAAAGGTATTGCTTGAAGGCAAACGCCCGGCAACAGGACGTCCGATCCTGCTTGGTATTACAAAAGCATCACTTGAAACAGATTCATTCTTATCCGCTGCATCATTCCAGGAAACAACTCGTGTCCTGACGGATGCTGCGATTAAAGGCAAGCGTGATGAACTGCTCGGCTTGAAAGAAAATGTGATCATCGGTAAGCTTGTGCCTGCCGGAACTGGAATGCAGCGCTATAGACGCGTTAATCCAATTCCCCGCATACAGCCGGAAGATGAAACTGTAACTGTAGATTAATTACTAACTAACTGAAAAAGAGATGGACGATTCTAGAAAAATGTTTCATTGATCTAGTTGACATCCATCTCTTACGATGTTAGTATGTTCTAGGTGCTTAATTAAAACCTGTTGCTTTGGAGGATATATTTTTATGTCTTATGAAAAAGTATCGCAGGCACATAAAATTATTGTTGGTACGAAGCAAACAGTAAAGGCTCTAAAACTTGATCAAGTAAAGGAACTGATCATTGCTGAAGACGCTGATTCAAGAATCATTCAAATGATTACTGAGCTCGCTGAACAGAAGGACATTCCCTTTAATATGGTTGACTCTATGAAAAAGCTTGGAAAAGCTTGCGGAATAGAAGTAGGAGCAGTAACTGTAGCTATTATCAATTAAAACCGTTTTTGCCAAGGGTTTTAAATCCTCTGCAAAAACTTTGTTTTTGCCCAAATATGAACCACCTGGATGTGTGGTATTAAACTTCGAGAAGGGAGGACATTAACATGCCTACTATTAACCAATTAGTTCGCAAGGGACGCGTAAGCAAAGTTGAAAAATCAACTTCTCCTGCGTTAAACAAAGGTTACAACAGCTTCAAAAAAGAGCAAACAAACACATCATCACCGCAAAAACGCGGAGTATGTACTCGTGTTGGTACAATGACACCGAAGAAACCGAACTCGGCTCTTCGTAAATATGCTCGTGTTCGTTTAACTAACGGAATTGAGGTAACTGCCTACATTCCTGGTATCGGACACAACCTGCAAGAGCATAGTGTTGTACTTATCCGCGGCGGACGTGTAAAAGATTTACCGGGTGTACGTTATCACATCGTGCGCGGTGCATTAGACACTGCTGGTGTTGACAAGCGTATGCAAGGCCGCTCTAAATACGGTACAAAACGACCAAAAGCACCAAAAAAATAATGCCTTAAGTAATATAAAGCTTAAGATTATAGCATGAAGGGAGGATATAACATGCCACGTAAAGGTCCTGTTACAAAAAGAGACGTATTACCAGATCCACTTTACAACTCAAAGCTTGTTACTCGTCTAATCAACAGAATTATGGTAGACGGCAAGAGAGGTAAAGCACAAACTATTCTTTACACTGCTTTTGACTTAGTGAAAGAGCGTTCAGGTAAAGAAGCAATCGAAGTGTTTGAACAAGCACTTAAAAACATCATGCCAGTTCTTGAGGTAAGAGCTCGTCGTGTTGGTGGTGCTAACTATCAAGTTCCTGTTGAAGTTCGCCCTGACCGCCGTACTACTCTTGGTCTTCGCTGGTTAGTAAACTACGCTCGTCTTCGCGGTGAAAAAACGATGGAAGAGCGTTTAGCTAACGAGATTCTTGATGCAGCTAACAACACTGGCTCATCAGTTAAGAAACGTGAAGATACACACAAAATGGCTGAAGCTAACAAAGCATTCGCTCACTACCGCTGGTAGGATTCAAACCATAAAATATACTAATCCTTATAATAGGAAGGAGAAAAACCCAAATGGCAAGAGAGTTCTCCTTAGACAAAACTCGTAATATCGGCATCATGGCTCACATCGATGCCGGTAAAACGACTACTACTGAACGTGTATTGTTTTACACTGGACGTATCCATAAAATTGGTGAAACACATGAAGGTGCTTCTCAAATGGACTGGATGGAGCAAGAGCAAGAACGTGGTATCACAATCACTTCTGCTGCTACAACTGCTCAGTGGAAAGGTCATCGCGTAAACATCATCGATACACCGGGACACGTAGACTTCACAGTTGAAGTTGAACGTTCACTTCGTGTACTTGATGGTGCAGTAGCAGTACTTGATGCTCAATCAGGTGTTGAGCCTCAAACTGAAACAGTATGGCGCCAGGCAACAACTTACGGAGTACCGCGTGTAGTATTCGTTAATAAAATGGATAAAATCGGTGCGGATTTCTTATACTCTGTAAAAACTATGCATGACCGTCTTGAAGCTAATGCTCATCCTATCCAACTTCCAATTGGTGCTGAAGATGAGTTTGTAGGTATTATTGACTTAGTAGAGAATGTTGCATATATCTACGAAGACGACCTGGGAACTCGCTCAGAGGCTATGGAAATTCCTGATGAGTATAAAGATCTTGCAGAAGAGTGGCGCGGAAAGCTTGTAGAAGCTGTAGCAGAACTTGACGAAGAGCTTATGATGAAATACCTTGAAGGTGAAGAGCTTACAATCGATGAATTGAAAGCTGCTATCCGTAAAGGAACTGTAAATGTAGAATTCTACCCAGTAATCTGCGGATCTGCATTTAAAAACAAAGGTGTTCAGTTAATGCTGGACGCAGTTCTAGATTACCTGCCTTCTCCTTTAGATGTACCGGCAATCAAAGGTACATTACCTGACAGTGAGGATGAAGTAGCTCGTGAATCTAGTGATGAGGGTCCATTCTCAGCACTTGCATTCAAAGTTATGACGGACCCTTATGTTGGTAAATTAACATTCTTCCGTGTGTATTCAGGTGTCTTGAATTCTGGATCATACGTACAGAACTCAACGAAAGGCAAGCGTGAACGCGTAGGACGTATCCTGCAAATGCATGCTAACTCTCGTGAGGAAATCTCAACAGTATACGCTGGAGATATTGCTGCGGCTGTAGGTCTTAAAGACACTACAACTGGTGATACTTTATGTGATGAGAAGAACCAAGTTATCTTGGAATCAATGAATTTCCCAGAGCCGGTTATCTCACTATCTGTTGAACCAAAATCTAAAGCTGACCAAGACAAAATGTCTACAGCTTTAACAAAGCTTTCTGAAGAAGATCCAACTTTCAAAGCTCACACTGATACTGAAACAGGTCAAACGATCATCTCTGGTATGGGTGAACTTCACCTTGATATCATTGTTGACCGTATGAGACGTGAATTTAAAGTTGAAGCTAACGTTGGTGCTCCTCAGGTTGCGTATCGCGAAACTTTCCGTGGCTCTGCTAAAGTTGAAGGTAAATTCGCACGCCAATCTGGTGGACGCGGTCAGTTCGGACACGTTTGGGTAGAATTTGAACCAAACGAAGAAGGAAAAGGCTTTGAGTTCCAAAACAAAGTAGTAGGTGGAACAGTACCGCGTGAATACGTGCCTGCTGTTGCAGCTGGTCTAGAAGACTCTATGAAAAATGGTGTTCTAGCTGGGTACCCTCTAATCGATGTAAAAGCTACATTGGTTGATGGTTCTTACCATGATGTTGACTCTAGTGAAATGGCGTTTAAGATTGCTGCATCTATGGCTCTTAAAAACGCTGTATCTAAGTGTAACCCTGTTATCCTTGAACCTGTTATGAAGGTTGAAGTTGTAATCCCTGATGAGTACATGGGAGATATCATGGGTGATATCACTTCTCGTCGCGGACGAGTAGAGGGTATGGAAGCACGCGGAAATGCTCAAGTTGTTCGTGCAATGGTTCCACTTTCTGAGATGTTTGGATACGCTACTGCGTTACGTTCAAATACTCAAGGCCGCGGAACATTCTCAATGCACTTTGATCATTACGAAGAGGTTCCAAAATCAATTTCTGAAGAAATTATCAAAAAAAATAAAGGTGAATAATTGATTTTCACCTTTTATTGAAGTATAACTACTTATGTATGAATAGAAAGTGGACATGTTTCACTTTCTGCAATCTATATAATGAATCATGACTCTAAGGAGGAATTTAGAATGGGTAAAGAAAAATTCGACCGTTCAAAAACGCATGCCAATATCGGTACAATTGGACACGTTGACCACGGTAAAACAACTTTAACAGCTGCTATTACAACTGTATTAGCTAAACGTAGCGGTAAAGGTGCTGCAATGGCATACGACATGATCGATGCTGCTCCAGAAGAGCGCGAGCGCGGAATCACAATCTCAACTGCACACGTTGAGTACGAAACTGAAACTCGTCACTATGCACACGTTGACTGCCCAGGACATGCTGACTATGTTAAAAACATGATCACTGGTGCTGCACAAATGGACGGCGGAATCCTAGTTGTTTCTGCTTCTGACGGCCCAATGCCACAAACTCGTGAGCACATCCTTCTTTCTCGTCAAGTAGGTGTTCCTTACCTAGTTGTATTCATGAACAAATGTGACATGGTAGACGACGAAGAGTTACTTGAATTAGTTGAAATGGAAGTTCGTGATCTTCTTTCTGAATATGACTTCCCTGGCGATGACATTCCAGTAATCAAAGGTTCTGCTCTTAAAGCTCTTGAAGGCGAAGCTGAGTGGGAAGAGAAAATCGTTGAACTTATGAACGCAGTTGACGAGTATATCCCAACTCCAGCTCGTGACACTGAAAAACCTTTCATGATGCCAGTTGAGGATGTATTCTCAATCACTGGTCGTGGAACAGTTGCTACAGGACGTGTAGAGCGCGGCGTAGTTAAAGTTGGAGATGTTATCGACATCATCGGCTTCACTGAAGAGCCAAAATCTACAACTGTAACAGGTGTTGAAATGTTCCGTAAGCTTCTTGACTATGCAGAAGCTGGCGACAACATCGGAGCACTTCTTCGTGGGGTTTCTCGTGAAGACATCCAACGTGGACAAGTTCTTGCTAAGCCAAAAACAATCACTCCACACACTAAATTTAAATCAGAAGTTTACGTTCTTTCAAAAGAAGAGGGTGGACGTCACACTCCATTCTTCTCTAACTATCGCCCACAGTTCTACTTCCGTACTACGGACGTAACTGGTATCATTCAACTTCCAGAAGGCGTTGAAATGGTTATGCCTGGCGATAACATCGAAATGACTGTTGAACTTATCGCTCCAATCGCGATTGAAGAAGGTACTAAATTCTCAATCCGTGAAGGCGGACGTACAGTAGGCGCTGGTGTCGTAGCTACGATCACTGAGTAATTCTACTTTCTAAAAGGCGAGCTTAATGCTCGCCTTTTTTTATATGAAAAACCTCATTTATTTGAAGTATTTAAGTCAAGAAGCAAAAACATTTTCCATTTGCTGATTTGCTTGTCATAAGACTATGAAGTATGTATAATAGTAAAAGTGCGCAAGAAAGTAAAAACTTTATTTTCTTCTTGCATTGGGCACGGATTTTTTATATAATAGACAATGTTGGTCTTTGACTGCGATGAAGTAGGAGGTTGCCGATACACACGGCCGCTTTGCCATGGCGAGTGTACGGAAAATTTCTACGGAGAAAGTCTATTTTAAAAGTAGGCGAAAAGGAGGGAAAATAATGGCAAAACAAAAAATTCGTATTCGTTTGAAAGCATATGATCACAGAATTCTTGATCAATCTGCTGAGAAGATCGTTGAAACAGCAAAACGTTCAGGTGCTAACGTTTCTGGTCCGATCCCGTTGCCAACTGAAAAATCGATTTATACGATTCTTCGTGCGGTACACAAATACAAAGATTCTCGTGAGCAATTTGAAATGCGCACGCACAAACGTTTGATCGATATCATTAACCCAACACCACAAACTGTTGATGCATTAATGCGATTAGACTTGCCGTCAGGCGTTGACATTGAAATCAAACTTTAATTTCAAAAATAGATTTTACAACACATTATAGGAGGTGTGACTAATGACCAAAGGAATCTTAGGTAAAAAAATCGGTATGACTCAAGTATTCACGGAAAAGGGTGACCTTATCCCGGTAACAGTAATTGAGGCTACTGGAAACGTTGTTCTTCAATTGAAAACTGTTGAAAGTGACGGCTATGCAGCTGTTCAAGTTGGTTTCTCAGACAAACGCGACAAACTTTCTAACAAACCTTCAAAAGGACACGTTGCAAAAGCTAATACTGCACCTAAGCGCTTCGTAAGGGAATTCCGCGGAGATGCTGGTGAGTATGAAGTTGGTCAGGAAGTCAAAGTTGATATTTTCTCTGCTGGAGATGTAGTAGATGTAACAGGAGTATCGAAAGGTAAAGGTTTCCAAGGCTCAATCAAACGCCATAACCAATCTCGCGGACCGATGTCACATGGTTCTCGTTACCACCGTCGCCCAGGTTCAATGGGTCCTGTTGCTCCTAACCGAGTATTCAAAAACAAATTATTGCCAGGCCGCATGGGCGGAGAGCGCGTTACTGTTCAAAACCTTGAGATCGTGAAAGTTGACGCTGAGCGTAACCTTCTATTGATCAAAGGTAACGTACCTGGACCTAAAAAATCACTTATCACAGTGAAAAAAGCTGTTAAATCTAACTAATTTTTCTAAGAAAGGAGGAATTCGATAATGCCGAAAGTAGCATTATTAAACCAAAGCGGATCAAACGTTGGGGAAATCGAGCTAAACGATTCCGTATTTGGTATCGAACCTAATCAGCACGTTTTATTCGAAGCGGTTATCATGCAAAGAGCTTCCTTGCGACAAGGAAACCATAAAGTTAAAGGTCGTTCAGAAGTTAGAGGCGGAGGTCGTAAGCCTTGGCGTCAAAAAGGTACTGGACGTGCTCGTCAAGGGTCTATCCGTTCACCACAATGGCGCGGCGGTGGTATCGTATTCGGTCCAACACCACGCAGCTATTCTTACAAATTACCAAAAAAAGTTCGCCGCTTAGCGATCAAATCAGCTTTATCATCTAAAGTACAAGAAAACAACGTATTAGTATTAGAAGACTTACTAATGAATGCTCCTAAAACAAAAGAAATGACTTCTATTCTTACAGGTCTTTCAATTGCGAAGAAAGCATTGATCGTTACTGCTGATGTAAACGAAACAGTTGAATTATCAGCTCGTAACATCCCTGGCATTACAGTTCTTACAGCTAATTCTATTAACGTTTTAGATGTACTTAACCATGATAAGCTTGTTATTACGAAAGCAGCGGTGCAAAAAGTAGAGGAGGTGCTTGCATAATGAAAGATCCTCGTGATATTATTAAGCGCCCCGTAATCACTGAACTTTCAACAGACTTAATGACTGAGAAAAAATACACGTTTGAAGTAGACGTTAAAGCTAACAAAACTCAAGTTAAAGATGCTATCGAAGCGATCTTTGGCGTTAAAGTTGAGAAAGTTAACGTACTTAACTACAAAGGCAAATATAAGCGTGTAGGTCGTTATACAGGTCTTACTAATAAGCGTAAAAAAGCAGTTGTTAAATTAACAGCTGACAGCAAAGAAATCGAATTATTCGAAGTCTAATACATTTTTCAAGATAGGAGGGAAACGAGATGGCGATTAAAAAGTACAAACCAACCTCAAATGGTCGTCGCGGCATGACAGTTTCTGATTTCGCTGAGATTACAACAAACAAACCAGAAAAGTCATTACTAGCGCCTGTTCATAGAAAAGGCGGTCGTAACAACCAAGGTAAAATTACTGTACGTCATCAAGGCGGCGGTCACAAACGTCAATACCGTATTATCGATTTTAAACGCGATAAAGATGGTATACCAGGACGCGTTGCTACAATCGAGTATGATCCGAACCGTTCTGCAAACATTGCACTTATCAATTATGCAGATGGTGAGAAAAGATATATCCTTGCTCCAAAAAACCTAGAAGTAGGTTTACAAATTGTTTCTGGACCTGAGGCTGATATTAAAGTTGGAAATGCACTTCCTCTTCAAAACATCCCAGTAGGTACAGTAATCCACAACATCGAATTAAAACCTGGAAAAGGCGGACAATTAGTACGTTCTGCCGGTACTTCTGCACAAGTACTTGGTAAAGAAGGCAAATACGTATTAGTTCGTTTGAATTCTGGTGAGGTTCGCATGATTCTTGCTACTTGCCGTGCTACTATCGGTCAAGTAGGAAATGAACAGCATGAACTTATCAACATTGGTAAAGCTGGACGCTCACGCTGGTTAGGCATCAGACCTACAGTTCGTGGTTCTGTAATGAACCCTAACGATCACCCTCATGGTGGTGGTGAAGGTCGTTCTCCAATCGGACGTAAGTCTCCAATGACTCCTTGGGGTAAACCGACTCTTGGTTATAAAACTCGCAAGAAAACCAATAAGTCCGATAAATTCATCGTACGTCGTCGTAAAAAATAACGTGATGGTTCTACGGTTCGAAGGAACCGTAGCGCAATCGCGAAGGGAGGTACAAGTATGGGCCGTAGCTTGAAAAAAGGACCATTCGTAGATGAGCATTTATTCAAAAAAGTTGAAAAGTTAAACGAGTCAGAGAAAAAACAAGTGATCAAAACTTGGTCTCGTCGTTCTACTATTTTCCCACAATTCATCGGTCAAACGATCGCTGTATATGACGGTCGCAAACATGTTCCTGTATACGTTACTGAAGATATGGTAGGACACAAACTCGGTGAGTTTGCTCCAACACGTACGTATAAAGGTCATGCAGCTGACGACAAAAAAACAAGACGTTAATGAGAGGAGGCTTTTAAATGCAAGCTAAAGCCGTTGCAAGAACAGTACGTATTGCTCCTCGTAAAGCTCGTTTAGTAATTGATCTTATCCGAGGAAAGCAAATAGGTGAAGCGGTAGCGATTCTTCGTCACACACCGAAAACTGCTTCTCCAATTATTGAAAAAGTTCTAAAATCTGCTGTGGCAAATGCAGAGCACAACTATGAAATGGACATTAACAACCTGGTTGTAACTGAAGCTTATGTAGGCGAAGGTCCAACTCTAAAACGTTTCCGTCCACGCGCAATGGGCCGTGCCAGTGCAATCAACAAACGCACAAGCCACATTACAATCGTTGTATCAGAAAAGAAGGAGGGATAATCCGTGGGTCAAAAGGTAAATCCAGTCGGTCTTCGCATTGGTGTCATTCGTGATTGGGAATCTAAATGGTTCGCTGGTAAAGATTATGCTAATCTTTTACACGAAGACATTAAAGTTCGTGAATATATCAACCAACGTTTAAGCGATGCTTCTGTTTCTAAGATTGAAATCGAGCGTGCTGCTAATCGTGTTAACATTACGATCCACACTGCTAAGCCAGGTATGGTAATCGGTAAAGGCGGTACTGAAGTTGAAGCACTTCGTAAAGCTCTTAACCAATTAACTGGCAAGCGTGTACACATCAACATTCTTGAAATTAAAAGAGCTGATTTAGATGCTAAATTAGTAGCTGAAAACATCGCTCGTCAATTAGAAAACCGTATTTCTTTCCGCCGTGCACAAAAGCAAACAATTCAACGTGCTATGCGCGCTGGTGCAAAAGGAATCAAAACAATGGTATCTGGTCGTCTTGGCGGTGCTGATATCGCTCGTTCTGAACATTACAGTGAAGGAACTGTTCCACTTCACACACTTCGTGCTGATATTGACTATGGTACAGCTGAAGCTGACACTACTTATGGTAAATTAGGCGTTAAAGTTTGGATCTATCGTGGAGAGGTTCTTCCTACTAAGAAGAAAAAAGAGGAAGGAGGAAAATAATTATGTTGTTGCCAAAACGCGTTAAGTATCGCAGAGAACACCGTGGAAAAATGCGCGGTCGTGCTAAAGGCGGTACAGAAGTTCACTTCGGTGAGTTCGGTATTCAAGCTCTAGAAGCTTCATGGATTACAAATCGTCAAATCGAGGCAGCTCGTATTGCGATGACTCGTTACATGAAACGTGGCGGTAAAGTCTGGATCAAAATTTTCCCTTCTAAGCCTTATACGGCTAAACCTCTAGAGGTACGTATGGGTTCCGGTAAAGGGGCTCCAGAAGGCTGGGTAGCAGTCGTTAAACCTGGAAAAGTTTTGTTTGAGATTGCTGGTGTTTCTGAAGAAGTAGCACGCGAAGCATTGCGTCTTGCATCTCACAAATTACCAATCAAAACAAAATTCGTTAAACGCGAGGAAATTGGTGGTGAATCAAATGAGAGCTAATGAAATTCGTGATCTTACCACTGCTGAAATTGAACAAAAAGTAAAATCACTAAAAGAAGAGTTGTTTAACCTTCGTTTCCAATTAGCGACAGGTCAACTTGAAAACACTGCTCGCATTCGTGAAGTACGTAAATCGATCGCTCGTATGAAAACTGTGATCACTGAAAGAGAGATCGCTGCTAATAATCGATAATCCTGAGAGGAGGTTGCAGAATGAGTGAACGCAACAACCAGCGCAAAGTCTACACTGGACGTGTAGTTTCTGATAAAATGGATAAAACGATCACTGTTCTTGTCGAAACTTATAAAAAGCATTCGCTTTACGGCAAGCGTGTTAAATACTCCAAAAAGTTCAAAGCTCATGATGAGAACAACCAAGCTAAAGTTGGCGATGTAGTGAAAATCATGGAAACTCGCCCTTTATCAGCTACTAAACGTTTCCGTCTAGTTGAAATTGTTGAAGAAGCTGTTATTATCTAATATTGTTCGGATTATTTTTCCGAAAGGAGGTAACGTAAATGATTCAACAAGAATCCCGTTTAAAAGTTGCTGACAATTCCGGTGCTCGTGAAGTACTTACTATTAAAGTTCTTGGCGGATCTGGACGTAAAACTGCTAGTATTGGTGATGTTATTGTTTGCACGGTCAAACAAGCAACACCAGGAGGCGTTGTTAAAAAAGGTGACGTTGTTAAGGCAGTAATTGTTCGCACAAAAAGTGGTGCTCGCCGTCAAGACGGAACGTATATCCGCTTCGACGAAAATGCATGTGTAATCATTAAAGATGACAAGAGCCCTCGCGGAACTCGTATCTTTGGACCAGTTGCACGTGAATTGCGTGAAAATAACTTTATGAAAATTGTTTCTCTTGCTCCAGAAGTATTATAAATCGAAAATAGACAGCCTTACTAAGGAGGTGCGACTAGGATGCATGTAAAAAAAGGTGATAAGGTAATGGTTATCTCAGGTAAAGATAAAGGTAAACAAGGCACAGTTCTTGCTGCTTTTCCTAAGAAAGACCGAGTACTTGTTGAAGGCATCAACATTATGAAGAAGCATTCAAAACCTTCTCAATCAAATCCTCAAGGCGGCATCATCAGCCAAGAGGCACCTATCCATGTATCAAATGTTATGCCACTAGATCCTAAATCTGGTGAACCAACTCGTGTTGGATTCAAAGTGGTTGATGGCAAAAAGGTACGTGTTGCAACAAAATCTGGTGAAACTTTAGATAAATAGTAAATAAGGAAGGGAGGTCCTCGCATGAACCGCCTTAAAGAAAAGTATCAAAAAGAAATTACACCTGCTTTAATGAGCAAGTTCAACTATAAATCAGTGATGCAAGTTCCAAAGCTTGAGAAGATCGTAATCAACATGGGTGTTGGTGACGCAGTATCTAACTCAAAAGCTCTTGACACAGCTGTTGAAGAGTTAACAACTATCTCAGGTCAAAAGCCGGTTATCACTAAAGCTAAAAAATCAATTGCAGGATTCCGTCTGCGTGAAGGTATGCCTATCGGTGCGAAAGTAACTCTTCGCGGCGAGCGCATGTTTGAATTCCTAGATAAATTAGTTTCTGTATCATTACCACGTGTACGTGACTTCCGCGGTATCTCTAAAAAGTCTTTTGACGGACGCGGAAACTACACATTAGGTGTTAAAGAACAATTAATCTTCCCTGAAATTGATTATGATAAAGTATCAAAAGTTCGTGGTATGGACATCGTCATCGTTACAACTGCTAACACTGACGAAGAATCTCGTGAGTTATTAACTCAGTTCGGTATGCCATTCCAAAAATAATCGAAATAGGGAGGCGAAAACGTGGCTAAAAAGTCAATGATTGCGAAACAAAAACGCACTCAAAAGTTTAAAGTACAAGAGTACACTCGCTGCGAACGCTGTGGTCGTCCACATTCAGTTCTGCGTAAATTTAAACTTTGCCGTATTTGTTTCCGTGAACTCGCATATAAAGGTCAAATTCCAGGCGTTAAAAAAGCTAGCTGGTAATACCCCATAATCGGGAAGGAGGTAATTTTGATATGGTAATGACAGATCCAATTGCAGATATGCTTACTCGTATTCGTAACGCGAATATGGTTCGTCATGAAAAATTAGAAATTCCTGCATCTAAAGCGAAAAAAGAGATCGCTGAAATTCTTAAGCGTGAAGGTTTCGTTCGTGATGTTGAATATGTAGAAGATAACAAACAAGGTATCATTCGTATTTTCCTTAAATACGGATCAAACAACGAGCGTGTTATCACTGGTTTGAAACGTATCAGTAAACCAGGATTACGCGTTTACGCTAAAGCTAACGAAGTACCACGCGTACTTAACGGTTTAGGAATTGCAATCGTATCTACTTCTCAAGGTGTCTTAACTGACAAAGAAGCTCGTGCGAAGCAAGCTGGCGGAGAAGTTCTAGCATACGTTTGGTAAGAACCTGAAATAGAATGGAGGTGTACATGAATGTCTCGTATTGGTAAAAAACCACTTGAAATCCCTGCAGGTGTAACAGTTACTATCAACGAAAGCACTGTAACTGTTAAAGGACCTAAAGGTGAATTAACTCGTACTTTTAACTCTGATATCAACGTTAAAGTTGAAGATAACGTACTTACTGTGACACGTCCTTCTGATCAAAAAGAACATCGTGCTCTTCACGGTACAACTCGCAGCCTTTTAGGCAACATGGTTGAGGGCGTTTCTAAAGGATATGAAAAAGGTCTTGAATTAGTAGGTGTCGGTTACCGTGCTACTAAATCTGGCAACAAGCTAGTTCTAGCTGTTGGATACTCACATCCTGTAGAAATCGTTCCTGAACAAGGAATCGAAATTGAAGTACCATCAAATACGAAAATTATCGTAAAAGGTACTGATAAAGAGCGTGTTGGAGCTATCGCTTCAAACATCCGTGCTATTCGTCCGCCAGAGCCTTATAAAGGCAAAGGTATCCGCTACGAAGGTGAATATGTACGTCGTAAAGAAGGTAAAACAGCGAAGTAATATCGCCTAGATGATAAGAAAGGAGTGACCTAGATGATTACGAAACTTGATAAAAACGTTGTACGTAAGAAAAGACACGGCCGTGTTCGCGCGAAATTATCTGGAACAACTGCTCGTCCTCGTTTAAACGTATTTCGTTCTAATCAGCACATCTATGCTCAAGTAATTGACGATCTTCAATCAGTTACAATTGCAAGTGCTTCTACTTTAGATAAAGATCTTAATCTTGACGCAAAAGCTAATATCGATGCAGCTCAAAAGGTTGGCGAATTAGTTGCTAAGCGTGCGATTGAAAAAGGTGTTAAATCTGTTGTATTTGACCGCGGGGGTTACTTATACCATGGCCGTGTAAAAGCTTTGGCTGAAGCTGCTCGCGAAGCTGGATTAGAATTTTAATAAAAAAAGGAGGGACACAGAGAATGGGTCGTATTGAACCAAACAAATTAGAGCTTGAAGAACGCGTTGTTACTGTAAACCGTGTAGCTAAAGTAGTTAAAGGTGGACGTCGTTTCCGCTTTGCTGCATTAGTAGTTGTCGGCGACAAAAACGGTCATGTAGGTTTCGGTACTGGTAAAGCACAAGAAGTGCCAGAAGCGATTCGCAAAGCGATCGAAGACGCTAAGAAAAACCTTGTTGAAGTACCTATGGTTGGTACTACTATTCCTCACCAAGTCATCGGTAGATTCGGTGCTGGAAACATCCTTTTAAAACCTGCATCTGAAGGTACTGGTGTTATCGCTGGTGGTCCTGTTCGTGCAGTACTAGAATTAGCAGGAGTTAGTGACATCTTGTCAAAATCACTAGGTTCTAACACTCCAATTAACATGATCCGTGCTACAATTTCTGGATTAACAGAACTTAAACGCGCTGATGAAGTTGCGAAGCTACGTGGCAAGTCGGTTGAAGAATTGTTAGGATAAGGAGGGAAACATGATGGCAAACAAATTAGCGATTACCCTCACTCGCAGTGTGATTGGTCGCCCAGAAGACCAACGTATTACTGTTAAAACACTAGGTCTTAAAAAAATGCATCAAACAGTTGTACTTGAAGACAATGCAGCTATCCGCGGCATGATCAACAAAGTATCTCATTTGCTTACAGTTAAAGAACAATAATATAGATCTCTAATATCAAGGAGGTGTCCCGATGAAACTTCATGAATTAAAACCAGCAGAAGGGTCACGCAAAACACGCAATCGTGTTGGCCGTGGTACAGGTTCTGGTAACGGTAAAACGTCTGGTAAAGGTCATAAAGGACAAAACGCTCGTTCTGGCGGCGGTGTTCGCCCTGGATTCGAAGGTGGTCAAACTCCTTTATTCCGTCGTCTTCCTAAACGCGGATTTACGAACATCAACCGTAAAGATTACGCGATCGTGAGCTTAGACAAATTAAATCTTTTTGAAGACGGTACTGAAGTAACAACTGAACTTTTACTTGAAGCTGGCATGATCAGCAAAGTAAGATCAGGCGTGAAAGTACTTGGCGACGGCAAGCTTGAGAAAAAGCTTACTGTAAAAGCTAACAAATTCTCTGCATCTGCTAAAGAAGCTATTGAAGCTGCTGGCGGTTCAGCTGAGGTGATTTAATGTTTAAGACAATCTCCAATTTTATGCGCGTGGGTGATATCCGCAATAAAATCTTGTTCACCCTTTTAATGTTAATTATTTTTCGCATTGGAACTTTCATCCCTGTGCCTGGCGTCAACGCTGACGTTTTAAAGGCTCAGGATGAAATGAACGTTTTCGGAATTCTTAACACGTTCGGCGGTGGTGCACTGTATAACTTTTCGATCCTCGCGATGGGAATTATGCCGTACATTACAGCATCCATTATTGTGCAGCTTCTGCAGATGGATGTAGTGTCGAAATTTACTGAGTGGTCAAAGCAAGGTGAAGTTGGCCGTCGTAAACTAGCACAATTTACTAGGTATTTTACGATTGTACTAGGTTTCATCCAAGCGTTGGGTATGTCTTACGGTTTTAATAATCTCGCTGGGGGATTATTAATTGAAAACCCGGGTATTGCAACGTACCTTTTAATTGCAGTTGTCTTAACAGCAGGTACTGCTTTTTTAATGTGGTTAGGAGAGCAAATTACCTCTAAGGGTGTTGGCAATGGTATCTCCATTATCATCTTTGCAGGGATTGCAGCAGGAATCCCTACAACTCTTAATCAAATCTATGCACAACAATTCCAGGACGCTGGAGATCAGCTTTTCTTGAATATTGTAAAAGTTGCGCTGATAGTATTAGCGGTAATCGCGATTATAGTTGGAGTTATCTTCATTCAGCAGGCTCTTCGCAAGATTCCAATTCAATATGCGAAGAACTCAGCAGGTCGTGCACCGGCGAAAGGTCAGTCTACTCACCTTCCGCTTAAAGTGAACCCGGCTGGCGTAATCCCTGTCATCTTTGCGGTTTCGTTCATTATTACACCGCCAACGATTGCATCATTCTTTGGATCCAATGATGTCACTGACTGGATTACAAAAACGTTTGACTATACACAGCCAATTGGTATGGTGGTCTACGTCGCACTAATCATTGCTTTCACTTATTTCTATGCATTCGTTCAGGTTAATCCGGAACAAATGTCTGAGAATCTGAAAAAGCAAGGCGGATATATCCCGGGCATACGTCCTGGTAAAAATACGCAAGAATATTTGACTAAAATTTTATACAGACTGACGTTTGTTGGTTCTCTTTTCTTAGCAGCTATCTCAGTTCTTCCTGTATTCTTTATTAAGTTCGCTAACTTGCCAGCTTCTGCACAGATTGGCGGAACGAGCTTGTTGATCGTAGTAGGGGTTGCTCTTGAAACGATGAAACAACTTGAAAGTCAGCTTGTTAAGCGTCATTATAAAGGATTTATTAAACAGTAAGGTTATGGGACTTGGGTCCCTTTCCTTCTAACTAGAGACTGAGGGGGGTAATATTCTTGAATTTAGTTCTTATGGGTCTGCCAGGAGCCGGTAAAGGCACACAGGCAGAACGAATCGTTGAAAAATATGAAATCCCTCATATCTCAACAGGGGATATGTTCAGAGCTGCTATTAAAGGTGAAACTGAATTAGGTCTTAAAGCAAAATCCTTCATGGATCAAGGTGCACTTGTTCCTGATGAAGTTACAATTGGTATCGTCCGTGAGAGATTGGGCAAGAATGATTGTGAAAAAGGTTTCCTCTTAGATGGATTCCCGCGAACAGTTGCTCAAGCTGAAGCTTTAGAACAAATTCTGTCAGATCTTAATAGAAAAATGGATTACGTCATTAATATCGAGGTTGATAAAGACATCCTTATGGAGCGTCTTACAGGTCGCCGTATTTGCAAAAAATGCGGATCAACATATCATCTCGTTTTCAACCCTCCTGCGGCTGAAGGAATTTGCGACAAATGTGGCGGAGAACTTTACCAAAGAGAAGATGATAACGAAGAGACTGTTGCAAACAGACTTGAAGTGAACCTCAAACAGACACAACCTTTGCTGAATTTCTATGAAGAAAAAGGATATTTGCGTAATATTAATGGACAACAGGACATTAAGCAGGTTTTCGTTGACGTTAATGAACTGCTTGGAGGATTAGGTGAATGATCATTTGTAAGACTCCACGTGAAATTGAAATCATGCGTGAAGCTGGTCGCATTGTCGCATTGACCCACCAGGAACTCCAAAAACATATACAGCCTGGAATTACTACAAAAGAGCTGGATGTAATTGCCGAAAAGTTTATACGCGGAAGCAATGCAATTCCTTCTTTTAAAGGTTATAATGGTTTTCGCGGGAGCATTTGTGCTTCAGTGAATGAGGAGCTCGTTCACGGAATACCTGGAGATCGAGTATTGCGTGAAGGAGACATTATCAGCATTGATATCGGTGCTAAGTATAATGGCTATCATGGTGACTCTGCTTGGACATATCCTGTTGGAAAAATCTCTCTGGAATCTGAAAGACTTCTTGAAGTAACAGAGGAATCCTTATACAAAGGGCTTGCTGAAGCAAAGCCTGGCGAGAGACTATCCAATATATCACACGCTATTCAGACGTATGTTGAACAGCATCAATTCTCGGTCGTTCGGGAATATGTTGGACACGGCGTTGGACAGGATTTACATGAAGATCCGCAGATTCCGCATTATGGTCCGCCAAACAAAGGTCCGAGGTTAAAACCAGGCATGGTCTTGGCAATTGAGCCAATGGTTAATGCCGGCAGCCGTTACGTAAGAACTCTTTCTGACAACTGGACAGTTGTTACGCAAGACCGCAAGATGTGTGCTCATTTTGAACATACAATTGCTATTACTGAAACTGGCTATGAAATTTTAACTAAAGCCTGATCCGAAGGTGATATTGTTTGAACGAAGCCGAATCGAGTCCGCGCATAGGTCAGTTTGTCTATATTACTGAAGGCAGAGAAGCTGGACAATATGCTGTTGTGATCAATATTCTCGATGAACGATTCGTTTTGATAGCTGATGGAGAGAATCGATTGTTTCACTCCCCGAAAAAGAAGAATGTTAATCATCTAGAATTTATTGATTGCGTATCTCCGGAAGTTCAGAACAGTATATATGAAACAGGTCGTGTGACAAACGGGAAACTTCGGTTTGCCTTAACAAAGTTTGTCAATGAGCAAGTTGCTGATTTGAAGAAGGGAGAAAAGTGAATGGCGAAAGACGATGTAATTGAAGTAGAGGGTACTGTACAGGAGACATTGCCAAATGCAATGTTCAAAGTTGAGCTTGAGAACGGTCATACGGTTTTAGCGCATGTATCTGGAAAAATCCGCATGCATTTTATTCGTATTTTACCTGGAGACAAAGTTACGGTAGAATTATCACCATATGATCTATCTCGTGGCAGAATTACGTACCGTTTTAAATAAAACACTCCGCAACTAAGGAGGTAAGAGAAATCATGAAGGTAAGACCATCGGTTAAACCAATCTGTGAAAAATGCAAAGTTATTCGCAGAAAAGGCAAAGTAATGGTAATTTGTGAAAATCCAAAACATAAACAAAAACAAGGCTAAAACTAAAGGAGGTGCAGCTTTAAATGGCTCGTATTGCTGGTGTAGATATTCCTCGTGACAAACGCGTAGTTATTTCATTAACATACGTTTTCGGTATTGGTCGTCCAACTGCTGAAAAAGTACTAGCTGAGGCTGGTGTTTCTGAAGATACTCGTGTGCGTGACTTAACAGAAGAAGAATTAGGTAAAATTCGTGATATCGTAGACAAGCTGAAAGTTGAAGGAGACCTTCGTCGTGAAGTTTCTTTAAACATCAAACGTCTGATTGAGATCGGCAGTTTCCGCGGTTTGCGTCATCGTCGCAGTTTACCTGTTCGTGGTCAAAATACCAAAAATAACGCTCGTACTCGTAAAGGACCTCGTCGTACGGTTGCGAACAAGAAAAAATAAGGTAAAGGAGGTTAACCCACAATGGCTCGTAAAACGAACACTCGTAAGCGTCGCGTAAAAAAGAATATTGAGGCAGGTATCGCTCATATTCGTTCAACATTTAACAACACGATTGTTACTATTACAGACGTACATGGTAACGCTCTTTCTTGGTCAAGTGCAGGTTCACTGGGATTCAGAGGATCACGTAAATCCACTCCATTTGCTGCACAAATGGCTGCTGAAGCTGCAGCTAAAGGATCAATCGAACACGGTATGAAAACTCTTGAAGTAACTGTTAAAGGACCAGGCGCAGGCCGTGAAGCTGCAATTCGTGCACTTCAAGCTGCTGGTCTAGAAGTAACAGCTATCAGAGACGTTACTCCGGTTCCACATAACGGATGCCGTCCGCCAAAACGTCGTCGTGTATAAATTTTCTGTATAGATTTTGTATCCCTGTCAATAATGGGTTATGATACAGTAAAAAGTTCTCGCAGAAATAACTATTTGTTGTTGTGCACATTCGGGACTTTATAATGGGGAATTTCGGTTAGACACACCTAAAAGCTTGCTTTTGTCTAGCCGGGGTTTCGACGTTTTGAAGGAGGGTTTATAGATGATAGAAATTGAAAAACCAAAAATCGAAACGGTTGAAATCAGCGACGATGCCAAGTACGGTAAATTCGTCGTCGAACCACTCGAGCGTGGATATGGTACTACTTTGGGTAACTCCTTACGTCGTATTCTCTTATCTTCACTCCCTGGTGCCGCTGTAACATCAATCCAGATAGATAGTGTACTCCATGAATTCTCTACAATCGAAGGCGTTGTTGAAGATGTTACAACAATCATTTTAAACATTAAAAAACTTGCTCTTAAGATTTATTCTGAGGAAGAAAAAACGCTTGAGATTGACGTACAGGATGAAGGAGTTGTAACGGCTGCAGATATTACTCACGACAGTGATGTTGAAATTCTAAATCCGGACCTTCATATTGCTACATTAGCGAAGGGTGCACATTTCCGTATGAGATTGACTGCGAAGCGTGGACGCGGATATACTCCGGCTGATGCAAACAAAAGAGAAGATCAGCCAATTGGCGTTATCCCAATCGATTCAATTTTCACACCTGTAGCCCGCGTGTCTTATCAAGTAGAAAATACACGTGTAGGTCAAGTGTCGAACTATGATAAACTTACTTTTGATGTGTGGACAGACGGAAGCACAGGTCCAAAAGAAGCGATTGCACTTGGTGCAAAGATTCTGACTGAACATCTTAATATCTTCGTAGGGCTTACAGATGAAGCTCAAAACGCTGAGATTATGGTGGAAAAGGAAGAGGACCAGAAAGAAAAAGTTTTAGAAATGACGATCGAAGAATTGGATTTGTCAGTTCGTTCTTATAACTGTTTAAAACGTGCAGGCATCAACACTGTACAGGAGCTTGCTCATAAAACAGAAGAAGACATGATGAAAGTTCGTAACTTAGGTCGTAAATCTTTGGAAGAAGTTAAAGCGAAACTAGAAGAACTTGGCTTAGGTCTTCGTAAAGACGACTGACGACTAGTTAACAAGTTAACTAGCGTTTTCGCGTGTTTCTAAAATTAACATACAGTATTAAACGAAGGAGGGAACACATAATGCCTTACAGAAAATTAGGACGTACAAGTGCTCAACGTAAAGCGTTACTTCGTGATCTAACTACAGATTTAATTATCAGCGAGCGCATTGAAACTACTGAGGCTCGTGCGAAAGAATTACGTTCAACTGTAGAAAAAATGATTACTTTAGGTAAACGTGGGGATCTTCATGCCCGCCGCCAAGCTGCTGCTTACATCCGTAACGAGGTAGCAAACGAAGAAGGCACGCAAAATGCACTTCAAAAACTATTCGGTGATATCGCACCACGTTATACAGAGCGTCAAGGTGGATACACTCGCATAATGAAACTTGGACCTCGCCGCGGCGACGGAGCACCAATGGTTATTATCGAATTAGTTTAATTATATTTAGTTACTCCAAGGGCGGGTCAGTTTTTAGAAACTGGATCTATGCCCTTTTTTTATACACTTAAAGCCCCTCTGCTTTTATACAGGCTCTGAGGGGGCATTCTAAGTGTTAGCAGAGAGAGAATAGAAGAGTACAGGTGTTTTTTTATGAACGTGCAGTTGCATGTTTTCATAATAAGAACACAGGTGAGGGAGGCAGCGATGGAACAGCCGATCATTCATGTGAATGAACTGACATTCCGTTATCACGAAGAGGACGCAAGACCCGCATTGAACTCCGTTTCCTTAAGTGTAAACAAGGGAGAGTGGCTTGCGGTTGTCGGTCATAACGGCTCGGGCAAGTCTACACTTGCGAGAGTCCTGAATGGTCTGATACTGCCTCAGAACGGTAACGTAATCGTAAACGGCATCACTCTTAATGAAGATTCAGTTTGGGAGATAAGAAAGCAGATTGGCATGGTTTTTCAAAATCCTGATAATCAATTTGTCGGTACAACCGTAAAGGATGATGTGGCTTTTGGTTTAGAAAATCACGGAGTGCCGCGGGAAGTCATGAAAAAGCGTGTGGAGTGGGCTACACATAAAGTGAAGATGGAAGCATTTCTCGATCAAGAGCCGCACCATCTTTCAGGAGGACAAAAGCAGCGTGTTGCCATAGCTGGTGTCATAGCTGTCCAGCCTCAAATTATCATCTTAGATGAAGCAACCTCCATGCTTGATCCCCAGGGAAGAAAAGAAGTCATGGAAACAGTAAGGGAACTAAAAGATCAGGGGATCGTTACGGTCATATCGATTACTCATGATCTGGAAGAAGCTTCGAAGGCTGACAGGATTATTGTCATGAATGGCGGGGAAAAGTTCGCTGAAGGTACACCTGAGACAATCTTCAAGCTTGATCAGAAGCTAGTTGAAATTGGTCTTGATCTCCCTTTTCCATATAGAGTGAGCATGAAGCTGAGAGAAGCAGGGGTTAATCTGACACGCAACCATCTAGATGAAGAAAGCCTGGTGAACGAACTATGGACATTACATTCAAAGAGTTAGAGCACAGGTACCAAGTTCATTCCCCTTTTGAACGTCTTGCCCTTTATGACATCAATCTGACGATTAAAGATCGTTCGTTTGTTTCGATTATCGGACATACGGGATCAGGCAAATCTACCATCCTGCAGCATCTAAATGGCCTGCTGAAGCCAACAAAGGGATCTGTTTCTATCGGGGACCGCAAAATTGAAGCTTCTAAGAAAAATAAGAATTTAAAATCAATCCGCCAATCGGTTGCGATTGTCTTTCAGTTTCCTGAGCATCAGCTGTTTGAGGAAACGGTGGAACGTGATATTATGTTTGGCCCCTTGAACTTCGGCGTGCCGCCTGAAGAAGCGAAAGTGAAGGCGGCAGATGCATTAAGACGAGTAGGACTTCCTGCTGAGGTACTTCAAAAATCGCCGTTTGATTTAAGCGGCGGACAAATGAGACGTGTCGCCATTGCTGGTGTTCTTGCTATGGAGCCGAAAGTGCTTGTACTCGATGAACCGACAGCAGGACTTGATCCAAGCGGCAGAAAAGAGATCATGGATCTTTTCTATACCCTTCATCAAGATCGCTTTCTCACGACCATTCTTGTCACACACAGCATGGAAGACGCGGCCCGTTATTCAGATGAAATCATCGTCATGCACAAAGGAACTGTTCAAATGAAGGGAACTCCTGAAGAAGTATTCAGCCATTCAGAAACGTTAATTTCTGCAGGGCTTGATCTTCCGGAAACGGTAAAGCTACAAACAACAATCGAACAAAAGCTTGGCAAGGAACTGAAAGGGATCTCACTTTCCATTGATGATTTGGTTCATCAGGTTGCATCTGAGATAAAGGGTGGCCCAAAATGATGAGCAGTATGATCATTGGAAAATATGTTCCTGGAAGTTCTCTCATTCATAAGATGGATCCGCGTTCGAAATTGACGATGATCTTTTTGTTTGTCTTTATTGTCTTTTTTGCTAATAATACTATGACCTATGCAATTCTTGGCATCTTCACGCTTTCTATTGTCGCTTCTACCAAATTGCCGCCAAGATTTTTGCTGAATGGCTTGAAGCCGATTATATGGATTATCTTATTTACCTTTATTTTGCACATACTGGTCACTAAAGAAGGGCCTCTTCTGTTTGAATTTGGTTTTCTATCGATTCATGAAGAAGGAGTCAGACAGGGGATTTTCATTTCCCTGCGTTTCCTGTTCCTTATTCTTCTTACGACGATCCTGACATTAACTACTACTCCTATCGAAGTAACAGACGGGATGGAAAGTCTGCTTAATCCTTTTAAAAAAATCGGTCTGCCTGTCCATGAACTCGCATTGATGATGTCGATCTCACTCCGGTTTATTCCAACACTTATGGAAGAAACGGATAAAATCATGAAAGCGCAGATGGCAAGAGGCGTTGATTTTACAAGCGGACCTGTCAAACAAAGGATCAGTGCCATCATACCGCTGTTAGTGCCGCTGTTTATAAGTGCGTTTAAAAGGGCCGAGGAACTTGCTACAGCTATGGAAGCGCGCGGATATCAGGGCGGCGAGGGCAGAACAAAGCTGCGCGAGCTGAAATGGGGAATCCTCGATACAGGTATTCTGGCCATTTTAGTCGGTGTAGGTATTGTTCTATTACTATTGCGTTCATAGGAGCTTATTATGAGGGTAAAATGCACAATCGGATATGATGGAACCAGATTTAACGGCTTTCAAATTCAGCCGAATCTGAGAACCGTCCAGGGTGAGATTGAAAGGGGTCTTAAAAGGCTTCATAAAGGAAAAGAAGTAAAAGTATTTGCATCGGGAAGAACGGACGCAGGGGTCCACGCAGTCGGACAGGTTCTGCATTTTGATACGGACATATATATTCCTGAGGACCGCTGGCCAAATGCATTAAATTCACTGCTTGCTGAGGACGTTGCGCTTCAGTCCGTTTCATTTGTAAACGATGACTTTCATGCAAGATATCATGTCCGAGCGAAAGAGTACCGTTATAAAATAAACCGTTCTGCAATCCGGAATGTATTTAATCGAAATTATTCCTATCATTATCCTTATAAACTTGATTACGTCAAAATGAGAGAAGCGATTAAATTTCTGATCGGCACTCATGACTTTACCAGTTTCTGTTCTGCGAAAACAGATAAAGAAGACCGGGTAAGAACTTTATATGATATCGAATTTTATGAAGAAGATGACATGCTTACATTTCGGTTTGTAGGTGATGGCTTCCTTTATAACATGGTAAGAATATTGGTCGGAACTCTGATCAATACAGGGCGCGGAGCTCTGGATCCTTATCAGATTCCGGAGATACTGAAAGCGCAGGATCGTTCCTTATGCGGCAAAACAGCCCCGGGTTCTGGATTATATTTGTGGAAAGTTTATTATGACAACTAAACCAGGTGTAACATTTTCTTGACAATGTTGCCTGAACGTTATAATATATCATATGGTATGTATTTCAACCCCACAAATAAAGCCCCGGAAGAGTTTAATTTGTGTTTTGAAATAGAATGATTAAATTTTAACAACTGAAAGATATTTAGGAGGGAAAAACATGCGTACAACATATATGGCGAAAGCAACTGAAGTTGAACGTAAATGGTTCGTAGTAGATGCGGCCGGCAAAACTTTAGGTCGTCTTGCTAGCGAAGTAGCATCTGTACTTCGTGGAAAACACAAACCAACTTACACACCACATGTAGACACTGGTGATCATGTGATTATCATCAATGCAGCACAAATCGAACTTACTGGTAAAAAATTGACTGACAAGATTTACTACCGTCACAGCCAATTCCCAGGCGGTTTGAAATCAAGAACAGCTCTTGAAATGCGTACAAACTACTCTGAGAAAATGCTTGAATTAGCAATTCGCGGAATGCTTCCTAAAGGTTCATTAGGACGTCAAATGTACAAAAAATTACATGTATATGCTGGCAACGAACATCCACATCAAGCACAACAACCAGAAGTTTACGAACTTCGCGGTTAATTATTAAGGAGGTTATTAATTTGGCACAGGTTCAATATTACGGTACTGGCCGTCGTAAAAGTTCAGTAGCGCGTGTTCGTCTGGTTCCAGGCGAAGGCCGTATTGTTATCAACGATCGTGAAGTAAAAGATTATATCCCATTCGCAGCTTTAATCGAAGATATTAAACAACCATTAAACTTAACTGAAACAACTGGAAGCTATGATGTTTTAGTTAGCGTTAACGGCGGTGGATTTGCTGGTCAAGCTGGCGCAATCCGTCATGGTATCTCTCGTGCATTATTAGAAGCTGACCCAGAATACCGCGGCACTTTAAAGCGCGCTGGTCTTCTAACTCGTGACGCTCGTATGAAAGAACGTAAAAAATACGGTCTTAAAGGCGCTCGTCGTGCACCTCAGTTCTCAAAACGTTAATTCGTTTTCCAAAACCACAACATTATGTTGTGGTTTTTTTGTTGTCTAAAATATGCTGTCCTCCCACCTGAGATTTGAAAACTTTACCGCGTATGATAAACATGCAAAGTAGGACAATAGAGTGAGGGGGCATTTATATGATGGAAAATATCACTTCACTTTCAGATAAAAGAAGAGAAAAGCAAATCAACTATGAACGAAGCATCCTTAAGGACCTTACGTTAACTCAGCTGAAAACAAAAGCTTACGAGTGCTTTGGTGTTTTTATGCATTCCGGTAAATTTGACTACTCAGCTATAGAAGATGGCTGCATTGATTTTTCCATTGAGGCCTATCTGCTTGGTGCAAGCTACAGCAGGTTTGGATTTTTTGGGGAAACTATGCAGACTGTGAATGCCAGATCGAGACGGGAAGAAAAACTGCTTGTTGACCAGCTGTTTGACTACATGCTGATATGGGGAAACCCTGGAGAAAATGATTTCAAAAACGAATCGATCTACTATGCTTGTGAGTTTTTAATTCATTTGTGGTGGTCTGAGGGTTTTGAAAAAGGAGAAAAACGGCTGAAACTTCGTCTCCATTAAAAATTGGATAGCTTATCATATTTCCTGCTGGTTCGCCATATAGTGGTAAAGGACGAGCAGGAGGGGAAAAGATGAGAAGAAAGCTAAGATGGTTTGGCTTTGGTGCAGGCTTTATTTTATTACTCCTATTATTTCAGTTTCAATTTGGCAACGACAGCTCCTGGAAATCGTGGAATCTGCCTTTAACGGGAAAAGTGATTTACATAGACCCGGGCCACGGAGGACCAGACGGTGGGGCGGTAGGAAAAGAACATCTTGAGAAAGATATTGCACTTTCCATCTCCAAGCAGATTAGAGATTATCTTCAAGAACAGGGAGCATTAGTCCTTCTCACCCGTGAAACGGATACAGATCTTGCTGAAAAGAATACAAAAGGATATTCAAAGAGAAAAGGGCAGGATTTGAGGAAAAGGCTGCACATGATTAATGATTCCGAAGCAGATTTGTATTTGAGTATTCACTTGAATGCCATTCCCTCTAATGAGTGGAGCGGGGCCCAGACTTTTTATCATTCCAAAATGAAGGAGAATGAAAAGGTGGCAAAATTCATTCAAGATGAACTAAGAAGGAATTTAGAGAATACAGACAGAATAGCAAAACAAATGAACACGATCTACCTAATGAAACACATTGATAAACCGGGTGCGTTAGTAGAAGTAGGCTTCCTGTCTAACCCGGAAGAGGCCAGGCTTCTTGGGACGGAAGAATATCAGGACAAAGTGGCTGCATCTATTTATAACGGCATTTTAAGGTATATGACACATGAAAAAAATCCTCCTGAGTGAAGGATTTTTTTGTTTTCTGCTGCATGCTCTGGCCGGAATGTGCAATACCTCTTTTTTGTCTATATATGTTATACTGATGTAAACGAATACAACAAAGGGTGGTTATCATGCTGAATGAGGAAACAGCTCGTAAAATTGTCGGGAATTTAGAAGAACCTTTTTTACATAGAACATTAGAAGAATTAAATGCAATTGAAGAAGTTTCCATAAAAGAAGAGAAAAATCATATTAGCATGAAAGTCGCGATTGCCAAAACAGGTACATCTGAACAAATGCAGCTGCAGCAGGAAATTGTTGCTAAACTGAAGGAAACAGGCGCTGCAACAGTGGGCCTCCGTTTCACTGAGCTTCCTCAAAAAGTCATCGCGAAATATCAAACTGCAAAGCCTGAAGATCCTTCATTGCTCTCTAGCGGAAAGCAGCCGACGTTTATTGCGATTGCAAGCGGAAAAGGCGGAGTCGGCAAGTCTACTGTATCCGTGAACCTGGCCGTTGCACTTGCTCGCTTAGGCAAGAAAGTCGGCTTAATTGATGCGGATATTTATGGATTCAGTGTCCCTGATATGATGGGAATTACAAAAAGACCGGTTGTGAGGGGAGAAAGAATCATCCCTGTTGAGCGGTTTGGAGTACAAGTTATCTCAATGGGCTTTTTTGTTGAAGACAATGCTCCGGTCATCTGGAGAGGACCTATGCTTGGTAAAATGCTCAACAACTTCTTCCAGGAAGTAGAATGGGGCGACCTGGATTACCTGCTGCTTGATCTGCCTCCTGGTACTGGCGATGTTGCACTCGATGTCCATGCCATGCTGCCGTCCTGTAAGGAAATCATCGTGACGACTCCTCATCCAACAGCTGCATTTGTAGCGGCAAGAGCGGGTGCTATGGCTCTTAGAACAGAGCATGAGGTAATTGGAGTAGTCGAAAATATGTCTTACTTTGAAAGCAAGCTCACTGGTGAAAAAGAATATGTATTTGGCAAAGGCGGAGGAGAAAAGCTTGCAGGTGAACTTGATGTGCCTGTGCTTGGAAATATTCCGCTGCAGCAGCCGGACTGGAATGAAGAAGACTTTGCTCCATCTGTTTACGCAAAAGATCACCCAACAGGTGAGATTTACTTAGGAATTGCCAAGAAGGTTACAGAACTTGTGCCTGTAAGTGTATAAGGAAAAAGCGCCAAGTGATTGGCGCTTTTATCTTTTATTTAATGGAGGCGGATTATTACCCGCCAGATCCAGTTTCACTTTGTCCGCCTTGCTCTGATTGCTGGCCGCCTTCACCGCCGCCCGAGCTTTCACTGCTTCCGCCTTGCTGATTCATTTCTTTAGCAGCTTTCAGGAGGGTTTCTTCCATCTTCGTTTTGAAGAGCGGGCTATTAATCGTTTCTGTGATGACTTGCTGTAAATGCTTGCGGAATTCTTGACTTTGAAGCACTTTTACCGTTTGTTTTTCCATTTCAGGATTTTCGAGAACGCCAATAAGCATTTCTTGATACTCAGGGTCTTTCATTAATCCTTTAATGACTTTTTCATGCTCCGTCTGCAGGCTTTTGGCGAAGCTTTCACTGAACTTCGGATCTTCAAAGGTTTTTTTCCAGAATTCCGCGCCTTTTTCAGATGTCAGTGTTTTAGAAATGGTATCTGAAACAACCTTTTGATCCATGATCAAATTTTGCTTCATGTCATCATTTTTCAAAATTTCCTGTATTGCTTTTTTTCCATCATCGGTCTTTAGTATATCAACAACCATTTTTTTTGTTTCTTCATAATCAAGCTGTCCTGCAGGCTGATCCTTTGGTGAACAGCTTGCAAGGAAGGAACATATGGCTACTAGCGATAATAATGAGAGCAACCTTCGCTTAGTCATGTTTGCAAAGCTCCTTTCATAATCAAGTTGCTTATTTTTAATATGAATTATCTAAAGGTTTTTATACTGGGAATTAAAATAGCTTTTTAAGAAAGACATTGGTAAAATTTCATGAGTAGATTACATATTGGGGGAAACTGCATTGAACAGTAGAAATTGGGTTCGTTTGTTTTTGACGACTCTGCTTGTCGGAGGCGTCAGCACAAGCATCGTCGGCTTTGCTTTAAGATGGGGAGAGTATCAGAAATTTTTTGTCTCTTTTGATCTTGTTGAAATCCTCTCCATTTTATTTTGGCTGATTGGTGTTGGTTTTATTTTTAGTATTATTAGCCAAATGGGCTTTTTTGCGTACTTAACAATTCACCGCTTTGGTCTTGGCATATTCAAAACAGCAGCTTTATGGAATGCCATTCAAATCGTGCTGATTTTGTTCGTTGTGTTTGATTTGATTTATTTCCGCTATCAGCTGTTCGCAGCAGAAGGCGAATCGATTCTGTCTTATATTCTTCTTGCATTATTCATTGTTGTTTTTGGTCTGGCTGTAGCTTACATCAAAATGCAGCAAACAAATAAAATGGCTTTCATCCCGGCTTTGTTCTTTATGATTGTCGTTACTTCTGTCGAATGGGTCCCTGCTCTCCGCGTAAATGAGGGAGACTGGCTGTATCTTATGCTCATTCCGCTTCTCATCTGCAATGCGTACCAGCTATTATTGTTAACGAAATTCTCTCAAGCCAAAAAAGCTAAGCCCATGTGAGCTTAGCTTTTTTTATGAATCTTTATTTTACTTCAGTTGTTTTCACATTCCCATTAGCGATTAATTCAGCAACGGATACATTTTGTAATCCTTTTTGTTTCAGTCCATCCACAATCTGGGGAAGTGCTTTTTGTGTTTGCTTAGCGGAATCAGAAGCATGCAGCAGAATAATGTCTCCGCCTTGAACACTGTCATTGACGTTCTTAACAATTTCATTTACTCCTGGATTGGTCCAATCATCAGAGTCAACACTGTAGTGGACAACCGTATATCCATATCTTTCAGCTATAGTAAGTATTTCTTGATTGAAATTGCCTGTTGGAGGTCTGAGGAGTTTAATATCCTTCAGTCCGAGTTCATTAAATACATCTTGTGCCATCAGAATGTCGCGGCGAATGTCCTCAGCCTCCAAAGAAGTATAATTTTTATAGGCATAGCCCATGCTTCCGATCTGGTGTCCATCCTTTACAATTTGTTTCACGATTTCCGGATGACGTTCAGCCCATGCCGCAGAAAGGAAAAAGGTTGCGTTAGTAATGCCGTTTTGCTTTAATGTTTCAAGAATGGGCTTAGCTTTCTCATCTCCCCAGCTAATATCAAAAGTCATTGAAACCTTATTCTCCTTTTCTTCGCCTCTGAAAACGGCTTTAGGACCATCTGCAGTTGAAAAAACAGGGAATTGCATAACGTTTTCTATATATAATATCCCAGCTGTAAAAAGCGCAGCTATCACAATAATGATAAGTTGCTTGATCTTTTTAACATGTAAAACGTAAAAACTGTTCATCCTCATCAACCCCGTCCCAATGTTCTTGTCTCATATGTATGCCAAGCTGTTAATAATATGATTAGAAAAATACAGCTTGTGCAATAATGATAAAACTTAGGCATCTTAGAGGAGGATCATATGTCAAAAGGGTTCATTTTTAATGATAAAGAAGCACAGGAAATGGAACTGCTGGTTGAGCAGGAATTATCCATTATCAGCAACATCCTGATTGATGAAAACTTAACGTTCGTCCAAAAAAGGTCTCTATTAGAAAAAAGAGAACTCCTTAGCAATTTGTATAAAATTATCAGCGGAAAATTTGATCAGCATTTTAACAAAAATATTAAATGATTTCTATTGACCATGAATGGAATAGATGGTATATTATTCTTCGTCGCTAAGAAACAATTTGAATTTGAAAGAACGAAAAAAATATTTCAAAAGGTTGTTGACACAGCGATAGAGACCATGTTAAATTATATAAGCCGTCACCACTGATGGCGCAAATGATCTTTGAAAACT
>NZ_JBCMYF010000040.1:0-36890 GCF_050483325.1 Metabacillus idriensis
AAACAGGGCTTAGCAGCACCAAATTGACTTGAGTGCCTGAAGGAAGTGTTCTAAACCATGGATAACAGCACCAAATTGACTTGAGTGCCGAAGGAAGTGTTCTAAACATGGATAACAGCACAAAAGAGTTTCATGGATGAAGTGCGCCAAACCGGATTCAGCGATAAGAAAGTTGGTTCATGGGTCTGAAACAAGCAACCCGACGAATGAGCGAACCAACGCAGTGAAACCGACATAATTAGCGCGTCAAATAGACTTAGACAGCCTGAATCTAAGCGCCAACATCCACAAACTATCGAATTCTTCTTGAGTTGTCATCCCGTATATAGTACATTCCTTGTATGCTTTTATCTATAAAATTAACTAATAAATGGAAGGGGGATTATTTATGAGTTTTGAAGGCCAGCAGATACTTCCTGCAATCCGCAATATGAAGCAGTTTGAACGTTTTCTCGAAAGTCCTTATACATACGGCGTGCTTCTTGATACGCACCTTGGACAGGTGCGGAATATTGTCCGGCTTGCCAATGCTTCAAACAAGAAAATGCTGATCCACGTCGATCTGATTCAGGGACTGAAGCACGATGAATACGCAGCAGAGTTTATTTGCCAGGAGGTAAAGCCTGCAGGATTAATTTCGACAAGGTCCAATGTGATCGCAAAGGCAAAGCAGCGCGGAATCTATGCGATTCAGAGACTGTTTCTGCTTGATTCGAGCGCACTGGAAAAAAGCCTTGATTTGATTAAAAGAACGCAGCCTGACTATATTGAAGTTCTTCCCGGACTTGTCCCGAGTTTAATTGAAGAGATTAAAGAGAAAACAGGTATTCCGATCTTTGCCGGCGGGTTTGTGAAAACATCTGAAGAGGTGCATAAAGCCATTCAGGCAGGAGCGACAGCTGTTACATCATCCGAAATGGATTTATGGAAAAATTATCAAAAACTATAATATATTTCTGTTGACACCGCTTTCATAAGCGTGTACCATAAAGTCAAGTTAATAAATGTGATGGAGAAACGGAGATCCACAGCAGTTCTTTACTTTTATGTAAAGTCATTTGCTGTGGATTTTTTTATTCTTAAAATCTATCTCACATTTATAAGAATGGAGGAAATAGACATGACGGCTTTTTGGGGAGAAGTAATCGGGACAATGATATTGATTGTTTTTGGAGGAGGCGTCTGTGCCGGCGTCAGCTTGAAAAAATCATTTGCTCATCAGTCCGGGTGGATTGTTATCACGATGGGATGGGGATTCGGCGTTGCAATGGCTGTATATGCTGTCGGCGGAATAAGCGGTGCGCATTTGAATCCTGCGGTCACATTTGCGCTTGCCTTTTCAGGATCATTTGAATGGAGTCTAGTGCCAGGATACATTGTTGCCCAGCTGCTTGGAGCATTCCTTGGAGCAGTGCTTGTATACTTGCAGTACTTGCCGCACTGGAAAGAAACAGAAGATCAAGGGGCAAAGCTCAGTGTATTTTCAACAAGCCCTGCCATTCCAAATTACTTTGCCAACTTTATCAGTGAAGCTTTAGGAACATTTATTTTTGTCCTCACACTGCTTGCAATCGGAGCGAACACATTTACAGAAGGCTTAAATCCGCTTATTGTAGGTTTCCTTGTTGTTGCAATCGGTTTATCGCTTGGAGGTACAACCGGATATGCCATTAACCCGGCTCGTGACCTTGGACCGAGACTTGCACATTTTGTGCTTCCGATAGCAGGAAAAGGGAGTTCGAACTGGAAATATGCATGGATACCAGTTGTTGCACCGCTCGCGGGAGGTTCGTTTGCAGCTGTCTTTTACAGTTATGTATTTAAGGGTACTATGAATAATGCCTTTTGGTATGTAGCAGCAGCATTAATCTTCATGCTTTGCATTGTTTATGCAATGACTAAAAAACAAGCAGCACAAAGATCGGCAGTCTATTAATTCTTAGGGGGATAAATCATGGAAAAGTACATTTTATCATTAGATCAAGGAACGACTAGTTCAAGAGCCATTTTATTTAACAAACAAGGTGAAATTGTTCACATTGCTCAAAAAGAATTTAAACAGTATTTCCCTAAGCCAGGCTGGGTAGAGCATAATGCAAATGAAATCTGGGGATCTATTTTAGCAGTAATCGCTACTTGTTTATCAGAAACGAATGTGAAACCAGAGCAAATTGCAGGCATCGGAATCACGAATCAGCGTGAGACAGCTGTTGTCTGGGATAAGAACACATCACAGCCTGTCTACAATGCAATTGTATGGCAATCAAGACAAACGGCAGGCATTTGCGAAGAATTGAAAGAAAAAGGCTACAACGATGCGTTCAGAGAAAAAACAGGCTTATTAATTGATGCTTATTTCTCCGGAACAAAAGTGAAATGGATTTTAGATAATGTTGATGGTGCAAGAGAAAAAGCTGAAAAAGGCGATCTATTATTTGGAACGATTGATACGTGGCTGATCTGGAAGCTTTCAGGCGGAAAAGCGCATGTAACTGATTATTCAAATGCTTCCCGCACATTAATGTATAACATTCATGAATTAAAGTGGGACGAGGAACTATTAGACTATTTATCCGTTCCAAAATCAATGCTTCCTGAAGTAAAGCCTTCATCAGAAGTGTATGCAAATACAATAGAGTACCACTTCTTCGGCCATTCTGTGCCAATTGCAGGGGCTGCAGGAGATCAGCAATCAGCATTATTTGGACAAGCATGCTTTGAAGAAGGAATGGCTAAAAATACGTATGGCACAGGCTGCTTCATGCTGATGAATACAGGTGAAAAGGCAATCCGTTCTGAAAATGGCCTGTTAACGACGATTGCCTGGGGTGTTGACGGCAAAGTCGAGTATGCGCTTGAAGGAAGTATTTTCGTAGCGGGTTCTGCGATTCAGTGGCTGCGTGACGGGCTCCGCATGTTTAAAGATGCAAAAGACAGCGAGCGCTACGCTGATCGTGTTGAGTCAACAGACGGCGTCTATGTTGTCCCTGCATTTGTAGGGCTCGGTACACCTTACTGGGACAGTGACGTGAGAGGAGCTGTTTTCGGTTTAACACGCGGCACATCAAAAGAGCACTTTGTCCGTGCTACACTTGAATCACTTGCTTATCAAACAAAGGATGTTCTGACTGCCATGGAAGCTGATTCAGGTATTTCCTTAAAAACTCTTCGCGTAGACGGCGGAGCTGTTAAAAATAATTTCCTCATGGATTTCCAGAGCAACATGCTTGGAGTGCCGGTTGAGCGTCCTGAAGTAAATGAAACAACTGCTCTTGGTGCAGCCTACCTTGCAGGTCTTGCTGTAGGCTTCTGGGAAGATAAATCAAATATTACAAAGCAATGGAAATTAGATAAGCAGTTTGAACCGGATATGGAAGATGAAGTCCGCGAAGAATTATACAGCGGGTGGAAAAAAGCGGTAAAAGCAGCTCAGGCTTTTAAATAAACACAGCTTGTGATATACTAACATCAAGTTAATAGAACGGTTGGAGATTGGGAGAGGCCACAACACTAGAGCAGGCATTTATTGCTGCACTAGCTTGTTGTGGTCTCTTTTTTAATCCCTTCTGGAAAATATTAGGAGGAAAACCAAATGACTTTTTCTAGCGATAGAAGACACGACATCTTAAATAAAATGACACGGGAAACGTATGATGTATTTGTTATTGGCGGAGGAATAACAGGATCTGGAATCGCGCTTGATGCTGCTTCTAGAGGAATGAAGATCGGTCTTGTTGAAATGCAGGACTTCGCAGCGGGAACTTCAAGCAGATCGACTAAACTTGTGCACGGCGGACTGCGCTACCTCAAGCAATTTGAAGTTAAAATGGTGGCAGAAGTCGGAAAAGAAAGAGCTATTGTCTATGAAAACGGACCACATGTAACAACTCCTGAGTGGATGCTGCTTCCTATGCATAAGGGAGGCACATTCGGACCATTTTCAACTTCAATCGGTCTTCGTGTCTATGATTTCCTGGCAGCTGTTAAACGCGGTGAAAGAAGAAAAATGTTAAGCGCCAAAGAGACACTTGGAAAAGAGCCGCTTGTGAAAAAACAGGGACTTAAAGGCGGCGGGTACTATGTAGAATACAGAACTGATGATGCAAGACTGACAATCGAAGTCATGAAAGAAGCTGTGCGCTTCGGTGCTGACGCAGTCAACTATGCAAAAGCGGACGGATTTATATACGAAAAAGGTAAAGTCATCGGTGTTCATATCTTGGATACGATTTCCGGAAAAAAATATGATGTGTATGCTAAGAAAATCATCAATGCAGCAGGTCCTTGGGTCGATCAGCTGAGAGAAATGGATAAGTCTAAAAATGGAAAATCGCTGCAGATGACAAAAGGAATTCATTTAGTCTTTGATCAAAGCAAATTCCCGTTAAAACAGGCTATATATTTTGATACGCCTGATAAACGGATGGTATTTGCAATACCCCGTGACGGCAAAACCTATGTTGGCACTACTGATACAGTCTATAAGGAAGACCCGAAAAATCCGCGTATGACTGTGAAAGACAGAGACTATGTCATTGAATCCATCAACTATATGTTCCCGGATCTCTCCATCCGGGCAGAGGATGCTGAATCAAGCTGGGCAGGCATTCGTCCGCTTATTCATGAAGACGGCAAAGATCCGTCTGAAATCTCAAGAAAAGATGAGATCTGGACATCAGAAACCGGGCTCATCACGATTGCAGGCGGAAAACTGACAGGCTACAGAAAAATGGCCGAGCACATTATTGATCTTATTGTAAAAGATTTCAAAGAAGCTGGACTTAAGGATTTTGGTGCATGCAAAACAAGAAACATGCCAATTTCAGGCGGTCATGTAGGCGGTTCAGCAAGTCTTGAAACGTTTGTCAAAACAAAAACAGAGCAAGGCATGTCCCTTGGACTGACTGAAATGCAGGCGAAGCACTTATCAAGACGATACGGATCAAATGCAGATGCGCTGTTTGAGAGAGTGGAGACGTTAAAACCGCTTGCCCAAAGATATGGACTGCCCGTTTACATCCTTGCTGAGATTGATTATGCAATGGCTGAAGAAATGACAGCCACTCCTTCTGACTTCTTTGTCAGAAGAACGGGTGCAGTGTACTTTGATATTAACTGGGCAAGAACGCACCAGGAGGGAGTCACAAATTACATGGCTGATAAATTGAAATGGACTCCTGAACAAAAGCAGCAGCACTTTGATAAGCTTCAAAAGCATTTGCATGACGCAGTTGTGCCTGATGTGGCCAGAAAAGCAAACTGATAAAAGGGTACGGCAGCCGATTTAAATTAGGCTGCCGTTTTCTTATTGGATGAGAAAGTGTATAAAATATTGCGCATGGGTGTCCAGCTCCAACGCCCAGCTCCTCGGCCAGAACGGATCCGCCAGTAAGGCAAAAAGCGCCTTTCTGTCGGATCCTTATCTGTCTGTCTGAGCTAACGGGCGCATGCGCTTTTCTTATGATTTTATTATTTTGAAATTGAAATTTTTTTACAAAATTAAAATATCAGCAAGTCCCAATATGTGCTAAAATAAGCCAAGGAATCGACTGATTTCTATTTTTTACATGCGAATTTAGGCAGGAATTGTCTAAATCATGAAGAAATGAATAAGCAACACTTTTAATCTAAAATTATTGGAGGTACGTTATGAGTTTTGAAAAAAGCTATCAGCGCTGGACCAGCAAAACAGATTTAGATTCAGAATTAAGACTTCTTTTATCAGATTTAGAAGATAATGATAAAGCGCGCGAGGATTGCTTTTACAAAAACTTGGAATTTGGAACCGGCGGCATGCGGGGCGAAATTGGACCTGGAATTAACCGCATGAACATGTATACTGTCCGAAAAGCGTCTGAAGGCCTTGCGCTTTATATTGATTCCTTCGGTGAGGAAGCAAAAAAACGCGGAGTGGCGATTGCGTATGATTCCCGCCACAAATCACCCGAATTTGCAATGGAAGCGGCAAAAACCCTTGCAAGCCACGGCATTCAAACATATGTTTTTGAAGAATTGCGCCCGACGCCAGAACTGTCATTTGCAGTACGGTATTTAAACGCATTCTCAGGCATTGTCGTCACTGCCAGCCACAATCCTCCAGAATATAACGGCTATAAAGTATACGGCGAAGACGGAGGTCAATTGCCTCCTGCAGCAGCAGATGAAGTCATCGCCAAAGTAAATGCAATTGAGGACGAATTAACTATCCAGGTTAAGGATGAAGCAGAATTAAAAGCTGCAGGCCTTATTAAAATGATCGGGGAAGAAATCGACTCTGCTTATACAGACAAGCTAGTCACGATTTCTGTGAATCCTGATCTTTCTAAAGAAGTTGATTTGAATATCGTCTTTACCCCTCTTCACGGTACAGCAAATAAACCTGTTCGCCGCGGTTTTGAAGCACTTGGCTACAAAAATGTAACCGTTGTATCAGAACAGGAACTGCCTGATCCAAACTTCAGCACAGTCAAGTCTCCGAACCCTGAGGAGCATGCTGCATTTGAATATGCGATCCGTGACGGAAAGAAAACCAATGCGGACTTATTGATTGCAACAGATCCTGATGCAGATCGTCTTGGAATCGCCGTGAAGAATTTAGAAGGGGAATATGTCGTTTTGACAGGCAACCAAACAGGCGCCATTCTGCTTCACTATTTACTGTCTCAGAAAAAAGATAAGGGCATTCTTCCTGATAATGGTGTGGTCCTTAAAACAATTGTAACGTCAGAAATCGGAAGAGATGTAGCAGCTGCTTTCGGATTGGAAACAATAGATACACTCACAGGCTTTAAATTCATTGGAGAAAAAATCAATGAATACGAGCGCACTGGCCAGTATACTTTCCAATTTGGATATGAAGAGAGCTATGGCTATCTGATTGGAGACTTCGCCCGCGATAAGGATGCTGTACAAGCAGCAATTTTAGCTGTTGAAGTAGCAGCTTACTATAAAAAACAAGGCAAAACACTTTATGAAGGTTTACTCGAAATTTTTGAACAATATGGCTATTACCGTGAAGGTCTTGAGTCATTGACCCTCAAAGGAAAAGACGGCGCAGAACAGATTCAAAGCATTTTAGCTTCATTCCGCAGCAATCCCCCTGAAATAATGGGAGATAAAAAAGTTGTGACGATTGAAGACTACAAAGCAGGAACCCGATTCGATGCAGAAGCTAAAACGACAGAAGAAATCACGCTGCCGCCTTCAAACGTTCTGAAGTATTATTTAGAAGACGGATCATGGTTCTGCCTGCGTCCATCCGGAACAGAGCCGAAAGCGAAATTTTACTTTGGGGTAAAAGGCGAAACACTTGCTGACAGCGAGCAAAAGCTTGAAGCTCTAACTTCTGCTCTTATGAAAAAAGTAAACGAATTAATCTAGTATAAAATATGCAGCTGAAAAAGGAGAACCTTTTTCAGCTTTTTTAATGCATCAAGAGGCATCGGCAAGGAAATCGCGATTCAGCGGTTTTTTTATTTGCCTGTGCGGAAATGAGGAGCACGCACGTTATAGATACTCGAAACGGAAGTTAAGCAGAAAAAACAGGCATTTAATCCGTATCATTGCTTAAAATGAGATTTGAAAAAAATCTCCATCTAAAGTCTGAGAAAAAATCAGTCACATTGAGAAGACAGCAAAAGGAGAAACGCTGATATACTATCAATATAAACATGGTGAGGAGAAAAATATGGCTAATGATGAAAAGCGCATTTTGGAACTGCAGACACTTAAGACGATTGCAGAAACACTGAACCAGTCAAATGATCTTGATCAAATGCTTGATGACGTTTTGAAGAAGCTTATTCACGTAACCGGAATGGAAACAGGATGGATTTTTCTCATTGATGCAGATAAGCAGTATCGGTTGGCTGCGGACCACAAGCTTCCGCCTGCACTGGAAACAGATTGTAAAATAGCAATGTGCAGAGGAGATTGCTGGTGCATCGATAAATTTGCAGACGGACGTTTAAACAAGGCCGCCAACATCATTAACTGCAAACGCTTAGAAGATGCGGAGCAATTTGAATGGGGCGAAACGAATGAAATTACCCATCATGCTACTGTTCCGCTCCGAACAGGGAACGAAAAAATTGGCTTATTAAATGTAGCTTCACCAAATAAAACTCATTTCACAACCGAAGAGCTCGCCTTGCTTGAGGCCGTTGCCTTTCAGATAGGGACCGCTATGAAACGCATGAAACTTGTTGAAAACGAACAGCAGCTTGCACTCATTGCAGAACGTAACCGTCTGGCGCAGGATTTGCATGATTCCGTCAATCAGCTTCTCTTTTCCATCATGCTGACGGCAAGAGGGTCAAAGGAAATGACAGAAGATCAAAAGATGAAAGAAATGCTTGCGTATGTTCAAGATCTTTCACAGGAGGCTCTTGCCGAAATGAGGGCTTTAATCTGGCAGCTTAGGCCGCAAGGACTGGAAAATGGAATTGCATCAGCACTGCTGAATTACGCAAAAGTGCTGGGCCTTGAGCTTGAAACGGATATTCAGGGCGTTCAAATGCTGCCGTGTGATACAGAGGAAACGCTGTGGAGAATCGGTCAGGAAGCGTTAAATAATTGCAAAAAACATGCACAAACCAAATCTGCAGCCATCCGTATACACCGTTCGAAAAATGAGGTAACTATGTCGATTATAGACCGGGGAGCAGGGTTTGCCTACAATGAAAAAGTTCCTCTGCCTTCTTTAGGGCTTCAGGGAATGAAAAATCGCGCTATAAAATTAAATGGCACTTTTCAGATAACCACTGGATTAAATGAAGGCACCGAAATCGAAGTGAAAATTCCAATTTAAAGGAGGCGTGTTTATGGGAATCCGCCTGTTAATTGCCGACGATCATAAAGTGGTCCGAAGAGGGCTTCATTTTTTCCTATCTACCCAAAAAGATATCGAGATTGTCGGAGAAGCAGAAAATGGAGCAGAGGCTGTAAATATGGTCCGCACGCTGATGCCTGACGTGATATTAATGGACCTCTCCATGCCAATCATGAATGGGGTAGATGCAACTAAGGAAATCAGGACATTCAATGAACAAATCAAAATTATTATATTGACCAGCTACGCCGATCAGGATCATGTCATTCCTGCCATTCAGGCTGGAGCATCAGGCTATCAGCTCAAGGATGTCGAACCTGATGAACTAGTTCATACGGTCAGGGAGGTACTGAAAGGAGAAAGCAAACTCCATCCGAAAGTCACATCTCACGTCATGTCCCATTTGATGCAAAGGAATCAAAAAGATGAAAAGCTGTTGACACCGCTTACGAATCGGGAAAATGATGTATTGAAGGAGATTGCAAAAGGCAAAAGCAATAAGGAAATTGCCGCTTCTCTTTATATCACAGAAAAGACCGTAAAAACACATGTGTCAAATATTCTATCCAAGCTGTCCCTTGCTGACCGGACACAAGCTGCCCTGTATGCAGTGAGGAATGGCCTGGACAAATAAGAGAGGAAGAATGAAAATGAACTTGCTTGTTATGAACGGAAGCCCGAGAAAAAAAGGGAGAACCCGGCTTGCATCAGCATTCATTGCTGAAAAATACGGAGCACAGTATATCGATTTAAGTGTACTTAATCTCCCTATATTTGATGGGGAGGAAGAACAGGAAAAAATTGAAGCTGTTAAGGAATTGAAAAACAAGGTAAAAGCAGCTGACGGGATCATATTATTATCACCTGAATATCACAGCGGCATGAGCGGAGCATTAAAAAATGCCCTGGATTATTTAGGAAGCTCCCATTTTGCACATAAACCGGTTGGCTTGATTGCTGTTGCCGGAGGCGGAAAAGGCGGAATCAATGCTCTGAATAATATGAGGACTGTGATGAGAGGCGTCTATGCAAATGCCATTCCAAAACAGCTTGCCCTTGATCCGATCTGCTTTGATTATGAAAACAAAAAACTGCTTGAAGATTCAGCAGTGCTTGTTGGCCAGCTGGTCGAAGAACTAAAAATGTATGTAGAATTTTACATGCAAAAGCAAAAGTAAAATGGAGGGGATGAGATCCCGCTCCATTTTTTTATGCTTGAAAACGGCACATTTCAGCTTTTACCCAGAAGAATCGGCTGATAAAACTTCTGTATGAACATATTTCCGCTTTTCTAAGTCAGATACGCATACTCCGCATCTTCCAGCTCATGGCCTGTTTCTACTGCGTGATCGATATATCGAAGGAGTGAGTATAATTTCTTTTCGACTTCTCCGTAGTTATTTTCAAAATTATAAGCGTGCAGAAACTGCTCAATTCGTTTTGAGAGCAGATCATCTTTTGTGCGCACCATCAGTATCAGCAGGTTATCCCACTGCGATCGGTGTGTATAATACAATGCTTTATCGTAATCGACTATCTCCACAAACATTCCTCCCTTGAAGGAGATACGTTTATTTTGTGTGAAATGGGCAATGATTTTCTGTGTAAAAGTTGGAGAGCCTTTATTAATCAGCTTGGAAGTGTTTCCCCGGGATAATTGTGCTGCTTGCAGCTCATAAACATCCTTGATGAGGAGAAGAATAATGATTAATCACCTTATTGGGAAGTGGAGAGAATGGATTTTTTTCACGGGCAAGAAACGCTTACATCCATCCAGTGGATTCTGAGAGCTGTAATTGCTTTTTTCTTTTTAGCATTGTCTGCCAAAGTCATGGGACAAAGATCGATTGCCCAGCTCAGGCTGCTTGATTTTGTAATTGCACTTATCATCGGCAATATCATGGCACATCCGCTTTCTGATGAAGGACTTGGTTTAAAGGGTTCCATGATCACGATGGCCGTTTTAATTATTTTGTATTCAGCAGGCGTTTTTATCAGCCTGAAGTGGCATGCGTTTCGTATCTTTCTTGATCCGCCTGCTTTTCCTTTAATCACAAATGGCAAGATCTCTTATAAGGGCTTAAAAAAAGCAAGATTAACCATTGAAGATTTGCTTTCTGAGCTTAGAAAGCAGCAAATTGAAGATCCTGAAAAGGTTGCAAATGCGCTTTTTGAGTCAGACGGCAGGATTTCCTGTTTTTTAAAAGCGGATCATCAAACGGTTACCAACCTTGATTTGAATTTAACTCCATCACCCTTTGATCTTCCCGCCACCATTATCAGAGAAGGCAGCATTAACAAAAAAGAACTTCTTCGTTTGGGAAAAAATGAAGATTGGCTGGTTTCTGAACTGAAAGTCGTTCATTCTAAAAAAGTGAATGAAATTCTGCTCGGCACACTTGATCAGCAAGGCAGCCTGAGGGTGTTTCTTTATTCATAATATCTCCACAAAAACAAGGCAGCAAATAGACAAAATTTAGAAAAAACATTGACATACCCATAAAAATCCATTAGTTTTTACTAATAATATGTAACCGGTTACATATATTTGGTAGTGCATCAAAAAATTGATTTCAGGGGGATGGCATGAGCAGAGAAATCCGGATTTTGTCACCATGCGGCATGCTTGGATACGGCTTTCCGCTTGAGAGCTTCAAGAATGGGATGAGAATGAAGCCTCATGCGATTGTTGTGGATGCCGGTTCAACAGATGCAGGTCCTCATAAACTAGGGGCAGGTGTCGGCATCGTTTCGAAAAGGGCTGCCAAAAAAGATTTGGAGATCCTTATTACTGCTGGTTTGAATACTCATATACCGCTTATCATTGGTTCGGCAGGAGGAGCAGGTGCAAAACCTCATGTTGAATGGACGCTGGATATAATCAATGAAATCCTGTCGGAAAGGAAAGTAAAGCCTAAAATAGGCGTTATTTGGGCAGATTTCGATCGTGCGTACATCAGTCAGGCTTTTAATGAGGGAAGAATCGCGAAAATGAGTCCGAATGTTCCTGATTTGACCCTTCATTCTTTAGCTGAAACTCAATCAATTGTCGCCCAGATGGGACATGAACCGATTTTAGAAGCTCTTCATCAGAAGTGTGATCTTATCGTCTGCGGAAGAGCGTTTGATCCATCTCCTTTTGCTGCTGTTGGTATTTTTAACGGGATGGATGCAGGACTCTCCTATCATTTGGGGAAAATATTGGAATGCGGTGCTTTATGTGCAGAGCCTGGAACGACGAAGGATTGTATTCTGGGTACGATTAAAGACCGCTCTTTTACTGTCCAGTCTTTAAATCCAATCCGAAAGTGCAGTACAACAAGTGTCGCAGCACATACCTTTTATGAAAAAGATCACCCTTATCTTCTCCATGGACCGGGATTTTTACTGGACTTATCTCAGTGTGAATTTAAAGAAGCAGGAGAGGGCTCAGTTGAAGTATCCGGCAGCAAGTATGTTCCTTCAGATATTTATCATGTGAAGCTTGAAGGTGCCAGAGTGAAAGCATACAGAACATTTGTCCTTGCAGGTATCCGCGATCCGATTTTGATTAAAAACATCGAACAAATTGAAGCGGATGTGAAAAAGGAAGTAACAGGCCATTACAAAGATATCGCTGCACATTCTTATCAAATCAATTTTTATCATTATGGTAAAAATGCCGTTTTGGGAGAAAACGAAAGTGAACCCTTTTCAGGCCACGAAATAGGTCTTGTATTTGAGGTTGTCGCAGACACGCAGGAAGCTGCAAGCAGCATTTGTGCAACGCTGCGCTCCACATTTTTGCATTACGGCTATGAAGGAAGGAAGTCCACAGCCGGAAATCTGGCCTTTCCATTTGCCCCGAGCGATATTGAGTTTGGTCCTGTTTATGAGTTCTCAATCTATCATCTTATGAAACTGAAAAAAAACGAGATGCCGTTTCAGCTGGAGGTTCTATGACAACTTTAGGAGAATACTCAAAGGTGCTCAGAAGCAAAAACTCCGGACCATTTGAAATTACACTGGATGTCTTATTCAGCAACAGGGAAGATTACTTTCATGTGAAGCATTCAAACAAAATCACGGAGGCCGCTATTTGCTTGCTCTATCGTCTCAAAGAAGAGCAGATCAAGCATATCGTATTTTTTGATCAGGCGCTGGGATTTAAAATCACCTTTTACAGAAGCCATTCGTCCGGATCTGTATTCGACCGGGATGTGTATGGCGCGCAGCAGCATGCCCCTTTAATGAACCTTGAAATAGATTAGGAGATTTGTATATGAATAAAATAGCGGTCATTGGCAGTTTAAATATCGACCTGGTTGCCGTAACAGATATCTCCCCCAAAATGGGCGAAACCGTTATGGGCAAGGAGTTTACCATTTTTCCCGGCGGAAAAGGCGCAAATCAGGCAACTGCAGCTGCAAGGTTAGGCGGCTCAGTCAACCTGTTTGGAACTGTGGGAGACGATCAGCACGGAAATCTTCTATTGGATCAATTATCAAAAAATAATGTTCGTATCTCAAACATTCAGAAGCAATCCGAATGGCCAACCGGCTGTGCAATGATTGAAATCTGTGATGCACAAAACAGGATTATCGTTGTGCCGGGTGCAAATGCAAAAACGGATGCAGGTTACTTGCAGGGAAAGATAAATGACCTTTTAGAAGCAGAAGTGATCTTAATTTCAATGGAGATTCCGGTAAACGCGATTGAATACATCGTTAAAGAGCTTGCCAAGTACGGAAAAAAGATCATTCTCAATCCTGCCCCGGCAGTGCCTTTATCTGAAGAGATAATCAGCCATTGCACCTACTTACTGCCAAATGAACATGAAGCAGAAATTATTTTTAACGGCAAGTATGAAGAAGCAGAGGCTTTAAAAAAGTACGCTAATAAACTCCTGATAACAAAAGGAGAACAAGGCATCAGCTACTTTACCGGTCAGGAAATAGAAACCGTTCCGGCCATCAAAGTCAATCCAGTTGATTCAACAGGTGCAGGAGATACGTTTGCAGGCGCATTTTCTTTCGCTGTTTCAGAGAGGAAGCCGTTAAAAGAATGCATGGAATTTGCGGCCATTGCAGCAGGCTTGAGCGTTGAAAAGAGAGGGGCTCAGAGCGGGATGCCGACTGCAGCAGAGGTGCAGGAATACTGCAGCAGGGTTTCTAGAGATGATTAAGCAAAAAATGGCGCTCATGCGCAAAGACTGGGTTCTGTACATCATGATATTCCCTGCACTCCTGTACTTTGCAGTCTTTCATATTGTGCCTTTAATCGGCATGAAGCTTGCCTTTCAGGACTACAGGATTATTGGAGACAATGTGTGGGTCGGCATGAAGCATTTTCATGTCCTGTTTGATTCACCGGCGTTTTTTTCTGTATTGAAAAATACGATCATCATCAGCACGATGAAAATCATTTTTGTTTTTCCAATTCCGATTATTCTATCTCTTCTTATCAATGAAGTGAGAAATATGCCGTACAGGAAATATGTTCAGTCCATTGTTTATTTGCCTCATTTTCTGTCGTGGGTTGTTATTGCCGGTGTCTGGATCAGCCTGCTTAGTCCTGTGGACGGCGGAGTGAACGTGATCCGGAATTTCTTTCAGATGCCTTCGCTTGATTACATGACAAGCAAGGATCAAATCCGCTGGGTGCTTGTTTTTTCTGAAATGTGGAGAAGTGCCGGCTGGGACTCGATTATCTATTTAGCGGCGATAATGAAAATCAGTCCTTCCCTTTATGAAGCAGCAAGGATGGACGGAGCATCAAGTCTTCAGCAAATTAGGTATATTACACTGCCGGAAATGAGCAATACGATTATTACGGTATTTATTCTGAATTTAGGCTTCTTTATGAACGCAGGCTTTGATCAGGTGATTAACTTTATGAATGATTCCGTCATCAGCGTTGTCGATATTCTGGATACATATGTATACAGAATTGGAATTCTGAACGGTCAGTATGCCTACGCTACAGCAGCGAGTTTATTTAAAGGAGCGATCGGGGTCGTTTTAATATTCGGCACTCATTTCCTTGCAAAACGGCTGACCGGGAAAGGGGTCTGGTGAGGGATTCTATGAAAAAATTTAACCTGTCCAAAATCCTGCTTTACTCAAGTCTATTTTTAATCACCCTTACAATGATTATTCCGATTGTGAACCTGCTTGCCATGTCCCTTACAGTTCCAGAAAATGCTCATAAGATGACGGGGCTGTCGCTGATTCCGAAAGGATTTTCCCTGATTAATTATCAAATCCTGCTTTCAAATCCGCTTATCGTAAAAAGTTTGTTCAATTCTATTTTTATCACTGTGGCTGGAACTTTGCTGAATCTGCTTCTTACTGCACTCGCAGCCTATGTTTTAACAAGAAAAAGACTTGTCGGCAGAACGTTTTTTATGGTGATCCTGATTTTGATTATGGTGTTTGAGCCTGGCCTGATACCTGAATATTTAGTTGTAAAGGATCTCGGTCTGCTTGATACCTATTTATCTCTTATTCTCTATAAAGCCATAAATGTCTATTATTTGTTTATTATGATGCGGTTTTTTGAAGATGTACCTGAAAGTATTCTTGAAGCAGCAAGAATAGACGGAGCAGGTCACTTAAATATTTTTTTCAGAATTATGCTGCCGCTGTCTAAGCCTGCACTTGCAACACTTGGTTTATTTTACGCCGTCTTTCATTGGAATGAATTTTTCCGGGCGTCCATTTATTTGACAGACCCGGGAAAATGGCCTCTGCAGCTCGTGCTCAGGCAGTTCGTAGTTGAGCGTGATAATGCCTCACTTGTCGGAGTGCAGACACTTTTAGAGTACAAAAGTGTGGCGAGTCTTGATTTTGGCTCGCTGCAGGCAGGCACGATTATGCTTGCCATCGTTCCCCTCTTAATTATGTATCCCTTCATTCTAAAGTTTTATGCAAAGGGTGCATTAGAAGGCGGAGTAAAGGATTAAGGCAAATTGATAATAAAAAGGAGAATGGCCATGAAGAAACTTATGCTGATTATGCTTGCAAGTCTATTTGCATTTGCCGCAGGCTGCTCGGAAAAAACGGAAACGTCAGAGAAAAATGAGGATGGCTCCACAACGATCCGGATTGTGATGAAGGATGAAAACCCATCGAATCCCGCTTCAGTGGCTTATTTTGAAGCGCTTGAACAAGGTCTTAAGAATGATGAGAACCTCAATGTGAAATTTGAGCTTGTTGAAATGCCTCAGGGAAACTATGCTGAAAAATTGAATTTGCTGCTGCTTAGCGGCGATATTCCTGACTTGATTTATTTTCAGGGAGGAGATCAGCAAATTGCAGATCAGGACTTGCTTGAAGATTTAACGCCTCATCTTGAAAAATCGAAGTATTTAAAGGACAGTCTTGAACCATGGAACAAAAAAAGGCTTGAAAATTATCCATACTTATTGTGGGTGAAGCCGCTTTCTCAAAAGACGCCGGTAATCAGAGGCGACTGGTTTGAAAAAATGGAAACATCAAAAGCACTTGCTGCTGATCCGACAATTGATCATTATTACAATTTCTTTAAAGAATTAAAAGCGAATCCTCCGGGCGGAGAGGGGAAACCTGCTTATGCTTTTACGGCAGCTGGAGATCTTGAAGAACTGAATGCGATCTTCAACATGTCGTTTGGCATCACTTCATCATGGCTCGAAAGCCGAGGCGAATTTGAGTATTACAAAGTATCGAATCAGGAAAAAGAGAAGCTTGCATTCTATCAAAAATTATACAAAGAAGGTCTTCTAGACCCAGGGTATATCACGAAAGAATGGGATACAAAGGAAAAAGCTTTTTATGACGGTGAAGCAGGCGTAATTGTCGGTACAGCGGGCAAAGTCATTGATATCTACAATGGGAAAATGATGCAGACAAATGGCGAAAACACAGGAGTCAAGGTCCTGCCCCCAGCTAAAGGAGAAGGCCAGGGATTTGGTGCAACAGATGTTACAAAAGAAGCGAGAGGAGTAGCCATTTCCTCGCAATCAGATAAAAAGGACCTCGCGTTTAAAATTCTTGATTACCTCGCAAGCCCAGAAGGACAAATGATTGACCGCCTTGGTTTTGAAGGGGAGCACTATAAGGCAGAAGACGGAAAGATCAATCTTACAAACACGTACTATGAGCAATGGTTTGCGAGATTTTGGGAGCCATCTGAATTTAAACCTGAAATGCCCCTTGAAAAGCCGCTCCTCGGAGAAGCTGCTGAAGAATCTTTGAAGATGGTCAATGAGTTCTACCAGGAAGATAACCTCTTTATTTTGCCGGAGGAGTATATTGCCAATTGGGATGCAATGGAGAATCTTTATAAAGAATATGCAACGGATATCATTACAGGAAAACGTCCGCTTGAGGATTTTGATGCATTCGTGAAAGAGTGGAATGCTGCAGGCGGAAAAGAGATTACAGAATACGCAAACAAGCAATTGAAATAGAAAAAAGAGAGAGATTCTGAATTCGGGATCTCTCTTTTTTAAAATAGAGAAGGATATAGTTTTCGCATGGATGGTAAGCTCCACCTCCTAGTCCCTCGTCCAGAACGGCTCCGTCTGTAAAGGCAAAAAGCGCCTTTTCAGCCGGATCCTTATCTGTCTGTCGGGCCTGAACAGTCGGTTCCGCTTTTCTGATTGTCCAGCTCCACCTCCTAGTCCCTCGTCCAGAACGGCTCCGTCTGTAAAGGCAAAAAGCGCCTTTTCAGCCGGATCCTTATCTGTTTGTCGGGCCTGAACAGTCGGTTCCGCTTTTCTAATAAAAAGATAGAATGATAGCCTGTTTCCCTACGTAAGTTAGAAAGAACAGCAGGAATTGCAGCGAAACTGAAATGGGAGAGGGGAATGGCGGTTGATTCCTGAAGATTATCTTGAGCGTGTGTATGCAGGGTTTCTTGGAATGAATATTGGAATAAGGCTCGGAGCGCCCATTGAGCCTCTTGAATGGACTTTTGAGAGAATTCAAGATGTGTTTGGTGATATAAAGGGATATCTGAAAGATTATAAAGTCTTCTCAGCTGATGATGATGCAAACGGGCCCGCCTTTTTTATCAGGGCTCTTTATGATGATGCAGCTGACCGTGAGCTTACGGCCGAAGATGTCGGACGCGCATGGCTGAACTACACCCGTGAAGGTATCGGCATGTTCTGGTGGGGCGGTGAAGGCATCAGCACAGAGCATACAGCCTATCTGAATTTGAAGAGAGGAATTATGCCTCCGCATTCTGGATCTGCAGGTCAAAATGGCTTAACGCTTGCGGAACAGATTGGCGGACAGATCTTTGTCGATACATGGGGGCTTCTTTTTCCTGGAAACCCAGCGAAGGCGGCTGATTATGCAGCAAAGGCGGCGAGTGTTTCGCATGACAAGAATGGAATTTACGGAGCCAGATTCATTGCTGCATGCATTGCGGAAGCCTTTCGTGCAGAGACCATTCCGGAAATCATAGCTAATGCGCTGAAAACAATTCCGGATGACAGCACTTACGCCAAAGTCGTAAACGAGGTGATGGATTTTCATTGGGAACATCCTGAAGATTACAGAGCCTGCAGAACATTTTTAGAAGAGAATTGGGGGTACGATAAATATCCGGGGGTCTGTCATATTATCCCTAACGCAGGTGTTTGCATACTTGCACTTTTATATGGAAATGGAAGCTTTGAAAGAACGATTGAAATTGCCGCCATGTGCGGCTGGGATACCGATTGCAATGCAGGCAAGATCGGGACGATTGCGGGAGTGTGGAATGGAATCAATAAAATTCCGCAGCATTACAGGAAGCCGATCAATGACTTTATTGTGCTCTCAAGTGTCTCGGGCTATTTGAACATTATGGATATTCCCACATTTGCAAAAGAACTTGCCCTGCTCGGCTATAGGGTTTCAAAGCAGTCGGCTCCAAGCGGATTGCTGAAAAGCTTCAAGGAAGGTCAAATTTATTTCGACTTTACCCTTCCAGGATCTACACACGGATTTCAAACAAATTTTCCTTTCAAGACATTTATAAAACATAGCAGTCAAACCGGTTATGAAACTAAGGGTTCACTTGAAATATTCATTGACCGGATGATAGAAGGCGAAGCAAGCAAGGTATTCTACAAACCTTTTCACAGGAGAAAAGACTTTCATGATGAAAAATATAAACCGGCATTTGCCCCGAAAGCCTGCAGCGGCCAGCAGGTCAGCATGCTGATCTATTGTGACAAGTGGCAGGGGGAGGATTTCTTTGTCACACCGTATGTCAGAAACACGTATAACGAAGAGGATATCAAGCTTGAACCGCTCCGGCTGATCAATCAAGAGTGGAACAATATCGAGTTTATGATTCCTGACACGGACGGTGCGATCATCGATGAGGTCGGAGTCATCATAGAAAGTCCGTCTCACTTGCTGAACCGGGCTTTTGGAAAGCTATTCATTGATGAATTTCACATATCCGGGAAGGCCAACTATAAAATTGATTTCAGCAAACAGGCAATTGAGTTCCAATCTGTTACTCCTTTTGCCCATCATATGGGTGAAGTGAGCCTTGAAAATGGAAAAATGAGATGCAAATCCGAGGATGAGTGCTCTTCTTTTACAGGAAATTATTATTCCAAAGACTATAAGGCGGGAGCCACTGTTCAGCCGATGAGCGGTGATCAGCACATGATGATTTTCAGAGCAGAAGGAATCTGCCGTCATTACAAAGCGGGATTTGACGGGGAAAATAAGGTTTCGCTGATTTTAAACGATTTTGGAATGAAAAGATTGATTGAAGTCCCGTATGAATGGACCACTGGTGTGGAGTACCAGTTTGAAGTGTCCTGCGAAGATAATATCATTGAGTTTTTCATCAACGGCAGACGGATTATTCAGACGCAAGATGAACGCTTTAAGCGGGGAATGATTGGATTTTCCGTCCTCGGGAAAGGCGAAGCGCTTCTGTCAGATTTTGAAGTGAAGGAACTATAGGATTTTCAGGGGGAAATCATTTGAGGGAGAAGAAAGCAACAATTCGGGATGTGGCAAGGGGAGCAGATGTTTCTGTTGCCACCATTTCCAGATATCTGAATAAAAAAGGTTACGTCAGTCATGAAACAGAAAAAAGAATTCAGTCTGTCATGGAAGAGTTGGACTATAAACCAAATGAAATTGCCCGGGGTCTTGCAAGGCAAAAAACAAATACAATTGCTTTGTTCATTCCGGATATCAGCAACCCTTTCTTTCCCCAGTTAGTTCAAGCCATTGAAAAAGAAGCATGGCGCAAAGGCTACAAAATGATTCTGGTGCCTGCCGGTTCTAACGAAATCACGGGAGTTTCCATGTGGGAAAGCTTTGAGAATATGTACATTGACGGGTTTATTTTCGCTCCTTATCAGCTCAAGGGAAAATCTATTCAGCTTTTGAAAGAAAAGAAGATTCCGTTTGTAATTGTAGACCGTGCGGCCAATGTAACATCCACAAATTCTGTGGCAGTTGATAATTATAGCGGTGCGAAGCTTGCTGTCTGCCACCTGTTTGAAGTCGGATGCAAAAAGATTATCCACATAGGCGGGCCGAAACAGCTGATTCCATCTAAAGAAAGGCTGAGAGGCTACACGGACAGTTTAAAACAGTTTTGCCCGGAGCATCCTGTCATTCATTATGAAGGTGATTTCAGCCTTGAAAGCGGGAGGCAGCTGACTTTGAAAGCGATAACGGAGCACCCGGATGCAGATGGTTTTTTTCTTGGCAATGATTTAATGGCGATCGGCTGTTTAAAAATGCTGAAGTCGCTTCGGAGGAAAATTCCTGATGAGATTGCAATTGCAGGGTTTGACGGTATTGACCTCACGAAGCTAGTAGAGCCTGAGATCACAACGATTGAGCAGCCTGTTTATGAAATAGGGGTGGCTGCAGCAGACAAGCTAATTCAATTGATTGAAGGAAAAGAAGAAGAGAATGATTTAATAATGAAGCTTGAATTAAAACTCCAGGCAAGAGCTTCTACGCTTGGTTTTCAGGGGAATACAAGCGGAAAGGAGAGGGACAATGACGGATCGGATGCTTGAGAAAATAGAAGGTGTACTATACGGGGGCGCTATTGGGGATGCGATGGGTTCTCCGACGGAGGGGCTGCTTCCTGAAGTCATCAGGAAAAAATTCGGGGTTGTTACATCATTTCGTGAACCGGCAAGTGACTCATGGAAGGAACCAGGCAATATGAGGCCTCTTGAAAAGGGAAACGGGCACATAACGGATGATACATTAATGGTAGAGGCCCTGCTGAAGATTTATGAAAGGAAGCAAAGACATTTAACCGCTTATGACATTGCGGAAGAATTAGTGGAGGAAATAGCAGAGAAGACTGTATACATTCCTGAGCTCAGAAAAGAAGCTCCTGTTATCACAAGACTATATTATCCAGAGCAATATCTCTTTCTCAGGCACAGGCTTGCCAATGTAGATCCCCGTGAAGCGGGCATCGGAAATATGGTGAACTGCGGGGCAGCCATGTATATGAGTCCGGTTGGCATGATGAATGCTGGAGATCCTGAACGTGCCTATCAAGAAGCGATTGATCTTGCCGGCGCCCATCAAACAAGCTACGGCAGAGAAGCAGCGGGTGTAATGGCAGCAGCTGTAGCTGAAGCCATGAGCGAAAATGCGTCCGTGCAAAGTATCTTAACTGTCTCCCGGACTCTGGCTAAAGATGGTACAAAGCTTGCCATTGAATCAGTGCTGGATGCTGCAGCTGTTCATTTAGATGTCCTCGAAGCAAGAGAGGATTTAAGACGTGCTATAGAGCCTTTCGATACAGTAAAAACCTTTTCTGACCGCAAAAAACAGGGCAAAGGAAATGCAAACACCCCGAGCAGAATGCACTCTATTGAAGAATTGCCGATTGCTCTTGCTTTATTTTTGGTAGCGGGAGGCGATACGATGAAGACGATCATCGGAGGTGTGAATTACGGCCATGATTCAGATTCGATTGCAAGCATGGGCGGAGCGATCGCAGGAGCATTGAATGGAAAATCCTCATTGCCTGCAGATCTGATGAAGGAACTTGATGCAGTCAATAAACGATCATTTCAGGATTTATCAAAGACAGCTTATGAAACGGCCATGACAATCATTAAACATGATAAAGCTTATTTTGAAGAGAGGATAAGAAGAATCGGCTTTTAATATAAAGGCCGCAGCGGGAGAACTTGCTGCGGCTTTATATTTCTAGGCTCTTCCAATTTTACGGACGTTATCCACTAAATGGATGTAAATAAATGTGTAGTTTATATGCAGACCGGGTAAAGATTAGTACAAACCTAAGGAAAGAGGTACAGCGATGAGAAAACCTACCATTTACTTTCTGTCTTATTTTAACTCTTGCAGGAGCTTAATAGCAGAAGCATGGGCAAAAAAACTGTTCTCTAGTAAATGGCAAATCGAAAGTGCCGGTCTTGTCACTTCAGAAATTGACCCTGCTTGCGTAAAGGCCATGAAAGAAGTAAATATGTCTCTTGATGATCTTGACTCGGGAAAAATTGACCTGGAGCTTTTAAATAAAGCATCATTTGTCGTTCAAATGTACGATTATAAGCAGGAAAAAACGCCGCCTGTTCATGAAGAAGGAAAGAATGTCCTCTCATGGAATTTGCCGAATCTCACCATGTATTCATTTGAGAACGACGAAGAAGAATTTGCCCACTATCAGGAACTTTGTGATGACATTGCCATGAGAGTGAAAAATCTCTATGAAAAGATTGAAGGAAAAACAATGAATCATACCGCTTCTGTGATGTAATTCAAGGCAAAAAAAGCTTGGCAGCTGCCAAGCGTACATATCTAAGCCAAAACTTGTTCTACTGTAGATTTAATTTCCACTTTATCCATTGATGCTCCTGCATTGATGAAGCTTAGGCTCTTCTCTGCTCTCAACCCTGTCAGAATGGGGTTTACTCCAATCAGGCCCAGTGAAAGAATTAATTTTTCCAAACTGTCCACTACCATTTCATCGACCTTGTATACTCCCGAAAAGTCGACAATCAGCGTGTTTAATTTGAACTGTGAGACAAGTTCTTTTTACTATTGTGCCCGAAGACCATTTTCAAACATATAGATTAAACCCTGTTCAAATCCTGCAGCCCAGACAGACATGCCGTGGCCTCCGTTTAATATTCTGAGTTCAGCAGGACTGCCCGGCACAGGATCCCACTTCTCAAAAGGCCTTTTAAAGACATTCGATCTGTGAAGGAGTTGATAAGAGGTAACTGCCTGCACTTCCATATTGTATTTATAAGCGTCCGCCGGCAGATCCTCTTTTTCGCTTATATGATTCCAGTCATCGTCTCCTGTCATAATAAACACCGGTACTTCAAAAGGCTGCTGGCCGTAGGATTCAAGAGCCAGCGGATAGTTTAACGAATTCCAAATGGCTGGATCAAAAGGATCTCCAAATGAACCCCGTTCAACTGCACCCGATGTTTCAGGTGCATCGAAAGCCTGCAAAGCCGGACTTAACAGCGACGTTCCGGCGAACAGGTGAGGATAAACAAGCGAGTAGCGCAATGCTCCATATCCCCCCATTGAATAGCCAACCAGCCCGCGGCCATTCCGGTCTGAAATCGTATGGAAATCATCATCTATTTTTTGAATCAAATCATTGATGACGGCCGATTCCATGTTCCCATACTTGAGTGAATCAACCCAGTAGCTGTTGCCTGTAACAGGTGCAACAGCAATCACGGGTTCAATCTTTTTATCTTGAATCATTTTATCTAAAATTGGCCAGAATTTGTCCCAGCTTTTTTCATTTCCGTAGGAACCGTGCAGCAAGTAGAGGACAGGATATTTTTTTTCAGCATATGGGTCATATTCTTCAGGCAAATAAACGACATACTTCAGCTCATCATTACCTGGCGTTTCATCTTGAGTAAGGCTTGGAGCATGATACGAGTAGGTGTTCACAGTTCCTTTCTTTTCAGAGCTATAGCTTGCTGGATCATAGATTGGAGAAAATTCAGGGCTTTCCGATTTTCCGAACATATACTTTAGTCCTTCTTGAAACCCCCTCAGCCATACTTCTAGTCCATGGCCGCCGTTAATGATCCTAAGTTCAGCAGGACTAGAGGGAACATCTTCCCACTTCGGAAAATCCAGACCGAACAGGTTTTTTCTGTGAAGCTCCTGATAGAGCTGTACAGCCTGAACCTCCATATTGTATTTATACGCATCCGAAGGCAAATCTTCCTTTTCACTCAAATGATTCCAGTCATCATCACCCGTTACAATATAGACTGGAACCCGATGACGCTGCTTTACATAGCTTTCAATTGCAGTTGGATAATTGTTTGCATTCCACAGATTTGGATCATAGGGTTCTCCGAAACTTCCCCTTTCAACCGCCCCGGATGTAGCGGGAGGCTCTGCGTTTTGGATGGCCGGACTTAACAGAGTTGCCGCAGAAAACAGATGGGGGTAAACCATTGAATATCTTAGGGCCCCGTATCCGCCCATTGAATAGCCTGAAATGAATCTTCCGCTGCGTTCAGCGGCAGAATTGTATTTTTTATCGATATGCGGAATTAAGTCCTTTATAATAGCGCTTTCATAATGACCGTACTTTTTAGAGTTCACCCAATAGGAGTTGCCTGATGCAGGGACAACGGCAATGATCGGCTCAATTTCTTTATTTTCAATCATTTCGTCAAGCTTTCCAAAAAAATCATCCCAGCTGTGTTCATTTCCTCCGCTGCCGTGCAGCAAATAAACAACCGGATATCCTTTTGCCCTTTTTTTATCATACCCTTTTGGAAGATAGATCTTATAGGTGAGCTTATGTTGCTTAGGCCGTTCATCCTTTAATAATGCTTTTGAAGTAATCATCTCAACAGCTGTTGTACTTGCTGGCCGCTCATGAGGCTTTTTGGCTGAAGTGAAAGAGGGATTTGTTAAGGTGACCATGAAAAAGACAAAAAGAAGCAGAAGCCATACTTTTTTGTTCCCCACTTTGGATCCTCCTTTTGAAATATTCCTTGTGTTATAGCTTATTTAAATTCTCCTGATTTGATCATATAAGATACTGGATATATTTACAAACTATTCTGAAAAGTAAAGCCGAACTTGCAAAGCTTAAAAAGTGGCGTTAATCCCAGCAAGTGCTGCCATTTTTGATGGTGTATGGTCCTCAAAAAAAAGGCTGTCCCATAAGTCAGTAAAAATGACTTATTGAACAGCCCCCGGTTCAGGTGTTATTTAATAATCTGGCAAGCATCGATTTGTTTTTAACCAGATCTGCAAGCGTATAGCAGTCAAGCACTTCAAAGTAGGCCTGCAGCGCTTTGTGCAGCACCCCTTTTAATGTACAGGCAGGGGAAATCGCACATGCATTGCTCTTTGGATCGAAGCATTCAACAAGATTGAAGTCGTCTTCGGTCTGCCGGACAATGAACCCAATGTTGATTTCAGCAGGATCCTTCGCAAGCCGAATGCCGCCGCCCCGGCCTCTTATTGTTTCGATTACATTTAATTTCCCAAGCTCATAAGTGACTTTCATTAAATGATTTTTTGAGATTTGATAGGCTTCTGCTATTTCTTTTATATTGGATAGATTATCTTTTTCTTTTGTAGCCAGATAAATCAGCACCCGCAAAGAATAATCTGTATAGTTGGTTAATCTCATAAACGTCCATCGCCCCACTACATGAAGTACGTCTATCTTACCACAGCAAATGAAATATTAATAAAAGTTAAAGTTCAAATGTGACAGATTTTTTAAAGATGTATTTGAAATATTGCTTTAACGTTTTTTTGGATTTAAGATAAAGATGTATTTAAAATACTACTTTAAAAAAGAAGGGGAGCATCCAAATGCTTACTCAAAAAACAATCGAAATTATTCAATCAACTGTTCCAGTTTTAGAAGAAAAAGGTGTAGAAATCACATCGCGCTTTTACGAAAATCTATTTGAAAGTCATCCAGAGCTGCTGAATATTTTCAATCATGCCAATCAGAAAAAAGGAAGACAGCAGACGGCACTTGCAAATACGGTATATGCAGCAGCAAAACACATTCATCAGCTTCATATGATTTTGCCGGCAGTGAAACAAATTGCTCATAAGCATAGAAGTCTTGGTGTAAAAGCGGAACACTATCCAATCGTTGGAGAACATCTGCTTTTGGCCATCAAACAAGTCCTTGGAGATGCCGCAACGCCTGAAATTATAAATGCCTGGGCAGAAGCTTACGGCGTCATAGCAGAAGTATTTATCGAAGCGGAAAAAGAATTATATAATGCCGCAGATTGGACTGGATTCAAGTCATTCAAAGTCGTCCGCATTGAGCGGGAAAGTGAATGGATTTCTTCTTTCTATTTAGAGTCGCCTGAAGGAATTCCAGCTTTTAAACCGGGTCAGTACATTTCCGTAAGAGTCAATATTCCTCTCGAAACGTATACGATGAACAGACAATATAGTTTGTCAGGCAGCAAAGAGATGCCTCACCTAAGAATTTCAGTAAAACGGGAACGCGGACCCGAAACTGAAGCAGGAAAGGTCTCAAACTACCTTCATGATCATGTAGCCGTCGGAGATATGATCGAAATCAGTGCTCCAGCCGGTGAATTCACATTAAATGAGGCTGCCCAAACACCTGTCACATTAATTAGCGGAGGAGTAGGAATCACTCCATTTATGAGCATGCTCCGTACACTTGCAGCTGAACAATCAGAACGGGAAGTAGCGTTTATCCATGCAACACAAAACAGCAGCACACATGCATTTGTAAAAGAAACAGCTTCATTATGTGCGAAGCTGCCTAACTCAAGAATGTTTGCTTTTTATAGCAGCCCTACAAATCAGGACTGCACAGATCAAAGTTTTTATAAAGAAGGCTTAATCTCAAAGGATGATTTGGATCGTCTTCTGGAGAACAAAGAAGGAGATTTCTATGTATGCGGACCTGTCCTGTTCATGAAAGCCATGATTCAGAGTCTGCTTTCTCTCGGAGTGGAAAACGAAAAGATTCATTATGAATTCTTTGGGCCGGCGATGGATTTAAAAACGGACGTCCAAACCATTTCTTAAGTTCATAAAAAGTTCCAATCCTTTCTCGTTGACAGAATGACGCCAAACAACTTAACCTGGTTAAGTATTTGAAAAAATATATTCATGCAATAGTTAACCATAGAAAGAGGGGCTGTCACTTTGTCAGCAGAACAAAAGAAAAAAATGTTTATTTTGATGATCAACATGTTTATTGCGATTGGAAGCTTTGGGATTATTATTCCGATTCTGCCTGCGTATCTTGAATCAATCAATCAGGGCGGCACTGCCGCAGGTTTGATGATTGCAATCTTTGCCGGCGCTCAGCTCATTTTTTCCCCGATAGCAGGGAAATGGGCAGATCAGTACGGAAGAAGAAAAATGATTATTTACGGGCTGGCAGGATTGACGTTATCCATGTTCGTTTTTTACGCCGTTGATTCGATCTGGTGGCTTTATGCTTCCCGTGTGATTGGCGGAATTGGGGCAGCCTTGCTGGTTCCGGCAATCTTTGCGTATGTAGCGGATATTACATCCATGGATCAGCGGGCAAAAGGAAACAGCTTTGTTTCTGCAGCGATGTCACTCGGAATTGTTATTGGCCCTGGAATCGGCGGATTTCTTGCCGATTTCGGCCTGAAAATGCCGTTTTTGATTTCAGCGATTGTTTCTTTGGGAGCCGTTATATTCTCGATTTTGCTGCTTGAAGACAGTGAATCAAAAATGACGACAGCTGCGATGATGCCTCAGGATAATGAATCCATGGCGCGAAAAATGGTGCGTTCGGTAAAAATGCCTTACTTTGTCCCTCTGGTCATTACGCTTGTCATGAGCTTTGGGCTCATGGCTTATGAATCGGTGCTCGGCCTTTTTGTTGACAATCAGTTTGGCGCGACTCCTCAGGAGATTGCCCTTATGATTACTTCGACAGGTATTATCAGTGTGATTGTCCAGCTATTTGTAGTAGATCGTGTTGTCAGACGCTATGGTGAAGGAATGGTGCTCAATATTTTCCTTGCAGTTGCAGCCGCAGGGTTCCTGTTTTCACTGTTTGCAACGAGCTATGTCTTGTTCTTTGGCATCACGCTGCTCATCTTCCTGGCAACATCGATTCTTCGCCCTGTACTAAACACCCTGATTTCCAAAATGGCCGGCAACGAACAGGGCTTTGCAATGGGCATGAACAATGCCTATATGAGCATTGGAAATGTGCTTGGGCCAACGATTGCAGGCATGCTGTATGATGTCCAGATTCTATATCCGTTTGTGCTGGGACTTGTCTTCCTCGTTGTCACACTGGTGATGACGATGATCTGGCAGAAGCGGTCAATGAAGCAGAAAATGGTTATTAATACAGAACATTAAGAATGAGAAACATGAATCCTGCCGGGGTTCATGTTTTTTGTTTGCATTTTTCCAGAATCTTGCTGCTTTCGTACCCTGGCAGATCGAAAAACGGTTTTGGAGGGTAAGCAAGTTGCAGAATCGTATTCTCTCCAACAAAAACTATTCAATTCACTGTAAGAAAAAGCACATGAACACAATGTCTGTTCATCTTTTCCCCATCCCGCTCATACATTGTCTTAAAGACGAGATTGGGGGAAAACGCGTGAACGAAGCTTACCGGAAATCACTGGAATATGCGATCGCGGAAATTACGGAAATTGCCGATGGATTTGGACTCGATTATTATCCGATGCGGTATGAAATTTGTCCTGCAGATATCATTTATACATTTGGCGCCTACGGAATGCCGACCCGTTTTTCACACTGGAGCTTCGGAAAACAATTCTTTAAAATGAAGCTTCATTATGACCTTGGTTTAAGTAAAATCTATGAATTGGTCATCAATTCGGATCCATGCTACGCTTTTTTGCTCGATACCAATTCCCTTATACAAAATAAGCTAATTGTGGCCCATGTGCTTGCTCACTGTGATTTTTTCAAAAACAACAGCCGCTTTCAAAATACGAAGCGCGATATGGTAGAAAGCATGGCCGCTACAGCCGACCGGATTAAGCAATATGAAATTGATTACGGCAGGGCAGAGGTAGAGACTTTCCTGGATGCCGTGCTTGCGATTCAGGAGCATATTGATCCATCCCTCATGCGTCCAAAGCTTTCCTGGACAATGGGTGATGCTGAGGAAGAGGATGTTAAAAAGGCGTCTCCGTATGATGATTTATGGAAACTGGATGATAAGGAAAAACCAAAAGGGGCTCCTCCAAAAAAGAATAAGAAGTTTCCGCCATCACCTGAAAAGGACATCCTGCTGTTTATTGAAGAATACAGCAGAGACCTCGAAGACTGGCAGCGTGATATCTTAACAATGATGCGAGAGGAAATGCTCTATTTCTGGCCGCAGCTCGAAACGAAAATCATGAACGAAGGCTGGGCATCCTTCTGGCATCAGCGCATCCTGAGGGAGCTTGACCTTACAACGGATGAATCGATAGAATTTGCCAAACTGAATGCAGGTGTCGTTCAGCCGTCACGAACCGGCATTAATCCATATTATTTAGGACTTAAAATCTTTGAAGACATTGAAGAACGCTACAACAATCCCACAGAAGAAATGATAAGACGAGGTGTAGAGCCTAACTCGGGCCGTGAAAAAATGTTTGAAGTGCGTGAAGTGGAATCAGATTTGTCGTTCATCCGGAATTATATGACGAAGGATCTTGTCACAAGGGAAGACATGTATCTTTTCCAAAAGCAGGGAAGAGATTACAAGGTTGTCGATAAAGATTGGGAACATGTCCGCGACCAGTTAATCAACATGCGTGTAAATGGAGGGTTCCCGTACATTACAGTGAACGATGGGGATTACCTGAAAAACAATGAATTGTACTTGAAGCACTGGTATGAAGATATTGAACTTGATTTAAAATATCTTGAAAAAGTGCTGCCTTATATTCACCAGCTATGGGGGCGCGCCGTGCACATGGAGTCGATTCTGGAAGGGAAGCCTGTTTTGTTTACGTATGACGGGAAGGCGATTCATCGGAAGTATTTATAAAAGAAAGCAGCCTGCGCTGCTCTTTTTTTTGCTTTTTTTAGAATGAAAATGAATCGTCATTGAAAAGCTTAATTCAAAATACTTAGAAGAAGGAAGTTTGGTCATCCTTCTGATATCATCGTATCTTTGAGAGAGCGATAGCTCACCATGAATAAATTGCAATGAATTTCTAAATTCCATTATGGCGACGCGCCGGCCGTGCATATGGAGTCGATCCTGGAGGGGAAGCCTGTTTTGTATCCTTATGATGGGAAAGCGATGCACCGGAAGTATTAATAATTAAATCAAAAAAAGAAGCTGGCGCAAAAGGCCGTATTTCAAAGGCTGTTTTTGGGCGGTAAATTATTTTTAAAAAAACTGAAAAATAAGAAATAAATTAGTTGCAAATTGCAAGCAATAAGCGTATAACTAAAGTATGAGGTGATTAGATGGAAAACACTCGAGAACTATTTCAAATCATGACCCGCCGCTTTGGCTTGCTGAATAAAAACTGCTGCACAGCAGGGGGGATTGATATTTCGTTAATACAGAGCCATATTCTTTATGAAATTGAACATCTGCATCAGCCGTCCGTTCAGCAAGTAGCTGACGTTCTCGGTACAGATATTACGACTTTCAGCCGTCAGATCCAATCTTTAGTAAAGATGAATTTAATTAAAAAGACACCTTATCCTGATGACCGAAGAGTTTATGTGCTTTCACTTACGACTGAAGGGAAATTTATTGCTGCAACAATTGATCATCAAATGAATGCTTATTTGGATGAGGTCTTTTCACACATGAATGAGTTTGAAAAAGAAACCGTCATTCGCTCAATCAAGCTATTGAACGCATCTATGGCAAAATCGAGCGTATGCTGCACTCCGATGGGGTGATTTCTTTTTGGTTATTACTTGCAATATGCAAATAAATTTCATTTTGCATTATATTTTTGATTTGAATTTAAACATAATGAGGAGGATTTAAATGGAAAATCTTAATTTATCAGTTAAGGTTAACGGATGCTGTGCACAAGCAAAACTTGAGAGGGACTCTAAACTTCCCGTAGCCATTATTGGAGCCGGTCCTGTAGGCCTTGCAGCAGCTGCTCATTTAGTCAGCAGGGGAGAATCCTTTATCTTATTGGAAGCGGGCCAGCAGGCAGGAGCAAATATTTTAACCTGGGAACACGTTCGCTTATTTTCACCGTGGAAATATAACATGGATAAGGCCGCTTTGGCATTACTTAAAAAACATGACTGGATCCAGCCTGAGCCAGATGCTCTGCCAACCGGAAGGGATCTCGTGGGTCAATATTTGCAGCCGCTTTCGAACCTTCCTGAAATTCAGCCATTTTTACATTTGAATACAAAGGTTTTATCCATCGGCAAAAAAGATGCCGATAAAATGAAAACGGCAAATCGTGAACTAGTCCCGTTTATTATTTACACAGAAAAAAATGGCGAGTTTCAGACGTTTGAGGCAAGAGCGGTATTGGATTCAACGGGAACATGGGGCAACCCAAATCCATCAACTTCAAATGGTATATGGCTGAATGAAGAAAAGTCCCTGCACCCTCACATTTTTTACGGCATTCCTGATATTTTAGGAAAAGAAAAAGAGCGGTATGCAAACAAACGCGTATCCGTTGTGGGCGGCGGCCATTCAGCCATTAATGCTTTATTGGAACTTGCAAAATTGAAAGAATCTCATCCTGATACAGAAATCATATGGGTGATGAGAAGGAAAAGTGTTGAAGATGCCTATGGCGGTGAAGAAAAAGATGCGCTGGCAGCTAGAGGGGAACTCGGCAGCCGTATCCATCAGCTGGTTGACCAAAAAATGATAAAAGCAGAAACACCATTTCTTATTCAAAATCTTAAAGGGTCTGAGAATGGAATAGATATGATTGGTACACAAAATGAGGAAATCCGGACTCTTTCAGGAATAGATGAAGTCATTGTCAATACAGGCAGCCGTCCAGATTTTACAATGGTTCGCGAACTGCGTACATCAATAGATCCTTCAACCGAAAGTACAGAAGCTTTAGCCCCTCTCATTGATCCTAATTTTCATAGCTGCGGTACTGTCCGGCCCCATGGGGAGAAGGAACTCCGCCAGCCGGAAATGAATTTTTACATTGTCGGTGCCAAGAGTTATGGCCGTGCTCCTACATTCTTGATGGCAACAGGATATGAGCAAGTCAGATCTGTAGTCGCTCATCTAAGCGGAGATCAGCTGGCAGCTGAAAAAGTGGAACTGGATCTCCCTGAGACAGGTGTATGCAGTTTGAATCTTAAATCGAAATCCTCATACGAAGAAACGAGTTCCTGCTGTTAAGTAGACTAGGGAGACTTCTGTTCTCCCTTTCAAATATGAAAATAAACTGAGATGCAGGAGTGAGCAATATGGTGATTAATCACGCCGGTGCATTAAGAAAAGAGTACTTCATTGCCTATATGAAATTGCTGATGAATGCATTTGAATGTTCAGCTCAGCAGGCCCGCAATTTGACATTTGAACGCCTGTTTCGTTCAAAAGAAGATTATTTAGGAAATCAAAGCTATAAAGTGTTCCTTGAGGCATATGAAGAAATAAAAGAATAGGAATTTTGAATGAGGTGATTGGCTGCATGGAGGCAATAAAAAGCAAACCCCATAATCAAAATGTGATTACCATGGTTGCCATCATTACTGCCCTAAGTTTACTTGGAGATTCCATGCTTTATATTGCCTTGCCCATCTTCTGGAGAGAAGCAGGCCTTGACTCTATTTGGCAGGTGGGAATTCTTCTTTCCATCAATCGGTTTATTCGTCTGCCTTTTGGTCCAATCGCAGGGTGGATTTATAAAAAGATCTCATTAAAAACCGGGCTGATTATCGCCATTATTATTGGAGCATTGACCACACTTGGGTATGGTTTATTTAAAGGGTTTATCGCTTGGGTTATCCTGCGCGGTTTATGGGGAATTGCATGGTCTTTTTTTCGGATCGGCGGACTTTCAAGTGTGGCATTTTATGCAGATGAAAACCATCGCGGCGCGGCGATGGGATTATATAATGGCATTTACCGTTTAGGGAGTTTGTTCGGTATGCTCCTTGGCGGCCTATTAGTGCCGTGGCTGGGACTTAGTTTTGTCTCTTTAGCATTTGGATTTTTTACATTGCTTGGCCTTCCTCTAATTATCTATTTCTTTGCCGCAGATTCACAATCACAGACAGAAAAGAAAATAAACTCATCATCCATTCATTTTACATTTGTTTTTAAGCGGAAACTGCTTGTTATTATAAGCGGTTTTTTAATCACCTTGTTCGTTCAAGGAGTCCTGACCTCAACCTTAAGTTCCATCATTGAACATCATTATGGCCAGAAAATCAGTCTCTTTGGACTTATTATAGGCGTTACTTTTTTATCCGGCCTAATCCAGTCGGCAAGGTGGATGTGGGAGCCTTTTTTAGCAAGAAGAATTGGCATCTGGTCGGACGGAATCAGCGGGAGGGTTCCTATCTATTTTTTATCTCTTTTCTTTACAGCTGTGTCGTTTGGAATGATCTCAAGTTCCCTGCCATTAGGATTGTGGATTTTTTCTGCACTTGCAGTCATGGTCGGAGCGACAGCGATATCTACGCTTACAGACGCTATTGCGATCGATGCAGCAAAGAGTGCAAATGTTGTATCTTTCCTTACAATCTACTCAATTGTTCAGGATGCAGGAGCAGCATTGGGACCATTCCTCAGCTACATGCTCATCGTGCTTAATAACGGATTCCTCTATTTATACTGGGGAGGAGCCTGTGTATTTATAGCTTTAGGACTCCTATGGTTTATCCTTTTTCTTAATGAAAAGACATCTGGTTCAATTCGAATAAAAAATAACTTGCATTGTTGATGAAAACTTGGATGCTTACAGTAAAATTTACAAAGTTTTTATATATAAGCACTTTATTATATAAGTGAAATGTTATATAATGATTCCGACATGGAGGTGTTGGCAATTTGGAAGTGACTTCAGCGCTTGATATTCAGAAAGTTTCTCAAATACTTAAATTGCTTGGTGATAAAACGCGTCTCACGATGATGAAAATGCTTGAGACAAATGATTGCTGTGTCTGTGAATTTACTGCGATTTTCAAAACAAGCCAGCCTGCAATCAGTCAGCATCTGCGAAAACTTCGTGATGCAGAATTGGTAAAAGAAAAACGCAAAGGTCAATGGATTTTTTATTCAATGAATAAAGAAAGTGAATATTATCCATTCATAAAAGGATTATTAGAGTATTTACCTGCACAAGATAACTTATTAACAGAATTAGAAACACAAGGATTACGCATTACCTGTGAATAGAGAGGGGAAGAAAGATTGACTTCAGTCATTTTAGCTTCATTGATTTTTCTTTTAACTCTCATCTTAGTAATATGGCAGCCTAAAAACCTTTCCATCGGCTGGTCAGCATGCGGTGGAGCTATAGTTGCTTTATTAGTTGGAGCAGTTGATTTTGGTGACGTTATTGATGTAACTTCAATTGTTTGGAATGCAACCCTTGCATTTATTGCCATTATTATTATTTCTCTGATTTTAGATGAGATTGGTTTCTTCGAATGGTCTGCTCTGCATATGGCAAGAGCAGCAAGAGGAAACGGTGTAAGAATGTTTGTGTATGTCTCGATTTTAGGAGCATTGGTCGCTGCGTTCTTCGCGAATGACGGTGCAGCTCTTATCTTAACTCCCATTGTACTTGCAATGGTCCGCAATCTGAATTTTCAAGAGAAAATGGTTTTTCCATTTATCATGGCGAGCGGGTTCATAGCCGACACTACGTCATTGCCGTTAGTAGTCAGCAATTTGGTAAACATCGTTTCTGCTGATTACTTTGAAATTGGATTTATTGAATATGCCACGCGGATGATTGTTCCTAACTTCTTTGCTTTAGGTGCAAGTATTCTCGTTTTATACTTGTTCTTCCGTAAAAGCATACCAGGGAAGTATGATCTTAAAGATTTAAAAACGCCTAAAGAAGCCATCAAGGATGAGAAGATGTTCCGCCTGTCGTGGATTGTACTTGGGGTTCTCCTCATTGGATACTTTATCAGTGAGTTCTTGCATATCCCAGTATCCTTTGTTGCTGGTGTCGTCGCCATTTTCTTCTTGGCTATGGCGAGAAGAAGCCCGGCTGTTCATACAAAAAAGGTGTTAAAAGGGGCTCCATGGGCGATTGTATTCTTCTCCATTGGGATGTATGTCGTCGTTTATGGTCTCAGAAATGCCGGATTAACGGCTGTTTTAGCTGACGTAATTCAAATGGCAGCTGATCAGGGATTATTTATCGCAACGATTTCAATGGGCTTCATTGCAGCCATTTTGTCTTCGGTCATGAACAACATGCCGACAGTCATGATTGATGCTTTAGCCATTGCCGATACAGATACAGCGGGCACTTTAAGGGAAGCATTGATTTATGCAAATGTAATTGGTTCTGACTTAGGGCCTAAAATTACGCCGATTGGTTCTCTTGCCACTCTTTTATGGCTCCATGTTTTAAGCTTAAAAGGCGTCAAAATATCCTGGGGCACTTATTTTAAAACAGGCATCATTTTAACGATTCCAACCTTGTTTATCACACTTGTTGGACTTTATCTATGGCTGCTCATTATCTAAAATATATCAAACTCAACTTAAAAGGAGACTGCACCTATGTCTAAAAAAACGATCTACTTCTTATGTACTGGAAACTCTTGCAGAAGCCAAATGGCTGAAGGATGGGCGAAAAAACATCTTGGCGAAGAGTGGGATGTAAAAAGTGCAGGACTTGAAGCGCATGGTTTAAATCCAAACGCTGTTAAAGCAATGAAAGAAACAGGCATTGATATTTCAAACCAAACTTCAGATGTGATTGATCAGGAAATCTTAAACAATGCAGACCTGATTGTTACATTATGCGGGCATGCAGCTGACAATTGTCCTGTTGCACCGCCGCACATCAAACGCGTGCATTGGGGATTTGACGATCCTGCGAAAGCGGAAGGCACGGAAGAAGAGAAATGGGCGTTCTTCCAGCGTGTGCGTGATGAGATTGGCGAACGAATTGAGCGTTTTGCCAAGACTGGCGAATAATAAAAACAGAAAAGCCATGAGATTTTCTCAAAGCGTTTTTTCTGTCAACTTAAAGTCTCAGAAATGAGGCTTTTTTCTTTCGAATAAAAACTTTGAATTTTATAATGAATGAAAAGAGACTTCATGGATGGAGGATGACTGAAATGGACTATCAAATAAAAGAAATGACAGACAGCGACTGGAATCAAGTCAGACAGATTTATCTAGAAGGCATTGCATCTGGCAATGCTACGTTTGAAACGGATGCCCCTTCTTTTGAGAGCTGGAATGAAAGTCATTCTAAAACATGCCGGCTTGTCGCTAAAGAAGGAAATAAAATTCTTGGCTGGGCCGCTCTGAGTCCTGTCTCAGGAAGATGTGTTTACGCAGGGGTAGCAGATGTCAGCATCTATATCGGCAAATCATATAAGGGTGGGGGGATCGGAACTGCCCTGCTGCGCTCCATTATAGAATTAAGCGAAAAAGAAGGATTTTGGACGCTTCAGGCAGGAATTTTCCCTGAAAATATTTCGAGTATAAAGTTACATAGGAAGGCTGGTTTCAGAGATGTTGGGATAAGAGAACGAATCGGCAAAATGAATGGGGTGTGGAGAGACGTAGCCCTATTGGAAAGACGAAGCGAGAAGATTTAATAAGGAAATAGAAAAACGAAGAGTGTTTGCTCTTCGTTTTTTATTATGGCTGTTTTAGTTGGGAATTTTGTGCAACACAAAATTGTCTCCCGAAGCCAAAGTTTGTGCGCCAAACCGGATTTTGCAGCACGAAATGACCTTCCGAAGCCAAAGTTTGTGCGCCAAACCGGATTTTGCAGCACGAAATGACCTTCCGAAGCCAAAGTTTGTGCGCCAAACCTGATTTTGCAGCACGAAATGACCTTCCGAAGCCAAAGTTTGTGCGCCAAACCGGATTTTGCAGCACAAAGTGACCTCCCAAAGCCGAAGTTCGTGCGCCAAATCGGATTTTG
>NZ_JBCMYF010000041.1:0-12210 GCF_050483325.1 Metabacillus idriensis
TACTAATGTTAGTATGTTTTCTATGATTCCACAAAACCGGGATTCAACATGAAAAGTCTCATCAAATACCGTCTGAAATTCCCGAAAACGAATAGCCCTGCATTGGATTAAGAGGGTTCTACATGAAATTTAATAAAAAAAAACCGATCGTCTGGACCGGTTTCTTTCATTAATTACTATCTCTGTCTGCCGCCGACTTTTCGCCATCCAGCCTGCGTTTTTAAAGTATGTTCAACGTTTTCATTTTTCTTTTTGCCGCTGAAGATGGTTTCCCCGATTCCATTTGTTATGACACCCATTAAAGCTGTTATTCCAATGACCAATGCAGCAACAAGCAAAAAATCGAACGCATATTCAAACAAAATCTTCACCATCCCATTATTTTCTTATAATTTTATAGTAGCTCATGTTTAACACTAAGGAAAGAGGGTATATCTAATTTAGAGAGAAATGAACGTTAAAAATGTGCAAGGAGCGGGTCAATGAACTGGTATGAGAAGTTAAATCAATATTTTCCTATAGAGGAAATGAAGTCTAAAGAACATATCGAAACTCTTTTGAAAGAGCGGGGTGATATTTATCATAAAGATGAAGGAGAACATCACGTACTTATGTATGCCGAATTAGAAGATTTCATCTTTATTGACTACTTGTTTGTATCGAAAAAAGCGAGAGGGCAAGGTCTTGGCCATAAGCTGATTTCAAATTTAAAAGAGATTGGAAAACCGATTATACTAGAGGTGGAACCCGTGGATGAAGATATTCTTGATACGGGCAAGCGCTTAAAGTTCTATCAGCGAGAGGGATTTCAGCATGCAAAATCAATTGGGTACAGAAGAAAGTCGCTTGCTACAAATGAAGTGAATGCAATGGAAATTCTTTATTGGTCCCCTGAAGATGCTTCTGAAGAATTAATATATGAAGCCATGAAAAAAACATACTTAATGATTCATACTTACAAAGATAAAGAATTCTATGGAAAAGAGTATCAGGATGTTCAGGAAGTATTATCCATGCAGGATCAGGAGAATCAGAAAGATATTTTCGATAGCCTGGATTAATTGAGAATAAGATCTCCTCATTCTGAATGGTGGATGAACCTGAATGAACAAGATGTTAGAACAATTTTGATTAAATAGTAAATAAGATCCGTCAATTTTTTACGGAATTGTAACTGTTTTGTCAAACATTTGTATTTAAAAAGTATATACTTACTTACTTTTCTATAGTATAATTCGTTATAGATATTACTTAATTGTAGTCATTTCAATTTAAACACAAAGTAATACTAATTACTAATATAAGCAATCTGCTCATTTTACACAAAAAGGAGTGAAAGGTTTATGGTAACGTTATATACATCACCAAGCTGTACTTCTTGTCGTAAAGCAAAAGCATGGTTAGAAGAACATGAAATAGCATATACAGAGCGCAACATTTTTTCTGAACCATTGTCAGTTGATGAGATTAAAGAAATCTTGCGCATGACTGAAGATGGAACAGATGAAATTATTTCTACCCGTTCAAAGATCTTTCAAAAATTGAACGTAAACGTTGAAACAATGCCTCTTCAAGATTTATATGATCTGATTCAGGAACATCCAGGTCTGCTCAGACGCCCGATCATCATTGATGAAAAGCGATTGCAGGTAGGGTACAATGAAGATGAAATCAGACGCTTTTTGCCTAGAAAAGTTCGCACGTATCAGCTGCGTGAAGCACAGCGTTTAGTGAATTTCAGTTAATGAATCATTACCCATAGAAAACCTTCCTTATCAATTAAGGAAGGTTTTCGTTTTTTTCAATGCGCTGATAAATCATGCCTGATAAGATTAAAAATAAAATGAGCAAATAAGGGAGCATAACACCCATGCTCGGATGAGTATGGAAGATTGGCGCGAGCTTGTGTTCATGGATGATCATTTTGCCTGCAGTATAAGCAAGCATTCCTCCTCCGATATAAATGAGGGCAGGATATTTGTCCAGAATTTTCAAAATGAGATTGCTGCCCCAGATCATAATCGGAATGGAGATCAACAATCCGATGACGACCAGAAATGTCTGGCCGTTGGCTGCCCCCGCCACTGCAATGACATTGTCCATTCCCATCAGCATATCAGCAAGTACAATAGTCTGAACAGCTTTTCTCAAGGAAGAATGACTCTTTATTTCTCCTTCCTTTTCCTGTGTTCCTACAATTAAATGATACGCGATGTAGAGGAGCAGGATTCCGCCAATCAGCTGGACAAAAGGAATCTGGAACAAGTAGACAGCTACGGAAGTAAGCAGAATGCGAACCCCGATTGCGAAGACCGTTCCCAAAATAACTGCTTTTTTCCGCTGTTTAGGAGGAAGATTTCGGCTTGCCATGGCAATAACAATCGCGTTATCTCCTCCAAGGAGCAAATCAATGCCGATAATCATAATCAAAGACATGAGAAATTCCTGTTCCATTTAAGTACCTCTTTCCCTGTTATAGACTGCTCGTACCATATATATGAAGAGAACTTTGATTTATGAGCCATTCTATATAGGTAAATAACTGTTTTTGTAAATTCAAGGTTTTTTTATTTCATTCGGAGCTGTTTTATCATAAAATAGGAGTACAAGAATCTTGAAAGGCAAGTCTCATTTTCAAGACAAGTTTTATAAGCTAATGATGCGTTGCGCTGACGATTAAATAGCTGCTGATTTGGGTAAAGTGTAGAAAAGTGCAACTTATTTAGGGGTTTAGTTGTCCCTTCAACATCATATATAGAAGGGAAGGTTGTAAAGATGGAGATAGAACGTATTAATGAATATACCGTAAAGTTTTATATTTCATATCTTGATATAGAAGAACGCGGTTTTGACAGAGATGAAATCTGGTACAACCGCGAAAGAAGTGAAGAGCTTTTTTGGGAAATGATGGATGAAGTCCATGACGAGGAAGACTTCATGGTGGAAGGGCCGCTGTGGATTCAGGTTCAGGCTCTCGACAAGGGTTTAGAAGTCATTGTTACAAGAGCTCAGCTTTCAAAAGACGGTCAGAAGATTGAACTTCCATTGTCTGAAGATAAAATGAAAGAACTGCCTGTCGATGAGAACATCGAGTCTATTCTTGATCAGCACTTCAATGATGATCTTGACGACAAAGCGGACGGTTCCGCTGAGGAAGAAGAGCAGCAGCTGCAATTCCTGATAAAATTTAATGATTTTGAACATATCATTGCTTTAGCCCATGTACCTGTGAGCGGCTTTGTCAATTCACTGTACTCACTGGATAAAAACTACTATCTGTTTGTAGAGTTTGATGAGCAGCATTCGGATGAAGACATTGAGAATATGCTTAGTATCATACTGGAGTATGGACAAGAATCGCGCATGACAATTCACCGCGTTACGGAATACGGCAAGGAAATTATTGCGGATGAAGCTCTTGACGTTGTTAAGAAACATTTTAGCTAAACAGGAAAAAATGCCGATTTCATGCAGTTGAAGTCGGCTTTTTTAAGCATTAATATATGACAGAACCTTTTTAAAAGTCAGGGGTAAAACATGAAAAATACGGTTCGAGTGCTCTTATTTGCCATTATAATTGGTTTTTTCATCTACATCATTCAAAATTTTACGGGCAGTATTTCAAGTGAATGGATGATCACTGCTACAACTGTTCTTTTTACTTTTTCAATTATTTTTATTGGGTTTGTTATATTCCTTGAAAACCGCAAACCATCTCAAACCATTACATGGCTTGTTGTTCTTGGAAGTTTCCCGCTGATCGGCTTTTTGTTTTATCTTGTATTTGGCCGTAATGTGAGAAAGAAGAAGTTATTTGACCGAAAAGCGCTGGTCGATGAAAAAATCATGTTTGAAATTGAAGGCAATCAATCGACTTATGAGGATAGAATTGATTTAATGGGTGATCATCAGCAAATGCTCTTTAATCTTGCCCACCGGCTTGGACATACTCCCATCTCATTCGCTACAAGAACGAAAGCATTAACAAATGGCAATGAGACATTTGGTCACATTTTCGGCGAAATAGAGAAGGCCGAGCATCACATTCACCTTGAATATTATATAGTCAGACATGATGAAGTCGGCTGCAAATTAAAAGATGCTTTGATTAAGAAAGCAAAAGAAGGCGTAGAGGTTCGCTTTTTATATGATTCGGTCGGAAGCTGGAAATTATCAAAGACTTACATAAAAGAAATGCAGCAGGCAGGCATTGATGTTGTTTCCTTCCTCCCTGTGAAAATGCCTTTCTTAAATAACAAAGTCAATTTTCGCAACCACAGAAAAATCATCGTCATCGATGGAACAGTCGGGTTTGTCGGCGGTTTAAATGTCGGTGATGAATACTTGGGCAAGAATGAGTATTTCGGATTTTGGCGTGACACTCATTTAATGGTATGGGGCGAAGCTGTCCGCACGCTGCAAATGATTTTTCTCCAGGATTGGTATTACATGACGGGTGAAAATATTGTGAAAAAGGAATATATGACTCCCTCGGTTCAGCTTGAAGAGCATGAGGGCGGCGTTCAGATTATCGCCGGAGGACCTGATAACAAATGGGAAGTCATTAAAAACCTGTTCTTTTCGATGATTACATCTGCCAAAGATTCCATCTGGATTGCATCACCTTATTTCGTTCCTGATGAAGATATTCTTTCAGCTTTAAAGGTAGCTTCATTAAGCGGTGTGGACGTGAGGCTTCTCGTTCCAAAGCGGCCGGATAAAAAGATCGTCTTTTATGCTTCAAGGTCTTATTTCCTGGAACTGCTTGAAGCGGGAGTGAAAATTTACGAGTATGAAGAAGGCTTTATGCACAGCAAAATTGTGATTGTTGATTATGAACTTGCGTCTATTGGAACAGCAAACATGGATATGAGAAGTTTCCATTTGAATTTTGAAGTTAATGCTTTTCTTTACCGGACAAGAAGCACACAAAAGCTTGTAGATGAGTATGAGCGTGACCTTAAAGTATCCCATGAAATCATTATGGATGAATTCAACAAGCGTCCTTTCAGGCAGAAGCTTTATGAATCAATGTCCAGACTGCTTTCACCTCTGCTTTAATAAGAAAAGACATGCCGATTTAGAAAACGCGGCGTGTCTTTTTTATTCCTTAATAAGGGAATTTTTTATATAATAATGAAGATAATCATATGATTGGAGCTGATGCAAAACAATGTTAGCTGCTAAAAATGCCAATGGAACGATGATGAATCTTTCGGACAAACAATGGGATGCAAGGACCCTCATGCAAATAAGAAGAGAAGAATCATTCTACTGTCCTGTTTGTGAAAATCCGCTTGATTTAAAGATTGGGAGCATTAAAGTTCCTCATTTTGCACACCAAAAAAATAAGGCGTGCACCATGGAAACGGAGCCTGAAAGCGAGTACCACCTGAATGGAAAGCTCCAGCTGTATAAATGGCTGCAGGAACAAGGTGTACTAAGTGCCAAGCTTGAACAGTACCTGCCAAGCATTTCCCAGCGTCCCGATGTCCTCTTTAAGAATAAAAATAGATACACAGCTATTGAATATCAATGCTCAAGTATTCCTGCTCCTCTTTTTTTAAAACGAACCAGCAGCTATAAACAAGCCGGTATCGAAGCAATGTGGATATTAGGTGCCAAAAAAACGGCAAGATTAAGCAGTCACACTTTTCGCATCTCTCCTTTTCAATGGCTGTTTACAAAAACAGGCGAAACTCCGCTTGATCCGCCCATTATCTATACTTACTGCTCGGAACTGCACGCATTCCTCATACTTGAACATCTTATCCCTTTTTCAAAACAAATCTTCTTCGCCATTCCAAGATATTTGCCGCTAACTAAAGCATTTGTTTCTGATCTTCACTCTCCAAAAACACTCTCCATTACACCTTATCTTTCAAAATGGATTCACCTCATCAAATCACACCGGTTAAAACCGGCCTGTCATCTTCCGCGCGAGATGATTTTGCTTCAGAAAGAACTTTATGAAAAGAAGCAGATTCCGCTGTCCAATCTTCCTCCTGAAGCTTTTCTTCCTATCAAAACGGGGTATCTGATTGATTCCCGCATCTATCACTGGCAAACCAAGATTCTATTGTTCATAGATCAAATTCAGAAACATTCCCTTTTTACTCTTGAAGAAATGACCCGGGAAATAAGAATGGACTCATGTATTAATGTACGTGAACTTTCTCATTTGAAAATACTTCCAATTTCTGCGCCGATCCTTGAATATTTAGAAGCATTATCACATATGGGAATGCTTCAGCGTGTTCATAAAAACAAATATGTCAAACAGAGAGAAATCATATGGCAGAGTACTACAGCTGATTTATTAAAGAGAGATAAGTTGGTTATAAAGCTATTTGCTCAATCTAAATGATTTGTATGAACAGCGTAAAGTCGAAGCAACCTATGGAAGAGAGATTATGAATGGAGGAATGATTATGTTTTATAAAAAAAGACGGAAAAGCAATCTGTTTGATTATACGTTGACAGCTGTCAGCACAGGAGCCATTGCATGGCTTGTGACAAAGTCGATGCGCGAAAATGGAGAGAATGATGTCGACAGCCGTCATGACCTGTCTGATATGCAGGGAAAATAGCAAGACTCTTAGATTGATTTGCAAGAAAATATAGAATATTATTGGGGTAATCATGTTTAAAGGGGGAAATAGATTGCTATGGCAGAACAAACAGCCGTAAAAACATTGCCTAAACGAAGTGACATCGCTGTTGAAGATACATGGAGACTAGAGGATATTTTTAAAAATGATGAAGCCTGGGAAGCAGAGTTTAAAGATGTGAAAGCTGCCTTACCCAAAATTGGTGAATATAAGGGCAAACTCGGAGACTCAGCAGATGCTTTTCTAGAAGCACTTACCTATCAGGATGCTTTGATGGAAAGGTTAGGAAAGCTTTATACATATGCCCACATGAGATACGACCAGGACACAGGGGATTCCCACTACCAGGGTTTAAATGACCGTGCTTCAAATCTGTACACACAGGCAAGCAGTGTCTCATCCTATATTATTCCTGAGATCTTATCCATGGATGAAGCAAAAATCAAAAGCTTCTTAAAGGAAAAAGAAGAGCTTAAGGTATACAGTCATACGCTGGATGAAATTAACCGCCAGCGCCCGCACGTATTAACTGCTGAGCAGGAAGCCCTGCTTGCACAGGCTTCAGATGTATTGGGATCATCAAGCAATACTTTCGGCATGCTGAATAATGCAGATCTTGAATTTCCATCTATAAAAGATGAAGACGGCGAAGAGGTGGAAGTAACCCACGGCCGTTATATCCGCTTTTTAGAAAGCGAAGACCGCAGAGTAAGACAGGATGCGTTTAAAGCTGTATACAGCACATATGATAAATACAAGAACACATTTGCAAGCACCCTTAGCGGCGCGGTTAAAAAAGATAACTTCTACGCAACGGTAAGAAATTATCAATCAGCACGCGAAGCTGCTCTCAGCAATAATAATATTCCTGAAGAAGTGTATGAGAATCTCGTTAAAACGGTCAACGATAATCTCCACCTGCTTCATAAGTACATTGAGCTCCGCAAAAAAGTGCTTGGACTTGATGAACTTCATATGTACGATCTTTTCACACCGCTCGTGAAAGACGTGAAAATGAAAATCCCTTATGCTGAAGCAAAAGACTATTTGCTCAAAGGGCTTGCTCCGCTTGGAGAAGATTACTTGGCAATCTTAAATGAAGGCTTTGAAAACCGCTGGGTCGATGTTCATGAAAACAAAGGAAAACGAAGCGGTGCCTATTCATCTGGAACATACGGGACAAACCCTTATATCCTCATGAACTGGCAGGATAATGTCAATAATCTCTTTACACTGGCTCACGAATTCGGCCACTCCGTACACAGCTATTACACAAGGAAAGCTCAGCCTTATCAGTATGGACATTATTCAATCTTCGTAGCAGAAGTAGCTTCTACATGCAACGAAGCGCTGCTGAATGACTATCTGCTGAAAACGATTGATGATAAGAAAAAACAGCTGTATCTATTAAATCATTATCTAGAAGGATTCAGAGGCACAGTTTTCCGTCAAACCATGTTTGCTGAGTACGAACATACCATTCATAAAAAAGCGCAGGAAGGCGAACCGCTGACGCCGGATCTATTAACGCAGCTCTATTATGATCTAAACAAAAAATACTTCGGTGAACACTTGGCAGTCGACGAGGAAATTGGCCTTGAATGGGCAAGAATTCCTCACTTCTACTACAACTATTACGTGTATCAGTATGCTACCGGTTTCAGTGCGGCAACTGCACTCAGCAAGCAGATCCTTGAAGAAGGAGAGCCTGCGGTTGAACGCTATCTGGAGTTCCTCAAATCAGGAAGCTCGGATTATCCGATTGAAGTTCTGAAAAAAGCAGGCGTTGATATGACATCACCGCAGCCGATCGAAGAAGCATTGAAGGTATTTGAAGAGAAACTGAATGAGATGGAACAGCTTTTGTCAGAGTAAATAAGAAGAATGCAGCCGTGCCGGGCTGCATTCTTTTTGTGTGTTCATTGGAGGGAACCGTACAGGTCTGCGAGAATAAAAAAGCGGAATGCATCTATAGAATGCTGTCAGTCAGAACACGAATCGGCTGGACATTCATCGGATGCCCCTAATAAAAATGATAATCCTGCAGAAATAGCTAATACAAGTTCAGGCAATTCTATGCTGTTGTTTAAACAAGCTTCAGCGCAGCGGCTAAAATCCCTTAAATGTTTTCCGGTGATTCGCCAAATAAAGCGTCATGAAAATTGCTATAAACAATAGCGGAGAAGATATCAGCAATGGAAACATCTCCATTAAACCGAGTATATTAAGAAAGAAACTAATAATCAGCAAAACGGTACTGATAACCAGGGGAAGGCTGCTTTTCAATGTAAAATCCTCCTTGTTTGTCCTTTCTAAAAAATATGAAAGACATCCTCTATTTATGTTTGTGACAAATTTGTGAAATGAATTTCTATGGGTTGTCATAAGTCGACAATATCTGATATATTATAGATGTGAAATTAATCACAAACAAACATTTACCCCTTTGTTTGACCGTGAAAAATTTCTCCCATCCCCTTTGTTGTCGTTAAGACATACAGAAGACTCCGTATTACCCGTGCGGAGTCTTTTTAAGAATAAGAAAGTAAACGTTTTCAATTAAAAAGAAAGAGATCCGGTACCGTTTCCTGTACCGGATCTCTTTCTTTTATCCAATGTATCTCCAGAACGTACCATGCTTTACCGGTACGCGCTCTACCTTTTGAGCAAGCAAATACTTTTTCATTTCTTTTTCCGCATCATCTGGCGTTAAATTATATACAGATGCAATCTCAGCTGTAGCAACAAATTGAAAGTGGCTTAAAAAAATTTCAAGCGGCGGAGCCTGCGATGGCTTTGGAACGTCGCCAAGCATTTCTGATAAGATGCCTACATACATTTCATAAGGATAATATCCGCTGATTTTCAGCCCTTCCTGGTCGACATTCTGATTAAAGAATGTGAGTGTAGGGTTTTCCTGAACGTCCATTTCAGCAGAAATTTTCAAATCGCATTGCAGCGCTTTTGCGGCACTGGCGGAATGAAGATCCTTTACAAACTCATCTGTATCAAGGCCGACCTCTCTTGCTATTTCAACAAGAACTTTTTCCTCTGCTATATTCTTCGTTTGAAGAAACAAGACTTCCTGAAGCTTTCGCAAGTAGCGTATTCCTGATTTTCGCCCTTGCAGCTCTGCCGATTTTATCGCAAGCGAAGCTGCAAATGGAGATGATATTGAACTTTCAGACTTGAGGATTCCATCACAGGACATCCCTGTTAAACTGGCTGTTTTTTCCCATGCCTGCGCAAGATTAGCGGGATTTTTCCGTTTTATCTGGTTCAGCGTTTTAATTCGTCCGCTGATGATAGGTTTTAACGTGAAGAATCTTCCGTATTCAATCAGCAGTTTCTTGATGATCGGTTCAAGTGCCCAGCAGTCAGGGCAAAGCGGATCGATGAACATATAGATTTCGAGCGGTTTTTTTGAATGGCCTTGACAGTGAGAGAAAAATGGTGCGGATTTTTGATTCTCACTGTGCTGAATCGTCATTGCGAAGCTCCCCCAGATTTATGTTTTTCATCTGGAGTATTCACCATGTGCTGGGCTGTCAGTTCCAGCCGTTCAAAAAACCATACCCGAAATCGTTCATCAAGTTCTAAATCATCCATCGCTTCTGCCATGCAGGATAGCCACGCCTCAGCTCTTGCTGGCGTAATTTGAAAGGGCAAATGTCTTGCCCGAAGCATAGGATGTCCATGTTCTTCTGTATATAAAGACGGTCCGCCTAAGTATTGCGTTAAAAATTGTTTTTGTTTTCTAGCTGTTTCCGACAAATCATCAGGAAAAATCGGAGAGAGCAGAGGATGCTTGTGCACTCTTTGATAGAAGGCATCAACCAGCTGCGAAAGTGCATCTTCCCCAATCGCTTCATATGGTGTTGCAAATTGATCAGCCATGCCTGTGATCTCCTTTATTGATAAGATAAGCTTATTGTAACAATTGACCTGCCATTGCTCAAACAAACTGCTTTCAAAGATAAGTTGTATTAGTATGTTCTTATTATATAAGCCAAAATGAATTTAGGCGACAGGTACATATCTTTAAGAAAAGAAAGTATAAAATTTTAGCTTCGATGGTGAGCGGAATCTCTCAGGCTCCTCGGCCAGAACGGATCCGACAGTATCGGGAAAATGATCCAAACCTTTAGGCCCCGTATCAGTCATGCCTGCGCTAAAAGGGCGCTTGCGCTTTTCTTAGTATATGTCCTGACATGTGTTCTATGAAATAAAAAAAGAGCCGATTCAAAGCGTTAACCGCTTTTGAATCGGCTCTTTTTTTAAGCAAAATAAGAAGCAGTAATTTTCTTTACATAGTTTTGAGTTTCTTTAAAAGGCGGAATGCCGCCGTACTTATCTACATTTCCAGGCCCTGCGTTATAAGCTGCAAGTGCAAGAGGTATTTCGCCGTTGTATTTCGTCAGCATCTGCTTTAAATACTTTGTTCCGCCTTCAATATTCTGAGCCGGATCAAAAGAATCCATGACACCAAGAGACTGTGCCGTTTTTGGCATCAGCTGCATAAGTCCCGCAGCCCCTGCTGCACTTCTTGCATTAGGGTTAAAGCTGGACTCTTGGGAAATGACAGCTCTTATCAGTTTTTCATCCACGCTGTATTTAGCTGCCATTTCAGAAATGATGTTGTCAATTTCCTTGCTGTCTCGCGGTATCGAAGAGGTAATTCGGACATTTACGTTTGCAGGGGGCATTTGCAAAGGAACGGCTGCCTGCTTAACTAGGGGCACGGCATTTTCAGTCTGTCCATCAACATAAGACTGAAAAATCTCTTTGAACATAGAGACAGAAGAGGACTCTTCAGCTTCATCGGTATCCGTTTGGGACAGGCTGCGTAAAGCCTGAAGCTGCATCATTGCTTTCATATGGTTAATTTCCACTCTTAAAGCTCCTTCTCATTATCAATCTCACGTTTATGATCATAAAAACGTTTAATTTTGTTTGGTGTGTTTCGCAAAGGAATCTGCAGGGAAGCAAGCAGCTCGCGAAAAGCAAGCAGTCCTTCTTCTGCATTCAGGACTTCATACTCAATCTCATAATCCTCTTTATTTATATATCGGCTGTGATCAAGAACAATTAACCCATCTTTATAGGTTTTCTCTGCTCGATTTGTGGATAATGTTCCAAAGAAAGAAATGTTTTCAGAATGAATTCCGAGTGAGTGAATCTGTTCTAAAACTTTTCCTTTAGGAAGGGAAGAAGCTGGCGAAATAAGCTCTGAAGCTTGTTCTGCCGTGATTTCCTGGTGAGTTTCAAGCAGGCCGACAGGTGCAGGTTCTTTTAATGTAAGGACGTACCGGCCGTTTTTATAGCGAATGCGTAAGGCAGCCCCGCGCTCTTTAAGGTGAAATTCAGGTGTATCAAAATAATGATTATCCTGGTCTTTAAAGTCATGATCAGCGATTTGAAAAAAATCAGCCAGCCGGGAAAACTCTTCTTTCGTAAGCAGATTCTTATATTCGATTTCAATTTCCTGGGTCATAGTATGAATTTCCTTTCGGTTATCAGATAAAAAGGACTAAGGTTTGCGTGTCTTTTTCAGTTCCACAAGACGGAGATTATGCCAGAACGGCTCCGTCTGTAAAGG
>NZ_JBCMYF010000042.1:0-65647 GCF_050483325.1 Metabacillus idriensis
GGGGGATGGAGCTGGACACCGCGAAAAGCGGAATCCCCCGTTTAGCTCCGACAGACAGATAAGGATCTGGCTGAAAAGGCGCTTTTTGCCTTTACAGACGGATCCGTTCTGGCCGAGGAGCTGGGGGATGGAGCTGGACACCACGAAATGCGGAACCGTTTGTTCAGTCTCCGGCAGAAATAAAAATTCAATCCACGAAAAAAATCAGACCCCCACAAGGTCTGATTTTTTAATCTCCAATGATACCGGTATTTTTCCCTTCATCAAGAGGATGTTCCATTCGCAGGAATGCTCTGTCTACTGCCATTTTTGCTGTGTTTGCATAATGAATTTCGACGGTCCTTCTCTCGTCAAGATAGGCACCTTCAAAAGCGACTTCTTTTACTTTGGTCGCCCAACCGCCTGATGTTTCGATGACGACAACCGGCTTTTTGTTCATATAGGCGGCAGAGAGTTCTCCAAGCGTACCGTTACCGCCGCGAATCATAATGAGGGCGTCTGATGAATGAATTAATACCAGGCTTCGGTAATCAAAAGACATGCCGGTTGTGATGGGAACATCCAGATAGTCATTTGCAACATGTGTTTCATCTCCTGCGAGAATGCCAATTACAAGTCCGCCGGCCTGTTTTGCCCCTTTTGATGCAGCTTCCATCACTCCGCTGCCGCCTCCAGTCAGCAGCACGGCATTCCTCTGCGCTATTTCTGCCCCAACTTCTTCACTTATTAATTGAATGTCTTCGGGAATTTCTCCAGATTGGCCGATCACAGCTATTCTCTTCACGCTTATCCCGCCTTTTCAATCTTTTCCTTTATTATACTATGTATAATCTGAATTTTTCTCAAAAAAAAACTGCCTTATAGGCAGCTTGGTTTATTTACTTTCATCAAAAACGAATTTCTTCTTGAGGCTTGATCGATAATGGCATTTATTTCATTTTTATAGAAGGCAAGATGTTCGTAGGATATGGCAAAGAACATCTCCTCCTTCAATTTTTTCACTAATTGAATTTCTTTATCTGTGAGCAGCGTTTCATCAATTTGCATAGAATCACTCCGGTTGCTTTCATTCTATAAAATAGAATTCGAATGCACATCGAGAATTATGTCGGCATTGTTATAGTTTTGTCCCTTTGTGATATCTGAACCAGCCCATCTTGGCAAAGAAGTAAATCATGCCTGCTGAAATTAATACCATGATGGCAACGACAATAAAGTAATTATATTTTCCGGTCAGCTCCGGCATGTATTGGAAATTCATTCCGTAGAGTCCTGCAATAAACGTAAGCGGAAGAAAGATAGACGATATGACAGTCAATGTCATCATAACCCTGTTCATTCTGTCAGAACTGATAGAAAGATAACTGTCGCGTATATCCGCACTAAGTTCACGGTTTGCGTCGATCATTTCAACTAATTTCAAAAGATGGTCATAAATGTCCTGAAAGTAAATTTCATCTTTAATGTACACTTTTAAACCATTTGAGCTGATCATACGATACAATAAATCCCGCATTGGAATAATCGTTCTTCTCAGTTTGTAAAGATCTGTCCGGATGTCAAAAACGCCTTCCATCAGTTCACTTATTGTCAAGTCTTTAGTGTTTTCCTCTATTTCATTTAATTGATCTTCAAGCTGGTATACGGGCGGAAAGTATTCATCAACAAGCTGATCCATCAGCTGATGCATTAACAGCGAAGGCCCGCCTTCCTGAAGTAGATTGTCTTTTTTAAGTTTGAACCATATATTGTTCAAATCACGAATTGATTTTTTATGAAAAGTTACTGCATAATTTTTGGCTGCAAAAAGATCCAGTTCTTCAGCTTCTAACGTTTTTTGATGAATGGAATGCATGACGACAAATAGGTATGTATCATATGTATCAATTTTGGGTCTTTGAACAAATTCGACACAGTCTTCAATGGCAAGCGGGTGAAATTTAAAAAATTTGCTTAGCAGCTTAATTTCTTCTGCTGTTGGATCTTGAAAATCCACCCAGTACCATTTGATATCAGGGTTTTTCAATTCTTTTAACGGCAGGTCATAAGTAACGGCTCCGGACGATTGAACGGCAAGTGTACGTATCATAATGTCACATCTTTTCTGTTTGCTTTGAATTTATTCTTCTTCTATTCCCCCTCTTCTATGTTCCTAAACAAAGAAAGAAAGGATGATATAGGCGAAGGAATTGTGTATGATGGAACAATAACTACATAAAAAGGATGAACAAGATGGAACATCTCATAAATAACAACGTGAAAAATATTCAAATTTCAGGAATACGGCAGTTTTTCAATATGGTTTCGCAGTTTGAAGACACCATCTCTCTGACAATCGGCCAGCCTGACTTTTTTACCCCTGCTCATGTAAAAGAAGCCGCAGTTGCAGCAATAAATGAAAATTTCACCACTTATACTCATAATGCAGGGTATATTGAACTCAGAAAAGCGGCTGCTGAATTCCTCAAAGTGAAATATGACTTAGTCTATGATCCTGAAAATGAAGTTATTGTCACAACAGGCGCCAGTCAGGCGATCGATATTTCCTTTAGAGCCATTCTTGAAGAGGGCAGTGAAGTTATCCTTCCTGGGCCCGTTTATCCGGGCTATGAACCCATCATCTCCCTTTGCGGGGCTGTGCCAGTTCATATCGATACAGCAGAACATGATTTCCGGTTAACTGCTGAGTTAATCAAACAAAAAATAACGAAAAAAACCCGCTGCATTGTCCTTCCTTATCCTTCAAATCCCACGGGAGTGACGCTGCATGAAGATGAGCTGAAGAAGATTGCCGATGTCATCAGAGGCAGAGATATCTTTGTTTTATCAGATGAAATCTACAGTGAGTTAGTGTTTAACGGAACACACAAATCGATTGCCAATTACTTGCCGAAGCAGACCATAGTTATTAATGGATTATCCAAATCCCACAGTATGACAGGATTTAGAATCGGTCTTTTATTTGCTCCGGCAGAAGTTGCGAAGCATCTTTTAAAAGTACATCAGTATAACGTATCCTGTGCTTCTTCTATCTCTCAAAAAGCGGCATTTCAGGCACTTACTGCAGGAATCAATGATGCGGTTCCGATGAATGGGGAGTACGAAAAACGGATGAATTATGTGTATGAAAGATTAATAAGCATGGGTCTTCAAACCGTTAAACCCGATGGTTCCTTTTATATCTTTCCGAGCATCCGTCAATTTAACGTTTCTTCATTCGATTTCGCATATTCTTTGGCAAAAGATGGAGGAGTTGCGGTCGTACCCGGTTCCGCATTTTCAGAGTTTGGGGAAGGATTTATCAGAATATCCTACGCGTGCAGCTATGAGCAGCTTGAGCAGGCACTAAATAGAATGGAAAAATATTTGATTTCGTTAAAATAGGCTGTCTATCCCCTAATAAAAACTAGCCCGCGAATGCTCTAAGTGCTTCGCCGGCTAGTTTTTTTCGGCTTCAGCCGATGGCAGCTTCAGTGTGAAGACCGTGCCCCGCCCAAGCTCGCTCTCAATGGATATAGTCCCTTTGTGATTTTCAATAATTTTATATGTGATCATTAACCCAAGGCCTGTTCCCTTTTCCTTGGTTGTATAAAATGGCTCCCCTATTTTTTTCAGCGCTTCCGGCGGAATGCCTTCACCCTCGTCGATTACATGAACAAGAATATTATCGCCTTCTTTAACGGAGGACAATGTTACCTTTCCCCCTTTTGGCATAGAGTCAATTGCATTTTTCATTAAATTGATAAAAACCTGTTTGATTTGATTCTGATCACAATTGATCCACATCTGATCCTGATGCGGATGCTGCTGCACAATCATGACGTTATTCATGATTGCCTGAGTTTCAAGCAGGGTTGCAACATCCCCAATCAGCGTTAATAAATTCGTTTCCTTTAATATCCTTTCCTGGGGTTTTGCAAGCATAAGCAGTTCGCTCAAAATGAGTTCGATCCGGTTTAATTCAGAAAAAACAATATCAAAGTAAGTCTCTTCCCCTTTTCCTGCAGAACGCATTAGCTGAAGAAACCCTTTGATGGCTGTCAGGGGATTCCTGATTTCATGGGCTATTCCAGCTGCAAGCTGGCCTGCGACGGACAACTTTTCAGAACGGAGCATCAGCTCTTCTGCTTTTTTCCGGTCGGAAATGTCTCTTAAAATAACCTGTACAGCAGGTTCACCGAAATAAGTAGTTGGGATACAGACCATTTCAGTATAGATTGTGCTGTTTTTATATGTATGCCATGATTGTTTCGTTACTTCAACATCCGTTCTTAATTGGACAATATTATGCAATTTCTCTTTGACCTGCTCATGATATTCAGGGTCCAGGGAGGAAAAGATGCTTTTCCCGAGCATATCTGGATAATCATCTGCTTCAAAAAGCTTTACGCCTGATTCATTGATAAACACCCATTTTTCCCGGTGTATGACGGCAATTGTATCAATGGAGTTTTGAATGAGAAGCTGATACCTCTCCCGGCTTTTTTGCAGGATTTTCTGAAATTTTTTTCTGGATGAAATATCAATAAGAACAACCAGCTCTGCCGGCTGGCCTTTAAATTGCGTGGGTGCTGCTTTGATTTCCACTTCGACCGGAGTACCATCAAGTCTTCTCCACGTTTGTTCAATAAGTCCCACATACGAGCCCCTCTGCATTCTTTGAATGCGGTTTTTGACAATATCATGGTAGTCATGATCGATAATGTCGAGTACATCAAGCCCAAGCAAATCTTCCTTTGAGGTGCCCCCAAGCAAATCGATCAGAGCCTGATTCACATAGCATAACTGGCCTTTTTGCGAGATAAATAAGGGACAGGGCATCCTCTTAAGCAATTCCTCTGCATATATGTTTATTTCTGTTGCTTCATCGCTTAGTAACGGATTATTCAGCTGCACAGGTTTTGACTTGTTCTCCTGTTCACCGGATTTAAGCAATTTGATTTTAAGAACGATTTGATTTTCCTGGTTCGCAGAAGTTTTAATAAAATCAACCGTTGCTTCAAGCCAAATAAACGTTCCATTCTTCATTAAAAAACGAAACGTGCATGGATGGAGGTGGTGTTCGTTGTAAAAATAGCTTTCAACTAAAAATAAATCATCTTTATGGACATATTCCTTCATGGAAGTACCAATAAATTCTGCACTGGTGAAGCCGAGATGCTCTTCACAATTCAGCGACATAAACTGGAATCTCCCATTTTCATTCATCACTGCAAATAATTCAGCCTGCGGCAATACTTGATATTCGGCTTCTGTCTCTTGTTTCATGCATTGCCCCCCTTTTTATGTTCTCTTCACATGTTATTAAACGTACCTGCTGTTGGGATTGACCGGCTAAAATGAGCGTAATGCGGAAATGACGAGGAATTACGTGCAGATCAGTCTTTCAATGAGGATAGTCTTCGTCTACAGAACGTTCGATTTTACTTAACAAAATTCGATTTTCTAATCCAAAATTCCTCTGTTTTTTCCTTAAAAAGTTAATTTTTTTCGTTAATGGGTGAAAATAAATGAAACCGGGAATGTCCCGGTCTCGTTTTATTCTTTATATTCGCCAAAATTTTTGGCTGCTTTTTCTTTTTTTGCTTTTTCTTTATGGGCAAGGTTGGCTGCTGCACTTCCGAATTCACCGCTGAATTCAGAGTCGATTTTACTTGAGTCGAACCCTTTTTTGTTTTTTTGATTTGCATCGTTTTTGTTCGTTTTTGACATTTCATTCACTCCTCATCAAAGATTATTCTTAGTGTTTTCCTCTCATGGTGCGGCTATTCTTCACTGCTCTGCTCAAAAGCCTGCATCATATTTACAGCATGAGTAACAGCTCCCCCTGATCTGAGCAGGGCAGCAGTCATAACGGCTTCCGCCAGTTCTTCCTTTGAACAGCCTTCATTTTTGGCTTCTGCGGTATGTTCAGCAATGCAATATGGACACTCAGAAGTATGGGCAACAGCAACCGCGATTAATTGCTTCAGCTTAGCAGTAAGCTTTCCTTCTTCTGAGGCTTTTGAAAAAAATGCCCTTGCTGTCTGCTGAATTTCAGGAGAAAGGTCCTGTAATGTATGGATGTTTGCTAAATCATCTCTGCTGTAAAATGATTCTGCGAGCTTGCCGTCGTAAGCACGGTGCATCTGAGTACGGTGAGCATAAGCGCCGCCTGCTTCAATAGCAGCTGCAGTCATGACAGCTTCAAATAATTCCTCGAGTGATGCTCCTGCTTTTTTCGCTTTTTTTGTATGGAAATCAATGCAATAAGGACATTCTGTTGCATGTGATACAGCAACTGCAATGATTTCTTTTTCCTTTCTTGTTAAATGCCCCTCGCTTAAAACCGCTTTGCTGAAGGCAAGATACGATTGATAAAGCTCAGGCGCAAGCTCGGGAAATCTCTTCATGAGCTGGATATTTTCAATAGAGTAAAACCCCATATTATCCCTCTTTTCTGATGATGAGATTATTTTTTCCTACTATATAATGGGTTACTCATAAAATTAAAAAAAGCTTCCCTAAAAAAGGAAAGCTCAAGTCTTAATTATTCTTCTGTGTTTTCACCGGTTTTTGCAGGTTGTTCAGGTACAGCATTCGTTTCTTTTGGTTCAAGGTTTGCGTATGCTTCGATTGCCCGTTTTGCGATGTATTTGTTTACAGGATGTGAAGCTGTTTTTCCTGTATAAGGAACAATTACACTGATTGCGACCTCAGGTTTTGAGGCAGGATAGTATCCTACAAACGCAAGGTTATTTGTTTCTGTTCCCCAGTATGCGCGTTTGCTCTGCTCTCCATAATAGCTTGTCTGTGATGTTCCTGTTTTTCCGGCCACATCATATTTGCCAAAGATGCCTGCTGCTGTGCCACCAGTTTGCGTAACAGCTTCAAATCCGCGCTGAACTTGACGGATGTCTTCTTCTGAATTATTGATGCGATTTAAAATCCGCGTTTCATGCTCGGTTACGATTGATCCAAGCTCATTATTTTCTACAGGAGAATGAATGCTTGTGACGACTCTCGGCTCTACACGATAACCTCCATTAGCAATGGCTGAAACATACTGGGCCATTTGAAGCGGTGTGTACGTGTCAAACTGGCCGATAGCCATATTTAAAAGGATACCAGGGTTTGGCGGTGTTACTTGCTGTCCTGTTGCTTCGTTAGGCAAGTCAATACCTGTTGGAACTCCCAGACCAAATTGACTGTAATAATTCCGCATTTTTTGGAAATCGCTTGAGGAAGCATTGAATGGTGCTCTTGGAACATACGTCTCTCCCGCAATATCCATTGCAATCCGGAACATATAAACGTTAGAACTGCGTTTTAATGCGGTAATGTCACTTACAGGTCCCATATTTCGCACGGATTTTTTAGGTTCAGTTCCTTTTAAATATATAGGAGTATCATTATAAACAGTTCCACGAGACATTCCATTCTGGTATCCCGCTAAAACTGTAGCTCCTTTAATAGTAGATCCTATTTCATACTGTGAAGTAAAATTGCCGATTATATAGTCATTAATTTTCCCGTCTTCAAAATCATACTTCTTGCCTGACATTGCAAGAACGTCACCCGTATTTGGATCCATCATCACGGCAAATGCTCTGTCTGCAAGATGATTTCCCGATTTCCCCCGAGCTACTCTCAGCTCTTCTTCGACAATCGTATCGAGCTGCTTTTGCAGTTCAAGGTCAAATGACAGTTTCAAATCATAGCCGCGCCGGCCTTCATCGATCATCGTTTCTGAAATGACCTTGCCGCTGCTGTCGGTTACATATTGCACTTTCGCTTTTCGCGGATTCAAATAGTCTTCATATTGATATTCAAGATTGCTTCGGCCTACGCGTTCATTTCTTGCATAGCCGCGCGCTGTGTAATATGACTTTCTTGCTTCCAGAATTCCCTGTTTAGGAGTCGTAACACTTCCGAAAATACCCGTTAATAGGTCTCCATTCGGATAGGAGCGCTTCCAGTCGGTGATGACATCGATTCCCTGGAGAAGTTCTAGATTTTCTGCTACACGAGTCAGTTCTTCTTTTGTCAGCTCTTCGCCTTCTGTCAGACCTGTAGCAGTGACAATCTGAGGCTCGTAGGCATAGCCAGCCGAGAAACGTGTATATAAGGCCACAACTTCAAGCTCGTTTTTATCACCTTTTAATTTGTTCAGCTCTGCTTCAGGGACACGATCAATTTGAAGCTGATACGTTTCGCTCCCTTTCTTTTCTTTTTCCTTCTCTTTAAGAAGGTTTGCTGCTTCTTCAGGATTTGCAGCGACCCAATAGTCTTTTAAATCTCTGTCTTTTAAAAATTCAGTTGGAATTTCAATAAGTGATGCTAGTACTTTTGCTGTTTCAATTTTATCTGATGCTTTCGTTGTTTTTTCTACTGTATATGTGATGGCTTCAACACCAATGTTTTCAACAAGAACATTTCCGTTCCGGTCATACATCTTTCCTCGCGGTGCAGGAAAGCTTGCATAGTTTGACTCAGTGCGGCTGACTTCCTTTGAAAATTCCTCACCCTGAACAATTTGAACAACACCCAGCCGAATGATTAGCGCTACGAATAAAAGAAACACAAAGAAAAAGAATACATTGATCCTGATTAAACGTGTTTTCTTCAATTTTCGCAGATCAGCTTGACTATTACCTGGCTCAGTCAACGAATTATTCCCCTTTCAAAATCGATCCATAAGTTATGAGATCATTTTAACGTTTTTCAAACTCTATTGTAACACTTGTGTAATACTTGTTACATAAAAAAGGGACTTAAATTTATGTCAAGAAACAATTCAATGAAAAAGTTAGTACCACTGGATATAAATAGGAAGTTTTTTTGGCGGCAGAGCGTGAGGAGCATTCTATTCATGATGCTATAAATCTAGTGATAATAACGGTTTGTTAACGCTTACTTTGTGTAAGTTACATAGAATAAAAGACTATATTCTGTCAATGGAAAGCAATGGCTGATATATTACGAAAAACGTATGTTACGATGTTGTTGTAGCAAGAAACACACAAAAAAACTCTTAGGAGGAATTTTTTCATGAAGAAATCTTTCGTACTTTCAGTAGCGGCAGCAGCCACTATTTTCACATTCAATGCTGGGGGCCCATCAGCAGATGCAGCAGCTCCGCAGCAATCAAATATGCAAGTTAAAGCTTACCAAATTGCCGGTCAAAACTGCAATTTAAATCAAGGCCAGCAACAAGAGCTATTAAAGAACATCAACAATCCTGAGCTTCAAAAAATGGTTGAGCAGCAATTAAACCAATTTAAAGCACAGCAAGGCGGATCTGCAGCTCCAGCACCACAAAAAGAGCAAGCTGAAGCTCCAAAACAAGAAGCAGCACCGGCACCAGCTAAGCAAACTCAGCCAGAAGCTTCTAAAGAAGCAGCTCCAAAAAAAGAGCAAACACAGGCTTCTGTAAGTGAATTCGAGAAAAAAGTAGTTGAATTAACAAATGCAGAGCGTGAAAAACAAGGTTTAAAACCACTTCAATTAGATGAAGAATTAAGCAAAGTAGCTAAAGAAAAATCAAAAGACATGCAAAGCAAGAACTATTTTGACCACAACAGCCCAACTTACGGATCACCATTTGACATGATGAAGAAGTTTGGCGTTGAGTACACTACAGCTGGAGAAAACATTGCTAAAGGACAAGCTTCACCAGAAGAAGTTGTTCAAGCATGGATGAATTCTGAAGGCCACCGTAAAAACATCATGAACGGAGACTTCACTCACATTGGTGTAGGCCATGTAGCTGAAGGCAACTACTGGACTCAAATGTTCATCGGTAAATAATAGATTTTCATATTACGAGATAGCTAGAGAATTCTAGCTATCTTTTTTTAGTGTTAAAAAATACCTTTTTGCGCTTCGGCATCTAGATCCATCGGCCTAAATTCCCGGCTAAAACAAATCTGCCTTTCCTTTCTAGATCCTTATTTGACTGTCTGATCTGACCAAGGGCCTTCAGCGTTTGTTATGTTCATTTTTAGCCTGACCATATCCATGCACCGGATTCCATTCTCATAAATAGGTTTCTCGTAATGATCTATAAAGTAATTTTTAATCACTTTTTCCATGCGAAATCCACATTTTTGATAGAGGGCAAGCTGATCTAAGCTTGAGTTGCCTGTCCCAATCTCAAGGATGCCGATCTTTTGGGCTGCACATATTTGCTTTGCATGAGCAATCAGTTTTTTCGCTATCCCTTTTCCCCTAAAATGGTTATCAACCGCAAGATTCATTATTTCCATAGATGAATCTCCAATCTGCATCAGCACCATCACTCCTGCTGTTTTCATCTCATGCTCCGCAAGATAAATGAACCCTTTTTTGAGATAGCGTTTTATGTTTTGTTCAGAAGGATCCGCCTCGAGCAAAAGATCCATCGCTGCTCTACTCTTGCCAGGCAGCTTTCTGATTACGATTTCCATAGCTTGTACAGTGCCTGTGTTCCGCTGTCCCCTTCGCCTTTTTTCTGAAGTTCCGTGTAAAGAGAATGAGCGAGGGTTAAGCCTGGCGCATCCATTTTCATCGTTTCCGCCTCTTCAATGGCAATGCCCATATCTTTTAAGAAATGCTTTACATAGAATCCTGGTTCAAAGTCCTCTTTCAGCATTCTCGGAGCAAGGTTGCTCAGTGACCAGCTGCCTGCTGCACCTGCAGATATGCTTTTTAAGACATTTTCAGGATCGAGACCCGCGTGCTCCGCATAAGCAATCGCTTCAGTGACACCAATCATGCCTGCTGCAATTGCAATTTGATTGCACATTTTTGTATGCTGCCCGCTGCCTGATCCTCCCTGATAAACAATATTTTGTCCAATCACAGAAAAAATCGGCATGCAGGCTTCAAACGCTTGCTGATCTCCGCCAGCCATGATGGATAATTTTGCTTCTCTTGCCCCTACATCCCCGCCTGAAACAGGTGCATCCAAGGCATGAATGTTGCGCTGCTTGGCAAGTTCATAAATTTCCTTTGCAAGACTAGGCTTTGAAGTAGTCATATCAATGACATATGCCCCTTCTTTTGCAGAACGCAAAATGCCTTTTTCGCTTAAATAAATTTCTTCTACATCAGAAGGATAGCCGACCATTGTTATAATATAGTCCGATTGTGAAGCAAGCTCTTCGATTGTTTCTTTCCACACTGCTCCTGCTTCTATCAATTCAGCTGCTTTTTCCTTCGTTCTTGTATAGACAAAGACCGGATATCCGTCGCGCAGCAGATGCCCTGCCATGCTTTTCCCCATTACACCAGTTCCGATAAAACCGATTGCACCTTTTTTCTCAGTCATGCAGATCCTCTCCAATCAAACAGCCATCTAAACGATGGAAGACTTTTCTTTTAGCTTATCATATTCTTTGATGACAAAATGAAAAAATAGAATAAAGAATGTTTGAATAAAAAGATAAACCGGAAAGGAGTATTGCATTTTATAGCCTTTGCTGAAATCAAAAATACCGACTAAAACAGCAATCCATTCATAAAAGACAGAAAACACCGACCAGATAATGATATAGGCAATCGTAATGATGCCCCTGATTCTCCAATGCTGATAGAGATACAGAAAAAAATAGCCAAAAAAACCATACATGCTGTAATAAATAAAATCCCAGACCTCAAATTTCGGAGAATCATTTACATCATAAATATCATAAGGCGGAATTGCTAAAATATGGTCTGCCGTCAGTCCAATAAAGGCACTGAATGTGAAAATAAGAATTGTAACTGCCGCCGGAAACTTTTTCGGCAGCTTAACAACCAAAAATAATCCTGCCGCTAATGTCGTGATAATATAGAGTTCATTTATGAAATCCTTCATCTCATAGTGACCCCCTTTTTCAGGATCTGCCGGAATATGCGAAGACTTAAAATCCCTGAAAAAAAGAGCAAAGCTGAGTGAATAACAGGAATCAGCCATCTATTTTCTTCGTAGTTCATTACGCTGAAATAAGAACATAGCTCCTCCATTGATATGATCAAAGCAAGAGAAAAGAGCAGCAGGACAAGTTTTGCGGCTGTACTTTTCAACATAAAATTCACATGTACGATCATGAGAAACAGACAAGGAATAATGATAATTCTCTGTAAAATAATGACCGTTAAGGCAGTTGGGGTTTCATAAGCCGATGCCCATCCCAAATTCACAGTGATGATGGAACAAAAGGCGTTATTTGCAATGGACAAAATCATAAAAACGAAGACGGATTCTAACTGATTTAATTTTTTTGGAAAATACACATATAAATGAATTGCAAACCAAACCAAGATCACAGCGAAGACAATCGCCATTGTTTATGCCACCCTTAGCTTTAATTTCTCTGGTTTAGTGTACTTCCGGCATGCTATTTATATACAGATTTAAGTGCCTAAACGGATTTCACCATTCCTCCGTCAATTAAATGTGTCTGGCCTGTGATATAGCTGTTGGCATCTGAGAGCAGAAAAAGAACATACGCAGCAAATTCGGACGGTTTTCCGTACCGTCCTAAAGGAATTTTCCGCTTCGCTTCCTCTTCCACCTCATTGACGCTGATGCCCTGTTTGTCTGCTGCTGACTTGTCTAAAGAAGCAACCCTGTCCGTGGCAATTCTCCCTGGTGCCGCTGTATTGATCAAAATTTTATAGGGAGCAAGCTCTGTTGCCAAAGTTTTTGTAAGCCCGGCAATTCCAAGCCGGAATGTATTCGATAAGATTAATCCGGGTATTGGTTCTTTTACGGAGGACGACGCGATGTTGACAATTTTACCGCCTTTGCCCCTCATATAAGGAATGACGGACCGAATCAGCCGAACATGGCTTAAAAGATTTAATTCAAACGATTTTTGCCAGTCCTCATCACTCATTTGTTCAAAAAGCCCTGAAGGAGGACCGCCTGCATTGTTCACCAGCAAATCAATGGTTCCAAAGCGCTTCACGGTTTCTTCTACGAGCTGGTTAATCTCCTCTGCATTCGATAAATCGCAAGCTTTATATTCAACAAGGCCTGAATATTTTTCTGACAGTTCTTCTTTCACCTCATGCAGCTTATCAGGGTTTCTGCTTGTTATCATGACATGAGCGCCTTCTTTTGCAAGTTCTTCAGCAATAGCCCTGCCCAATCCTTGACTTGATGCTGCAACAAGTGCCACTTTTCCACTTAATCCGAGTTCCATTACTAACACTCCCTTATTATTTCTTATTTTTATAGTAACAGGACTGGCTGTATTTTGCTCCAATAAGGATTCAGAAAATAAAAAAAACAAGGGATGCAAAAGCCCCTTGTTTTTTAGGTGAAGTATTCAATCTTCGCATTTGGAAAGAAGTCATCAATATAGGTCTCAAGTGTTTCTCTTAAATCCGCTTCCTCATCCTTTTGATAAATGTATTTGCCGATTCCGTATCTTCCCCATTTGTAGCGGCGGTCATCTTCATTCATTTCAAGTTTGGATTTCGGATAGTTTTTTTCAATAACTCGTTTGGCAGGTTTAGTAAACCGGTGCTGTATCATTTCGAATGTAATGTCATCACGGGCTTCAGGTGGCAGAAGCTGATTAAGCTTAGAAAATAATTCGTAATATCCCTCGCGCCATCCTTCATGAATATATATAGGCGCTACGATAAAACCGAGCGGGTATCCTGCCCCTGCTACTTTGACAGCTGCTTCTAAACGCTTATCAAGCGGTGAGGTGCCAGGTTCAAAATTCTTTATTACATAATCCGCATTGATGCTGAAACGAAAACGAGTTTTACCCTTATGATCGGCATCAAGCAAATGATCAACGTGATGAAACTTTGTAACAAAACGCAAGCGGCCCATATCCGTATTCCCGAAAAATTCAATCGCTCTTTTCAGCGAATGAGTCAAATGATCGATTCCAACAATATCAGACGTACAGGAAGCTTCAAACCGGGTAATCTGGGGGCTCCGTTCTTCCATGTATTCCTGTGCCTGCTGAAAAATTTCTTCTGTATTCACGTATGTGCGGATATAAGGTTTTGAACCCATTGTGGTCTGCAGATAACAATAGTGACAGTGCCCCATACAGCCTGTAGCAAGAGGAATTGCATATTCAGCAGATGGTTTGGAAGAATCAAATTTAAGCGTTTTACGCACCCCTACAACCAGAGTGGACTTTGCATTTCGGTATTTCTGCAGATCATTTTTCCCTGGAATATTCCGGACCTGGTTATGTGAAGTCGTTTCCCTGATTTCAAGACCCATCTTTTCGAATTTTTCTTTCAGCTCTACTCCAAGAGGATACTCAAGCGCCCTCGGCTCAATATAAACAAGCTGCGGCACAAATGGCTTTACCATATAGTCACTTCCTTTTGTTCAAAACAGTATATCCTTAAGATTTGTTTCGGAAATGGTTCGTATGCTTTTTAAATATTTCCTATACAGAAAAGCGGAATCGCCCGTTTAGCTCCGACAGACAGATAAGGATCCGACAGACAGATAAGGATCCGACAGACAGATAAGGATCCGACAGAAAAGGCGCTTTTTGCCTTTACTGGCGGAGCCGTTCTGGCCGAGGAGCTAGGAGGTGGAGCTGGACACCACGAAAAGCGGAGCCGACTGGTCAGCTCCGACAGACAGATAAGGATCAGCCAGTAAAGGCGCTTTTTGCCAATGCTTGCTGATCCGTTCTGGCCGAAGAGCCAGAGCGATGGAGATTGACACCACCACAATATGCTTAACCGGCTGTTCAGCGCTTGAAGGCTGTTTAGGATCAGTCAGATAATTTGTCCATAAATATCCCACACACCGTCATTACTAAAAACCTCCGCAGAGGCCGCGGAGGTTAACTACTCATACTGTTCATAATCAAACAACTTATTATACATAACTTCCGCCTCTGAGTAAGATGGAAATATAGCGTCTTCTTCATCTAATAAATGATAGGAATCATGGATAAACAAAGCTTTTTGCCCAGGCTCTGTCGGATGATCGACCACTTCAGCTTCCTGTATATTGGCTACATTTGCAGCATGCGGATTTCGGTAGATGACATATACCTTGTCCCCTGCATTTACATCTTTCTTTTCCACTATTGCATCACCTTTCTTTTGCGTATGATGAAGTTAGTTTCACCTTTTTAATGAATGTGATACTGGAAAAGTAATCAGGACGGCTGTACCTTCCCCTTTTTGACTTGAGATTGTTAAGTTTCCCTTATGCTGGCGGAGGATTTTTTCGGTTATGACAAGGCCTAAGCCTGTTCCTTTTTCTTTTGTGGTAAAGAATGGTTTTGTTACTTGGCTGATCATATCTGCTGGAATGCCTGGCCCTTGGTCAGTAATGGTAATTTTGACATCATCATGATCAGCATGAGCATCTACAGCAATCGTTCCTCCATCAGACATGGAATCAAATGCATTTTTCAGCAAATTGATTAACACCTGTTTCAGCTGATTTTCATCTCCTTTAACAGGAGGAAGTTCTTCAATGCAGCTGAATTCAATGGCAACATTTTTAAGCGCGCTTTCGGTTGCGAAAAAACGGATCATTGAATCTATGAGCTTTTTCATATTTATTTCTTTTTCATGAACGGCCTGCGGCTTTGAAAGAATCATGAATTCGCTGACGATACTGTTCATGCGCTTCAGCTCTTCCAGCATGATTTTTGTATAATGAGGATCTATGATTTCCTTTTTTTCATCCATCATTTGAAGAAAACCTTGAATGACGGTAAGGGGGTTTCTGATTTCATGTGCAACCCCTGCAGCCATCTGACCTGCTACTTTTAGCTTTTCCTGCTGAAACAGAGCAGCCTCTTCCGCTCTTTTTTCAGTCACATCCCGAATCATTTCACAATAAGCGATCAATTGGTTTTCATGGCTGTACAGCGGAGTTGTTGTTACCTCCACTTCTATTACAGAGCCTGACTTTGTCTTGTCTCTTCTGGAAGTGAATCCTGATTGACTCCCGGACGGAAAAGGATATTTGTTTCCCGCAATGTCGCTTTCACTCCATCCGTATAATTTCATGAACGCAGGATTCACTCCTCTGACAGTATGATCAGGCTCTACTATGGCAATCGCATCATGGCTTTGTGAAAAAATCAGGTCGAATTTGGCTTCTGTCGTTCTCAGGTTTTGTGAGATGATCTCATTTTGACGCTGAACTTTCTCCCATAGAAAATTGATGAATTTAATATAGTAACAAAGGATAACGACAATAATAATGGCAAAGAAGACGTAATACATGACGTCTATTCTCTCAAAGGAGGTCGAAATAATTTCGTAGCTGCCGAGGAAAAAATAAAACTGGCTGCAGATTGTTACGGCCCCTGTAATAACCACGTAGGTCATTTTCTGAAATACAGCACTGAAAATAACGGGAAACAGCAAGAAGATGAAATTGACGATATAGGGATCTAAGGAATTTAGAGCAAATAAATAGCAGTATATAAGGGCAAGAGAACTCCATACAAAAAAAGAATGTTTCTTTATGAAACGGAGCATGATTGTATAACCTAAAAGAATTCCTGCGAATACGATGACAATTGGATAATACTTATAACTTTTCTCAATAAATAAAATAAACAGTGCGTCCAGGATAAAGATCAGCCACATTGACTGAAGCAGCAGCTTTTTCCGGACAACTTGATTTTCATTCCGTTCCAAAAAAATCTTCCCCATTCTTTCTGCATTCGAGACTATTTTATCACAGAAGGGTAAAACATGTGAAAATTTAGTTGATTCCAATAATAAAAAGTGGGTTAAAAGTCCTTTTTTCACAAAAAAAGACCCGCATATGCAGGTCTTTTCTCACTTAAAGATTGAACTTCGTTTTTACAAACTCAACAACTTCTTCTGTTGTGCTCATAGAAAGAATTTCTTCTTTGAAGCTTGCTGCTTCTTCTTTTGAAAGGTTTTTAATAAGTGAACGTGCCGGGAGGATTGATGTAGCGCTCATAGAGAACTCATCAAGGCCTAAACCAAGAAGCACTGGAATCGCAAGCGGATCGCCAGCCATTTCTCCGCACATTCCTACCCATTTGCCTTCTTTGTGAGCTGCTTCAATCACAAGCGTCACAAGACGAAGAATAGCAGGATTATAAGGCTGATAGAGATATGAAACACGCTCATTCATACGGTCAGCAGCCATTGTGTATTGAATAAGGTCATTAGTTCCAATGCTGAAGAAATCAACATCTTTAGCAAATTGATCTGCAAGAACGGCAGTTGAAGGAATTTCAACCATCATTCCAATTTCAATAGTGTCTGAAACATCAGTGCCTTCACTAACAAGCTTCGCTTTTTCTTCTAAAAGAATCGCTTTAGCCTGTCTGAACTCGTCCACAACCGCAATCATCGGGAACATAATCTTCAAGTTGCCGAATGTGCTTGCACGAAGCAATGCACGCAATTGAGTGCGGAAGATTTCCTGCTCTTCTAAGCAAAGACGAATCGCACGGAAACCAAGGAATGGATTCATTTCTTTCGGGAGATTCAAGTAAGGAAGCTCTTTGTCTCCGCCAATGTCAAGGGTGCGGACAACAACAGGCTTGCCTTCCATGCGCTCAAGCACCGCTTTGTATGCTTCGAACTGCTCATCTTCTGTCGGAAGCTGATCGCGGCCCATGTATAAGAATTCTGTACGGTAAAGACCAACTGCTTCTCCGCCGTTTTCAAGAACGCCGCGAACATCGTCAGGCGTGCCGATATTGGCTGCAAGCTCAACGTGCTGTCCGTCTTTTGTTACCGTTTCTTCATTTACAAGCTTCGCCCACTCCGCTTTTTGTGCTTCGTATTGAGCTTTTTTCTTTTCAAACCCCGCAATAACATCTTCAGAAGGGTTTACGATTACATCTCCATCGATTCCATCAACGATGACGATATCGCCATTTTTGATGTCGGATGTGGCTGTTTTCGTTCCTACTACAGCAGGGATCTCCATTGAACGCGCCATGATTGCTGAATGTGATGTTCTGCCGCCGATATCAGTTGTAAAACCTAATACATACTGACGATTCAGCTGAGCCGTATCAGAAGGTGTTAAATCTTCGGCAACGATGATCACTTCTTCAGAAATCATGCTCGGGTTTGGAATTTCAACGCCAAGCAAATGTCCGATCACGCGTTTTGTTACGTCACGGATATCAGCTGCACGTTCTTTCATATATTCGTTGTCCATGGACTCAAACATACTTACAAACATATCAGCTGTTTCTTTCATTGCAAATTCAGCGTTAACTGCTTCGCTGCTGATTTTATCTTTAACCGGATTAAGTAATTCTGGATCGCTTAAAACTAAGATATGAGCTTCAAAAATTTCAGCTTTGTCTGCACCTAATTCTCTGAATGCATGCTCTTTAATTTTTTCAAGCTCTGATTTTGATTTTTGGATGGCTTCATCAAAACGAAGGACTTCAGCAGTTTTATCTGCCACTTCTTTTTTTGATACTGTGAGATCTGGTTCTTCTAAGCGGTAAGCTTTTGCAATCGCGATCCCAGCTGAAGCTCCAATCCCTCTTAATTCGAGCATTATTCGCCTAAGCCTTCTTTTTTCATTGTTTCTTCAAGTGCTGCGATTGCATCGTTTTCGTCTGAACCAGCTGCAGAAATCGTGATTTCTGAATCTTTAGCGATACCTAATGACATAACACCCATGATTGATTTCAAGTTAACTGTTTTGCCGTTATATGCTAAGTTCACATCTGCATCAAACTTGCTTGCTGTTTGAACAAGCACTGTAGCCGGACGTGCGTGGATTCCTGATTCTGCTGTTACTTTAAATGTTTTCTCTGCCATAATTAATCAATCTCCTTCATATTTAAATAAAGCTCGTACACAATACCTTATCATAACAGCCGCATCACATGATTGACAAGTGATGCGACTCCATTCTTATTATTTTTCTATAGAAATGATATGCTCTTCCCCTGCTTTAACGCTGCCGGATGATTTTATCACGATTGATTCGCCTTCGTTTAAGTTAGTGAAGACAATTGGCGTCATGATAGATGGAGCATTTGCTTTAACGAAATCCAAGTCTACTTGAAGCAGTTTTTGTCCTTTAGTGACAATGTCACCTTCTTTAACAAACGCTTCAAAGCCTTCCCCTTTAAGGTTTACAGTATCAATTCCAACATGAATCAAGATCTCGTTACCGCTTTCTGATTCAAGCCCGATTGCGTGCTTTGTAGGGAAAACATTTAAGATTTTTCCGTCTACTGGCGAAACGATTGTGCCGTCTGCAGGCGTGATGGCTATTCCATCTCCCATCATTTTTCCAGAGAACACTTGATCAGGTACTTCTGTGATTGGGTGAATGTCGCCTGTTAATGGAGAAACGAACGAGAATTCACTTACTTCATTTTTAATAGGCTCTGCAACAACGTCTTCAACTTGCTCCTGCACTTCTTTTTCAGCTGAAACAGGTTTCGCAGGACGTGGCGTTTTGCCTGACATAACGTCTTGAATCTGTGATTTTAAGTTATCAGATTTAGGGCCGTAGATAGCCTGAATGTTGTTTCCGACTTCAAGGACACCTGCTGCTCCTAAACGTTTCAAACGGTTTTTATCAACTGCTTTTACATCATTAACTGTAACACGCAGGCGGGTAATACATGCGTCAAGGTGTTTGATGTTTGAGCTTCCTCCCAGTGATTCAAGGATGTTATATGGAAGATCTCCTGCACTCTCAGGCGCTTTACCCTCATCTTCCTCCTGTGCATCTTCACGTCCAGGTGTTTTAAGATTGAACTTGCGAATGGCAAAACGGAATCCGAAGTAATAAATAAGTGAGAATACTAATCCTACCGGAATAACAAGCCACCAGTCTGTTCTGTTTGGAAGGATACCGAACAGGAAGTAGTCAATAACCCCGCCTGAGAACGTCATCCCGATTTTGACATTCAGCAATTGCATTGTCATAAATGAAAGTCCGGCAAACACTGCATGGATGGCAAATAGAATTGGTGCCACGAATAAGAATGAGAATTCAAGCGGCTCAGTAATCCCTGTTAAGAAAGATGTTAAAGCAGCTGAACCCATGATGCCTGCAACCAATTTTTTGTTTTCAGGTCTTGATTCATGATAAATCGCAAGAGCAGCTGCAGGAAGACCGAACATCATGAACGGGAATTTACCTGTCATGAATGTACCTGCCGTTAATTCTGCGCCGTCTTTAATTTGAGCCATGAAAATACGCTGATCCCCGCGAACGATTTCTCCTGCTTGAGTTGTGTAGTTTCCAAACTCATACCAGAAAGGCGAGTAGAAAATATGATGAAGACCAAAAGGAATTAATGAACGTTCAATTAAACCAAAGATGAACGCTGCCAATGTTTTATTGGATTCAAGCAGCCCTGTTGAGAATGCGTTTAATCCGTTTTGTACCGGCGGCCAGACAAACAGCATGATTAAACCTAATGCTACAGCAGAAACAGCAGTCATAATTGGAACGAAACGCTTTCCTGCAAAGAAACCTAAGTATTGCGGCAATTCAATTTTAAAGAATTTGTTATACATGTATGCACCGAGAACCCCAACGATAATACCGCCAAAGACTCCGGTCTGCAAGGTCGGCATGCCGAGGACTCTCGCATATTCAGGATGAAGCTGCTGGAAGAATTGTGCAAGCTCTACAGCATCGCTTGGAATTTTCCCTGTTTGAAGCAATACAGCACTCATTGTTGCATTCATAATTAAGTATCCGATGATCGCTGCAAGACCTGCAACCCCATCTCCATTGGCTAGGCCAATTGCTACGCCGACAGCAAATAGAAGCGGCAGATTTGCAAAAACAATGTCCCCTGAGGATTCCATTACTTTTGCAATCAGCTGTACAATTTCATTTGTTAAGAATGGAACTTTTGATGTAAGCTCCGGATTTTGCATTGCATTACCGAATGCAAGCAAGATACCTGCAGCAGGTAAAATCGCTACTGGAAGCATAAGAGCTTTACCAATTTTTTGGAGTACTCCAAATAAATTTTTAAACATGTGTATGACCTCCTTATAAAATAGTTTGTGTAAGCAGCAAGCAAAAAAAACATGAAAGCAAATTACAAGCGTTTACATTTCTCACCTAAAAAGAACAACAAAAAAAGCATGGTGCAACAAGGACGACCGTGCACAAAGGGTATATTCCCCTTATTTGCCGGTTTCAACACGTACTTGTTCACTCATGCCTGATCGTATCAGTAACACGTAAGGTACTTTTCTCATTAAGTTTTGTTTGTTAAACGGTATAAATGCAATGTAAGGTAAACAGCCTCAGCTTCATAGACTGGTTTTTTAAGAAATTGCTGCATCACTTTGATCATTTTCCAAGATGTATTGTAGCATAGCGGATATTCTTTTTTCAACAATAAAGTGAATTTTTCTGGTTCTTCAACTGTTTCACCCGAAAGAACCCTTTCAATCGTATATCTTAAGTGCCGGACAAGCCGCAGGTAATTGACACTGTCATGATTCACTTTTATCTTCATGGAGTCTTCAATAACACCTACCAGCTGATTAATCAGCTGCGAAAACTGATTGACATCTGCTATCGGCTTATTTGTGACCGCACTGTGAATATGAAGGGCAATAAACCCTATTTCCCCTTCCGGCAAGTTCACCTTTAGCCTGTCATTAATCATATCAATAACTTCTTCAGCAATTAAAAATTCATTCGGATATAGCGTTTTTGTTTCAATCAGAAACGGATTTTTAATGTCCATCCCTTTTTGAAGCCTTTTAATTGCAAATGTAATATGATCAATCAGGGCAATATGAATATGTTCATTCAGGGGCAGTTTCACCCGTTCGGCAATAAAGTGGATGACATCACTGACAACCGCGATCATGTCTTCATCGACAAAAGGAAGGAGCATTTTAAATTGTTCCTGCTCTTTTTGATTCGTCAGAACAAACATTTTCTCATACGAATCCTCCTGCATCATATCTCCGCGCTTCTTTCCAAACCCTATGCCCTTACCAATCAGAACTACTTCTTCATATGCATCATGATCGGCAATAAGCACATTATTATTTAAAACCTTTTTTATTGTAAAGGACTCCTTCACGAAATCCTCAGCTCCTTTTATCTCTCAATGCTTCATATCGTACATAATAGCATGTGATTACGTCAACTGCGAAATACTTAATTGGATCATAAAAGGAAGAAATATATCTAAATTGTGCTCACAATGCAAATAGATTTGGCGGTCTTTTTGCAAGGCTGTTTTAGCATAGATTGTTGGACTGATTATGAATCATGGCTGTCACTTTCCGCTGCAGACGCAACAAATTTTTACGAAAAGGACTTAATGCAATCATTCTGCATACTTGTTAACGCAGCTTTCAAATCTCCCCTTCTTGCAAATAGAAGATTTTAGAAGATTTATTGATCTTCCGGCACATATTCAGTCGTCTCAAACTTTTGTTTATCACCTACAAAAAAGTAAGCTTCTCCGTCTTTTCCGGTTTGATCGCCGCTTGAGGCCCCGTGAATCATTTTCCCCCTTGAAAGCTCTTTTCGTTCCCCCTTTTCATCCACGTAAAAATAAGTTGTGGCGGCCCAGCCATCGTGGATATTTTTTTCGTTTACGGATGTCTCTCCTGCTTTATTCACTTTGTATTCTTTCTTTTCCACTGCAGAAGGATCGTTATGAACCGTTACCCACCCTGTATAACCCTCTGGGATCAAGAATGTGCGCTGAGGCTGATCCTGCTGTTTCGTACACCCTGTAAGGAAAAAAGCAGCGGTTAAAATAATGACAGATTTTTTCATCTTATTGCCTCCCAAACCAATGAATTATTCGTTAGCATCAACAAATGTCCACAATCTATCCCTTCCTTAATCACCATGTAATTTATTCCAGATATTGACTCGTCCTAATTGGGGAAAGTAAGTGTGAGGTGTTTATATGAAAAAAATTAATATTTGTCTCCTGATCCTTTTTCTTTGTTTTCCGATTCATGAAGCAAGTGCACAAACAAAGGCCGTCAAAGTAATTGACGTTGAAACAGGCGACGTGGTGAAAGATCTTCCTTCTTCCGCTTATTTTACGAATGAACTGAAATTGGCGATTCAGTCCATGAAGGGAATTACAGTAAAAGTGAATCCCCTGCCTAAGAAAGGATATTTGATTTTAATTCAGCCTGAAGAGTCACTAAAAGTGAAAAACAAATGGTATGACGGGATTGTCTCTGAAGGTATGATTGTTTACAGCAAAGAAGATACACCGAGGCTCATTTTGTTTACTGATGAAAATAAGCCATTATTTTTTGAACTATCATACGACCCTAAGAATCTGATACAGACGCTTGGTGTTCGGTAAGGGCTTGTTCGAACTGGCTGGCTTCGCTTTACACGGGCGAGGCCTGATTAGATTTCTTCAACCCCAATCTGCATCAGGCGCATCAATTGCACCGTCCGGGATCTAACCCTATAATGAGACAAGTCAGGGAAATCCCGCAGAGAGATTCATCAAGGAGGAGATCAGAAATGATAAAATTATTTGTCAGTGATCTTGATGGAACATTATTAAGCTTTGAAAAAAAAGTGACAGAGCAGGATATTTCAGCTCTTAAAGAATTAAAGAAAAATGGCGTGGATGTATGTTTAGCTTCTGGAAGAATGGATGTGGAAATTGGAGAAATCTTGACGATGGTTGGAGAAAAGTATCATCGAATCAGTCAAAATGGAGCATTCATCAATACAGATCAAGATGAATCGCTTCATGCTCTCACTTTTGAAAATGTGATTGCTAAAGAAGTGTTTGAACAAGTCCGTTCTACAAACTTAATCACAATTATTGCAGACTACAGCAAAAATTATACAGAACGCCGGGATGAAGTCATAACAGGCATAGAATCAAGGATGTTCTCTCCGATTGAAGAGAACGTCAATCTTCTTCATGCTCTTGGGCAAGAAGTCAAAGCATCTAAAATTTCTATTTTAGGTGAATATGAGGCCATTTCTGAGCTGCAGAAAATATTGCAGGAACGTCATCCTGATACAATTGAGACCTACATATCCGATAAACAGTGCCTGGATGTCATGCCTAAAAACATAAGCAAGGGAAACGCACTTAAGATGCTGATTGAACATCTCGGAATAAAGTCCGATGAGGTTGCCTGCATTGGTGATTCATTCAATGATATTCCAATGTTCAATATGACCCCTCACAGTTTCGCAATGGAAGAGGCTCTTCCAGAAGTGAAAACGGAAGCCGCATATACTGTCTCCTCTGTAGGGGAAGCCATTAAACAAGTTTTAGAAATGAACAAAAATCAGCTGCAGGTAAAAGTTTAATAAAAGTCAGAACAAAAAGGGCGATTTTGTCGCCCTTTTTTGGTTTTTCCTCTATACAGCTTTGATGCCTGATAAATACACATCTGAAAATTCCTCTGCTGGAATCGGTCTTCCGCCTAGGTATCCCTGAAATTCAAGGCATCCTAATTTTGCAAGAAGATCCTTTTGAGCTTTCGTTTCTACTCCTTCAGCAATCACTTTCAGCTCAAGGTGATTCGCCATTGAAATAATCATAGAGACAATCGCTTCGTTTCCATTATGCTGTTCCATTTCTCTAATAAACGATTGGTCGATCTTCAGCCTGTCGATGCTGAGCTTCTGTAAATAACTCAGGGAGCTGTACCCAGTGCCGAAGTCATCCATGCTGATTTCAATTCCCCTGCTCCGAAGCTTTGATAATTTCTTGTTCGCCTCAAGCTCATTATCCATCATCGCTGTTTCAGTGATTTCAAGTTCAAGACTTGAAGCCTGAATTTGATAAGAAGACAGAATTTCATCAATGGTTTGGATCAAGTCATCCTGGTATAGATGGAGGTGTGAGATATTAATTGATACTCGGCCAAAATTCAGATTTTCACTTTCCCATGTCTGTACATGGCTTGCAACTTCGCCAAGGACAAAACGTTCCAGCTCAAAAATCAACCCTGTCTCTTCTGCAATCGGAATAAACGTTGCGGGTGAAATAAAGCCAAGCTCGGCATGCTTCCATCTGACCAAAGCTTCTGCACCAATGACCGTTGCGAGGTTTTCTTTGAACTTCGGCTGAAAATAAACGCAGAGTTCCTTATATTGAAGAGCTTTGCGCAATTCATTTTCAATCCGTATTTTTTCAATTAATTTATCGTTCATTTCTGGCTTATAGACGCCGAAACTGTTCGAACCGTTCATTTTCACATCGTACATGGCAATATCTGCGAATTTCATCAGCATTTCTGCGTCAGTGCTATGTTCAGGATAATGGGCGATACCTATGCTTGCGGTAACTAAACAGTCATTTCCCCTGATCTTCATCGGCAAGCGGAAATGATGAACAATATCGCTTGCCGTTTCATTTGCAGCCTCATAATCATCAGAAAGCATAATAATGCTGAACTCATCACCGCCTAGCCTTGAAAGAATGGACTGATCAGGGAGAACAGATGTCAGTCTTTCTGCAATCTTTACCAGCACCAGGTCACCAAAAGCATGCCCGAATAGATCATTCAATCGTTTGAAGCGGTCAAAATCCAAATTTAATATAGCAAAGGCCTGATTTTCTGCTCTTAAATCAGAAAGCTTCTGAATAAAGAACCTCCGGTTTGGAAGCCCTGTCAGCTCATCATGAAAGGCCAGATAATTAATGCGGTTCTGAGCTTTTTTGCTTTCAGTGACATCTTTAATAACGCCATATACTCCTACAACTTTATGATTAACGACTTGCCTTACGGCTGTAATCAGAACATCAAGTGTTTCCCCATTTTTTCTCTTCAGAGAAACAGAGAGCTCATTTTCGCTAAAGTCCCCTTTTACAATTTCAGAAAAATAAAATAAAGCTTTTTGATGGTCCGCTTCTTTTATTAAAGTCAGGAAACTCAGGCCGATCAAATTCTTTTCCGGCAGATCAGTTAAAGCTGCCGCTACTTTGTTGACGGAAGTAATGACTCCCTGCAGATCAGTTGATATCACTCCATCCGGACTGTGATGAAACAATGAGCGAAACCTCTCTTCCTTTTCATTAATCCGCTCAGACTGTTCATTCATCATCGTGTGGCTATACAGATCAGGAATAAATGTAAGAATAAGGTTCAGCAAAAAAACAAATAGAAAAGGAAACAAATAGTCATACGGTCCGCCATCTGCAAGCTGATAATCTATAAATGAAGTCATGATCACATATGGGATGCCCGCAAGAGTTACTCCCCCAATGATGCTTCCTGCTGTCCGGCAGTATTTCGCCCGGCGCTGATTTACCAAACCGTCCTCTAGAGCGATCAGTAATAGTCTTAGTGCAGAAAAACTGAATGCCGCAGACAATAGCACAGCAAATATAATCAGCAGCGGTTTTACTTCAATCTGTCCTTGAAATAATATTGCAAAGCCAATAAAATCAACCAAAATAATTCCAAGAGACATACCGCATCCCGTTATGAAATATCCTTTAGAGCTCATTCTCGGAATGCCGCCTGTTCTTATCGAGAAAAAAGCAACAGCACTGCAAACAGCATAGCTAACCAGAAAGTAAAGGAAAGGATGCTGAACGGTTACTTCCAGATGAACTGAATATATGGCAAGCAGTTGAGTCAGCCAAAACAAGAAACCAAGGGTTAAACTGAGGATTCCTATGATTTTTGGCTGTTTATCTTGAGTATTACGACTGTATATAGCTGCGAACACCGGCGTCAGATGATAGCTGATCACCGATTGAACGAGAACAAGAAACATTAAAAACAAATCTGCATTCAAGTTAAACAATCAAAACTCCCCCTTATCCCTTATATCGAACAAAATTCAAGATATTAAAGGGGATCTTCACTTTTTTCCAAAAAAACTTTCTTCTGCAAAAAATAGCGAAATTTAGGTTTAAAAATTGTATGTTTGATGCAAACTATCCAACGAAAGGAAATTTCACTTGAAAGGAGGAATGAGCGATGAACAAGAACAACCAAAACAACAAGCAGCAAAACATGCAGCAGCAGCAGCAAAATCAACAACAGCAAAACCAGCAAGCTGATACTGAGTTCTCTCAAGAAATGAACCAGCAAAAAGCGAACAAAAAACAAAAATAAGGTTTACATACATGTAAGCTAAGAAAGGCGGTTCTTTTGACCGTCTTTTTCTCTTTTATATATTTGAAACGTTTTGTAAAAAATCAGCTTTATGACGGGAATTTCCCTGTCATTTTATGATATACTATTTCCATAAAGCTGCAGATGATGCCACATCTACAGCCAAAGCAGTCAAACAGCACTCGAACGGATCAGCTTAATACACAAACGAAATACTGTGGCCTCCTGATATGAGAGGTCTATTTTTTTTGCCCAAAACCGAGCACTGCCACTATTAACGTAGCAAATGAAACCATTACAACTAAACTTTCAAAGATTGTCACATGTCATCCCCCCTTTCCTAGGGGTTCGAACTGATCCATTAAAGATTGACCTGCAAGTCCATTATAACATCAATCGAACAAAACAGGAACATACGTTTGTATTTTGAGCCAAATATCCTAATTGCTGGTGAGATTTTTTTGTTGCGTAAAAAAAAAGAACACTTAGAGTGTTCTTTTTTAAGGTGTTTTTATTCGGTTTTGATCCACCGTATTACAGGCAATTTTCATTTTTGCCAAAGTGCCTTTGAGGGTTTCTTCATGATTGCATTGATCATTCAGATACATTTCTGATAAATCATAGACAGATCTCGAAAGCAGCTCGACTACATTTTTTAAGGAATGAGCATCAGGGGAGTATTCATCATGCAGCACTTTCCTGACGATATCATCACTGAACTCTTTGATTTTCAAAACCTTTTCCTTCTCAGGCATTTTGAAATCCTCCTTTTTTTAGAGATGAAAGGATAATATTTTGCGCTTCGATGTTAAGCTTCGAACGCTCAGGCTCCTCGGCCAGAACGGGCGCTTGCGCTTTTCTTATCATATATAATACATTCGCCAATTCAAGAAAGATTCCCTTTGTATGATTCTGTCGAGACATAAGAACTTTTATATAGAAAAATGACTTCCAGCTGGAAGCCATTTTAAATGATTATTCTTTCATCAAGATGGTTCAATATGAACATGCACATGAGAAATGCGATGTTCTATCTCCATTCTTTTTTCCACTTCATCTGTAATTTCGTGGCTTTCGCTTACATTCAGTCCGGCATGAACTTCAATAACGACATCCACAAGGACACTGCTTCCCAAATACCGAGCCTTTATATCCTTGATCCTGTCTACTCCAGGAGTGGATTCTACAGTTGCTTTAAAGTTCAGCAGCTTCTGATCATCAAACCCGTCTGTCAGTGAATGAGCTGTATCTTTAAAAATGTCCCATGCCGTTTTGCAGATAATGAAACCGATTGTGATGGCTGTTATGGTGTCAAACCATGCTACACCAAATTGAGACGCAACGATGCCCGTAAAAGCTCCAACGCTTACAAGTGCATCCGAACGATTGTCATGGGCTGCTGCGATCAGTGCTTTTGAATTTATCTTTTTTGCCAATGATTTGTTATAGCGGTAAACTCCAAACATGATGATGGCACTAATGATGGCTGCCCATGCGGTGATTAAATTGGGTGATTCTGTTTTGGGTTCTATGATGGATTTAAATCCTTCAAACAAAACCTGAATCCCGACTGACATGATAATAAATGAAGCAACCAGAGCAGCAATTGCCTCCGCTTTAAAATGTCCGTATGGATGATCATGATCAGGCGGCTTTTGAGAAATTTTCAGACCGACTAAAACGGCTGCCGATGCAATCACATCTGTCCCGTTATTCAAGCCGTCTGCAAGCAGCGCCTGAGAAGAATAAACATAGCCGATGCCAAGCTTTGCTGCAGCAAGAAGGATGTATGCCCCAATGCTCAGCCAGGCACCGCGTTCTCCTTTTTTTAAATCCTGATAAACGTCCAATGATTTCACTTCCCCATTTAACGGATCCATTTCCATAAGCGTGAAGCTTTGTTGTCAGGCTACTGATTCCACTGCTTCGGAAGCATTTGAATAGACGTATTTAAAGTGTCCAGTTTGCTTTCGATCCGGTGCAGCAAGTAGAGAGTAACCATGATTGGAAATCCGACTTCGCTTATTAATTGAATCCACTGTTCCATAATAGGTTTCCTCCTTTTCCAGTTTTTATGTTGACTGTTTAGTGTATTCACTTAGAGAGGAAAGGCCAGATCCCTAACAGAGATCTGACCCTCATTTCCATTATCCGATTGTCAGGTCGGTTAAATTCCTCTCAACGACACGCGCCCCTTTTTTGCCGAACAAATCTCCGCCTGGAGATGTGAAAGCATTTGAAGCAAGGATTAGGTCCATCGCATTTGACACATCACCTTCAACAACCGGTTCTTTTGGAGAATCGATGTTGATTTTCACCTGCTTGCCTTCTTCGTTTAGAAATTGAAGTTCCAGCGTTTTCGCCATTTACATTCCCTCCCTTCTTCTTTATTTTCAGGCAGTTTAAGCTGTTACCTGATGTGAATCGTTTCGTTCAACATGAGATAGTGCCTGGGTTTGCAAATCTGTGATTGCAGAGGCTGCCTGAAGCAGCTGTTCAGCGGTTGCTGATGTTTTTACATTGTTGTAATTCTTGTATTTGAAGATCTGCTCTCCAAATTCATCCATGCCCATATCGAATACAAGGCGAAGCTGTGAATCAAGAATGATTGTTTCTGCCATGCTGATCACCTCCTTTCGTATACGTTATACAAGGAAATGGTCACAAGAGTAGCAGATTTCATGAACTTTTTTTGTGAATGGATAAACAGTCTTAAATTTATAGTATGTTCTGCGGTTTTTTACAAAAAATAACATCAGGTTGATTCGTTCAATGGAAATCACACGAATCCTGATAGGTAGGTATGAATGTGAAAACAAGTAAACTGGAAGTTTTGTTATGGAGCATAGCGTTCCCTGGGTTTGGACAGCTGCTGAACCGTCAGCTGATTAAAGGAATTCTGTTTATAGGGCTGGAACTGCTGATTAATACATATAGTCACTTCAATCAGGTCATCATGCTCAGTTTTTTAGGGGAAATTGAACAGGCCGTTCAAACGGTGGAATTCGGATGGCTGATGTTTTATCCGTGTGTTTACATGTATGCGATGTATGATGCTTATAAAAATGCGGATGGACCCGAGCCGCCCCTGTCTTTTTTGCCTTTTGCCTTCGGCGCATATTTTGTAACGGTGGGATTGATGTACTCTCCTAAGCTCAAGCTGTTCGGCGTGCTGTTTGGACCGATTTGGCTTCCGATGCTTTCTCTTATTCCAGGATTGCTGACCGGATTTTTTATCCGCTTTATTATTTTGAGAATTCATGCGTTTCAAAAAAGATAAACTCTTTTCTATACGTTTTAATGCCGGAAATTCGGGTAAATAAAGCTTAGAGGCAATGATTCGGGCACATCTGAGATTCACACTTACTCAAGCTGGCGCGGGCTTGGAACCGCAAGGACGTATGAGAGGCAGGGCTTACGTTGTTTAAGTGTCCCAAGATGGGATGAATCAAGTGAACCTATTCCATTACATACACGACTTAAAATATATAATTAACCGTGCACATGTGTTCTGTTCAAGCTTCAACAACAGAATCATGTGCTTTTCTCGTTTTGGCAACATTAATAACATCAGTCCGCTGAAAGACTGATGCATTTTGGGAGTGATTGATTTGAAGCATATCCTATTACTCGGCGCCGGCCATGCACACGCTGCTTTTTTAAAAAAATTGGAAACAGAAGAACTGGACTGCAGCATTACTTGTCTCTCACCATCTTCTTTTCAGTATTATTCCGGCATGTTTTCCGGGTTTACAGAAGGACTGTACGAAAAGGAGGAAATAAGAATAAATGTTGAAGCTCTATGCAGCCTGACAGGTGTATCGTTTTTAAAAGGTGAAGCAGTAAAAATCGATCCTTGCCTAAGGCAAGTGGAAACCAGGGCCGGGAAAATCATCCAATTTGATATCCTTTCTGTTGATATCGGTTCTCTGACAAAATTCAGCAGCTTATCCGCCCATGGGGTGATTAGTTTAAAACCAACTTATACGGTTCCTGAAAGTATTCAGGAGCTGAGAAGTGCTGAAAATCCCGTCATTATTGGAGGCGGAGCCGCTGGGGTGGAGCTTGCCCTTTCAGCTGCTTCATTTCGCAGAAAATATGGACTTCCTTCCAATCTGATCCTTTTGAGCAAGACAAGTTTAATGGATTCATATGGCGATAAGCTTTCCAAAAAAATGTCTCGAATTTTGATTAAAAACGGCATAGGCCTCATTGAACATCAGGAGATTTCAAATATAGAAGAACATGCCATTTATACGGATGACCTGCATGTTAACTATGACATAGCCCTTGCAGTTACTGGGCCGAAAGCTCATCCTCTTTTAATAGAGAGCGGCATGGAATGTGATGAACATGGTTTTTTGCTTGTGAATACCAAACTGCAGGTTCCCCGTTTTCCATTCATTTTCGGAGCAGGAGACTGTGTCACTTTGAAGCAGCATTCGGCTCTCCCCAAAAACGGTGTATATGCTATCCGTCAGGCACCTGTTTTATTTGAAAATATCAGGAGATTTCTGTCTGAAGACGAAATGACAGCCTTCAATCCGCAAAAGCGATTTATCAGCATTCTCTCAGCGGGTGATAAAAAGGGATTATTTTTATATGGAGGATTTTCGTTTTATGGTTCTCTCGCATGGAGAATCAAGCATTGGATTGACAGAAGATATATGCGGAAGATGGGGAGCTGAGAGAAAATAGCCTGTTATTATCAAATTCATGACTTGCAAACTTCAAACCCATTCAGGACTAAAGAATAGTAACCATCAAAAAAAGCATGGACTTCTCCATGCTTTTTAAGGCTTCACTTTGATCCATTTTTCAGTCAGCTTTGGCAGAATGCCTGAAAATAGTTTTTCTCTCCAATACAGATCAGCCGTTTTTTGCACAGCTGCTGCATGATTCGGATACGGGTAGACCATTTGAGAGAGATCTCCGATTTTTTTCCCGTTTTGTTTTGCAAACACCACAGTCTGCATCCAGTCTCCTGCTCCTTTGCCAATCGCATGTGCCCCGAGGATTGTTCCGCCTGTGTTTGTTATGATTTTTACAAAACCATCTGTTGCGCCGTCGGCAATAAAACGATCGACTTCATTGAGCGGAGCTTTAAATACTTGAATCTCTTTATGCGCTTCTTTTGCCTCATTCTCTGTCAATCCCAGATGGAAGATTTCGGGACTTGTGTATGTAACCCAAGGCATATGGCCATATTTCACTTTATTCGGCAATCCCAGAACAGCTTTCTGTACAACGGCTTTGCCTTCCATTCCGGCTGCATGCGTGAATAGATTGTTTCCATTCACATCACCGATGGCATAAATATGGGATAGGCTGCTCTGCATCGAGTCGTTCACTTTAATAAAACCTTTCTCGTCGCATGCGACTCCATTTTCATTTAAGTTCAGTTTATCAGAATTCGGCTTCCTGCCTGCAGCAAGCAAAATCTCATTTACTTCTAATGTCTTCAGCACACCATCCTGACTGATCACAAGCTCTTTGCGGTCTTCAAATGCTGAAGCAGATTCAATGCTTGCCTCAGTTAAAATCGTCATTTCTTTCCCCAGCAAATCCGTTGCAAGCTCCCTGATTTCATCATCTTCTTTGGAAAGGAGCATTGATGATCTTTCAATGATGGTAACTTCAGAGCCAAGTCTTGAAAAAGCCTGTGCAAGTTCGACACCGATTGGTCCGCCTCCGATCACAGCTAATTTTTCAGGAAGACGATCCAGATGAAAGACGGTTTGATTCGTTAAAAACCTGGAATCTTTGAGTCCTTCAATATCCGGCACAGCAGGTCTTGATCCTGTCGCAATCACAATCTTTTTCCCCTTTATGACCTGTTCTCCGACTTTTATTTCATGTTTAGTCTGAAAAGCTGCCGTTCCATGGATGACATCGATTCCAAGCTTCGTAAAGCGTTCATCGTCATCATGCTCCTGAATGGCTGCTATCGCTTGATGAACATGATTTATGATCTGCTTCATATCGATGCCGCCGCTCACGGATAATCCAAATGATGCAGCTGTCTGTTTTGCCTCATAAACGTGATTTGCGGCAGAAATCAGCGCCTTTGATGGCACACAGCCAACATGAAGGCAGTCACCGCCTAAGTTTATATCTTTTTCTATTAAGGCAACGTGAGCACCAAGACTTGCAGCTCCTGCCGCCACGGTAAGGCCGCCTGCGCCTCCGCCAATGACAATCACATCATATTCTTCCATGTTTCTCTCCCCCTATTTCAGTATTTTTTTTGCTTCAAGCAGCCGCTGCAATGCGGTGAATAATTCAATCGCAAAGAATAAATAGGTGATGAAAATCAGCTGATCAGTAAACAAAATCATCAGGGAAAACAAAATAAATCCTTCCGTTCGCTCGGCAAGACCTGCCTGATAGTAGAATGATTTGACGCCCTGCTTTTCACTGATTGCTCCAACCGTCAAAAAGATAGTCATGGAAATAATGATAGAAACAGAAAGCAATAGCAGCGGCAATTGTGCCTCAGGGTAAACTAATGCTAGACCGACGATGACACTGATTTCAACGACTCTGTCAAACGTTATATCAAGAACCGTTCCAAAACCGGACGGCTTCGTCAGTCTTGCCATCGTTCCGTCAACTGCATCTAGGTAGCCTGAAAACCATAAAACAAATAAGGCCAAAATCGGCTGTTCTAGATAAATGAATACACCTGAAGCGGATCCGATCATAAAAGCAAGGACAGTTACCTGATTCGCAGATAAGCCAGTCTTTAACAGCTGAACAGCTGACTTTTCAATAATAGGCTGCACATACTTGCGTGCATGAGTATCTAGCATAATGTGTCCTCATTTCCTGTTGTGGATGATCATTTTTTTTAGTTGCTTTTTGAAAAAAAGCGGCACTATGAGCAATAGCAGAAAGATCATGCAGGCTGCCGCTATAATCGAGTTGTCGCCTGCAGCCAAGCTGGAACCAAGGAAAGTAAAGGCGAATGTACCTGGTATAATCCCTATAAAAGTAGCAGACGCAAATGGAATCAGCTTTACCTTAGAAACACCCGCCGAATAGCTGATCAAATCAAAATGGAAAAGAGGAATAAGCCTTAAGATTAGAACATAGAAAAACCCATTCTGCTCAAGCTGGCGTTTCAGCACATCCGCTTTATCGTTTTCTTTAGTTTTGAATAGATCAACCTTTAATTTCCCTGCAGCCAAATAGGCAAGTATCGCTCCAGCCGTTGCACCAATCATTGTGTACACCGTGCCAAAATAAGGCCCGAATGCAAGACCTCCTGCTATTGAGAGAATTGATGCCGGGAAAAGCACAAGCGGCCTTATTGAATAGAGAGCTATATAGAGCAGCGGTGCCCAAAGACCAAAGGATAAAATCCATTCTTTGATAAGTACCGGTTCTATTTTCAAAAAACGCTGATTAATCCATAACAGCATTAGAACCAGACAAATGACCAAGAGAAGTTTTATTATGGTTTGTTTCTTCATCCTGTCTCTTCCTTCAGCATGTCTAGATCAAAATAGCAAAGCATGTCAGGATCTATTATTTCAACAAATACGGAATCACCAATGTCCGCCTTCAGATCTGAATGCAGTGTCAGCAGTTCGCCGTTCCGGTCTAAGAAGAGCGTGTAAAACGTCATGCCATGCTTTTGAACAATGTGCTTAACTTCTGCTTGAAAAGAAATAGGCTTATACTCCGACTCATTTCGTACCATCCGCAAATTCTTTACATGGGCAAAGGAGGTATCATCAATCATCAATCCTTCGCTGAAAAAGGCCGCTGCTTCCGGATTTTTCGGATGTAGATACAGCTGCTCTGGAGTGCCCATTTGCTGAATGCTTCCATTTGCTATGATGGCCGTCATGTCTCCCATATACATCGCTTCCTCCATATCATGGGTGACAAACAGAGCGGATGTGTGCTGTTCCTTTAGCAAGTTTCTGACCCATGTTCTAAGGCGGCTTCGAAGGGCTGGATCAAGACTCGCAAAAGGTTCATCAAGCAAGAGGAGTTTAGGTCTTGTGATTAAAGCCCGCGCCAATGCAATCCGCTGCTGCTGTCCGCCTGACAGCTCGTTTGGATAAGCGGACTGAAATTGGATCATATCCACCCTGTTCAGCATCTCAGCCACTCTTTCTTTGCGCTTTTTTTCTTTCATGACTTTTAATCCATATTCCACGTTTTCAAATACCGTCATATGAGAAAACAAAAGAGGCTGCTGAAACATCATGACAACTGGTCTTTTTTGAGCACGCACTTCTGACATGTCTATCCCATCAATCCAAATTCCGCCTGCATCAGCCGTCTCTAATCCGGCAATGCATCTTAAAAGGGTTGTTTTCCCTGTCCCTGATGGTCCGACAAGAGAGACAATTTCGCCTTGCCTGATGGATAAATTCACATCTTGGAATATGGAAGAATCTTTAAATCTTTTCGTTAAGCCTTTTATCTCAATCATGTCATTCATAAATCAATCACCTTTTCTGATAAGGAGTTACAAGCCGGATAAAACCTTCAAACAGCAGCCATATAAGGATGGGAATGAGCGCAAACAGAACAGAAAAGCTTGCAATCATAGCATCATCTGCGCTGCTGAAATAAGGAAAAAATAAACTTGCGAGAGTAACAACCAATCCTCCCCCAATGAGTGCCGTAAGCAAATATTGACTGAGAGAAATCGTGCAGACCAGGAAAATCACGCTGCGAATGCTGGGAAGCAGCTGAGGCAGGAAGATTCGGTAAAAAATAGACAGACTGCCCGCTCCCAGAGTTTTTGCCTGCTCCTCCCATTTCACTCCTATTCTTTCAAAACCGGACCGCATCACTTTAATAGTATAAGGAAGAGTAGGCAGCATGTGAATCAAAACAACTCCTGCCATACCATTGGCAAGTCCTGCCCGAATAAAAACAATATGAAGTCCTAAAGCAATCGTTAATGCAGGGACAATAATCGGAGTCAGGAGAAGTGTTTCGATAGCTGCTTTTCCTCTGAAAGATTGATGTGCAAGCACTTTAGCTGCTGGAGTCCCTATAAAAAGGTTTAACCCTATGACCCAAAGAGCGATTTCTGCTGATTGAATGACTGCTTCAAAAAGCTTTGGCTCCTGAAAGAGTGTCATGTAGCTGCGCATTGAAAAAAAATCAGGCAGCACATGCCCCCACTTCCAGCTGACAGCTGCACTTTTAAACATAACAAATACAGCTGGAAAGAGAAAAAAACCTATTGTAATAAAAATAATAGCCTTTGATCCTTTCACTGCACCTGTATTCTCAATCGTGCTTTCTTTTGTTATTCTCTCCCGCTGTCTGTTAAGGATCATATAAACGGTAAATAAACCGATGAGAATAGCGGCGGCTGTGGTGATCATAGCCGCAAAAGCAAGAGGCCTCCTGCTCCAATCTCCGGAATAAAACCATTCGAATGTCAGCACAGAAATCATCTTTGGATACGTAGCTCCAAGCAGGGCCGGAACTTCATAGGCTGCAAAAATAAATGAAAACAGAATCACAAAAATTTCAATTAAGGAAGGAAGGATGACAGGCCATTCGACCGTTTTGAATGCCTCCCATTTTGAACCTCCAAGCGTGTAGACAGCTTCTTTTTTAGCCATGTTTAACTGCTGATAAACCGGAAGAAGAATTAAGATAACAAACGGAACCTCTTTCCATAGATAGGTCAGAATAATTCCAGCTCCGCCTTCGCTCTTCATAATCTCTGGAAAACCTTCAGGAGATTCTATGAACCCTACTTGAAAAAAGAGGGTAGAAAACCATCCGCTTTGCGAAAATAAAAGATAAACCATGTATCCCCAAACGAAATGGGGAAAAAGCATTGGAATCCAGGCAGCCAGCCTGAGATGCTTTTTTTGTAAAAGAGGATAAGTGCTCCGAACGATAAGCAGCCCGATGATCATAGACACGGTGACAGAAATCACTGTAATTTTCAGGCTATATAAAAAAGAGGCCTGAAAAGAAGGATTCATCAGCAATTCTTTATAAGCAGCTGAATTTATAGTCCCGCCCGGACTTGTAAAGCTTTCAATTGCCGCCATCCATAGTCCTGCTCCTGCCATAATCGCAGTAAACAGGACCGCAGGGAGCAATGGCCATAGCTTATTTTTTGCCTGCAACTTCATTCATCCAATTCTCCTTCAGAAAGTTTACATATTGTGCATCAACCTCTGGAACAAGCGCCTCCTGCAGAATTTCCTGAGGCAGTACTGATTCTCCCCGTTTGATTTCCTTCAGCTGTTTTTTTTCTTTTTCGTTAAAGGTTGAAGGATCTGCAGCAAACCCTTCTCCCCAGTATATCTGATCATACTTTGCAAGCTGTGCTTCAGGAGACATAAAGAAATTAATCGCCGTCATTGCCCCTTCAGTATTTTGTGAATTAAAGGGGATCCCGAGGAAATGTGTATTTCCAAGAGAGCCAGATTCTAAGATGAATGAACGGGTCGTTTCAGGGAAAATTCCTTTTTCAATCATGCTCTCTGCTCTTGCCTCGTTATACCCCATCGTCATCCAGACATCTCCTCTACTGTAAAGCCTATCAAGCTCAGCCAGAGAATTCGGATAGGTTTGACCCTTTTTCCATAGGGATGGTTTGATGTCATTTAGGTATTTCCACATCTCCCCGCTGTTTGAAGCAGCAAACTCTTCATTGAATCCTTCTTCAAGCAGTGCATCCGCTCCGCCTGCAGACTCGTAAAACACATGCCTTAAAAATGCATTTCCTGTAAAATCATTGGCGTCCGGATACGTAAATTTACCCGGGTTCTGTTTTGACCAGCTTTTCAGATCATCTAATGTTTTTGGAGGATTTTTCACCTTTGCTTCATCATACAAAAAGACAAACTGCACCTTTCCCCAAGGCGCCTCAAGCCCTTCTGTCTTCTCGCCAAAATCATATTGAATATCGAGAGCATCCTGATTCACATGCTTTTTAAAATTCGGCAGCTTTTCTGTAAATGGTCCAAAAAGCAAGCCGCTGCTTTTCGCATTTTTGAAATTCTCACCGTTGATCCAGATAATATCAGTGCTTCCCTCTGACTGTCCTGCTTTTTTTTCATTTAATATCTTTTGCAGAAATTCGGGAGCATCCATTGAAACACGTTCAAGCTTAATGCCATATTGCTCTTTTAGCCTTGGGGCAGCCCAGTCATCAATGTACTGATTAATTCCCTCATCTCCGCCCCACATAAACATGCGAACTGTACTGCCGTCTGCTTTTTTCTCAATTTCTTCCCATGATAGGTCAAGCGAGCCCAAATTTTCGTTTGGAACGTTTGATTGTGAGCAGCCCGCTGCCAATATCAGCATAAAAAATAAAATAATTCGCTTCATTGAATCCTCCTGTATTCTCTTTTCATTTTGCACTGATCGTATAATTAATCATGCTATGTCTTCCACGTTGTTTCAAGTAGCAATATGCTGTTAAAAGGTAAACGGAAGAAACACCATTTTGGATGATAAACATTATTAGATGTTGGACATTAAAAAAACGCATTTTTATGCGTTTTCTCATATTGTTTGCCGCTATTTATTTTTTCTATTATTTAATATCCGCTTTACTCCGCTTATTAATATAAATACTGCTCCTGCACCCAAAGAAACAACAAGCACTGCATCCTGTCCGGTCAGAGAAAGGGCTTTTGCCAATTCAAGTGAATAAGAAAGGGATGAAGCAGTCAATAGTTTTGAAATTGAAGCGACCATAAAGAATCTTCTGAAAGCAACTCCGGATAATCCAGCTCCCATGCAAATGATCTCATCCGGGAGAACCGGGATAATGAAAAGCAGGAAAAGGATCGCCGTTTCATTTTTCCCCAAATATGCCTGATAACTGCGCAAGTGTTTTTCTTTTACAAATTTCAAGGCAAGCTTTTGCCCGCCGAGCCTTGCAAGCAAGAACATGACCGCTATTCCGGATATGGTGCCGAAGAAGCTTAGATAAGCTGCTGTAAAAGAGCCAAAAACCGCACTTCCCGCAGGAACAGTTAAAGCTTCAGGCAGAGGCAGGATGATTGGCTGAAGGAAGCAAAGCAGGACAAACACGAGTTTTGCTAACAGTTTGTTTCCTCCTAAAACACTTTCTATTCCGTTTGCATCCATCATAACCATAAATCTTGTCGAATAAAAAATCAGACACAGGCCAATCAGAAAAATACTTAAGCACAAAAAAGCAGACCTCGTAATTTTTAAATAATCTTCATTTTTCATAAAAACAATAGTAGAAACCAAAATGGATAGGAGACAAATCGTAAAGATCACTTTATAAATCGGCAGCAGCGTCGGCAAAAATACGAAAACGCATAATGCTGATATACCAGCAAGCAATAACTGTTCCCATAGATTTGGCAGTTTCTTTTGAAGAATCACAGCATTTTTCTCCTTTTTATCTAAATTACCTTTATATAGTTAAGTGTACTGTCAGAGCAAACATAAGAAAACACACCTCAGGTTTAACTGAATATAAGACCTGAGACTTAAATTTCACCTTATAACAGTATAAAAAAACCGAATCAGCATGTGATTCGGTTTTTTTATACTGTTATATGCGGAATGCGCCAACAAGCTTTGCGAGGTCATCCGATAATTCTTTTAACATTTTTGAGGAGTCTGCAACATCTCTGATGCTTACAGAGGATTGATGTACAGAAGCAGAAACTTCTTCTATTCCCGCTGCTGATTCCTCTGAAACGGAAGCCACTTCTTCTACAGCCCGGTTCACCAGTATCATACCGTCCGCTATCGAATTAACATGATTGCCCACATTTTCAATTTTCTCATCAAGCTGATGAATGGATTGACTGATGTGCTGAAAAGACTGACCTGTCAGGTGTATGGATTGTGTAGAATCTTTCACTCTTATTTGTCCGTTCCCAAGCGTTTTAGCAACGTGTTTTGAAATGTTTTTAAACTCATCAACAATTTTGGTGATATCCGTGATTGAAGATGTTACCCCAATTGCCAATTTCCTGACTTCATCTGCAACGACTGCAAATCCTCTTCCATGCTCTCCGACTCTTGCAGCTTCTATCGCTGCGTTTAAAGCAAGTAAATTGGTCTGATCGGCAATTTGTTCGATGACAGTTACAAGCGATGCAATCTCAGTTGTTTTTTCTTCTAAATTTAAGACTTCACGTGCGGAATGATCCATTACCTTCATCATTTCATCCATATGAATAACAGATGACATCATTTGATTAGTTCCTGATGCAACAAGCTGCAAAACCTGTTCAGATGATTTCCTCATTGCCGCCCCTTCCACGTTAGCTTTATCAATTTGTTTTGCGAAGTCATCGAGTTGTGCGGCGATATCTGAAGATGCATGTGATTGTGCGGAAGAACCGGCTGCAAGCTCCTGCATCGTTGCGGATACGTGCTGACTTCCTTCGTTCACTTCAGATGATGCTTTGTTAAGCTCCGCACTTCTAGCTTGAAGTTCCTTAGAAGCCTCCTTTATATGCATGACCATAACATTCATTTTATTTTTTAAGTTGTTTTGAGACTCTGTCAGCTGTCCGATTTCATCCCGGCCGCCATACTCCATATCCGGTGATGACAAATTCCCGGCCGCAACTTCTTTAGAAAAATCAATTACATGCTTTATATGCTTCATGATTAATTTCTGAATTAGCAGTGTAATCGATGCAGAAATCAAGATCGACCCAATCAGAGCGGCGATCAGCGTGAACGCGATTTGCGCCATATACTCCCTGGATTCAAGAACAGCATCATTCCGCTCTTTTATTTTCATGTCCCGGAGTTCATTAAGTGCGGCAATTGTTTCATCACTGAGAACCTTTGCCCGTTCTCTGACCCCGCTCAATATTTGAGTATTTTTTTGTTCAACTGCCGGAATGACCGTGATGTAAAAGAGATCGTTCAGCATTTTGTCATTTTGAATTAATTTTAGAAAAAGTGCCGTTTCCTCTGGATCATTAAATTCCTTTTTGCTGTCTTCGCCAGTTTGAAGCAAGGTTTTTCGTGTTTCAAGGTATGCCTCTTTATTTTCTTCGGTTGGATGAATGATATAATCGGCAATCGTGCTGTCCATTGCAAGAAAAATGGAACCTATTTCTGTCATTTTTCCAGCGCTGCTGCTCAGCTTATCCATTTTTGATAACTGATCATTAAGACCACCCAACTGTGCAAACGTTACCATTGTTGAGATCGCAAAAAGTAAAATACAAATAAAAACAGAAAAGCTGAATTTCCAGCCAATTTTAATATTCCTCCACACACCCGTAAGTTTTATCATTTCCTAGCCCCTTTTATCTTTTTCTAAGAGTATTATCGACAAAATCTAGTAAATATTTACTAATATATTATTAAATATAGGTATATTTATTCATAAACTGTTAAAATTTTGATATGATAGATTTATTATTTTTCAAAAGAGGCGATTTATAATGGAAGCTTGTTCATTTTGTTATCAATCATTCACCGTTCACGAAACTGGCTTCTTAACATTGAGGACTGCTGATGCTTCAGATGAGCTGTTTCATATGGGGTTTTATTTATCAGCAGACAAGTTCGCCCGTTTCCCTTTTTCATCAAAGAATCAACTAAAAGAAATCTTGATGAAAGTAAACCTATTATTTAGCGGCAGGCAGCTGGATGCAGCCATTGATAAGGTAAAAGAACCTGCACTCTGCCAATTTCACCCCTTGCATGTCATCTATCAGCATGTCATGAATGAGGAAACCGTAAACCTGATACAGACAGGTGCATTTGTCAGTCATCTTCAGCCAATTTTAAATGCTCAGTCAGGAGAACTGTACGGCTACGAATCGCTGCTCAGATCTTTAGATCAGGAAATTTCTCCGTATCACCTTTTTCAGACTGCCCAGAAAACCAATATGCAGTCCATCTTGGATAAAAAAGCGAGAGAAGCTGCCATTAAGGCCCGAGTCAGCCAAATACCCGATGGAATAAAGAGTTTTATCAACTTTCTCCCATCTACCATTTATAATCCGGAATTTTGCTTGAAACACACATTTGATATTGTAAAAAAATACGATGTCTCACCCGAAGATCTAGTATTTGAGGTTGTGGAAACAGAAAAAATTGAGGATATGAACCATTTGAAAAACATTCTTGATACATACCGCAAGAATGGAATGAAAGTAGCTCTTGATGACCTTGGCGCCGGGTTTGCAACACTTGATATTTTGCGTGAGCTTCATCCGGATTTTGTGAAAATCGACCGGAATTACATTTCAGATTGCCATGAATGCCTTGAGAAGCAGGACTTTCTTGGAAGCGTCATAAACCTTGGACGCAAATTGAATATTCAAGTTCTCGGGGAGGGTGTTGAAAAAGAAGAAGAATTTGAATTCCTAAAGGAGCTCGGCATCGATTTAGTTCAGGGATATTTGTTTGGGAAGCCTGCATTGAAACCTGCTGAACACCTGGTAAAAGCAATATAAAAAAGCGGGGCATCCCCCGCTTTTATCTTTTAGAAGCTCTGTATCCAGCTTTAACTGCATCATCCTCGGAACAGAACAATTCTTCTTCTTTTGTGACGTCATAATATTGTCCTTCAGGCATATGATAAATCTTGTCACCTGATGAAGAAATATTCCCTTTAATCGTGCAGGCCCCGGATGGTGCTTCTTTTGTAGCTTCTGCTTTTTCTTCCTCTTCGTTAAAGCCTTCGTCCTCTGCTGCGTAATTTTCAATGCTCCAGATTCCGATCTCTTTTTTCTGGGCAGCTTTTTGAAGTTCATAAAACTCATCCACATGCTTCGTATTTGGAGCATAAACATATCCCACACGCGCAAGTCCTTTTTCAATCAGGAGTTTATTGAACATCTTGCCGTCAGCATGAAGATAGACAAGCAGCCTGCCATATTTATCTCTTTCCCCTACATCAAGTTCAAGCTTCACCTCTTTGCCCGAAAGAGTGCTTTTTGCAAAGCTGCTTGCTTCAGGTCCAAACGGCTGGACAGGTTTATTGGGATGAACCGTTTCAGGTGTGTCGACAAGCAGCAGGCGGAGCGTTTCTTCTTTTCCGTCCACGAGAACTTTGACTGTATCGCCATCAATGACCCTGATTACCTTGGCAGGAATGAAAGTTTCATTTTGAACAGCTGCTTCCTCAGCTGTGTTCTCTTCTTGTAATGCAGAATTCTCTGTTTCCTTCCTTGCTTCACCCTCATTTGGACGATTTTCTTGTGAAGCTGAATTCTCCTTTTCGTTTTCAGCAGGAGTTTCATCCATCGTTGTTTCTGAACAGGCTGTTAACATAAAGGCTGCAAAAAACAGCAGGAACCATTTTTTCATTTTCTTTCTCCCTTTTACTTCTCAAAAATCAAACCGCACGAAATTCTTGCATGTGCGGTTTGATTCGATGCTTTATTTATTATCTGTCTATTTAATGATTTGTAGCTCTTTAGGGAACTTAGTCAGTGTTTCATGACCTGTATCCGTTATATACACGTCATCCTCGATGCGGACGCCGCCGATTTCAGGAACGTAGATGCCTGGTTCAATTGTATAAACCATGCCTTCTTGAAGGAGATCATGATTCGTATGGCTCATCGACGGAAATTCATGCACACTAATACCAAGGCCATGTCCCAATCGGTGAGGGAAGTAATCGCCGTAACCAGCATTTGTGATAACATCGCGTGCAATTTGATCCAATTCCCCGATTCTCGTTCCTGGTTTGCTTGCTTCCAGCGCTTTTAATTGAGCTTCAAGCACAGTATGATAGATTTCTTTTTGCTTATCACTGATTGATTGATAAGCAAACGTACGCGTAATGTCTGAGCAGTAGCCATCAAGCACAACACCAAGATCAAATAAAACGAAGTCTCCTGATTTTAAGGCAGACAAGCCAGGATTGCCATGCGGCTGCCCTGATTTTTCACCGAACAGAACCATCGTAGAAAAGGACATTTCGCGAATTCCTTTTCGTTTTAGTTCATATTCGATTTTTGCAAGAACGTCCATTTCACTGACGCCTGATTGTAAAGCCTGAACACCTACTTCAACGCCGAAATCTGCAAGCGCTGCTGCCTGCTTTAAGATCTGAAGCTCTTTATCGTCTTTAATCAGCCGCAATTGATTCATGATTTCCTCCGCTGAAACAAGCTCTGCCCCAGTCAGTATGGTTTGAAGCTCCTCCGCGCGGGCAAAGGATAGAAGTTCTTTTTCAACCGCTGCTTTTTTCACGTCCTGCTGTCCTCTTTCAGCAATGGCATCTTTTACTTTGTCCCATGGATTTTCGTGATCGGCATAACCGATGATTTCTCCGTCAAAACCTGCTGATTTCGCTTGGGAAACTTCCATTCCCGGACAGATAAAAAACGGCTCTTCTTCTTTAAAAACAAATAAACCCATCAGTCTTTCATGGGGATTTGTGTGAAAGTTCGTTAAGTAGAAAATGTTTTCTGTTGATGAAATAAACGCAGCATCTGTATCCTGCTGCTTCAGCCAGTCTGTAAGCTTAGTTAATCTTGCTTTTTGCATGCAATCTCTCTCCTTCATCTGCATAAGTCTTCTCTATCATACGCCAAATTCATCAGAACTTAAAGAAGAGTGACGGACTTCTTCAGAAATGCGTCCTGCTTTTTTCTTTTGCAGAACCCGGCTTAGCCTGATTCGGTTATAGCGCTGAATCAGAATAAACGGACTATTAAACGCGAAAGCATACAGGACATTAAATAAAGCGGCCAGAGGCGTGTTCCAAATAAAAAAGAAAAGACAAGGGACAAGCTGCAGCCAGTGTGAGAACTCGCCTCTTTTTGTTTCAAGAAGAAATCTCTCCATCTCGGACCTTTCCTTTCCTGTCAAAGCTTGTTTTGAAAAACCGCCTTTAAACAGATTTCCCGCTTCCGGCAGACGGTCCTTCCATTTTCTAATTTGGATTTTTTCATAGAATATGCCTGACCGCTCCCAGTTGTATACTGCAAATATCCTGTTGAACTTACCTATGAAATTCTCACTCATTCTTACGGAAAAAAACGAAACAGAAAGATGAATCAAAAGCCACGCAGCCATATTTATGAATAGAACAGCAGCAAGATTTAATTCAATCATTTTGCATTTTCACGGATAATAATGTTCCGTCCTTTCCATACAGCAGATTTCCTGATGAATGTTTTCCAAAGGGATACGAGAAAAACAGCCATAAAAAAGAGAGCGTGCACCGGAAAAAAACAGACTGTCCAAATGCTGAACCGTCCTATTTCTTTAACCGCAATCCAAATTTGAAGCACAGCGGCGATATACAGCAGCACATATAAAAACCACCATTTGCTGAAAAGCACACCGGTTTCTGTAAAAAAACTCAAACATCCTGTCAGCCAGATGATAATGGGCAAAAGCACATGCCATTTTGCAGCTTTAGCACCGCTGGCAAAGGTTTTGCTGAAGCCGCGCATGAGCGACACCACTCCATCAGGATACATTCTCATGGAGATCGCCCCTTTTCCGCCTGCACAATATACAGGTGCGCCTTGTTCACGAACATGCTCCGCAAATGCCATATTTTCAACTACTTTGTTTTTAACGGCTTCATGCCCTCCCCATTCAAAGTAGTCCTTTTTCGTACAAATCATGCACTGACCAAACCCTCCGGCCGATCTTCCTTTTCCCTGCAGGATATGAAAAGCGCTTGTTGCCGCAAACGTAACGAGGTGAAAAAAAGCAGAAAACGATTCATATGGTTTTCGTGTGATGTGATAAGGGTGAACAGACAAAACACCTTCTGCTCCCTGTTTTAAAAATGCGGCAGCAGACTGAGCTGCTCCGTTCTGTTCAAAGAAAGCATCAGCATCAATGAACATGAGCCATTCTCCTTTTGCTTGCTCAGCTCCAGTGAAGCATGCCCATGATTTCCCAAGCCAGCCCGGCGGCAATTCTTTTGCCGCTATTACTCTCGCGCCTAAAGATGCCGCGATATCAGCTGTTTTATCTTCAGATCCGTCATCTACAACTATGATTTCACAAATTTCCTGCTTTTCGTTTTCCAATGATGTTATGAGTCTGCTTATATTTTTTTCTTCGTTTCTTGCAGGATTGATAATAGACAGTCTGCTGAGTGCTTCTCGCCCATCATCATTTTGTCCGCTCTGAAGCGATGGGATTTTATATAAAAGCATGAGTCCTGCAAGAATTCCGATGATTATTGAAATCATAAAGACGCCACTCTTTCTTATTCATTTGCCCTGCTGCTCCCGCTTCCCTGTTATAGAAAAAATCGAACAGGGCAGAATGGTTTGCAGAATAAACATATTCTGCAGTTTAGACATAAAAGGACAATCTCATAAGGAGGCATTCTTTTGAAAAAGAAAGTGATTATTGTTGGAGGCGGACTCGGTGGCCTCTCTGCAGCTATCAGGCTTTGTGCAGACGGATATGAGGTAACGGTTGTTGAAAAAGGTGAACGCGTGGGCGGCAAATTAAACATGCGCGGCGGACTCGGCTATACATTTGATACGGGACCTTCCATTCTGACGATGCCCTGGGTGCTTGAAAAACTGTTTAAAAGTGCTGACCGCAGTCTTGCGGATTATCTCACCATCAAGAGAGTTGAGCCCGGCTGGAGAACATTCTATGAAGACGGTACAACCATTGATTTAACAAGCGATTTGCCTGCTATGCTTGAGGAATTAAAAAAAGTTTCAGAAGAAGATGCAAACGAATTCTTTGATTACCTGCAGTATTGCAGTAAAATGTATGAGTACAGCATGAAAAGCTTCTACAGCAAAAGCCTTTCTGGACTAAATGATCTTAGGTCCCTCCACAGTGTGAAAGAACTGCTGCAGATGGAACCATTAAAATCAATGGAAGGCGTTACAAGAAAACACTTTAAAAATAAAAAAATCAGGCAGCTTTTCAACTTCCTGATTATGTATATTGGCTCCTCTCCCTATCATGCACCTGCTGTCCTCTCTCAGCTTACGCATGTACAGCTGGGACTTGGCGTTCACTATGTCGAGGGGGGCATGTATAAAATCGCACTTGCCATGAATAAGCTTCTTCATGAACTTGGCGCTGAAATCATGCTCAATACTAAAGTGGAGCGCATCCTAACAAATGGAAAAAAAGCTTCCGGAGTAGAGCTTGAAAATGGAAGACTTCTTGAAGCAGATCTTATTGTATCGAATCTTGAAGCTATTCCTGCGTACCGTACTCTTTTTAATGAAAGCCCTCAATCGCAGCAGAAAGCAGCTGAGCTTCAAAAATATGAACCAACTGTCTCAGGTCTTGTTATGCTGCTCGGTGTAAACAAAACATATGACAATCTTGCCCATCACAATTTCTTTTTCTCGGAAAATCCGGAAGAAGAGTTTCAGCAAATCTTTAATGAAGGCAAACTAGCGGACGATCCGACTGTGTATGTCGGAATCTCTTCAAAATCAGACTCTGCTCAAGCTCCTGAAGGAAAAGAAAATCTCTTCGTGCTGACGCATGTTCCTCCGCTTAAAGAAGGAGAAAACTGGGAATTCAGAAAAGAAACGTACCGGGAACTCATCTTATCAAAACTGGAGCGCATGGGAATTCCTGATTTAAGAAAGCATATTGAGTTTGAATATACCTTTACTCCAAACGATTTAGAGCGCCTATACGGGGCTAATGGCGGCTCGATCTACGGTGTTGTCACAGACCGAAAGAAAAATGGCGGATTCAAAATCCCGAGCAAAAGCACCATGCTTGAAAATCTTTATTTTGTAGGCGGATCCACTCATCCAGGCGGCGGTGTTCCTATGGTCACCCTCTCAGGTCAGCTCACAGCTGATTTAATTGCTGAACATGAAAAGGATCTGAGGGTAAATAAAGAAGAGAAGGAAATTTCATAATGATAGAAAAGCGCAAGCTCTGAAGCTTAACACCAATGCGCAAAATTTCTTTCCTCATATTGCTTAAAAGAAGGATAAGATCGTCTCTTATCCTTCTTTTTCAATCTATTAAAAGGAGAATGCCTATGCTTATTTATCAGTTGGTCCTGCTTCTTCTTTTAGCGTGGACAGTCTTCAATTCATTTTTTATGCCAAAGTTAAAATCCGGCAGCACTACCAAAAAACCGCTTGTTTCGATTCTTATTCCCTTGCGCAATGAAGAACGCAATGCACGAGGCCTTGTTCATTCTTTACTGGGACTAACCTATCCAAATTTGGAGTTCATCCTGCTTGATGATCAATCCGCTGATCAGACAAAAGAAATCCTCCTCTCTGAAACAAAACATGATGACCGTTTCATCATTTGTTCCGGTACGGAGCTGCCAGAAGGATGGTCGGGAAAAGTCCATGCATGTCATCAATTAAGCCTCATCGCAAATGGAGATTATTATTTATTTTTAGATGCTGATGTAAGAGTTCATAAAAACACGATTGAAAGCTCCCTTTCTCTTATGAAAGAGAAGAAAGCTGCCATGCTTTCAGGTTTTCCCCGCTTTCCAGTCAAATTTGTGCTTGAAAAGCTGCTAGTTCCAATGCAGCATTTTCTGATTTATTTTCACCTTCCGCTCTTTTTTGCCAATAACACATCAATGGTTTCAGCATCTGCTGCACATGGAGCGTTTATGATGTTTGAAAAAAAAGCCTACAAACAATTTGGCGGCCATGCAGCCATTAAAGATTCCATCGTAGATGATGTTGCGCTTGCAAGAACGGCTAAAAAGAATCAGCATCGCGTCCTCCTCGCAAATGTCACAGACTTTGTGACGTGCTATATGTATAACAGTAACAAAGAAGTATGGGATGGCTTCAAGAAAAATATTTTTCCGGGATTTGGACGTTCAATCCTCATCGTCATCCTGTTTACCTTTTTTTATAGTATGTTTTTTATTTTCCCGTTTTTATTAGCCATTTACGGCATTTATTCCTTGATATCATCCAAAGAGTTTCTGTTTTTTACCTTTATTCCGCTATTGCTTATTATCTTGCAAAAAGCATTTATCGATTTTCGCAGCGGGCAAAAAATCAGCCTATCGTTCGCGGTTTCATTTTCAGCATTAGCTTTTCTTATCCTGCTGTATTCCTCAATGATTGCTTCTTTCAAAAAATGCGGATACAGCTGGAAAGGCAGAACCTATCAGTAATAGTTTTATAGTTTCTGCACATCCAACTCTCTGGAAAGGTTTACCTTCATTCTAAAGGGGAATGTAACAAATAACTTTATCAGGAGGTGCAGGAAAAAATGTCAAACCATCAAGTAAAAGACGATTCCATTCAAACAGAAAAGATTGAGAAAAAACTAGATTCTATGAATAATGAGAAAATGGAAGCGATTCTTCGGGATTTCGAAGAGTTCAAATCGTATTTAGGTGAAAAAGTGGAAGCAGGAAAACGTTTAGGTTTAAGCGATGAAATGCTTGCCAAAGGCGCCGAGAAAGTGGCAAACTATCTGGCTAATAACGTTGAACCGCGAAACAGCGAAGAGAATTTATTGAATGAACTATGGAAAGTCGGTAATGATGAAGAAAGACATTTCCTTGCCCATATGCTCGTGAAATTAGCCAATGATGCCAATTAGGATAAAATCATAGGTCCATAGAAAAAAATCCATCCTGTGACGGATGGATTTTTTCTTATTTAAGCGAAGATAAATCTTTTTTCACATCTACAAGCAGGGCATTGCCTTCATCTGAAACAATCACTTTTGCATATTTAGCCGATCGTTCAAGTTCCATACCTGTACCCTCTTCAACAAAGAAAGATTCAATTCCAAAGATTAGCCCGTCATAGCCGTTATATTTACCCGTCAAATAGGCTTCGTCCGTTTGAGGCTTTTTAAAAACGTCCCCTGCTCTGCCTTCAGCCGTTTCGCCTGTTGGCCTGTAAATGCCATTGCTGTCTTTTTTCAGCTTAACGGTGATGACCGTTCCGCTGTCGGTGTCATCTGCCGGCTTATATCGGCCAGCTTCATATTGCAGCTGGACATAATCTCCCTGAAGCATAGATCTTGGGTCGAGCGGCTGCAGTTCAAGCACGATTTCTTTTCCCTGCTCCAGTGCCTGTTCGTTTGAAAAGCTCTGGTAGCCTGTAAAAGCAAGCTGCAGGATAAAAACTCCCGCAATCATAGCCCACGTCCTGTTTGTAAAAATCTTTATTCCAGCAGGTCTTTCTTTATCGAAAAATCTGACTGCTGCAAAAATCACAAGGCCAAGAAGCAGGAAGGTCAGCGATTTATGAAGCAGCTTCCATGCAAAATCGTAATATAGACCAATGAAAAACAGGATAAAAAACGTCCAGGTGATGTTTCTCTTAACAAGACTATCTCTCTTATGGAACAGGACAAGCATTGCTGCATTCAGTCCGAAATAAAGAAGCTGATAGATCAGCGTTTCTTTCCAGTCCGTTCCCCAAAAAGCAGCCGGATAAAGAAGCAGAAAGCCGTAAAAAACACAAAAGCTGCTCAGCTGTCTCACTCTGCCCGCCGGCACAAGCAGCATCAGAAATTGCAAAATCGCTAAAACTGCTAAAACAAGACGGAAATTCTCCATCCATTGAAGATGAACAAAGAACAGATTTATGAAGCATGCAAGCATAAATGTATAGGCAAGAAACTGGAGAAACTTTTCCCGCTCTAACAGAATAATCACCAGGCTGACCGCAATAAAGAGAATGGCCGTGCCAGCATTAAGCATGAAAAGAACACCTACTGCTGTTAAAATCCCTGTAATAAATAACGTGTACCTTGCAGCCGCATAGAGCTTTTTCCAAAAAACAGCTGTGCCGATGAGAATAAGACTGAACACAGCGAGGCTATATTCAGATTGAAAGATCAAAAACAATAATCCCCCAAGGCTGAATGAAAGCAATAGAGATGAAGTGAAGGTTATGATTACGATCAAAATAGTTTTAAACACTTTATACGTCAGAGAGTCATCCGGCGCTCTTCTCGTTACACGTACGGCAAGGTAAATGCCCCCTCCCAAAAAGAGCAGTGTCCCGAGGATGGAAAATAAATAAAAACTGTATGGACCGATTTTGTCTGCAAGCCTTATGCTGACTTCGGCATATTTGGAGAGAGCAAAAATCCCCAGCATAACAAAAGTAATAATAGTAAGCGTATGCTGACTTTCTTTTTTCATGAAGAGGATATAGCTGATTAGAATGACTGCCAAATAAACAATGTTCATCCAGGAACTATACGGTTCAAACACATCATAAAATGACATGATGATTAAAAAAAGATGAACGACAGTAAACGAAGCATATTGCAGCGGTTTTAGCTTTAAAAAATAGGCTAATCCAAATACCAGTGCATTCAGTAAAACCATGCCGGAATAAATCAGCCATTCTTCAAAATCAGAGCGAGCGATTGAGACACTCGACGGAAACATGTAAAACCAGTACGTAAGCAGCAATAACCCATAGCTCAGGATCGAAAACGGCTGATAACGCGTAATAATGGCAAGTGCAATAGAAGGCACCATCCAGATGAAAAATAAAAGATAGCTGTCTGCATGAGAATTATAGATCTGGCCGATCAATGCAGCTGCAGCGCCAAACGAGACAGCACCGCAGACAAGCAGCCACTTCGGCAGATCATCCCGGTTGGACAAGATCTTTCCGCTCATAAAGCTTGCTGCATAAAATAAAACCATCAACCCGATAGCAAGAGCTACCTTTTCCAATCGTTCAAAACCGCTCCAGTTGGATGCGAAAAAATAAAGAATGCCCGATATAATAAAAATAATGGCACTGAGATATCCCAGCGGAATGAGTTTGTTCAAGCGAGATCACCTAGCTTTCTATAATAACTGTAAATTCATATCATTTTAACATTTTTTTACTTATTCATATAGGTAATTTCTATTAACAGGGATTAAAAAAGGAGATTCCCTCTTGAAAGCGAATACATTTAGAGAAATAACTATATTGGAGGGAAGCAGCTTGAAAGCAGTGATTTCTTTTTCGAACAGGATTATGCAGCGTTATTTGCCTGATCCATACTTGTTTGTCATCATCCTAACATTCGTCGTCTTTGCGCTGGGGCTAATTTTCACCCCTTCCTCACCTCTTCAAATGGTCGAGTACTGGGGCGGCGGCTTCTGGGGACTTCTCAGCTTCGCCATGCAGATGGTGCTCGTTCTGGTGACAGGACATGTTCTTGCAAGCAGCCCTCTCTTCAAAAAGGGATTAAGTGCCCTTGCGGATGCTGCAAAAACACCTGGCCAGGCCATCATTTACGTTACACTAGTTTCAATGCTTGCAAGCTTTATTAACTGGGGCTTTGGGCTTGTCATCGGCGCACTGTATGCCAAAGAATTAGCCAAAAAAATCGAAAACCTTGATTATCGTCTCCTGATTGCCAGCGCCTACAGCGGATTTGTCATCTGGCATGGCGGAATCTCAGGCTCTGTACCGCTGACGATTGCGACAGAAGGTCATTTTGCACAGGATATGATTGGACTTATTCCGACCAGCGAAACGATTTTCGCACCGTTTAACTTGATTATTGTCGGCGTGCTTTTCATCACCTTGCCGATCGTCAACCGCTTGATGATGCCAAGAAAAGAAGAGACTGTTACCGTTAATCCGGAACTGCTGAGAGATCCGCGGATGGAAGCTGCCACTCTAGAAAAAGAAGCACTTACTCCTGCCGACCGTCTTGAAAACAGCAGAATCATTTCTCTATTAATTGGAGTCATGGGACTTATCTTTCTTATATCCTATTTTATGAACAATGGATTTAAGCTGAACTTAGATGTGGTGAATTTTTTATTTTTATTTTTGGGAATCCTCTTTCACGGAACACCAAGGAATTTTTTAAATGCTGTGACAGAAGCGATTAAAGGGGCATCAGGAATCATTATTCAATTCCCTTTTTATGCAGGAATCATGGGAATGATGGTTACATCAGGGCTTGCGGCTGTCATTTCAGAAGGGTTTGTATCCATTTCCAATCAGCAGACGTTTCCGGTGTTCGCTTTTTGGAGTGCAGGAATCGTAAATATATTCGTTCCGTCTGGCGGGGGACAATGGGCTGTTCAGGCGCCTGTCATGCTCGAGGCTGCTAAAGCACTTGATGTTCCTATGGCAAAAACAGCCATGGCAGTAGCATGGGGAGATGCCTGGACAAATATGATCCAGCCATTCTGGGCTTTGCCTGCTTTGGCTATTGCAGGACTTAAAGCGAAAGATATTATGGGGTATTGTGTGTTTATCCTGCTTATAAGCGGAGTCATTATTTCTCTTGGATTCTTCTTTTTATAATGCGGCAGAGGGCGTCAGCATAAAGTGCTGATGCCCTCCTTCCGTTAGATACGCCCTAATTTCCATCCCTGTTTTCAAATTTAATCAACGTGAATTTAAACAGGAAAATTCTAACCTAAAGCGGCAAACTGCCCTTTTTTCATAAAAAAGGAAAGCTAGATTTTCAATGTGTTTTCTTTTTATGTATAATTAACATGGGAATCCGTTCTTTACCTAGTTAAGGAGATGTTAGTCTTGCTGAAGTTGATGAAACGAAATATAGTCCTCATCTTATGTATTATCGGTTTTGCATCACCTTTTATTTTTATTCAATTAACAGACTGGTTTTACTATAGCTCCCTGATCGGGTGGATCATAGGCTTCATTTGTATTGCTGCAGCTTATGTGATCGTGAGCAAAAGACCTGATGATGATTCAGCTGGAGAAAGAACGACATAGAAAAATGGACGAAAGAAATCTTTCGTCCATTTTTTCATCTTAATAACCGCAGTCCATTTAAAATAACAAGAATTGTGCTTCCCTCGTGCCCGATGACTCCAAGCGGCAGATCAAGCACCTGGAGAAAATTCGAACAGATCAGGAGGGCAATGACTGACATTGAAAATACAATGTTCTGCTTGATGATTTTATCCATTTTCCGTGAGACCTCAATCGCTTTTTTCAGTTTCGTCAGATCATTTTTCATCAAGACAATATCAGCCGTTTCAAGAGCTACATCCGTCCCTTCACCCATGGCAATTCCTACACTTGCAGCCGCCAGGGCAGGAGCATCATTAATGCCGTCCCCGATCATCGCTGTATGTCCGTACTTCTTCCCAAGCTTCTTCACTTCTGCCACCTTGTCATCAGGCAGGCATTCCGCAATAAATTGGTCTACTTTTGCTGCACTTGCAACAGATTGTGCTGTGGACTCATTATCGCCTGTCAGCATCACGGTATGAATACCAGCCTGTTTCAGCTCATCAATTGCTTGAATGGCATCGTCTCTAAGTACATCTTGAAGACTAAGAACGGCCGCAATTCCACGATCATTTTTTACATAGACTATGGTTTTCCCCTCTTGGGCTCTTTCTAAGCCAAATGAAGTCATCTTGTTTTCTTTGTCACTCAGAGCGGCAGGTTTGCCTACACTCCACATTTCACCCTTCCATTTGGCGGTTACACCAAAACCGGATTGCTCCTGTACATCCAGCATTTCCGGCTGAAGGGTTGGATATTCCTTGTTAATATAGCTGACTATCGCCTTTGCAAGCGGATGATTGGATTGCTTTTCAATCGACAGCACCGCTTTGAAGACGTCCATTTCATCTGCATTCCCGCTGATATTCACATCTGTCACAACAGGCTCCCCTTTTGTAAGTGTGCCTGTTTTGTCAAAAGCGATTACCTTCAGCTTGCTTAATCGCTCTAAGTGTACACCGCCTTTGAATAACAGGCCGTTTCTTGCTCCATTTGAGATTGCGGACAAAGTTGCCGGCGTAATCGATGCAACCAAAGCACATGGCGATGCTACAACCATCAGAACCATCGCCCGGTAGAAGCTCTCATTGAAGCTCCAGCCAAGCAGATAGTGCGGCAAAACCATCATCAGCGCAACTGCAATCAATACTCCTTTTACATAAGTGCCTTCAAATCGTTCGATAAACTGCTGTGATGGTGATTTTTCAGACTGAGCAGATTGAACAAGCTTGATGATTTTCTGGAAAAGAGTCTCATCACTGTTTTTTGTTACTTTTACTGTAATCGAACCATTTATATTAACCGTACCTGCAAATACCGTGTCTTTCGTCTTTTTCTCCACTGGAATAGACTCACCTGTTATGGCCGCCTGGTCAATACTTGTCGAACCTGACGCGATCTCCCCGTCTGTCGGGAGCCGCTCACCTGGCCTCACTGCAATCAAGTCGCCAATTTCAAGCGATGAAACATGAACTCTTGTTTCTTTGCCATCCTTAAGCAGGGAAGCTTCTTCAGGCTGCAGCTCCATCAGTGCAGAAAGTTCACGCTCGCTTTTATTCAATGTGAAGGTTTCCAGCGCCCCACTTAATGCAAAAATAAAGATTAAGATGGCTCCTTCAATCCAGTATCCAATAATTCCTGAACCAATGGCTGCAAAAACCATCAGCAATTCAACATTCAGCTTTCTATCTTCAAGTGTTTCTTCAATCCCCTCTTTTGCTTTCGCAAATCCGCCGATTAAAAAGGCCGTAATAAATAAAGCGACAGCTGCAGGGGAGTCCCCCTGATTCGTTTGAATGGTCCACCCAATTAAAATCAGTATCCCAGAGAGGATGGCCGCAATTAGTTCCCCGTATTCTTTTAATCTATCAAATTTTGTATCAGCATCATTGGCCTGATGATAAGCATTTTCATTTACAAGCATAGTATACCTCCCTAATTGAGAAAAATAATCATCTTCAATAAGCTTATAAAACTACAAATGCTGCTGAAGGCCAGCAGCAATTCCCCATATTCCGCTAAGTTGAATCAGTATATGTCTCATTATACCAAAATGTACGCAAAACTCAATTAAAAATTATTATTATTTTTATTTAATAATTATTATCATTAAATAAAAAAATAAAAGAGACAATGACGCAACGATTACCTCCTGAATTATAGCCGAACATTGATTAGTGCTAGGTTAGTAGTTATAACCATAAGCGTTGCAGCGGAAGGAACTTGACCTCTTCTGGAGAATAGAGGGAATGGGTTGATTCCACTTTTCAGTGAAAAAACCTAAATGGTTGAATCATAACAGGCGGTTGTTTCCACTTACCCGGCATTAGGAGAAATCAGCCGTTTTTTGAAAGGCTTTTTTCAAACTCATGCGCTTTTTAGTGCGAAAGGAACAGTTCTTGACCATATTTTTTGCAAAATTTTCTTATAGAGGAAAAGGAATCCACCTTAAGAAGGAGAATTTTTTAAGAAAGGAGTTGGATGAACTATATGCTTCGTGGTAAAAAAGTAACTTTAAAACACTTAAACACAGCCGATATCCCTAAGTTATTTCATTTCGTATACGGCGAGGCAGAGCCGGAATGGAAAAAATGGGATGCTCCTTATTTCCCCTTAGGAATGATGACAAAAAAAGATTTCGAGAAACAAAAAAAGAAAGAAATAAGAGATCCTAACCCAAACAGACTTTATATATATGCAGACGAACAGCTGATCGGAATGGTCACATACTACTGGGAGCACCAGCCATCGAATTGGCTTGAAGTCGGCATCGTCATCTATGAGCATGCAAATTGGCACAGCGGTATAGGAACAGAAGCTTTGAACCTTTGGATTAAGCACTTATTTGATAAATACAAACTGATTCGCATTGGTTTAACGACATGGTCCGGGAACGCAAGAATGATCAGAGTGGCTGAAAAAACAGGAATGAAAGAAGAAGGCAGAATCCGCAAATGCAGACTTTATAAAGGTGTCTATTACGATTCTGTCAAGATGGGCATGCTGAGAGAGGAATGGATATCAAGTCAATAGAAAGGACGTATAAAAACATCCTTTTTTCCCAAAAATAGATGCATAAGGAAGCTCGTCTATTTTGAGAGGAGGACTAGTGATGGCACTTGTCGTCATTTGCAGACAATGCAGCGGAGCAGGCATTATCAGAAAGAACCCTTATATCCCGCTTTCAAAAAAATGCCTGCAGTGCAATGGCACTGGAAAATATCAGGAATTCACTTTTAAAAACGACTAAAAAGGAAGCATGATGACATGCCTCCTTTTTCCATTTCATTTTAAATTCGCCAAAATATTCCAGACAAAAAATAGAAGACCAATCACGGTTGCAAAGGATCCAATGATGGTAAGAAGCATCAGACTGTTATTCCCCGAAACTGTAAACGCAAGCCCTGCCATCATGACGGGAAGTCCGATGTTATGAAGCCAAAAGTGAGCCTTTGCCAAAAAATGATCGGTTAACTCAGGAAATGCATAATATAAAATGCCGGCAAGCGTAAGAGTCGTCCATCCCAATAAATTAATGTGAACGTGTACTGGCGTCAATGTATAGTCATGGGCAATCGACATAAACAGTCCGAGCAGAAGACCGGCAGCCAAATACAGAACAGACAGTTTAATCATTTTTATCCCCATTTAAAAACCTCCCGCCTTTTTGAAATATAATATAGTTTACGCTTACCCGCCGCACTTTTAGAAATTGTCCTCAGAAAAAAGGGTTCTGCTCCATAAGAAAAAGCACCCTGCTCAAGGTGCTTTTCTTTCTTTACATAAACATTCCCACTAAAACTGCTGTAATAAAGCTTGCCAATGTCCCTCCGACAATCGCTTTGAATCCAAGCTTTGAAACAAGGGGACGTTTTGTTGGTTCAAGTGATCCTAAACCGACAATCAGCTGGCCGATTGAAGACAGGTTCGCAAAATTGCAAAGTGCAATTGAGAGAATGGCAACTGTTTTAGGATCTAACTCATCAATCATTTTACTTAAATCAAGATAAGCAACAAATTCATTGACTGATAATTTTGTTCCAATAATGGAAGCTGCTCTGAAAGCATCCTCAAACGGTATGCCAATCATGATGGCAAATGGATAAAATACATAACCGAAAATGGTTGAAAGGTCTGTTCCGATCAGTCCAAGCCCTCCATTGACCAGAGCCAGAATACTGATAAACGCAATCAGCAGTCCGCCGATGTTCAGTGCGAGCGTTACGCCGCTTACTGCTCCCTCTGCAATTGCTTCAAATACATTGGCATGCTTTGTTTTTTCCATGGCAACATGATCATTAGTTTTGGAAACCTCTGTTTCAGGCTCAAGCAATTTTGCGATAATCAATGAAACAAAGGGAACGCTGAAAACAGAGATAAGAAGATATTTCATATCAATTCCCATCAGTGAATATCCAACAAGGATTGCTCCGCTTGCTGAAGCAGTGCCGCCAACCATCACAGCAAATATTTCTGAACGTGTTAAATCCTTTAAATACGGCCGTACGAGCAGCGGTGCTTCAACCAGCCCCAAAAAGGAATTTCCGACAGCACTGAACGTTTCAACCTTTGTAGTTCCAAGCAGTTTCCCTATGGATAAACCAATGATTCTAACCACAAAAGGGATAATTCTCAAATAATAAAGAGCGGATATAAGGGCAGAAATAAAGATAACTACAGCAAGAACATTTATCGCAAATACAAACGTGATGTTTGAGCCTTCACCATAAAATCCGCCAAACACAAATTCAATTCCCTCACTGCTGAAATCGATGATTTTTTGAACAGCAAAAGCGGCTTTCTCCAAAATGATTTCTCCCGCTTTTACTTTCATGACAAATAAAATCAAAGCAGTTTCAAGCAATAATCCAATGCCGATTGTTTTCCATTGAATGCTTTTACGGCTGCTGCTTAGAAGCCAGCCGAGAAATAAAATGCCTGCAAGTGATAAAATCCCGTATAAAATACTCAAATGAATGCCCCCATCATATTAATGTCATCAGTCGTTTTCCAATCAAGAGCGGGTGCGGTCAGATGTCTGACATCTAAAAAGAAATAAAAAAAGAGACCCGCTGTTCAAGCCTTTATAAAGAAAGCTTGAACAGCGGGTCTCTTCATCAGACTGCCTGTTCGTACTCTCCTTATAGTCCGGCACTTTAAGGCTGCCAGGTAGAAACTTATGGACCATATCTCCATGATTATATAAGGAAAACGTATGAAGTTATCCTCGTATTTTACAGCGGGTCAAGAGCTATTTCAATCCTTTTTCTTATTATCGGACTAGCAAATGTATTGCGAGCTTTCAGAATCATCGGTAAACACTGTCCCTGCGCTCGGTGAGCCACAGCGTAATTCCGATCTTCCGGCAGATTGTCACATAATGCATAAGCGTTAATAGCACAATGCCTGTATTCATCCCAAGAATAATCCCTGCCATTTGCAGCGAAGGCTGTGAGCCAAGCAGAAACATCATTCCAAATGAGACAATATGCGACCAGACCGTATGGTAGAACGCATCCTTCACTAGTCCAAGTCCTATTAAATATGCCTGCATTGGAATCACGAAAAAATGAAATAAAAAATATGGCCACAGCAGTTTCAGATAAAAGGCTGCCTGAACGGATGAGAAAAATAGAGATGTCAGCGGTTCTGCAAAGAGATAAATAATGAATATGGCAGGAATTCCGTAAAGCATGGTAAAAGACATTGATTGCTGCAGGAGCACCCGCAGTGTCTTCGTATCCTGCCTGGCGTATGAATCAGAAACGTTTGGAATCAGCATAATCATTAAAGAATGGGCAATAAATGCCGGAAAAAACCCAATGGTCATCGCTACTCCTGTCAGCATACCAAAATGCTCAGTCGCGGCAACTGTGCCGAATCCTGCTGTTATGAGGGCCGTTTGGATTAAAAAAGGCTGGATCGCATTTGTTATGGCATGAAAGATCCTCAAGCCTGTTGTCGGGAGGGATACAGACAGCAGCTTTTGTCTTGCGTGTTTTCCGGTTGTAAATGTGTTGTTTTCATATTTAAGAGCATGCATATGTATCATAAACATACTGATCAAATAAACAAAAACAATCAGTTCACTGCCAATAAAAGCACAGAGCGCTATCAGCAAAGCATTTTGATCAAATTGAAAAATGGTGAAAATAAGCAGCAGTACACTAAATTGCACCGCTTTTCGCAAAAAATTTGAAAAAGCAATCTTTCCCATCTGCTGTACACCCATAAAGTACCCTCTCGCAATTGAAGAGAACGATGCAATCGGAATGAGCCCAATAATCAGCCATTGTACGATTGGATGAAATCCGTCAAGCAGCGACGTAGCTGAAAAAAGAAAGATGCTGACCAACAGCACAGCAAGCGTAACAATTATTGTCATCTGCAGAGCGTGGCGCAGCATACTGTAATGCAGGACCCTCTTGTTTTCAGCGATGTATTTGGAAATGGAAATCGGCAGTTCAAGACTTGCCAGGACAGCAACTAAAAAGATGACAGGCAAAATGGACATATATCTGCCCATTCCTTCTTCTCCAAGTTCTCTGGCCAAGATCATGTTGACGAAAAATTCGATGCATTCACTGAAAAAAGCGGCAACGATCAATAAAAGGGTTCCTTTGAAAAAAGAATTCATGCTGACTCACTCCCCTGAGAAGAACTTTCTAAAAGGATATGAGACAAGTCACCAAAATATTTTAAAATTTGTTTATTGATCGTTTTTCCCTACTCAATTACCCCTGTTTCCGTGATCATGACTTCAGGTTTGATTTCAACAGACAGTTTTGGATAAATTTCTTTCCATTCTTTTGTATGCAAGCCTCTAATATGGCTTTGCACCAAATCCTGCAGTCCCAGCGGATCAATCTCAAGTTCTTTAAATTGTTCAATCATCTGTTTCGATTCTTTTATGATCTCTTTCTCAAAGGCTTTCTCCATTTCATGTTTGATTTTAGGTGTGATCATATCTCCTGTATACTGCTGAACAACCCCGCTGAGCTTGACTTTTATTGTCAATTTCGATGGATCCTTTTTATTCACTTCAATTTTGCGGTGAGAAGAGATGGCTTTAATGGCCACCTGTTCCTTTTTTGGCAGTTTGAGAGCATAAATGCCTTCGGTATATTTATCTGCAATCAGTTTAAAGAAAATCAGTTTTTCATTTGAAATTTCACTGACCATTTTGTCACCTTTAAATAAGGCAAGGCCATCAATTTCAACTGAACCTCCCTCACCCTTTTTCAAAATCGGCAAGAAGGGATCACTGTCTTTTGAATATAGATCATATAGAAAAATGTGCAGATTTGTTTTAGGAACGTCCCTGCTTTCAACGTTATGGCGGATCAGATTTGAAATATAGGCAGCTGCTCCTCTGTTTCCAAATTTAGCTTTCATAATGGCACTGGCATCCTCTCTGCCCACTGTCAAATAGACGCGGGAACCGACACTTGCATCCCTCTGCAGCGTATCCACAAGGTTTGTCAGTCCTTTTTCAGCAACTTCCTCTGAATAGATAACAACAGAAACTTTCCCAAGGACGAGCGGATCAGATGATTTACGCTGCAGGTGCGTTAAAATATCTTTGCTGACCTCATTCGATGAAGTAGATTCGATAATTTCACTTTCAACAGGGGCATCCTGCGTATAAACCGGAATGACAACCGTTCCTTTCACTTGACCTGAGCCCACCATGTCAAAGCCTACAACTGTAATAATATTCACATCATCCAATATTTCTTTTTCCAGACATCCTGTCAAAAACATCGGAATGAGAAGAACAAGCATTTTACGTTTCAACCTTTCTTCCCCCCTTCCATTTACGGTAGATCAGCGTGAGTAAATACAAAATTGGAATATAGGCCATAAAAATATAGAAGCCCACCTCCCCTAAAAATGAGTTAATCGTATTAATCTGTTCACGGTCTTTAATAACATTAACTGCTCCATAACTGACGGCTAGAACAATCAGAATTGTATATTTCTGCTTTATTTTCACAAGCTGCTTCATGCCTCTGCTTGCACACCAAAGGGTTAAACATACATTCGGCAAAATCACAAGATTCCAGTTTGCGATTCCGATATATTCAAACCTTTCCACAAACGGCATTTCGACAATCTTCCAGATCGTAAGTGTTGCCCATACATTTTTCTGAAGCTGCTCTTCACTGAAATAAATGATGCTGAACAGCATAATAATTACGTAGATCAAAGTTGTAACTGCTGCACCAAAGTGCGCCCACTTCCTCGATTTTTCTGGATTTTTCAAAAAAGGATAATACATAAACAGCGCTTCAAAACCCAGCACTGTGAGCGACATATTTTTTGTGCTTTTTAAAAGATCACTTATCGAATGATCAAAAAATGGCATCAGATTATTAAAGTTCGCAAATTTCAAAGTAAATAAAAATGAAAAAATCAGATATGCCGGGAGCACGACTCCAAAAAAGCAAATCCCTGTTACTACCCGAAAACCGCCATTTAATATGTAATAAGTAAGAATCAGAAAAATCAAGCTGTAAATCCAGACATTGAGATCTGGAAACATCCATACTTGTATAACTTCTATAAAGGTTCGGAGGACGTTAATGGCAAGACCGGTAAAGTAAATAATGACAATGGCATTTAACCCATTGCCGATCCACTTGCCAAAAATCTTTTTATGAATATCAAGGATGTTCCCCTCTTGATCCTTTAAAATCTGATAAATCAAAAAAATCGATATATGGACAATGACTCCCGAAGCAAGCACAGCAATCCAGGCATCATGACCGGAGTCCAGTGAAATAAAACGCTGAAAGCCAAGCACTCCCACACCAAACTGAAGAGAGTGAATAAGAAAAAACACAAGAAAGTGCGAAACTTGATATCGTTCTGCAATTTTTTTCATCTGGACACCTCACAATCTGTTATTCATCTATGTCATGTTTCTGTTTTGCTTTTTTCTCTGAAAATTTATCCGGCTGCTTTGTCCGCAGGGCCAATGGCCTTTTGTTTAATGTTGAGAAAGGGAAACGGATAATCGCATCTTTAAGATCCCGGCTCCGGGGCGGATAGATCGGCACTAAAAAGGGCCTCCCGAGAGATGTCAGCCTTAAGAGATGAGTTGCTAAAAAACAAAAACATAAAACAATGCCGAGAAGCCCATAAATTTGGGCAAAAATCAAAAATGGAAATCGAAGCAGGCGAATCGTATTACCCATCTTGTAAACGGGTGTTGTAAACGATGCAAGTGCCGCCAAAGCGACGATGATCAGAAGAACGTTACTGGTCAGACCCGCTTCAACCGATGCCGTCCCAATAACGATCCCGCCTACGATACCGATTGTCTGTCCGACCTTTGTCGGCAAACGCGCTCCCGCTTCCCGAAGGAGTTCAATCGTCAGCTCCAAAAACAGCGCCTCAAGTATTGGAGGAAGCGGAATCTCGCGCCGCGAGGTTACGAGCGTGCTCAGCAGATCCTTTGGAATTAATTCATAATGAAAGGTTAGGGTCGCTACGTATAAAGGCGTCACTAAGATGGAAAAGGCTACGGCAAATACGCGGATCAGCCTAAAAAATGATGACAGCACCCAATTTAGATAATAATCCTCAAAAGATGAGAAAAATTCTACAAGAGTTGTGGGGCCGATTAAAACCTGCGGTGAGCCATCAACAACGACAGCGACCTTCCCTTCTGAAAGAACAGCTGCCACTCTGTCAGGCCGTTCTGAATCAAGCACCTGTGGAAACGGAGAGTTATGGTTATCTGATATGAACTGAGCCACATAGCCGCTGTCGCCTATTTGATCATATTTAATATCTCTTAACCTCTGGGTCATGGTATTTACATTTTCTTCATCTGCTATACTGTCGATGTAGAGCACAGCTACCTTTGTTTTGGACAGATCGCCTATTTGCATTTCTTTTATGCGCAGCTGCGGCACTTGAATCCTTTTGCGGATCAAATTGATATTAAATTCAATCGCTTCTACAAAAGCTTCTTTCGGGCCTACAACACTAAATTCAACTTCTGGCAGGGAGATGTCCCGTGCTTTATTCAAAGTAGCTCTTAACAATGTACATGGACTTCCATATTCAGAGAATGAAATAATGATATAGCCCTCAAGCAATTTCTCCGAGACAATATCCGTGTCAATCGTGATAATGATTTCTTCAATTGGAACAATTTCTTTCAGCTGCTGCTGAGTAGTCCATTTCTCTTTCAGCAAAGGAGCCATTATACTTTCATGTAAAAGCTGAGGATCGACAACTGTCCGAATGTAGGACACCCAGAAGGCAGTCTCTTTTGCATGATGCTCATATTGGACAAAATCAGATGAGGCCTTGAAGCAAGTGATCACTTCAGCCATTGACTGCTTTGGTTTTCCATTCTCCTTATACATCTTGTTCACGATTTCCACCACGCTTCACGATCATACTTTCCCTTATATTTCCTCCCATTTTGTAAATTATTCAAAAACAAAACTAGAAATTGACCCGTGAGAAAATGTTGAATTTGCTTTATGGCATAAAAAAACTCCCATCCATCTGGAAGGGAGTTTTGTGCATTATTTTGCAAATGTGTGTTTTCCGATCGTAAGCGTGACTTCTCTAGTGCGAATCCAGTCGCTTTCAGCTGTTACAGGATTATAGAAATAGACAGAGTCATTGCCCATTCCCTCATAAGCCAGGGCTTCTTGGACCGCTTCTTTAGCTTTTTCATCAGCAGGTTCATGAATTGCGCCATTTTCTACTGGAGAAAATGCGTAAATGCCGGATTGCTTTTGATAAATAACATCTTTAATGGTATCAGGGAACCTGTCATCTTTTACACGGTTTAAGACAACCGTCGCCACAGCCACTTTACCTGCATATGGCTCGCCTTTTGCCTCAGCGTGAACAATTCGTGCCAATAAATCTTTATCTTCATCTGAAATTGACTGCGGCACCTGCAGTTTTTCGCCTACATATAATAATTGACCGCTTTTATGATTAAGAGATTGAATCTCTTTAATGGATACACCGTACTTTTTGCCGATCAGCCATAATGTATCGCCTGTTTTAACCTCGTGTTTTGTTGCTGCCTCTGCTTTTTCAAATCCAAATAATGATATGGCAAGTGCAGAAATAATCGTTAAAGTAAAAAATGATTTCTTCATTTATTAACCTCCCAATTTTCCATTCGGATTCGCTTGTAAGAAGTACAAGTAATAGCCTAACAGCTTTAAGCACTGAATTCATTGCTTAAAAAATGGAAGGATCCCCAATTTAATATTCAAAAAATTGAGCCATATCAGGCTTTTCACTGAGAAGAGGTATAGATAACAGGCTATTTCCCCATGCAAAAACAGCCGATTTGAGGCAACTGACCGCATATATATACCTTCTTTACTGCTTTTACGAGTTTCAGCAACGCCATTATGATGAATTTACCGCGGAATACTTGAATGGAGCGCTCCTAATTGGAGAAGACGATGATTGAAGATAAAAACTTTGAGGAATTGGTCGAGAAGCATCAAAGTATGATTTATTTTCATATTAACCATTTAAACATCAGGCAGCATCATGAAGAATACCATCAAATCGGGCTCATCGCTTTATGGCACGCTTCAATAACATATGACGGTTCAAAAGGCGCATTCAGCACCTATCTATATCATTGCATAAAAGGAAGGATGCTGAATGAAATGAATAAACAAAATAGAAGGCACGAAATTGAGGAGCTTCGCGATCATCATGACGATATCGGCACAGAAGACCCAATTAAGGAAATCATGAGCGAGCAGCTTATCCGCTCCTATTGCAGCATTCTCACTCCGATGCAGAAAAAATGGCTGATTGGTTATTGCATTGACAAGAAAACGCCATCTGAAATTGCGGAGAGTGAAAATGTCAGTCCTGCTAGTGTAAAATCGTGGAGAAGAGAGGCAATCAAGAAAATCAGAGCGATAACAGAAGAATCATAATTGAGCTGGGTAAAAATTCTCTCTCTCCTAATAACAGAAAAACGGCTGTCAAATGTGAAGTGACCCCAAAAAGTT
>NZ_JBCMYF010000043.1:0-16011 GCF_050483325.1 Metabacillus idriensis
CCTCGGCCAGAACGGCTCAGCAAGCATTGGCAAAAAGCGCCTTCACTGGCTGATCCTTATCTGTCTGTCGGAGCTAAACGGTCGGTTCCGCTTTTCTGGTGACCAAAAAGACCAAAAAGAACAATAATACCAAAACGGGGCGGTGTCGAAATTATCAGTTAATATAAGGGTATTCTTGAAAGCGCTATCAATAAGAGGACGGAGGATACTATGAAAATTAATTTTAGGAATTTGACGGTTCAGGTTATTATCGGGATTATTTTAGGGATTACAGTCGGCTTTTTGTTTCCAAGTTTCGGAATTGAGCTGAAAGTTTTAGCGGATGTTTTTATCAAAATGATTAAAATGGTGATTGCGCCAATTATCTTTTTTACGGTTGTTATTGGAATTGGCAGCATGGGTGACTTGAAGAAGGTTGGAAGAATCGGAGGCAAGGCTCTTCTGTATTTTGAAATTGTGACGACCTTTGCACTTGCAATCGGAATTATAGTAGTAGGAATTGTAAAGCCTGGTGACGGCTTTAACACAGATAAAGTTGAGGGCGGAGATGTATCCCAGTATACAGAGCAGGCTGAAGAAACCAGTCATGGGTTCGTTGACTTTATCGTCGGCATTATTCCAGAGAATGTTGTAGGTGCGATGGCTGAGGGAGAACTGCTTCCAATCTTATTCTTTGCGGTTTTGTTCGGTATCTCAATGGCAGCGGTTGGCGAAAAAGCAAAACCGGTTGTCGTTTTATTTGAAAGGCTGACAGATATTTTCTTCGGTGTAGTCAACATGATCATGAAGGTTTCTCCACTTGCGGCATTCGGCGCGATGGCTTACACAATTGGGCAATTTGGAATTGGCTCGCTTGTAGCTCTAGGTAAATTAATGGGCTCAGTTTATATCACAATGTTCCTATTTATCATTTTTGTTTTAGGAGCCATTGCCAAATACTATGGATTCAGCATTACAAAATTTATTGCTTTTATTAAAGAAGAAATCCTGCTTGTACTTGGAACATCTTCATCAGAATCCGCACTTCCGAAGATGATGGAGAAGATGGAGAAATACGGATGCTCTAAATCAGTTGTTGGACTTGTTATTCCGACAGGCTACTCGTTTAACTTGGACGGCACTTCCATTTATTTATCCATGGCAGCGATGTTTATTGCGCAGGCATATGGAGTCGATCTCAGTATCTGGCAGCAGCTGACCCTTCTTGGCATTTTGATGCTTACATCTAAAGGGGCGGCAGGAGTAACAGGATCAGGATTTATTACATTGGCAGCAACCCTTGCTGCGTTCCCTATGATTCCTGTTGAAGGCATTGCGCTTCTTCTCGGTGTGGACCGCTTTATGTCCGAAGCCCGGGCAATTACAAATCTGATTGGAAATGGTGTGGCAACAGTTGTTGTATCTAAAATGGAAGATGAGTTTCATCCTCCTGCTGAACATGCAGAACCTGCAAAAATCTCAATTGCTAAGTAAAAAAAGCGGAGTTTCCGCTTTTTTTTATGTTTTTTTTAAGATTGTGTAAATTTATATAGAAATCAATACCATAGAAATATTTTACTAATATTAATACTTTGTAAAGAAATTGTTAAAATTAACGACAAAGTCTTTTCGGATTCGACATTAACGTATATACTTTTTAAGTTGCAAATAAAGAGAGAAAATAAAAAATATATGGCTCCTTGGAGGAATAAGCAATGGCTATCAAAAGAAGAAAAGATAAGTTTTCTGAAATGTTAAGTCAAATATCTGAGAACTTAAAAGAAACCGGGCAGTATTTTGTTGATTTCAAAATCAAAAATGCCAACGATCTGAAAGTTTTCTCAGAGACAATTAAGGATTATGAGTCAAAGGGTGACACGTTTGTTCATACCATCATCATGGAACTGAACAAAGCATTCATTACTCCGATTGAGCGCGAAGACATTCTTCAGCTCGCAATGATCATGGACGATGTTTTGGATGGCATCGAACATTCTGCGGCACTGTTTGAAATGTATTCTGTTACACAGCCGACTGACTACATGGTAAAGTTCGTTGACACAATTAATGAGTGTACAATCGAAATCGCTAAATCAATTGAGCTGCTTTCTAATAAAAAGCTGAGCGATATCCGCACTCATGCAATCCGTTTAAAAGAACTTGAGTCAAACTGTGATAATTACTTGCGTACAGCTGTGAAAAATTTATTTGCAATCGAAAAAGACCCAATTAAAATTATTCAATATAAAGAGATATATGAAACACTTGAAGAAATTGCTGATAGCTGTCAGGGTGTTGCCAACACACTTGAGACTATCATCATGAAGAACGCGTAAGAGGCGATATTATGGATACTATATTAATTCTTACCGTTCTTATTGTTATTTTTGCCTTGGCGTTTGACTTTATTAACGGATTTCATGATACAGCAAATGCGATTGCAACATCCGTATCAACGAAAGCTCTTAAACCAAGACAGGCAATTATCCTTGCATCTGTCATGAACTTTGTCGGTGCCATGACATTTACAGGCGTGGCAAAGACCATCACAAAGGACATTGTTGATCCGTTTACCCTGCAAAATGGATCTGTAGTGATCTTAGCTGCCCTGATTGCAGCGATCACATGGAATTTGATTACTTGGTATTATGGGATTCCAAGCAGTTCTTCCCATGCAATTATTGGGTCAATCGCCGGTGCTGCGATTGCAGCGGCAGGATTTAGTTCATTAAACTATACAGGTTTCTTGAAAATCCTTCAGGCCCTGATCATTTCACCAATCTTGGCGTTTATAGTAGGTTATATTGTTTACAGCATTTTTAAAGTCGTTTTTAAAAACAACAACCTTACAAAAACAAACAGAAATTTCCGTGCAATTCAGGTAGCGACAGCTGCTTTGCAATCTTACACACACGGTACGAATGATGCTCAAAAAGCGATGGGTATCATCACGATGGCCCTGATTGCAGGGAATCTTCAGAACTCAACAGATATTCAATGGTGGGTACAATTCTCATGTGCCCTTGCGATGGGACTTGGAACGAGTGTCGGCGGCTGGAAAATCATTAAAACCGTTGGCGGTAAGATCATGAAGATCCGCCCGGTTAATGGTGTAGCAGCTGATTTAACAGGAGCAGCGGTTATCTTTGGCGCTTCTATTATTCACTTGCCGGTAAGTACAACGCACGTCATTTCATCTTCCATACTTGGTGTAGGCTCAGCCCACCGAATTAAAGGCGTAAAATGGGGAACGGCTAAAACGATGATTATTACATGGTTCATCACTTTGCCGATTTCTGCTACATTAGCAGCGATTTCCTACTATATTTTAAATCTGTTCTTTTAATGATCAAGCCTTCCTTAATAGGAAGGTTTTTTATTTTGAGTTCAGTGAGCGCATCAATTATTAAGACCATTTTCCCGCCTTCATTTAATTGACGAAAAAAACACGGAGTGATACTATAATTTGTAGATGATAGTGAAAATCGTTATCAATTGGAGGGTGAAAGATGATCCAGCAACAATCCATTTCGGCTGTAATAAGGGAAAGAATTTCAATTAAATCAAATTACCTGCCTCTTGAGGTCAAGGAAGAAGATGTTGTCACTCTGCTTAATGACGCAGTCTGGGCGCCTAATCACGGGCTTAGGGAGCCTTGGAGGTTTTTATTTGTAAGCGAAGAGCGGAAGGAAGCTTTTATTCAGACTGTTCTTGCATGCTGCGAAGCAAAAACACATGAAAAAGTGAAATCGAAGCTTGCAGATGTTCCTGCATTTTTAGTTGCCATTATGCCTGAAGATCCCCGCCAGAAAATTTGGGAAGAAGATTTCGCAGCCGTAAGCACTCTTATTCAAAATTTGCAGCTGCTTGGCTGGGAAAAAGAACTGGGGATGGTATGGAAGACGCCAAATTACATCTATGATCCAAAATTCCGCCGTGCTATTGGCGTTCAAAATGGCGAAAAAATCGTCGGCATTCTGCAGCTTGGCTATTTTGATCCTGCTCAGCATATGAAAGATAGAAAGCGGACCAATGCACTCGAAAAACTGACTTCATTTTAAGAAAAAGTTTGCGGTTATCCATTCATAATGAATGTCGAATGAAGATAAAACAGCTTCTTGATTAACATACAAATAAATAGGAACGAAAAATGCTCAGAGCAAATAACACTCTGAGCATTTTTACTGCGGACACAATTCAAGAAGAAGGAGCGTTAAGCCATCTTGGATTAACACTCCTGTTCAGTTCCTGCTGATAGTTTACAGCTCAGAAACCGGACTGGTTTGCGTTATGAGTACAAATATTTAAGTATCTCCGGCACTCTTTTTCTCCAGGCAGCTTCATTGTGTTTTGCCTCTTCGATTATTTCATAGCGGCAATCGACAATTTTTTCTTTAAGAATCGCATACACATCGTCACTCGAATCAATATAATTCTGATGATGAATGGATGCGGTGATTTCTTTTGTGCCGACATCCATATAAAACTTTTCAATTGCTGACAAATCACTCTCTTTAATGAGTGCTTCGATCTCATGCTGGTTAAACCAGTAAGCAGATGAAAGAGAAGCAATTTTTCTGAAGATATGCGGATATTTGCAAGCTGCATATGTAGAAATTAAACCGCCCATTGAACTGCCCGCCATCGAAGTTTCAGCAGGGAGTGTTCGATATTTGCTGTCAATCAGCGGTTTTAGTTCCTGGGCGATGAAACCGATGTACGCTTCACCTTCACCACCAAGGTTAACATTCTGTCCAGTCAGGTCCTTTGCAAGGTCTTTGTTAATCCAAGGACCATATTCGTTAAATCGACTGTATCCTGTATGATTGCAGTCAATGCCTACGACAATCAGCTCAAGGCTGCTCTCCTCAAGATAATCTTTAATCCCCCAGCTGACACCAAAGCTTGCATCTCTGTCTTCAAATAAATTTTGTCCATCGTGCATATAGAGGACTGGAAAAGCTTTAGAACTGTATGCGTATGTATCTGGCAAATAGACGGTGATTTTCCGCTCACGTCCAAGTGATGTGATGATTACTTTGAATTTTTCAATCATGGTTTTTACACATCCTCTACTGGAAATAACTAACTATATTATAGTGGGAATTTCAGAATATAGCTTGAAATTAACTGCTTAACAGAAAAACACAATAAAAAATCATAATATTCCATTCTCCGCAAAGAATAATAAAAAAGCGATTTTAGGAGAATGAAATGAATGTACTGATTATTTATGCTCATCCTAATCCCGAAAGCTTTAATGCAGCGATATGTGATGCTGTGGAAAAAGAATTTATAAGCAAAGAATTTCAAGTGAAAAAAAGGGATTTGTATCAAATGAAATTTAATCCCATTCTGATAGAGGACAATTATACATCCTTTTATCAGGATAAAATTCCAGCTGATATCCAGGCGGAACAGAGTGAAATCATATGGGCAGATATTCTAGTCTTTGTTTTTCCGACATGGTGGAATGGGATGCCGGCTATATTAAAAGGATACTTTGACAGAGTATTCACCAATGGCTTTGCTTTTCGATATGCTGATGAAGGTCCGGAGGGCTTGCTTAAAGAAAAAGAGGCGCTGGTTTTCCAGACTACAGGGCAGCCTGAAAAATCTCTAAAGCCGCCGCAATTAACAATGGCGATGCAGGCTGCATTTGATATCGGCATCATGAATTTTTGCGGAATTGAAACACTTGCCCATAAGTTCATGTATTCCGTGCAATATGTAGATGAAGAAACCAGGCAGACTATGCTGAATGAAGTAAGAGAAGTTGTTGAAATGATTGGAAAACCAAAATAACAATGCGATCTTCCTGCAGTGATGGGAAGATCCTTTTTAATGTGAATTTAGCGTCAGAATTGATTCTGCTTCGGGATTGCAAAATAGAGATTGACAGATAGGAAAAATAAGAATATAATTACTTTGAATTCAAGATATTTTAATTAAAAGTATTTTCCTGTCTGAGACGGCATATATAAGAAAGAGTAAATTTTTTTAAGAATATATCTCGAATTAAAAATAATTGAAAGAAGGATGATGACAATGTTATTAGATTTAGGACTTTTACTTATTCGTTTAGTGATTGGACTTTCATTCATGGCTCATGGTGCTCAAAAGCTGTTTGGCTCATTTGGAGGTCATGGAATTAAAGGTACAGGGGGATTTTTCGAATCGATTGGCATCAAGCCCGGAGTGGCAATGGCTGTTCTCGCGGGGACTGCTGAGTTTGCAGGAGGAGCGTTTTTTGCCGCAGGCTTCCTTACTCCGCTTGCAGGAGCTGCATTAGCCGGCACAATGCTTGTAGCAATCGTGAAAGTTCATGCCCCGAACGGTTTCTGGGCTGCTCAAAACGGCTATGAATTCAACCTTACTTTGCTTGCTGCAGCCATAGGGGTAGCTTTAACAGGTGCAGGTGCATATTCACTTGATGCATTATTCTTTTAATCTAAAAAGGAACTCAGCGATGAGTTCCTTTTTCTTCTATGATCATGACCGGATCAGACGCAAGCCTCTCAAGAATTCTCCTTTTCTGATATAACATAATCCCCGTTTCAGCAATATCCTTTACCATCGAACGATTTGTATACGCACCGAACAGCATGCCGGCAACTGGCACCATCTGCAGCAGTTTTTTCAGCCCGAAATGGTCACGGTACGTGTATACAACCTCACGCCAGCCCTGAAGCTTTGACATCATTTCGGCAGGCTCCATGCTGCGGTTATAATAGCCTGACAATTCATTTAATATCGCTTGTTTGCCGACAATATCTGCTGATGCAAACTGCAGGCACTTCACGATAAAAATCCGCTCTTCTTTGTCTTCAGGATCATAGCCATAAGCAATGGCAATCTCCTGCAGTGTTTTTAAAGAAAGGCCTAGCAGTACAGGGATGTCGACTGCGAGTGTGAAAATTCCTCCAAATCCGGTTGTCGCCCCCTGAACTGTAGCAACATTCCCGCGATTTGTCCTCAGATCACTGCTTACACGGTTCATGACATTTAAGGGCACATGTTTCATATCATCAATTGAATTTACCGCGTCACCCGGGACGAGGAGCTGAACTTTTTTCAAAATGCCGTTTTTCTGTGTTAAATACTTGCCGCCGCTTTGAATGAAGCTGCCGAGTTCATCAAGCAGAACACCGATTTTCTTTTGAATAAAAGCAGGTGTCAGCTTATCTAATAATTTAAAAGGAATCCGGCCGATTTTTTCCCAGAAGAATAATCCCTTTTGATCATCTTCCCATTTTTCAATTTCTTTTAATTGACTGAGGAGCTGCTCTTTCGTTTCCATCCGACAAACCGCACCCTTTCACATGACAATCTTCTTTCATTTTAGCAAAAGATCATGGAAAGAGAAAAAATTGAGGCATATTTTTTGGATTTTGCAGAATTTTATCAGATAATGAAGGTAATCTGATAAGCAGAAAGGGGAAAAAATCATGGCGAAAAATCTCCAGGATACAACTGTGTTACATAATGGCGTTAAAATGCCCTGGTTTGGGCTTGGCGTATTTAAAGTAGAAGAAGGAACTGAGGTTGTCAATTCAGTGAAATGGGCTATTGAAGCAGGCTATAAAAGCATTGATACTGCTGCTGTCTATGGAAATGAAGAAGGCGTAGGACAGGGGATTAAAGAGAGCGGAGCTGCCCGTGAAGAGCTATTTATCACAACGAAAGTCTGGAATGCTGATCAAGGCTACGAATCCACATTAAAAGCATTTGATGAAAGCATGAAAAAGCTTGGCTTGGAATATTTGGATTTATATCTTGTTCACTGGCCTGTAGAAGGCAAGTATAAAGATACATGGAGAGCGCTTGAGACGCTTTACAAAGAAGGTAAAGTAAAAGCAATCGGCGTGAGCAATTTCCAAATTCATCACCTTGAAGATGTAATCAAGGATGCTGAGATTGTGCCGATGGTAAACCAGGTAGAATATCACCCGCGTTTAACTCAAAAAGAACTTCAGGCATTCTGCAAACAGAACAATATCCAGCTTGAAGCCTGGTCACCGCTTATGCAGGGAAAACTCCTTGATGACGCTACATTAACAGCAATAGCTGAAAAGCACGGGAAATCTGTTGCTCAGGTCATTTTGCGCTGGGATCTTCAAAACGAAGTTGTAACGATTCCAAAGTCTGTAAAAGAACATCGCATTTATGACAATGCATCAATCTTCGACTTTGAACTATCACAAGAAGAGATGGAGCAAATCGATGGATTAAACCGCGACGAGCGTGTGGGTCCAGATCCGGATAATTTTGATTTTTAATTTTAAGTAAGTCATAAAACAGGCTGTCCTCTGAGGATAGCCTGTTTTTTAAGTTCGTTTCTGGAAAATTCTGATGTGTATTTTTTGTTATATTTGGTATAATCAGAATGATAAATTGTACGGATTATTTTCTAAAAGGAGCAGTGCCTGATCTATGAATGCATTCAAATTCTTTTCGCTTATGTTAATAGCTGCAGGCCTTCTTTTTACAGGTTATGGTGTATGGCAGATTGTTCAGACCAATGTGAAAACAAACCAGTCATTAGCGGATGCACAGGCTGCAATCAGGTCTGCAGATGAGAAGAAAATGCCTTCTCCAACACCCGAGAAGAGATATGAGCCTGAGATTGGCAAGGCAGTAGGTATTCTTAAGATTCACCGCTTGGATGCAGAGCTTCCGATTGTAGAAGGAACCGACCCGGATGACTTGGAAAAGGGAGTAGGGCACTACAAGGGAAGCTACTATCCGAATGAAAACGGCCAGATTGTCCTGTCAGGTCACAGAGATACTGTATTCCGGAAAGCGGGTGACCTGGAAATAGGCGATTCATTAACGATTCTCCTGCCCTATGGCGAATTTGAGTACAAAATAAAATCGACTAAAATTGTCGATGCAGATGACATGAGTGTGATCACGCTGCAAAATGAAAGAGAAGAGCTGATCTTAACGACATGCTATCCTTTCAGTTTTGTCGGAAATGCACCTGAGCGCTATATTATTTATGCTGAAAAAGTAAATTAGCAGCGGGAGGAGATTTTTTCATGATTGCCATTAGAGAGATTGAAGGGGAAGAAAACTTTAAAAAAGCCTTTGCGGTTATGTCTCAATTACGAACACACCTCAGCGAGGAAGAGTATGTTAAGCTGCTCGAACCAATGAAGAAGCAGGGGTATCGATTAATCGGACTTTATGAAGATGATCAGGTGAAGGCATTGGCAGGTATTATTGAACTGACAAATTTCTATAACGATAAGCATATTTATGTGTATGATTTAGTGACAGATGGAGCATCGAGGTCACGCGGGTATGGCGAAAAACTGTTAAATTACGTGGAGGAGCTTGCTTGGGCATCCGGCTGCGGCATGATTACGCTGAGCTCAGGAAATCAGCGGATTGATGCACACCGTTTTTATGAAGAAAAGATGGGTTTTGACCGTGTCAGTCATGTGTTTAATAAGAAATTATGAAAGAATGCCCCGGAATTACCGGGGCATTTTCTTTGTTTTAGGAGACATTTGGAAAAAAGATAGTAAAGTAATTGATTCAGCAAGTAAATCTTCTATTTGGGAAAGTATTGTTCCTTTTTCAGCAAGTAAATCTGATGATTTAGAAAGTATTGTCAAAAAACTTCAGAATTTGGACTATTAAAACTGCAGCTTTGAGAGCAATCGTTTCATATCGTCAGGGAAGTCCGCGCTTACAGTCACTTTTTCATCTGTAAAAGGGTGCATAACCGTTATTTCTGATGCATGCAAAGCTTGGCGGTCAATCAGGTTCTTGTTCCCGCCATATAAGTCATCGCCTGCAATCGGATAGCCAATATGACTCAAATGGACACGAATCTGATGGGTGCGGCCTGTGTCCAGCTGAAGCTTTATAAGAGATACATCAAATTGAGTATTATAATCCTCGGTTTTAAAATGAGTTAATGCATGCTGTCCGCCCGGGGATACTCTGCGGCGGACCGGATGATGACGGTCTTTTCCGATCGCCTGGTCAATCTTTCCTTTTTTCTGCTTTATTTTTCCTTGAACGATGGCCGTATAAGTCCTTTTGATCTGCCTTTCTTCAAGAAGGCGGTCCAGGATAGTATGTGATAGGGCATGTTTGGCAAAAACAATCGCACCAGAGGTATCGTGATCCAGTCTGTGAATATGCCTTATTTTTCTTGATATCCCGTGCATCTGAAAATGAAAGGCGACTCCATTAGCGAGCGTTCCAGTTTGCCCGGATTCATTCGGATGTGTATCCATGCCGGCAGGTTTATTGATAATGAGAAAATGTTCGTCCTCGAATAATAAATCAAGCTCCATGTATTCGGGAGTGATATCAAATTCCTCATCTTGAAACAATCGAATCATAACGGAGTCTTTTACATTTAATGGCGAGGTCCAGTTTGGATCTGCATCATTCACTTTTACTTCGCGGTCCATCCGCCACTTATGAACAAGTGTCTTCGGCGCCTTCATTATTTCTCTCAGCATTTGCTGGAGGGAAATTCCTGCCCACTCTTTCTTTACCGGAAATTCCATCCATTCACCTCTAATTTTCATTGCAATCCCCTATCTATCAGTAGTCTTCCAAGTATACTAAAGATGTTAATTGGATGTCCAAGCTAGAAACGGAAACACTTACCTCTCCTTCGGGCAATAGAGCTATGTTATTCTAGCTGTAAGAGAAAAGCCCGAACGCAGCAAAGAGGTGAATTATTTTGAGAATCGTTTTTGCTTCAACCGAAGAGCAGGAGCAGTACATTGAAGAACTGATTGAAAATATGTATGAAGAAGTATTCCCGCAGTATTTTTCAGATGAAACCATTGATCAGCTTGATGAGCTTTCAGTCCTTAAGCCTCAAACTGAAGAAATGCAATATAACGGCACACTAAAAGAAGCTTTTCAGATCATGTCCAGTCTTCAAGCGCTGACGGCGTTGCTTAATCATTTGGATCAGCAATCAGAAAAGGAACACAGGGAACTATATGACCGAAACATTACTATCTTAAAACAGTACGGCTATCAATTTCCCCTTACATTTGATCATTTTCTTTCTTCTAGAGAGAAGGCTGAAGAAGTCAGCAAATACGGGAAGCCGGCAAATAAGTGGATCGTATAAAAAGAAGGGTACACGGCCGTGTACCCTTTTTCGTTGATAAACCAGGATTTGAACTGTTAAATTTTCACAGATGAATTCTGGAGTTAGCACTGTATCCGGCGAGTCTGCCTGTCCAAAACAGCAGATACGCTTTGCTTATTTCCAGCTACTCAGCAAGCCTTTAAAATATGCTCCATCGTTATAGCCTACAACCCGATCCACTTCTTTTCCATCCTGATAACGGACAAGGGTTGGAGTTGATTCGATGCCGTACTGCTGCCAGCCATCTTCAAATTCAAGCAGATTGAATTGATTAATTTCTACTCCTGCTTCTTTTGCAGCAGGCATTAATTCAGGTGTTGTTCTTTTACAGTGATCACAAGTTGGACTGAAGTAATAAACGACAAAATCCTCTTTTTTATCCATCTTTTCATCTACTTCTTCAGGAAGGATGATGTTCTGATAATTCGGGTCATCAAGCTGGTCAACGGTAGCAGGATTCAGCTCGTCCTTGCCGTATGGATTGCCTTCTGCTTTTTCTGATTGCTGATAGTTCGTTACAAATGCCAGACCGCCAAACAATACGATAAAAATACCTGCAAATATTAAGAGTTTTTTCATATTAACGACCTACTTTCATTTTTCTGTAAATATTCAAACTTGCTGCAAAAATAACGGTAAAGCCGATCAATGCCAGAAATGGAATCGTAATAAATCCGAGCCAGTTAATGTATTCTCCTGTGCAGGGAACAATGCCGCATGATGCCGAATTTTCGCCTACAAAGTCAATCTTTTGAACGGCATAATGATAAATCGAAATGGTGCCGCCAATCGCTGATAAAATCATGGAATAAAACGCAATTTGGTAATCCTTCTTATAGATCGCAATTCCAAGAATGATGACGAGCGGATACATTAAAATCCGCTGATACCAGCAGAGCTCACACGGAATGAATTTCATGATTTCTGAAAAATATAAGCTCCCGAGCATCGAGATGAATGAAGCCGCCCATGCAATAAATAATTGATTCTCTATGTACTTTTTGAGTTTCTCTGACACACTATCGCCTCTCCATTCATGAGTTTACACTACATATTATAGTCCTCGATCAGAATCTTGTAAAATCAAACATTCAGTCATCATAAAATTGAAAAAAGAAGCCCGTCATTTGCAGCTCCGTCCATGATTATTTTCCGGTTAGACCATAGAAAAATAAATGCAGGAATTCTTTCGTCATTTTCTTTCGGTCTTTATGATCCAAAATAAATTCAGGGTGTTTATAGACCTCTGAAGCAAACATATTAAAGTAAAACATAATCGTTTCAAATGAAAGCTCTTCTCTAATATGACCTTCTTTTTTTCCACATTCAATTAAGCTTTTGAAAAGAGGCATGGATTGATTGACCGTAAAGTCCATCATGATTTGCTTCATTTCTCCTTCATCAGCCATCATATACTCTAAAAGATCAGGACCGATTGCCATTGAATGGGCCATTTTTTGTTCAATGAGTATCTCCATTTTTTCCCGAAAAGGAATGTCCATTTTAAATAAGTCCGTATAAAATTCAATCTGTTCCTGAAAAAACCTTTTCATAACTTGTATCGCCAGCGCTTCTTTGCTGCCGTAATAATTATAGATGGTTACTTGGGAAACATTCGCAGCTGCCGCGATTTCCTGTATGTTTACTTTATTTACTCCATATTGTGAAAAAAGCTGAAATGCCGCTTTTTGAATTTGCTCCATTTTAATCTGCTTTCTTCTTTCAAAACCGTTCATTCAGAACACCTCTTTCTTATCTTAATGAAAAAAGGGGGTGAATACAAATAACAAATCCGGCTGCTCTAAAACATGGATTTATATGTGTGAAAAGGTTCCATTTTCTAAGTGGAAAAGCGGTCTTCCTGCACATACTATTAGCTGAAAGGAGCTGTTTTAAGTTGAATTCATCTATTAGAGAAAGTATGACGAAAGATCTTGTTACGATTTCCTCTTCACAAAGTATTCAGGAGGCTGCAGAATTGATGAGCAGCCAAAATGTCGGATCTATTCCAGTTGTGGATGGCGGACAGGTAAAAGGAGTCATTACAGATCGTGATATTACGCTTCGTTCAACAGCACAGGGAATGTCCAATAATGCGAAAGTTGCAGATATTATGTCTTCAAACCTTGTGACAGGAACACCTGACATGAGCAGTGAAGAAGCAGCGCAGCTGATGGCATCAAATCAGATCCGCCGCTTGCCGATCGTTGAAAACAATCAGCTTGTAGGCTATGTTGCACTGGGTGACCTTGCAACTGATCAAATGTCTAATGAAGCAGCAGGCCAGGCACTGACTAACATTTCTGAGCAGCATTAATAAGGGAGGCACCTGCAAAGGACAAGCAGGTGCTCTCTTTTTTATTTTCTCTTTTTCCGTTATATAATGAACATAATAAAGACAGGGGGAAGAAGACGCATGATTAAAGCGATTATCTTTGATTTTGACGGATTGATTCTTGACACAGAAACGCACGAATATGAAGTTCTCCAGGAAATTTTTAAAGAACAGGGCAGTGAATTGCCTTTGTCAGTATGGGGGAAAGTGATAGGAACGTCATCTGATTTCAGCCCATTTGTTTATTTAGAAGAGCAAATCGGAAGATCAATTGACCATGATCAATTAGCACGCCGTCAGAAAGAGAAGTTTGATAAGAGGTTATCAGCAGAAGCTGCAAGACCTGGTGTAGAGGCTTATTTAATGGCTGCAAGAGAATTGGGTCTGAAAATAGGACTGGCATCAAGTTCAAGCTATGAATGGGTATCAACATATTTAAAAAGCTTGAATCTAATTGATTATTTTGAGTGTATCCGCACCTCCAATCATGTCGAATTCGTTAAACCGGATCCTGCATTATACATAGAAGCAGCTAAATGCCTCGGTGTAAAGCCAAGTGAGTGTCTGGCTTTTGAAGATTCCGCAAATGGCGCACTTGCTGCTAAAAAAGCAGGCATGTTCTGCACGATTGTTCCAAATAGCGTGACCGCTCATCTGGAGTTTGGCGACACGGATCACCGTTTAGAATCAATGGCGGAAATGGAACTTGAAAAAGTCATATCGATCATTGAGTCAAGAAACTAAAATAGGTTTCAGAGCAGGCTATTTAGGGAATAAATTGATTTTACTACATAAAGGAGCGATTCTTTTGACTGATACAATTGATTTATCCAAATTCGAAAAAAAAATGATTATCCGAAATATAGAAGAGAAAGACATAGATGAAATATTAGCTATGCAGGCATTATGCTTTCCAGGCATGGTTCCATGGGAAAGAGAGCATCTCGAAAGTCATTTGGAGCATTTCCGGGAAGGCCAGTTCTGTGCTGAATTCGAAGGGAAGATTATTGGTTCATGCTCAAGTCTGATCATTAACTTTGATGAATATGATGACCGTCACACTTGGGATGATATTACGGATAACGGCTATATATCAAACCATAATCCTGACGGCTATAATATGTACGGAATTGAAGTCATGGTACACCCTGAGTACCGCCGGATGAAAATAGGACACAGGCTTTATGAGGCAAGAAAGGATCTTGCAAGACGCCTGAATCTTAAAAGCATCATTATCGGGGGAAGAATCCCGAATTATCATAAATTCGAAACAGAAATGTCTCCGCGCCAATATGTGCAGGAAGTCATTCATCATAAAATTTATGATCCCGTTCTCTCTTTTCAGCTTCTAAACGGATTTACACTTATGCGGATTAACCCGAACTACCTGCCTGATGACCGTGCTTCAGGCAAATATGCCACGCTGATGGAATGGAATAATGTCGATTACCTGCCAAACACGAAACGCTACTACAAAACGGCTTTGCCGGTGCGGATTTGTGTTGTGCAGTATCAAATGAAACAAATTAATTCGTTTGAAGAGTTTGCGAACCAGGTGGAATATTATACAGACGTAGCATCAGATGCATCTGCTGATTTTGCAGTATTCCCGGAATTGCTCACAACTCAGTTAATGTCCTTTTTGGATGAGAAATCGCCAAGCAGAGCAATCCGCAGGCTGACGGAGTATACAGAAGAGTATATAAGTCTATTTACAGAGCTCGCAGTGAAATACAATGTCAATATCGTCGGAGGATCTCACTTTGTCGAGGAAGATAACGGAAAAATCTTTAACGTCGCTTATCTTTTCCGCAGAGACGGCACCATTGAAAAGCAATATAAAATTCACATCACTCCAAATGAACGGAAATGGTGGGGAATCAGCCGGGGGGATGATGTTAAAGTCTTTGATACGGACTGCGGCAAGGTTGCAATTCAGATTTGCTATGACATAGAGTTCCCGGAGCTTGCACGAATTGCTACTGAAAAAGGAGCTAAAATTATTTTCACGCCATTTTGTACAGAAGATCGCCAGGGCTATCTGCGTGTCCGCTATTGCTCGCAGGCGCGTGCAGTGGAGAATCAAATCTATACGGTTATTTCAGGCACAGTCGGGAATCTCCCTCAGACAGAAAATATGGATATTCAGTACGCGCAATCTGCTATTTTTGCACCGTCGGATTTTGAATTTGCAAGAGACGGCATCGTCGGCGAGTGCAATCCGAATATTGAAATGGTTGTAATCGGAGATGTGGACCTTGAAATTCTTCGCAGGCAGCGCCAATCTGGAACAGTCAGACAGCTGAAAGACCGAAGACATGATGTTTATGGGATTCGATATAAAAAGAACTGATTTTTCAGCTTAACTCAGGGTGTTTGAAAAAGAGTATCCAGAAAGAGACAGAGATTTTCTTTGTCTTTTTTTTGCGGAAGAATTCAGTTATTCAACACGAATAGAGTCTAAGTGCTTGAAACTGAATCTCGGAAACACCTAAATAGTCCGTGAATGTGTAGGAATTGTTCTAAAACGGGTTTAGCAGCACAAAAGAGTTTCATGGATGAG
>NZ_JBCMYF010000044.1:0-15038 GCF_050483325.1 Metabacillus idriensis
GACAGATAAGGATCAGCCAGTAAAGGCGCTTTTTGCCTTTGCTGGCTGATCCGTTCTGGCCGAGGAGTTGGGCGATGGAGCCGGACAATACAGAAGTGCGGAATCGCCCGTTTAGCTCAGGCATGACAGATAAGGCTTCGACAGAAAAGGCGCTTTTTGCCTTTACTGGCGAAGCCGTTCTGCCCGAGGAGCTGGGCGATGGAGCGGGACAACACAGAAGTGCGGAATCGCCCGTTTAGCTCAGGCATTGCAGATAAGGATCAGCCAGTAAAGGCGCTTTTTGCCAATGCTTGCTGATCCGTTCTGGCCGAGGAGCTGGGCGATGGAGCCGGACAACACAGAAGTGCGGAATCGCCCGGTTAGCTCCGACAGACAGATAAGGCTTCGACAGAAAAGGCGCTTTTTGCCTTTACTGGCGAAGCCGTTCTGGCCGAGGAGCTGGGCGATGGAGCCGGACAACACAGAAGTGCGGAATCGCCCGTTTAGCTCAAGGCCTGGTCACACTACCCAACTGCAATAAAAAATAAGACTCTCCTGCCATCAGGAGAGTCTGCTAAGAGGTGAACATCATGATCATGGAGTATTTAACCGATATGACATTCGTGCTTGCTTTGCTTATCGGCAGTATTGTTGCCTTAATGTTTGTCTATGTTAAGAAAAAACGTGTTTAGTTGCCTTCGCGCCGATGTCCTTGCGGTAGAACAAGGCAGGACATGCAACTTCAGATACATACTCATATACTTGAGTCTGTGCTTCAAGTAAATCACTGCCATAGGCAATCACAGCCAGAACACGTCCGCCGTCTGCAACAAATTCATGCCCGTTTTTCTTTGTCCCCGCATGGAAAAGCGCACCTTGTTCAAAACTTGAACGAAGCGTTCCGATTGCTTCGCCTTTTTTGTATTCATTCGGATAGCCGTTTGAAGCAAGAACAACTCCCATTACCGCTTCTTTTCGCCATTTGAGATCTGCTTCTTTTCCATCTAAAATAGCAAGCAGAATTTCAATCAAGTCTGATTCTAAGCGCGGCAGCACAACCTGTGTTTCCGGATCGCCAAAGCGCGCGTTAAATTCAATGACCTTTGGACCTTGCTTCGTTAAGATCAATCCTGCATATAAGATCCCTGTAAATGGAGTGCCATTCGCAATCATACCGGAAGATGCCGGCTTTAACACTGTTTCAACAGCTTCCTGCACAACAGCTTCTGAAATTTGCGGTACCGGAGAGTAAGCACCCATTCCGCCTGTATTCGGTCCTTCATCATGATCGTATGCACGTTTATGATCCTGAGCAATTACCATTGGATAAACTGCCTCACCATGGACAAAAGCCATCAATGAAAATTCCTCGCCATCTAAAAATTCTTCGATGACAACGGAGCTGCTTGCCTCGCCGAATTTAGCATCCTCAAGAAAATCTCGCAGACAGTCAATTGCTTCCTCTACTGTCATCGCGACGGTTACCCCTTTTCCGGCAGCAAGCCCATCTGCTTTGATAACGATAGGCGCTCCTTGTTCAAGGACGTATTGCTTCGCTTCTTCAAAAGAAGTAAACGATTGATACGCTCCAGTCGGAATGTTATTTTTCATCATTAATTCCTTGGCGAACTTCTTGCTGCCTTCAATCAGGGCAGCTTCCTTTGTTGGACCGAAAACCTTCAGTCCCGCTTCTTGAAACGCATTGACTACGCCATTCAGGAGAGGAACCTCAGGACCTACGATTGTAAGCCCAACCTCGTTTTCTTTTGCAAAAGCAACGAGCTCCTCTGTATTTTGCTCATCGATTGCTATTAGCTCGGCAACGCTGCTCATTCCATCGTTCCCTGGAGCAACAAACACTTTCCGGGCAAGCTTACTCTGTGATGCCTTCCAGGCGATTGCATGTTCACGGCCTCCGCGGCCAATGATCAGAATGTTCATCGTTACCAGCACCTCACTTGATTAATGTTTAAAGTGTCTTACTCCTGTAAATACCATCGTAATGCCGTATTCATCTGCTTTTTGGATTGAATCTTCATCCTTAATCGAACCGCCAGGCTGAATAATGGCTGTTACGCCCGCTTTTGCAGCTGCTTCAACTGTATCATTCATCGGGAAGAATGCATCAGATCCCATTGCGCTTCCTTCAGCAAGTGCGCCTGCCTGTTCAATCGCAATCTTAGCCGCACCGACACGGTTCATCTGTCCCGCTCCAACTCCGACTGTCATCTGATTTTTCGTGAGCACGATTGCGTTTGATTTCACGTGTTTCACGACTTTCCATGCAAGCTTTAAGTCTTCCCATTCCTGTTCAGTTGGTTCGCGCTTTGTAGGAACCGTTATTTTCGCATCATCAAAAGAAAGCGTGTCTTCATCCTGTACAAGCAGACCACCATGAATCGAAGTGATTTGATGATCCTGTTTTTCTGCACCCAACACATCTAAAGTAAGAAGTCTTAAGTTTTTCTTAGACGTTAAAATAGCTAAAGCTTCTTCATTAAAAGAAGGAGCAATGACAATCTCAAGGAAGATTTCATGTAATTTATGTGCAGTTTCTTTATCCACTTCATGATTTAAAGCGATGATTCCTCCGAAAATCGAAGTCGGATCAGCTTCATAAGCACGCGAAAACGCTTCGAAAATCGTTTCGCCTGTTCCGACGCCGCATGGATTCATATGTTTTACAGCAACCGCTGCCGGCTGCTTGAATTCCCTTACGATTTGAAGAGCGGCATCTGCATCTTTAATGTTGTTGTATGAAAGCTCTTTGCCGTGCACCTGTACAGCTTCAGCAATTGAAACATTGCTTGCCAAAGGCTTTTTATAAAAAGTAGCAGTCTGGTGAGGATTTTCACCATAGCGCAGAGATTGTTTTTTTTCAAATGTATAAGTTACTGTCTCAGGGTTTTCCTCTCCAACAGCATTCGTTAAATATTCTGCGATGAGCGCGTCATAAGAAGCGGTATGACGGAAGACTTTTGCAGCAAGCTTTTGCTTTGTTGCAAGGGTAACTTCCTTCTCGCTCTTGATTTGCTCAAGCACTTCATCATAGTCGGCAGGATCTACAACTACGGCAACATCCTGATGATTTTTTGCTGCTGAACGAAGCATAGTCGGTCCGCCGATATCGATATTTTCGATTGCATCATCAAATGTGACGTCCTGCTTTGAAATGGTTTCTTTAAATGGATAAAGATTCACGACTACTAGATCAATCGGCAAAATGCTGTTTTCTTCAAGCTGCTTCATGTGATCAGAGTTGCTGCGGACAGCAAGCAGACCGCCGTGAATGTTCGGATGCAAAGTTTTCACCCTGCCGTCCATGATTTCAGGGAATCCCGTTACTTCTGAGATTCCTGTTACTTTGACGCCATTTTTCTGAAGCAGGCTGCTCGTTCCGCCTGTTGAAATGACTTCAATTCCCTGCTCCACAAGCTTTGTAACAAAAGGAATGATGCCTTCTTTATTTGAAACACTGACAAGTGCGCGTTTGATTGTCATTCTTTACACCTCTAGCTCTCTTTTTTGGAAAAGGGTATTTAGTACGTGCGGATAATATGAGTGTTCGAGCTCATGAATCTTAGCAGATAAGGACTCAAGCGTTTCGGATTCTTCTATTTCGAGTGCTTTCTGAGCAATAATCGGCCCCGTATCCATGCCTGCATCTACAAAGTGAATCGTAATACCTGTTACTTTCACTCCTGCATGAAAAGCCTGGCCGATGGCATCCTTGCCTGGAAAAGACGGCAATAAAGATGGATGCAGATTGATGATATTCTTTGGATAAGCAGTAAGCAGCGTTTCTCCGATAAGTCTCATATAACCAGCAAGCACAACATAAGAAACGTTGTATTGCTTCAATTGATTCAGAATAATGGCTTCAAATGCTTCCTTGCTTTTAAATTCCTTCGGTGAAAACTCGAAGACAGGAATGTTTGCTTTCTCAGCTCGTTCAACTACTTTTGCTCCTGGTCTGTCGCATACAAGAAGCGCAATTTCCGCTGCCAGTCCTCCGCTCTTCACTTCGTCTAGAATAGCCTGAAAATTCGAGCCCGTTCCAGAAGCAAATACTGCGATCTTCATCATGAGAGAGAGCCTCCGCCAAATGTGACGCCCTGGCCTTCCTTCACACGTCCGATGATATATGCCTTCTCGCCATGCTTTTCGATTTCATTGATGACATTGTGCATCTGCTTGTATTCAACCGCTAAAACAAAACCGACGCCCATATTAAAGATGTTAAACATTTCTTCCTGGCTGAGCGCCCCTTTTTCCTGAAGCAAATCAAAGACAGGAGGAATCGGCCATGAGCCGTAATCGATTTCTGCCCCTAAACCTTCAGGCAGCATTCTCGGAATGTTTTCAATAAATCCGCCGCCCGTAATGTGGGCCATGCCATCTACCTTATACTTCTTCAAAACTTCTAATACCGGCTTCACATAAATCTTGGTCGGACGCAGCAATTCCTCTCCAAGCGAGTGCTGAAGCGGTGCAACTTGCTCTTTTAATGAAAGACCGTGATCTTCAAGCAAAATTTTGCGTACCAATGAGAAACCGTTGCTGTGCAGTCCGCTTGAGGAAAGACCGATTAAGACGTGACCTGCACGGATATTCTCGCCTGTCACAATCTCTTCTTTTTCAACAGCGCCAACCGCAAAGCCTGCAATATCATATTCGTCCCCGTCATATAGACCAGGCATTTCAGCTGTTTCTCCGCCAACTAAAGCACAGCCTGACTGCTCGCAGCCGTCTGCTACTCCTTTGACGATCTGCTCGATTTTGACAGGCTCTGCTTTTCCAAGCGCCAAATAATCAAGGAAGAACAATGGCTCTGCGCCCTGTGCAAGAATATCATTCACACACATCGCGACTGCATCTACACCAATCGTATCATGCTGATCCATAAGGAATGCAAGCTTTAGCTTTGTGCCTACACCATCTGTGCCCGATACGAGAACCGGCTGTTTGTAATTCAGCTCTGAAAGATCGAACATGCCGCCAAATCCGCCGAGGCTTCCCATAACGCCTTTTCTCATTGTTTTAGCTACATGCTTTTTCATTCGTGAAACGGCTTCATAGCCAGCTTCTATATCAACGCCTGCCTGCTTGTATGCGTTTGACATCACACATTCCCCCGCTCTTATTTCGTCATTACTTCTTCCTTTTCATGAGGCAATTCTGTATCTGGATAAATTTCAGTCGGATATTTCCCTGTAAAACAAGCTAAACATTGACCGCGGCGTTCTCCTTCATAAGGGCGTCCGATTCCTTCAAGCAGCCCTTCTACACTTAGGAAAGTCAGCGTGTCGGCCCCAATGATTTCGCGGATCTCTTCCACTGAGTGGCTCGCTGCAATCAATTCTTCAGTTGATGATGTATCAATTCCGTAGAAGCATGGATTGCTGATAGGCGGTGAAGTAATGCAGACATGCACTTCCGTTGCTCCCGCTTCTCTAAGCATGTTGACGATTCTGCGGCTTGTTGTTCCGCGCACGATCGAATCATCCACCATGACAACCCGCTTGCCTTCAACAACGCCCCGTACGGCAGACAGCTTCATTTTCACGCCCTGTTCTCTCAATGACTGTGAAGGCTGGATAAACGTTCTGCCGACATAACGATTTTTGATCAATCCAAGTTCATACGGAATACCGGATGCTTCTGCATAGCCAATCGCTGCTGAAATACTTGAATCGGGCACCCCTGTGACAACATCTGCTTCAAACGGAGCTTCAACTGCCATGCGTTTCCCAAGGTTTTTGCGTGCTGTATGAACATTAATGCCGTCGATGTTGCTGTCAGGTCTTGAAAAATAAATGTACTCCATGCTGCAGATCGCGCGGTTGACGTTCATGGAGAAGCGCTCTGAATGCAAGCCGTCATCATTAATGATTAACAGCTCTCCAGGTTCAACCTCACGAAGATACTCAGCACCGATAATATCAAAAGCACACGTTTCAGATGCGACAACATAAGAGTCGCCAAGCATGCCGATTGATAATGGGCGAAGACCGTTCGGATCCAGCGCAACCATCATTTCCGTTTCCGTCATGATTAAGAAAGCATACGCTCCTTTGATCATCGTCAGGGCATTTTTAATTTTATCCTTCATTGAGAAGTATCCGCTTCTCTTAATTAAGTGAGCAAGCACTTCTGTGTCTGATGTTGATTGAAAAATACTTCCCTGATTTTCAAGCTGATGCTTCAGCCCGTTTGCATTCACTAAGTTCCCGTTATGGGCAAGGGCAAGGCCCCCGCTTTCAGAACGGAAAAGAAGCGGCTGAACATTTTCAAAACCGCCTCCCCCAGCCGTCGCATAGCGAACGTGGCCGATGGCTCCTTTTCCTTTAATATCATTCAGACGGCCGCCGCTGAATACTTCTGTGATCAGACCCTGCCCTTTTACACAAGTCAGCTTCTTCCCGTCCGTTGAAACAATCCCTGCACCTTCTTGACCTCGGTGCTGAAGACTATGCAAGCCGTAATATGTGACTTGCGGTGCCTCAGAGTGCCCCCAAATTCCGAACACTCCGCACTCTTCGTTTAATCCTCTGATTTCAGCAAGCATGGAATCGCCCCTCTCCAAGCTGTTTCAAGCGCACTTACCATAGATTGAATTAAGATTTCGCCTGTTTCATTCTTCACAGTGAAGGCTGCATCTTCTGTGACACTTCCGATTAATGCAGCATCTGTCATTTCTTCAAAAGCTGTCTGGTGTTCTGGCTTAACTGTCACGATAAAACGTGACTGTGATTCACTGAACAGCGCCGCAACTGCTTCGCCATTTACTGTGATGCTTGCGCCAAGTCCGTTCGTGCCGAATGTACTTTCTGCAGCTGCTACTGCCAAGCCGCCTTCTGCTACGTCATGGGCAGAAGCTACTAATCCTGCGCGAATGGCTGCAGATAATTGAGCCTGACGCTCTGCTTCAACTCCAAGGTCCATTTCAGGTGCTTTGCCGAAGATCTTGCCGTGAATCATTTTTTGCAGCTCACTTCCGCCAAATTCAGCTTTCGTCTCTCCAATCAAATAGATCAGGTCGCCTGCTGCTTTGTAGGATTGTGTTGTAATGTATTTTGTATCTTCAATGAGTCCAACCATCCCGATAACAGGTGTCGGGTAAACAGCTGTTCCGTTTGTTTCATTATAAAGTGATACGTTTCCGCCAATTACAGGTGAATTCAGCACGCGGCATGCTTCACTCATGCCATCAGCTGCTTTTTCAATTTGCCAGAAAATCTCTGGCTTTTCAGGATTCCCAAAGTTCAGACAGTCTGTCACTGCAAGAGGCCTTCCGCCTGAGCAGACGATATTGCGTGCTGCCTCAGCAACGGCAATCATTCCGCCAACCTCAGGATCGAGGTAAAGATATCTTGAGTTGCAGTCTGTTGTCATCGCAAGTGCTTTATTTGTATCGCGAATACGGAGAACCGCTGCATCAGATCCAGGTGCTACAACCGTATTTGTGCGGACCATGTAGTCATATTGATCATAAACCCATTCTTTGCTCGCAATTGTCGGCTGTTTTAAGAGGTTTACAAGTGTTTCTTTCAAGTCGCCCACTTCAGGCGTGCTTGCTTCCATTTCCTGAAACTCTTTGTAATAAGCCGGCTCAGCAGATGGTTTGTGATAGACAGGTGCTTCTTCTGCCAATGCATCAACCGGAATCTCTACAACAACTTCGCCTTTATGGAGAAGGCGGAGCATTTTATCATCTGTTACAACTCCGATTGCTTTTGCTTCAAGCTCATATTTGTCAAAAATGTCGGTGATTTCTTTTTCACGGCCCCGTTCAACGACTAATACCATCCGCTCCTGTGATTCTGAGAGCATCATTTCATAAGGTGTCATTCCTGCTTCACGCTGAGGTACTAAATCTAAATTCATCTCGATGCCTGAACCTGCTTTGCTCGCCATTTCAGCAGTCGAGCTTGTAAGTCCCGCTGCTCCCATGTCTTGAATGCCAACAAGAGCATCGCATTTTATAACCTCTAGACAAGCTTCAAGCAAAAGCTTTTCCATAAACGGATCGCCTACTTGGACAGCAGGGCGTTTTTCATCTGATGCATCTGTCAGTTCTTCTGATGCAAATGTAGCACCGTGAATACCGTCACGGCCTGTTTTAGCGCCCACATACATCACGGTATTGCCGATTCCTTTTGCTACACCTTTTTTAATATCTTCATGGTTGATTAAGCCGACACACATCGCATTTACAAGCGGATTGCCATCATAAGAAGGATCAAACTGAATTTCTCCTCCGACTGTAGGAATACCGATGCAGTTTCCGTAGCCTGCAATACCAGCAACGACTTCTTCAAACAAATAACGAACGCGGGGAGATGTTAATTCCCCGAAGCGCAGAGAGTTTAATAGAGCAATAGGACGAGCACCCATTGAAAAGACATCACGGATGATTCCGCCTACGCCTGTTGCGGCCCCTTGATAAGGTTCAATCGCAGAAGGGTGATTATGGCTTTCGATTTTAAACACAACTGCCTGCTCGTCTCCAATATCAACGATACCAGCACCTTCGCCAGGTCCTTGAAGAACATGCTCGCCTGTTGTCGGGAACTTCTTTAAAACGGGCTTGGAGTTTTTATAGCTGCAGTGCTCTGACCACATGACAGAGAAAATACCGAGCTCTGTATAATTCGGCAGTCGTCCCATAATCTTTTCAATCATTGAAAACTCATCATCACTAACGCCCATTTGACGGTAGATTTTCTCTTCTTTAATCATTTGCTGTGTTGGTTCAAGCAGTAGTGACATGAGATTCCCTCCAGTTTTTCACGATCGATTTAAATAGGTTCAGTCCGTCCGCACTTCCAAGAAGTTCATCAACTGCACGCTCCGGATGCGGCATCATTCCAAGGACATTTCCGCGCTCATTGACGATTCCCGCGATATCTTCCAGACTTCCATTTGGATTGTTTTCATATGTGAAGACAATTTGATTGTTTTCTCTCAATCTTTCTAATGTCAGCTCATCACAATAGTAGTTTCCTTCACCATGTGCGATTGGAACAGAAATGGCCTGTTCTTTTTCATAGGAAGAGGTAAACATTGTTTTTTCATTTTGAACGATAAGCTTTGCCTGACGGCACATGAATTTCAAGTTTTCATTGCGCTTCATCGCACCAGGCAATAGACCTGCTTCAAGCAAAATCTGAAATCCGTTGCAGACGCCAAGAACCGGCTTACCCGCTTCAGCAGCTCTCACAACTTCCTTCATGACATTTGCAAAACGTGCAATCGCACCGGAACGAAGGTAATCTCCGTATGAGAATCCCCCAGGAAGGAGAATGCCGTCAAAACGACTTAAATCTGTTTCATCATGCCAAACGTACTCTGCTTCTTCTCCAAGCTCATCTTTGACAGCGTGGAACATATCGATATCACAGTTTGATCCCGGAAAAACGATGACGGCGAATTTCACTGTGCGACAACCTCCTCCACCTCATAGCGGTAGTCTTCAATGACTGTATTTGCAAGCAGCTTTTCGCACATTTCACGAACCGTTGCGTCCAGGTCACGCTCAGTCTTTTCAATCGTAAGCTCCATGTACTTTCCGATGCGGACATCGTTAACCTCTTTGTAGTTCATGCTGTGCAATGCGTGCTGTACCGCGCTTCCCTGTGGATCAAGAACGCTTTCTCTAAGTGTAACGAATACCTTTACTTTGTACATGCTGTTTCTCCTCCTAAACGATTTAAAATTTCTGAGTATGCATCTGTTAAGCTGCCGATATCACGGCGGAAAACATCTTTATCAAACTTTTCATTCGTTTTTTCGTCCCATAACCGGCACGTATCAGGCGAAATCTCATCTGCTAAAAGCAGCGTGCCATCCTTTGTTAAACCAAATTCTAATTTGAAGTCCACCAGGCGGATGCCGCAGTCTTTGAAATGGCTGATCAAAACCTGATTCACTTTTAATGCCGCTTCCTTCAGCTCCTGCACTTGGTCTTTCGTTGCAGCTTCAAGGAGTTCAATGTGATCTTCCGTGATAAGAGGGTCACCAAGATCATCATTTTTATAATAGAATTCTACAATTGGCGTTTTAAGCGGTGTTCCTTCCTCTATTCCAAGTCGCTTTGAGAGGCTTCCTGCCATGATGTTGCGGACTACGACCTCAAGCGGCACAATCGAAACCTCTTTAACAAGCTGCTCCGTTTGGGAAAGCCTTTTGATAAAATGACTTTCAATGCCGTTCTCAGCAAGCTTTTCAAACAGCAGCGTCGAAATTTCATTATTCAAACGGCCTTTTCCTTCAATTTCAGCTTTCTTCTCACCATTGAAGGCTGTTGCAGAGTTTTTATATGAAACTAGTAAAACAGCATCTTCATTTGTGCGGTAAATTTGCTTCGCCTTGCCTTCATATAGCAGGTTCAACTTTTGAATAGTCATGAAAATCCTCCTAGTAACGACAGAATATTGGGAAATATCGAAGTGCGGAATCGCCCGTTTAGCTCAGGCATGGCAGATAAGGATCCGACAGTGAAGGCGCTTTTTGCCTTTGCTGGCGGAGCCGTTCTGGCCGAGGAGTTGGGCGATGCAGCCGGACACCATCGAAGTGCGGAATCGCCCGGTTAGCTCAGGCATGGCAGATAAGGATCCGACAGTGAAGGCGCTTTTTGCCTTTGCTGGCGGAGCCGTTCTGGCCGAGGAGCTGGACGATGCAGCCGGACACCATCGAAGTGCGGAATCGCCCGGTTAGCTCAGGCATGACAGATAAGGATTTGGCAGGAAAGGCGCTTTTTGCCTTTACTGACGAATCCGTTCTGGCCGAGGAGCTGGGCGATGCAGCCGGACAACGCAGTGCTTCTTTAAAAAAAGAGGCAAATAAAATATTTACCTCTTAGTTTTTTGATTCAGCTTATAGACCTAAACGTTCAAAAATCGTATCTACACCTTTTAAGTGGTAGTTGTAATCAAAGCAGTCATCTATCAGTTCACTTGATAGACGGTCTGTGATCGTTCCATCCGCTTCTACCAGGCTCCGGAATGGCACTTGTTTTTCCCATGCTTCCATCGCTTTTGGCTGCACGATATCGTAAGCCTGCTCGCGTGTCATACCTGAATCAATCAAGGCAAGAAGAACACGCTGTGAGTAGATAAGGCCAAGAGTGCGGTCCATGTTGCGCTTCATGTTTTCAGGGAAAACAGTCAAGTTCTTCACGATGTTACCGAAGCGGTTCAGCATGTAGTTCAATGCAATGGTTGCATCCGGCAGAATGATTCGCTCTGCAGATGAGTGTGAGATGTCGCGCTCATGCCATAGAGGCACATTTTCGTAAGCAGTCATCATATATCCACGGATGACTCTTGCAAGACCTGTCATATTTTCAGAACCGATTGGGTTGCGTTTGTGAGGCATTGCTGAAGATCCTTTTTGGCCTTTTGCAAAGAATTCCTCAACCTCGCGTGTTTCACTTTTTTGAAGACCGCGAACTTCTGTTGCGAATTTCTCAATCGAAGTTGCGATTAATGCAAGTGTGCTCATATAATCTGCGTGACGGTCGCGCTGCAATGTCTGAGTGGAGATTGGAGCTGCCTGCAAACCTAATTTTTCACACACATATGCTTCAACAAATGGATCGATGTTTGCATATGTACCAACTGCGCCAGACATCTTTCCGAATTCAATGCCTTCTGCTGAACGCTTGAAGCGCTCTAAGTTGCGTTTCATTTCCTCATACCACAGGCCAAGCTTAAGCCCAAACGTCGTCGGCTCAGCGTGTACACCATGTGTACGGCCCATCATAACTGTGTATTTGTGTTCAATCGCTTTATTTTTTAAGATCTCAACAAAGTTTTCAATGTCTTTTAAGAGAATATCGTTAGCCTGTTTTAAAAGATAAGAAAGAGCTGTATCCACTACATCTGTAGAAGTTAAGCCGTAATGCACCCATTTTCTTTCGTCTCCAAGCGTTTCAGAAACGGCTCGTGTAAAAGCAACCACGTCGTGGCGTGTTTCTTCTTCAATTTCTTTGATGCGGTTAATATCAAATGAAGCGTTTTGACGAAGCAGCTTTACATCTTCCTTTGGGATGTGCCCAAGCTCAGCCCATGCTTCACATGCAAGAATTTCAACCTCAAGCCAAGCTTTAAAACGGTTTTCCTCCGTCCAAATTGCACCCATTTCAGGTCTTGTGTAGCGTTCAATCATTGATAAATCCTCCGTTCTATTGTTGAGCCCATAGTTTATTGATCTTTGTTTCTGTCTGATCAATTGCCTCTGTTAAAAAAGTGACATGCCCCATTTTTCGTCTGTGCTTTGCCTCTTTTTTACCGTACAAGTATATCTTACCTTCGCGGAATAACGAAAGATTATTTAAAACAATCGACATATGTTCGCCTAAAACGTTGACCATCAGTCCAGAATGCAGCAGCTCAGGCTTTCCGAGCGGCAAATTGCATACCGCTTTGATGTGCTGCTCAAATTGGTCTGTCTCACAAAGATCAATCGTGTAATGACCGGAATTGTGCGGCCTTGGAGCAAGCTCGTTTATAAATACTTCACCGTTTTCTGTCACAAACATCTCAACGGCAAGCGTCCCGACCAGACTAAAAGCTTTTGCAAGCAGGTCAGCCTGTTTTTTTGCTTCTTCGGCAACCTCTTCCTGGATTCTTGCAGGCACGATGCTTTGATGAAGGATATTGTTGACATGGATATTTTCTGCAATTGGAAAGGAGCTGACCTCTCCCTCAGAGTTTCTGGCAACAATCACGGAGATCTCTTTTTCAAAAGACACCCACTTTTCCAAGATACATGTACCGCTGTTCAAAAGTTCCGCAGCTACAGGTATATCGCTTTCCTGCTTTATTACCGCCTGCCCTTTACCATCGTAGCCACCTCTGCATGTTTTCAAAACACATGGGTACTGAAGTTCTTGCACTGCAGCGGAAAGTTTTTCTGCCGTTTTGACAATCCTGTAGTCTGCAACCTTGCAGCCAGCGTCTGTAATCGCCTTTTTCTCTGTCTCGCGATCTTGAGTTAAAGCAAGAAGGACAGAACCTTGAGGCAGATGCGCATTCTCTTCAATCCACTTTAACGCCTCGTAATCTATGTTTTCAAACTCGTAAGTTATTACATCACTAAGTTCAGCAAGCTTCTTTATTGCTGACAAATCATTGTATGAAGCAGTAATTTCATAGTCTGCAAGCTGTCCGCACGGCGAGTTCGGGGTCGGATCTAAAACAGCCACATCATACCCCATGCTTTTGGCAGCCACCGTCATCATTCTGCCAAGCTGTCCGCCGCCGATTATTCCAATTGTAGAACCCGGCAAAATCGTTTTGTTAGACAAGCTCATCACTGCTTTCCAGCACGTTGTTTTTCGTTCGCTCACGTCTTGTTTCCAGAGCTTCTGCAATCTCACTATTTGTAATCGATAAGATTTGTGCAGCAAGCAGCCCCGCGTTTACCGCTCCTGCTTTTCCAATCGCAACCGTTGCAACCGGAACACCTCCGGGCATTTGAACAATTGACAGCAGGGAGTCCATGCCATTCAGCGCTTTTGACTGAACAGGCACTCCGATAACAGGAAGCGTTGTTTTCGCTGCTACCATGCCAGGCAAATGTGCTGCACCGCCTGCACCTGCAACAATAACCTTTAACCCTCTATTTCTAGCATCTTCTGCGTATTCAAACATATAATCAGGTGTACGATGCGCCGAAACGACTTTTTTCTCGTAAGGCACCTGCAGCTCATCTAAAATCTCACACGCGTGCTTCATTGTTTCCCAGTCAGACGTGCTTCCCATAATAATTCCAACCGCTGCTTCCATTCTATATCCCACCTTTTTTATCCATAAAAAAAGCCCAGCATGCATCGCTTCTCTATAAGAGAAAGCAACACAAACCGGGCATCAGAACATTTTTAAAGAAAGCCGTTCCATGACAGGCTGAAAATCACTTTCCCTCATAGTCCAATAATTTACGGTTATCGGGTAGAAACTTTCGGGCCATATTCCCGACTTTATATGAGGTAAAATACATTCGTTTTTATTTCCATGTTTATCATAACAGCACACTTGAGAAGTTGTCAACGCAAAATCGAACAATAATGTTTGCCGAGACAAAAATGTTCGTATTTAGATCAATTTCCCTTCGAAAATAATCTTTTTACCATAAGGTACCACTTCAATAGCACCATTTATCTTCTCTTCTTTAAAGATGGGCTCTTCCATTCTTCTTACAGGCATGTACCCTTCTTTTTGCATGCGGGAAAGACAGCTGTCAATCGTCTCGCCCTCATGCACTTCGAACTTTCGCTTTTTAGGTTTATCCGTCATACCTCAATCTTGCTCCTTCTTACAGCCTTCACCCAGAAACCTCCATGTATGGTTTTTGGTTCAAAAGCAATAATAAACGCCTTCGGATCAAGCTCCTTAATCGCAGCATATAAATTCAGCTCATATCTGCGCGGCGTCAAAATCTGCATCGCTAAACGATCGCCCTCGCGCCCGTTCGCCATCCAGTCTGTCACACCATATCCGCGGTCTCTTAAAATCGCCGGCAAGTCCTTCTCACTCTCTGTTGAAATCACATTAACTGTAATATACCCGAGAGCGAGCTTCTCTTCAATCTTCATCCCTACAACAACACCAATGCCATAACCAACGGCATAAGCAATCAAGTTCTGAATCTCATTTAAATTATCGAGCACCAGCCCAAGGCCAATGACATAAATAACAACCTCAATTGTACTGATAAAAGCCGCTAAATACCGCTGACCCTTTAACGTCAAAATCATGCGTATCGTAAAAAATGATACATAAACAATATTGATGAGCAAGATGATTAACACCATCGTTACACTATTTGAAAGCAATCGACTTCCTCCTAACCTTGTTCTGCCTTCTAATGAAGGTAACAGGTCATATCTTACTAAAGTTTCCGGAAAGACACAATGGGGGAATGGCACGCTCGGCCAGTTACAGGCAATTTATTTCAAACACCGGCAGCATTTGTAATAAGCCATTACCACTTCCAACCTAAGTCTTCCTTGATCATTCTCTCTTTTTCCATACAAAAAAAAGAACAGCATTTCT
>NZ_JBCMYF010000045.1:0-1702 GCF_050483325.1 Metabacillus idriensis
CAAGTTGGAATTTCACATAATAGTTCGGATTTTTCTTTGGTTGGAAACCTTTTGTCCCAGCCTCCTTCTTACGATTAGTCAAGTGTATATCACTATTTTCTTTGATGTTTATATTTAGATGTGGTTGGGAGGGGTACCCCTCCCAACCACCATCTGAATTTTCTCATATCAAAGAGACCTCTCAATTTTCTTTTTTTTGAAAGGTCTGTATGCTATAGTGAGTATATTCTTGGTTACGATTTCTGAGCTGGTAGTGCGGACTCATAATCGTACAGTATACCTTGTGTCAGTAGCTGAAACGTCACTTTCAGAAACTTATTGATGCACGCCACAATCGCGACCTTATGAGGCTTTCTCATAGGTTGCGATTTTAATTTGTAATAATAGTCCACTATATGATTGGGTCTTCCTTTCGCCATAAGCATTGCACAAATCATAAAAAATAAGATCTTTCGCAACTTCCTGTTTCCTCGTTTATTAATACGATCTCTGTATTGCGTATTCCCAGATTGATAACGCATAATATCAATACCCGCATAAGCATTCATTTGTTTGGCATTCTTAAACCGACGGATATCACCGAGTTCCCCGATAATCCGGCACGCGGTTATGTCGCCAATGCCTGGAAAAGAGCGTAATACTATATATTCTTTTCTTCCTTCTGACAACGCCACCATTTGTTTCACTAGTTCGGCTTTTTTCTCAAGTAAACCCGCAATCCGTCGTGCATAATCGCGTACTTGATCGCAACGAATATCCGTTGGTCCAATGGCAGGATATGAATTTCCCGCGGCTTCTAGTAATACGATCGCTTTTTTCTCTGCACGATCTAGTGAGAGGTTCTTACGTGTATTACTTTTTAAACGGTTTTTAATCATGGTCTTTGAGTGAGCCATGAGTAGTGCTGAATGTGGATACAACTGCACAATATTTAAAAATAGAGCTGAACTCGGGGTAATGAGTTGTTCCAATTCTGGAAACGATAAATGTAATATCGCATGCATACGACTGCGTAAAAGAATATGTTCTTCTTCAACCTCATCATAATAACGTGTAATCGCCCTCATCTGTTCATAATAATCATTTTGCACATACGTCTTTTTACGTTCCAATTTAAAGTGGGTCTTCGCTAACTCATGGGCATCACTAATATCAGTTTTGTGACGACGCATTGTAGCCGTTTGTAGATTCGCTTCAAGAGGGTTCATCCGGTGGTATGTATGACCGTAATCACGCAGAAACTTCTCAACAGGTTTTGAATACACGCCTGACGCCTCAAATACAATTTCAGGGGCGTGTCCATCAAGAGCTGTCAGTTCCTCAATACGATGATGTAGCTGCTCAAAAGCAACTCGTGTATGATCTACCTCACCTTCAAATTCGCATTTTTTATAGGCATTATAAATAGCGATAGTACTCTTCCCTTTACTAACATCAAGTGCAATGACATGTTGCATATAAATCTACTCCTTTTTGCCAATCATAGAAGTCTTCACAGTACCTTATCGATTCCATTTTCTTATACACGATCTCTTGGACCCAACATACTAAACTGATTCAAATAAGGATGTGAAGTTGGTCTGTTTTAAATACGGACTCTCACATGGTCCCAGAGGCTGGTCGACCTTCCTTCACTTCTACTATAAAAAAATAGTAGCACAAACCATGGCCTTGGTTTGTGCTACTAATGTTAGTATGTTTT
>NZ_JBCMYF010000046.1:0-8388 GCF_050483325.1 Metabacillus idriensis
TCGGCTCCGCTTTTCGGGTTTGTTAAGAAAAGATTAAATATGTAAAAATAAACAGGAATTTGTCACTTCGTTTAGAACACTATTATAGTTAAGCAACTTATCGATAACTTGTTCTAGGAGGAATAGAATGGCTCAAAATGAAATGATGCATCCTAAACTCGGTAAAGTGATTGAAAATATAGAACTCGTCATGGTAGGCAAACGGGATGTTGCCGTGCTCAGTCTTGTTGCTATATTGGCTGAGGGCCACGTTTTGCTTGAAGATGTCCCTGGCGTCGGTAAAACCATGATGGTCAGGTCTCTTGCCAAATCGGTGGGAGCAGATTTTAAACGAATCCAGTTCACTCCTGATTTATTGCCGTCTGATGTCACAGGGGTTTCTATTTATAATCCGAAAACACTCGAATTTGAATACCGGCCTGGTCCAATTATGGGGAATATTGTCCTTGCGGATGAAATTAACCGCACGTCGCCTAAAACCCAATCGGCGCTTTTAGAAGGAATGGAAGAAGCAAATGTGACGGTTGATGGTGTAACGAAATCACTCGGGCGTCCGTTCTTTGTTATGGCTACGCAGAATCCAATTGAATACGAAGGCACTTATCCGCTGCCGGAAGCCCAGCTTGACCGTTTTCTTTTCAAAATCAGAATGGGCTATCCCACTCCTGGAGAAGAGCTTGAAATTTTGAACCTCGCAGAAAAAGAAAGACCCATCCATCATATCCACTCAGTCATTACTAAAGAAGAATTAGTCGAGCTTCAAAAAGAAATTCAGTCAGTCTATGTAGATGAGACAGTGAAACGATATATTGTCGAGCTGGTCACTAAGACGCGCAAACATCCTTCCGTCTACTTAGGAGCAAGTCCCCGCGGATCCATCGCCCTTATGAAATCCGCTCAAGCCTATGCCTTCCTGTATGGCCGTGACTATGTGATTCCGGACGATATCCAGTATCTTGCCCCTTATACGCTTCCTCACCGGATGATTTTAAAATCAGAAGCGAAATATGAAGGGAAGTCTGCTGAACAACTGCTCTCTGAAATCATTTCAAGAACTTCTGTGCCGGTGCAAAGGTCGATGAGCCGTTAATGAAATTCTTTTTTCTTAAAATCCGCTATGTCTGGAAGCTTGTGAGCCTTTTGTTCTTTACGGTGGTCACATATGCCTATGCCATGTTTCAGGGGGGATTTGTGAGCTGGTTTTTATTCTACAGTTTTCTGCCGATATCCATTTACTCACTGTTGATTGCTATTTACCCAATCAGAACGTTTCAAGTAACACGGTCCATTAATCAGGAGCAATTTTCAGTAGGGGAACAGTTAGTTGGAACAATCACGATTAAAAGGAACGTGCCTTTTCCTTTGTTCTATTTAATAGTAGAAGACATTCTGCCTGAGAAGCTGTCAGAGCAGAAATTAATGAAAGAACCGAAGAAGCTTTTATTTCCATGGTTTAAAAAAACGATCACCATGCAATATGAATTGAAGCGGATGCCAAGGGGCGAGCACAGATTCACACAAGTGCGGGTCCGAACAGGAGATTTGTTTGGCCTGATCGATAAAGAGCTGACATTTGAAGCCGAAAAATATTTCCTCGTTTATCCTCATTCAGTAGACTTGACTTACCGTCAGCATGAGAAGCAGTTTGAGCAGGGGGCAACCAATTCTAAAGCGAAATTCTGGCAGGATACCACAATGGCGATCGGGATAAGGGAGTATCAGCCTGGCGACCGTTTTTCCTGGATTGACTGGAAGGCAACAGCAAGAAGGGACCGTATCATGACAAAAGAATTTGAACAAATGCAAAGTCATGATGTCGTGGTGATGATGGACCGGGTAAAGTCTGAGACGTTTGAAGAAATCGTCACGTTTTCAGCCTCGCTTGCACGAGCGATTATAAAAAGCGGGGCCAAGATAGGCTTTGTATCTGCCGGCCGGGAAAAAACGGTGTTTAACCTGCAGGAAACAGAACAGCACTTGCAGCAGATTTACTATCACCTGGCAAAAGTCGATTGTGACAGCGGCCGGTCATTTGCAGATGTAACGGAAAGCGAACTGCCGGCTTGGCAATCAAAAAATGTGACGCCCTTGCTTGTAACGGCATGCTTATCACTCGATTTAGTCAGAAAGCTTGAACTGATCGGAAGCCGGAATCACTCAACATTTGTGTTCCTGATAAAAAAAGAAAGAGACCGGATCTCAAGCGAAGAAAAAGTGATGATGGAACGGCTAATGAAACGGAGAATTAGGATAAAAGCAGTTAGTGCGGGCAGATTTGAAGATGCATTCAAAGAGGTGAGTACACTGTGAGTGAAAACTTTGAAAAACAGACATCAGCCTACATCTACTATGGCTTTGCTTTCCTGCTGCTGTGGGAATGGCTGAGGCCGCTTCAGGATTTCACGGAAACAGGGAATACCGCAGTGTTTGTCCTGTTTATTGGCCTCAGCTTCTTATTCATATCCATTAAGACAAGCTGGTATATAGGGGCTCTAGTGAAAACCTTATACATTTTGTTTGTTCAGCATCTTTTGTTTTTTGAGGGATCTTTTTTCAGTCCTGCATGGTTGGGATCGTTTTTGGGAGATATTAGGAATAACGCAGCCTTAATGATGGAGGCAAGATGGATGGATATTTCCTCTCCATTCCGTACGCTGCTGTTCTTTGTCCTTTTATGGCTGCTTGTGTACCTGATTAATTACTGGATCATCTTTCAAAAGCGCATCATGTTCTTTTTTATCATTACGATTGTCTATGTGACTGTGCTTGATACATTTACGGAGTACGATGCAAGCTTTGCCATTGTAAGAATTGTCGTCATTGGCTTTGTGCTGATCGGACTGCTTTATTTGGAAAGAATCAAGATTCTTGAAAGGATTAAGAGGGAGCGTTATATGACAGTGAAGTGGGTGCTGCCGCTTTCCGCTTTAATCGGCTGTGCTGTTCTTGTCGGGTTTCTCGCACCAAAGGCTGAACCGCAATGGCCTGATCCTGTTCCATATTTGACGGCATATGGGAGTCAGGAGGAAGGTCCGAAAGGCACAGTTAACAAAATTGGGTATGGCCCGAATGACGAACAGCTTGGCGGAGCTTTTGTCCCAGATGATACTCCTGTTTTTACTGCCGTTGCCGAGGACCGTCATTACTGGAGAGTGGAAACAAAGGATGTCTACACGGGAAAAGGCTGGGATGTAACAGATCCTGATGCTGATTCTGTTCAGATGGATCCTGAGAATATCACCATTTTATCAACGGAAGAAGGAGTAGACACAGTTCCGCTGACAGCAAGTGTAGAGATCGACAATCGATACCGATATAACCATGTCATTTATCCTGCTGGAATTAAGTCCGTCACCCTTCCCGGAGATTCTGTAATAGACGTAAATCCTATAACTGAGCTCATGACTCCGCGCATGGCTGAGAACAGAGGAAACTTTTCGCCTGGATCCTACAAGGCAGCCTATGAGTTTCCGGACTTTAAAATTGATGAGCTCAGGAATGTTTCATCAAATGATGGGGTGCCAGAGGATATTCGCGCCCGTTATACTCAGCTGCCTGATGAACTTCCGCAGCGGGTCCGCGATTTGGCACTGGAATTAACATCTGATAACGAAAATTACTATGATAAAGCAAAATCCATTGAAACCTACCTCGGAGGATCGCAGTTTACTTATGAAACAACTGATGTTGCTGTACCGATGGGGGAAGAGGATTACGTGGATCAATTCCTTTTTGAAACATTCAAAGGATATTGTGATAACTTTTCAACCTCAATGATTGTTTTACTGCGGGCTGCAGATATTCCCGCTCGGTGGGTAAAAGGGTATTCTGACGGAGCGTTTGTCCAAAACCTTGGCGGGAATCAGAAAGAGTACAAGATAACGAACAATAATGCCCATTCCTGGGTAGAGGTTTACTTCAGCGGAATCGGCTGGGTGCCGTTTGAACCTACCAAAAGCTTTTCAAATCCATATGATTTTACATTTAATTTAGATTCAGAGGAGACTTCAGAAACGGAAACGCCGGAACAATCCCAGCCTGAGAGAGAGTCTGTCCCTAAAGAGAACGATACGTCGCAGTCAAGCAGCTCAAACAGCAGTTCATGGCTATTTTCCATCCAAATCGGGAGTACGCCCTTCTATTTAATCCTTGTAGCAGCTGCGCTGATTCTCTTTGTCTTATATAAAACAAGATTGAAATGGATGCCATATGTGATTTTATATACCTATAAGCACCGAAAAGACGAAAGAGTGTATGGTGATGCATATGTCGCACTGTTAAAGCAGCTGGAGCGCTATGGATTGAAACGTCAGGAAGGTCAAACACTCAGGGATTATGCAAGGTATGTTGACTCCTTTTTTGAAGTGAGGGATATGACCAGGCTGACAGCCAGTTATGAGAAATCTCTCTACCGCGGTGATAATTCAAAAGAAGAGTGGATAAAATCAAAGGAATTGTGGGAAAATTTAATTAAAAAGATATCATCTTGACCGAATGACAGGACATTGTTAGAATAGGGAAAATTAATAATACTTATCCTTCATATATCCTCGATAATATGGTTCGAGAGTCTCTACCGGATTGCCGCAAATAATCTGACTATGAAGGCAGAATAGACGAGTGTAAAAGCTAGAATTCTGCCTTCTTTTCTTTTTGGATTGAAGGCATAGTTCTAGCTTTTTTTAAGAGATAAGAAAGTATAAAATTTTGCACTTCGATGTCTAGCTCCATCGCCCAACTCCTCGGCCAGAACGGCTCCGAAAGTATTGGCAAAAAGCGCCTTTACTGGCGGATCCTTATCTGTCTGTCGGAGCTAAACGGGCGCTTGCGCTTTTCTTAATAAGCACAAGATGCATCAGTGTCTGACGCCTGACCCCTCTTTATTCATTAAGGAGGATATCTTTCGAATGAGGTGACCACCCGTGATAAACATGCAAGATGAAATGGTTTTAGTGTTGGATTTTGGAAGTCAGTATAATCAATTAATTACCCGCAGGATTCGTGAGCTTGGTGTATACAGTGAGCTTCATCCGCATACACTTACAGCTGAAGAAATCACAAAGATGAATCCTAAAGGAATCATTTTATCTGGAGGACCAAACAGTGTGTACGGCGAACAGGCTTTCCGCTGTGACGAAAGAATTTTCGACCTTGGTATTCCAGTGTTCGGCATTTGCTACGGCATGCAATTGATGACACATTACCTGGGCGGAAAAGTAGAAGCTGCCAATCATCGTGAATACGGAAAAGCGACTTTAAACGTTCAAACAGAAACAGCATTGTTTGCTGATCTGCCAAAACAGCAGATTGTATGGATGAGCCATGGTGATTTAGTAGCTGATATTCCAAACGATTTTATCGTAGATGCGACAAGCCCGGCATGTCCGTTTGCTGCAATCAGCAATGAAGAGCGACGTCTTTACGGAGTGCAGTTCCATCCTGAAGTACGCCATTCAGAATTCGGAACGGATATGCTGAAAAACTTTGTATTCGGAGTTTGCGGCTGTTCAGAAGAATGGTCAATGGAAAACTTCATTGAAATGGAGCTTCAGAAAATCCGCGAGCAGGTCGGCGACAAGCAAGTTCTTTGTGCATTAAGCGGAGGAGTCGATTCTTCTGTAGTGGCAGTGCTTATTCACAAAGCAATCGGAGATCAGCTGACATGTATCTTTGTTGATCACGGTCTTCTTCGTAAAGATGAAGCAGAGGGTGTTATGAAAACATTCAGTGAAGGTTTCAATATGAATGTCATTAAAGTTGATGCAAAAGAGCGTTTCATGGAAAAACTGCACGGAGTTTCTGATCCTGAGCAAAAACGTAAAATCATCGGCAATGAGTTCATCTACGTATTTGATGATGAAGCAACAAAACTTCAAGGTATTGAGTTTCTGGCTCAAGGAACTCTTTATACAGATATTATCGAAAGCGGCACGGCTACAGCTCAAACGATTAAATCTCATCACAATGTAGGCGGACTTCCAGAGGACATGCAGTTTAAATTAATTGAGCCTTTGAATACTCTCTTTAAAGATGAAGTGCGTGCACTTGGGTCTGAGCTTGGAATTCCTGATGAAATCGTATGGCGTCAGCCTTTCCCTGGACCGGGACTTGGAATCCGTGTATTAGGAGCAATTTCCGAAGAAAAGCTTGAGATTGTTCGTGAATCAGATGCAATCTTACGTGATGAAATTGCTAAGGCAGGACTTGAAAGAGACATATGGCAATACTTTACGGTTCTTCCTGACATCCGCAGTGTAGGCGTTATGGGTGATGCAAGAACATATGATTATACTATCGGCATCCGTGCGGTCACTTCAATTGACGGGATGACGTCTGACTGGGCGCGCATTCCATGGGAAGTACTTGAGATCATCTCAACACGTATCGTGAATGAAGTAAAACATATTAACCGTGTAGTTTACGACATCACGAGCAAGCCGCCAGCAACAATTGAGTGGGAATAGACGAACGAAAACGAACATTTTTAATTAAATGTTCGTTTTTTTATTGACGACTTTATACCTATGCTGTTAAGATGAAGGTACACAAAAATTGTCTAAATACGTCGTATAAAGTTGGGGATATGGCCCAAAAGTTTCTACCAAGCTACCGTAAAGAGCTTGACTACGAGGTATTATATAAGATTGGGAATCCGTGATCTATTTCATGAACCCGTCCTATCTAATATCATTGTCGTCAGGCGCTCCCGTTAGCAGGGAGCGTTTTTTGCACTTATTCTATCTTTTTGCGGGCCACCTGCTTATAACGGCGTTTAAGATATTGGGAGGATTTTAGATGAAGAAGTATTTTCAGTTTGAGGAGCTGGGCACGAATTACCGCCGCGAGTTTATTGGAGGGTTAACAACCTTCCTGTCCATGGCTTATATCTTATTTGTCAATCCGCTGACACTATCTCTTGCGTCTGTGCCTGATTTCCCTAATGAACTTAGAATGGATCAGGGTGCGGTATTCACAGCAACTGCACTTGCTGCTGCAATTGGGTCTCTGCTGATGGGGCTGATAGCCAGATATCCGATTGCGCTTGCTCCGGGTATGGGATTAAATGCTTTCTTCGCTTTTACAGTTGTTCTTACGATGGGTATTCCTTGGCAGACTGCTTTATCAGGGGTTTTAGTATCAGGAGTATTTTTTATTGCTTTAACTCTATCGGGAATTCGTGAAAAGATTATCAACTCCATTCCGGAAGAATTGAAACACGCGGTTGGTGCGGGTATCGGATTATTTATTACATTCGTAGGTTTTCAGAATGCGGGCATTATTACTAACAATGACGCAGTACTAGTAGGACTTGGGAATTTAAAAGATGGAAATGCATTGCTTGCTATTTTCGGAGTTTTCATCACTGTCATCTTTATGGTTAGACGCATTAACGGGGGAATTTTTTATGGAATGATCATCACAGCGATTGTCGGGATGATTGTTCAATTGATTGATGTTCCTACTGAAATAGTAGGTGCTGTTCCAAGTTTAGAACCGACATTCGGTGCAGCTTTTCAAAATCTGGATCAGCTGTTCACGATTCAAATGCTGGTTGTTATCTTAACCTTCCTATTTGCAGATTTCTTTGATACAGCAGGTACGCTTGTTGCCGTAGCTAATCAAGCTGGCCTAATTAAAGAAAATAAATTGCCTCGAGCTGGTAAAGCGCTATTCGCGGATTCAGCAGCAACTGTTATCGGTTCTATCTTAGGTACATCAACTACGACTTCTTACATTGAATCTTCTGCAGGTGTAGCTGCAGGTGCGAGAACAGGATTTGCATCTGTTGTGACGGCCGGTCTGTTCTTGCTTGCGTTATTTTTCTCGCCGCTGCTCGGTGTCATCACTGCACCTGTTACAGCACCTGCATTAATAATAGTAGGAATATTGATGGTTTCATCCCTTGGAAAAATAGACTGGAACCGTTTTGAGATTGCTGTTCCTGCTTTTCTTACTATTATTGCAATGCCGTTAACATACAGTATTGCCACAGGTATTGCAGTAGGCTTTATCTTCTATCCAATTACAATGATCGTTAAAGGGAAAGCAAAAGATATCCATCCAATTATGTACGGAATGTTTATTATCTTTATCTTATATTTCGTCTTTTTGGCAGGATAATAGAAGAAACAAAAAAAGAGATGCTTCGGCATCTCTTTTTTTGTTGACTTTAGTTTAATAGATTGGTATTCTATCTCTTGTGCCTTTTAAGAGCACCTTTCAGATAAATAAATTACCTTTAAAAAAACGTTGACTCTATAAAGTTATCGTGGTATATTAATATCTGTTGTCGCAAACAAGCGATGAAAACAAAATAAAAAAAGTTGTTGACTTTACTAGTCAGATAGATTATGATTAGAAAGTTACACTTGAAGCAAATGATCTTTG
>NZ_JBCMYF010000047.1:0-1451 GCF_050483325.1 Metabacillus idriensis
TGAAGTGCACCCCAAATGTTAGACACACCATCTAACATTTGGAGGTGCATTTTTTATGGCTAAGTTTACTGCGCAAGAAAAAATCCAATCCGTTAAACGATATTTGGATGGAACGGAAGGGTATAAAACTATTGCTAAATCGATTGGAGTATCGCACGGAGTGTTTCACGCTTGGATCCAACACTATCAATATCAAGGAGAAAATGCGTTTAAAAAACAATATACAACTTATTCGGTGGACGATAAACTAGAGGTACTAACCTATATGAACGAACATGGGACGTCCCCCTGTGAAACAGCTGCGATTTTTAGCATTCATTCTCCTTCTACTGTCTATCAGTGGGCAAGATTATTTGATAAACATGGTGTGGACGCCCTTATACCAAGGAAAAAGGGGCGGTCACCGATGAAAAAAGAAAATTCTAAACTAAGCGAGATAAAAGATCCAGCGCCAGAAACGATAGAAGCTCTTCAGGCTGAAAATGAGCGCTTGCGCATGGAGCTTGCTTATATAAAAAAGTTGAATGCCTTAGTTCAGAACAAGGAAAAATCACCAAACAAGACAAAGCGCAAGTAGTCTATGAATTGAGGCAGGAATTTCCGGTGAAATCACTTTTACGTCTGGCAGGTATCCCCCGAAGCACGTACTATCACTATATAAAGCAACTTGGCCGTCCAGATAAAGATGCCGAGATAAAAACATTGATTAAAGATATTTTTCGTGAAAACAAGGGCCGATACGGGTACCGTCGTATTTGTGCTGAACTGGCCAATCGAGGAATGAATGTTAATCACAAGAAAGTTTATCGGCTCATGAAAGAATTGGGGTTGAAATGCCTTGTGCGTATGAAGAAATACCGTTCATACAAAGGTGAAGCAGGAAAAGTTGCCCAAAATGTCTTAAACCGTAATTTCAAGGCGTCCAAGCCGAATGAGAAGTGGGTCACAGACATCACTGAATTCAACGTATTTGGAGAGAAACTATATCTATCTCCGATGCTCGATTTATACAATGGTGAAATTATCACATATACAATTGGTTCCAGACCAACCTATTCCCTAGTATCAGACATGTTAATAAAGGCCTTGAAACGAAAGACCAAAGATGATGATTTACTGATTCACTCTGACCAGGGGTGGCATTATCAGATGAATAAATATTATCTTGTATTAAAAAACAATAACATCACTCAAAGCATGTCACGTAAAGGGAACTGTTATGACAATGCGGTCATTGAAAATTTCTTTGGCATTCTTAAATCAGAATTTCTATATGATCAGGACTTTAAAAGTATTGAGCATTTTAGGAAGGAACTCAAAAAATATATTCATTACTATAATCACAAACGAATTAAGTCAAAATTAAAAGGCAAGAGCCCGGTACAATACCGGACTCTTGCCCAACAAGCAGCCTGATGAAATAACGTGTCTAACTTTTTGGGGTCACTTCA
>NZ_JBCMYF010000048.1:0-3188 GCF_050483325.1 Metabacillus idriensis
AAGCGGGATTCGTGGAATCATAACACCTTTATGATTCCTCCTTTCCTTGAATGAGCGGCATTCGTGGAATCAAAACCCCAGGTTGATTCCTAATACTCATAATGAAAAAAACTCATGCTGAATTCAACATGAGTTTTTTCTGCTGATCACCGACTGGATATCATTCGGTAAATCAATCTTGAAGTTCATTTCTTTTTCAAAATAAGGATGAATAAATGACAGTTCTGCACTGTGCAATGCCTGCCTTGGAATTAGCCGATGACTGCCCCCATACAGGCTGTCGCCGCATAGCGGATGGCCGATGTGCGCCATATGAACTCTTATTTGATGAGTTCTTCCTGTTTCAAGTTTCAGGGAAACAAGACTATTGCATTCTGAATACGAAATAACCTGGTAATGGGTTACAGCATGCTTCCCATCATCTCTCACGGTCCGTTCGATAATGCTGTCTTCTTTTCTTCCGATCGGGGCTGAAATGGTGCCCTGTTTCCCATTCACTTCTCCTTCAACCAATGCAAAATAGGTCCGTTTGATTCCACCCTGCTTCTGCTGGGATGAAAACAAGGAATGGGCAAAGCGGTGCTTAGCAACAAGCATTAGCCCTGAAGTATCCTTATCTAGGCGGTTGACTATATGGATAGTTGCAGCAATCTCATTTTCACTGTAATAATAAAGCAGCCCATTTGCGAGCGTCCCTTTAGGATGCTCACGTGAGGGAATGGCAGGAAGGTAAGGCGGCTTATTGATGACAAGACACCATTCATCTTCATATACAATCTCAAAATCAACTTTTTCAGGAAGCATGCCTTCACTTGGCTTTTCTATAGGAAAAATGACCTTGAGGATATCCCCTGCCCTTAGCTCGAAACGGACGGTTGCATGTTCATTATTGACTAAAATGCTTCCGCCGCAGAACTTGATATCTGTTAAAGCGCGCTTTGAAATATTCTTTTCCTTAAGGTAATCCCGTATGAGTATGCCATCTTCTGCATCAGAGATTGTCCATTTTAATTGAAACGCGTTCACCACGATCTTCCTTTCAGGATCCTACTCCGAAATAAATGAGTCACGGACTCTCTTCCAGAATGGAAACGGCCTGAATCTTGCAAACCTGATTTTTTCATTGGCAACGCGGCATTGAATTGATTTTACATCTTTATGCAGGAGCGTCAAATGATCAATCGTGATTTGAAAATCAACATCATTTACAGGCTTTAATAAACAAGTATGATGGTCCGGCAAAATAAGAGGCGAGCCGACTGTTCTGAATACCCTGTTATTGATTGAGGCCATCTCAGCGACTTGAATAGCAGGAATGGACGGGTGCAAAATAGCACCGCCAAGAGCCTTATTATATGCTGTACTTCCAGATGGAGTAGACATACAGAGACCGTCGCCGCGGAAGGTTTCAAAAATCTGGCCCTTGATTTCAACATCCATGACAAGTGAGCCTTCAATCGCTTTGACAGTACATTCATTTAAGGCAAGATAGCGGGCTTCCCGTCCTCCGTCATTATGTCTGATGATGACTTCAAGCAGCGGATATTCAACAACCTGATAAGGTGTTTTCGCAATCGCAATGACAAGCTTCTCAATTTCATCCGGTACCCAGTCCGCGTAAAAACCGAGATGACCAGTATGCACTCCTACAAATGCCGTTTTATCAAGTCTGCTGCGGTAACGGTGAAAAGCATATAAAAGCGTGCCGTCTCCTCCGACTGAAATCACAATATCAGGCTTGTCCTCATCGTATTCAAGATGAAAATCCATTAAATAGGCTTTCATTTTATGCATTAGTGTATTTGAAACGGCATCTCCTTTAGATGTGACCGCAAATTTCATAATAGCATGCCCCTTTATTCATCATTTATCTTTCGTTTCTGTTTTCCTTGAAAAAATGACTTGTGCATCTCTTATTTCTCCGCGAATCTTTGACATCTCTTCATCTAAAAGAAAAGCTGCTTCAGCTGATCTTTTCAGCCTGATTTTAATGTCTTCGGGGAAATTCCCGCTGTATTTGTAGTTAAGAGAATGTTCAACAGTTGCCCAAAAATTCATCGCGAGCGTTCTGATTTGAATCTCCACCAGAATGATTTTTTCTCCTGATACCGTTTGAACAGGATATTTGGCGACGACATGATAGGAGCGGTATCCGCTTGCTTTTTTCTGTGAAATATAATCACGTTCTTCAATGATTTCAAAATCGTTCCGCTGTCTGAGCATGTCGACGACAAGTTTTATATCATCTACAAACTGGCACATCATACGGATGCCCGCTATATCCTGCATCTCAGTCTCAAGAGCATCTAAGGCGATATTTTTGCGCCTTGCTTTATCAAGAATACTTGCCGTCGGCTTTACTCTTCCTGTTACAAATTCAATCGGAGAATGGCTGCCTTCTAGTTCATACTGCGATCTTGTCCCTCTGAGCTTCACTTTCAGCTCATCAACCGCCTGGTGATACGGTGCTAAAAAAACTTCCCATTTTCTGCCGATCATAGCCTTCCCCCTCGTCATAAGAAAAGCGCAAGCGCCCATTCAGCTTCTAGGAATTCTGCAAAAAAGTCCATGTTTGATTTTGCTGATTTGTCCTTGCCTGGAAGCCGGGCAGCTCCGCTTGCCATCAATACTCAAACTTTTCTTATAAATAAACAACATGCTTTTATGTATTAGTCATTTAAGCCAAATGTCTCAACGACTTTCTTTTCCATTTCTTCCCCGTAGTTTGCATTATCTTTGATATTCTCAAGCAGATAGGATAATTCTTCATGAATATCTGTCAATTCAACTGTTACACCATTTACATGAAGATCAACAGGAATTTCGCTGTCTAATGCTGTTTTCAGCTGCGGCCAAACCGCTGCAGGCAAATTAGTATAAATAAAGTCTTCATGATGATCCATTATGTAAATAAACGCTAATTGATCGGAGTCAACCAGCACTTGGCCCGTTGCTGTCAAACCGCTTAAATCAACCTTTTCAAAGGGCAGCGCTTTTAGTATCATTCTTTCTTGATCAAGTACTGCTTCATTCACTTCAATTCTTCGTTTCATAAAAATCTCCTTCCAAATCAATTCCACGTCTATTTTATCATATTCCCCCTACGCATGATAAACATTGAAAACCGGATTTTTTATTGCGATAATAAATAGAAAAGCGGAGCCGACTGTTTAGCTCCGACAGACAGA
>NZ_JBCMYF010000049.1:0-750 GCF_050483325.1 Metabacillus idriensis
GGCAAGTAAATGAAAGATTTCCGCTAGTAAAAAAGGCATTCTGGACAGTATTCACTCTGAATTGGAAAGTAAGCTGCAAAATCTAAACGACCTCCAAGTTCATAACTGAATTTAGAGATTAAATACCTTCATAGAGTCCATTTGATACCATTTTTCTTATTCAATCCTCAACTGTTGTCCTCATCGCAGGCGTATTTTTCTCCTTCAATGGATTGTTATTTATTTGGTGCCAATTTTAAGTTGTCTGCAGAATATTCCACTATCACTCCCTCTTCCATTCCTGCATATGGTGTATGTGTAGGCTAATGAGGAGAGGAATGTGAATATGTATTATCCATATGATCGTCAAATATTCATTGGAACGCCAGGCGGAGGATTTGGACCAGGTGGCGGATTTGGTCCGGGAGGTTTTGGACCGGGAGGCGGAATGCCGCCAGGGCAGCCGCCGGGATTTGGTGGAGGAGGACAGGGTCAAGCTCCAACAGGTCCGCCGCCAGGTCAAATTCCCCAGCAGGGACCATCCCTTTTTGCAGTTGACCCAGGAGCTATCAGCGGCTGTTTATTCCGTTATACTTACGTCTGGCTTAACAACGGCAATAGTTTTTGGTTCTATCCAACCTTTGTCGGCAGAACGTCAGTTGCTGGATACAGATGGAGACCGCGCCAATTCAGATGGGATTACTTCGGCATCGACACACAAAGAATAGCTTCATTTTCTTGCCGTTAACTAGAAAAGCGGAATCCCCCGTT